>NZ_FYDN01000017.1:0-184206 GCF_900187485.1 Pseudomonas sp. Irchel s3a12
CACCGGGCGGCAAGGGCTACAACGAATTCCGCATCGAAGACAAGAAAGGCGTCGAGCAGATCTACATCCACGCCCAACGCGATTGGGACGAGAACATCGAACACGATCAGAAGATTCGCGTCGGCAACGAACGGCACGACACCGTCGAAGCCAACACGCTGAGCGAATTCAAGGTTGAAGAACACCGCATCACCCATCTGGACCGCATCAGCGAAATGCGCGCCGACGAGCACCTGACCGTCGGCGTGACCCAGCACGTAAAAGTCGGCACCGCTCAATTCGTCGAAGCCGGCAGCGAAATCCACTACCACGCCGGCGACAAGGTCGTGATAGACGCCGGCATGGAACTCACCGCCAAGGCTGGCGGCAGTTTCGTCAAGGTCGACGCCGGCGGCGTGACCATCAGCGGCGCAGAAGTGAAGGTCAATACCGGCGGCGCGCCTGGCGTGGGCACCGGGATCGGGATTTTGGTGCCGTTGATTCCGGGGTTGGCAGCGGCAGACATCGCCGGAAGGCTGATGGAAAAAGCCAAGGCCAACCCGACGTGGCTTGAGTTGAATTTGCACTACGACAATCTGGAGCCAGTGCCGGGCGCGTCTTATCGCGTTGATTTTGCCGATGGCTCGACCCGTGAAGGCGTGCTGGACGATGACGGCTTCGCCCGGTTGGAAGACGTGCCGAAAGGACCGGCCAAAGTCTATTACGGCGAAGATCCACGGCCGTTCAGCCGCGAAAGTGTCGCGGTGGTGCAGAACTCGGACGAAAAAGTTAACGAAGATTTACGCAAGCTCGGCCTGGACCCGAACCAGGTTGATTTACAAGCATTAGTGGAGAAAGCCGCAGGGAGGCTGACATGAGCGAGGCAGTAGCTGAGAGCGCAAACGACGGCGGCGAAGACCGTAGCGCCGCCTATCAAGAAGCCGCCGTTGAGCTGGCAAAAGGCATCGCGCTAGGCGCAGTGCCATTCCTGGGGCAAGCCATCGATGCCTACGACACCATTGAATCCGCGATCGTCCTCTACAACGCAGAGTCGACCGATGGCAAGGAAGACGCACAGTTTGACCTGCTGATGGCCGTCATCGGCTGGATTCCAGGCCCCGGCGACGGCCTGAAAAAAAGCCTGCGCATCGTCAATAAAGACCCGCAGCGCTATGCCCCGGTACTGTTCGACCTGCTCCGTTTCGTCCTGCAAGAGTGCGGAATCAAAACCAGCCCCGAAGAACTGCTCAAGCAGATATTCAACGCTGGCAAGCTACGCGGCGAACTCGATGAAATCATCACCGGCGTCAAAGGCTCCTCGACGTTCCAGAGCCTGCCCAACTGGGCAAAAACCTCCGTCGTCACCGTCCTCGCCTCCTCCCGCGACAACATGCCGGCCATGGTCGGGATCGTTGAAAAGCGACTGGTGAAATGGAAAGGCATGCAGCGCAATAGCTCGGCAGCCGGCTCCGGCTCCAGCCACCCGAAAAGAGCAGAAAAACCCGCCAACAAAGACTCCTCGGTTGCAGCGAAAGGCACCGATGGCGCCAGTGGCACCCACTCCAACCAGGTCGAAGCCTCGAAAATGGGCCTTCAGGCCCCTTCCAGCATTTTGAACGAAGGTTTGGGAGTGAGTGGCGAACACATTGCGGACTACATCTGTGCAGTGGAGTTTGGCTGGGGCAAGGATTGGGACGGGCATGACAAGGGTGCTGATGGGAAGTGGCTTGAGGGTGAACCTAGTGCCAGTAAGTTGGGGAAACTTTCCGCAGGCGGAAGTCCTAAGGCTAGCCACGTACTGTACAAGCTAACGGATGGTGCGAACGGAACAGGCATCGATGCTGTGTGGCGCGCTAATCCGGCAAATAACGAAGGTAAGAAATTTGCCATCGTGGAAGCTAAGGCAAGCCGTGATGAAGATGCTCCAAAGTTTATGCGCAAGATAAACAACACTCGAAAACCAGGTGTTAGTTCAAAACTTGGAATTTCCGGGCTACCAGACCCGAGTGACTTGATCGAACCTATTGAAAGTGATCAAGCTAGTAGCCAGAGCAAGGCGCCTGTCAGGTCAGGCAAAGGTCAGCCAACTACTATTAAATCAAAGCAAGCAACAGCACCCAAGACAAAAGTTATATTAGTGCAGATGAGTAAGCAGTGGATCTTCAAGAACATCAGAAATGCAGTTCTTGGACCCGCACTAGCAGCTCAGGTAAGAAGTTCATACAGTCGTCATCTTTTCTATTCGCCTCTCTACCACCCGAGCCTTAGTCCTAAAGAACACGCAAGCGCCCGTCTGGGTAATAAAAATGACGAAACACACAAAAATCATAAAGCATTTCACTACAATGAAGACGAGGTTAAAGGTTTTGTAAACAAACGCAAAAAATCTTTAATCAAGAAGTATGGAAAGCTAGAATCGCTTACCATTGAGGTCTAAAACATGAATAAAAGACAAAAATTCTATAGCGAAAATCACTATAGAAATTTCTTAAAAGAATATGATGAAGTTATTGAGTTCTGCAAAACAAATACGTTTGAGTCAGACTCTCCCGAAGAGGAGGCTTCACTTCGAGCCGAGCAATTTCAAAGCCTTCTACTCGATAAAATTTTCGCGTGCTACACAGCGGGAGAGGAAATTGAAATCATCATTCCGCTACTTGAGGAGCTAATAGAGAAATACGAAATATGGCAAGAAAAATTATCGATTTTTGAACAAGCACCCAAAATTTCACCTCTCGCTATCGATGATTGGTCTTACCAGTATGAGGAGTGCGTACAGGTCATAGGTTTGTGTATACTCCTGCACCGTATCGATTTATTGAAGCGCTTCGTAGTCCTTATAGATGATGCCGGATATGCTGGTGATGACACCCTATACGAAGATTTATTAAGAAACGTGTTACCGAACAGACACGATGTCGATAGATGGTACCACGATGTATATACACCACTGATCCAGGCCATATACTCGGACACCAAAGAAAAATCCTCCAAATTCTTGAATGATTACTGCAAGCAGTGGTATCCCGCATTTAAACAAGCTCCCTGGTACGATACTCACCTACAGGGGGAAAAGGGAAGCTATGTAGGTTATTGGGCTATCGAGGCAGGAGCTATTGCCTACTTGTACGGCATAGATGACAGCAAAATAGACCATATGGTTTACCCAAAGGATTTAGTGGAGTACGCCCGAAATTATAGACCGGATAACGGATCCCAAGTTGCTCGTATAGATGCAGGGCAACCGTGTAACAAGACCGGATATTGGTTTACACCCGCTCAGGCCCAGTCAAGAACTCACTTCTTACAAGGTGACATAATGCCAAAAATTAGCGACTCGAAATGGGGCGATACGATTTGGTATTGGTCCGGCGAGGAATAATCTGCTTTCCCCTTCGCTCGGCGCTAGCCCTTGAACGCTGAGCGAAGCGTGCAAGAACGGGAAGCAATATACTTGACAAACTTTCACAACTACTCCGCCCACCCTCATGAAAGCCAAGTCAAACCACCTACAATTGAACTAAAAAGCGTTTTACCAAAAAAAGCCGTCACTATCATCTTCACCCTTGAGTAAAAACTCTGTTATGAACAGAAGACAACATTTTTTAAACGAGGCCAGATATTTCGACTTTCTCGACTACAGCGAAGAAACTAAAGAGTTCTGGGCAGACAATACATTCGAGTCAGACACTCCAGAGCAAGAAGCCTCATTAAGAGCTACGCACTTCAAAAACGTAGCCTTAAAGAAACTGTTCATCTCGTATACTGCCGGATTAGAAATAACCTCGTTAGTACCGCTTCTCGAAGAGCTCATTACACACTATGAGAACCGCCAGGAAAAACTATCTCTATCTGAAAATATAGTAGATATATCGCCTCTTGCCATTGACGACTGGCTAGATGAGTACGAAGAGTGTATTCAAGTAATTAGTTTATGCATACTGCTGCGCCGCACAGATCTACTAAAGCGATTCGTCGAACTCTTTGATAAAGCAGGCTACAATGGTCAAGATGCTTTGTATGAGGATCTTCTATGCAAAGTACTCCCCGAAAGAGAAGACATTGACGACTGGTACCACGAAGTTTATACGCCTCTTCTCCAGGCCATCTACGCAGATGAAAAAGATGAAGCATCTGATCTGTTGGCGGAATATTGCAAAGAATGGTACCCGGCATTTAAACAAGCGCCTTGGCACGACTCTCATCTGCAGGGTGACGAAGGAAGCTATGTTGGATACTGGGCGTTCGAGGCAGGTGCTGTCGCGTTTCTATACGGCATAGATGATCACAATATTGACCATATGGTTTATCCAAAAGACCTTGTCGAATACGCCCGAAATTATCAGCTACACTCAGAAAATGAATAACCTAAAGAATCTTTTAGAATATGCGCCGGATTTATCGTTCGAGTTACCGGACGGAACTTCGGTGGTGAGACTTGGCGTGATCGCTACGGTTTACTTTAAAGACGGTTACACAGCCGAAAAAAAGTTGAAAATCATCGAATGTTTTCGAAGATTCCATGATGAATTCGGAGCCAATCTTAAAGGTTTACTTCAGGACAGCTATAAAACACTAACGTCGACAACATTAGAAAAAGCCATCACCAAAATCCAGACATCATCTGGTAATGACCGTTGCGAGCTGCACCTGACCAGTGCCACTAGTACCAAAGAAGCCGCAAGCTATGGAATTTCCACGCTTAGTTCTCGAGAAATACACGAGGATAGCGAACGCTCGTATATAAAGTTGGTCTTCCCCTGGGAGTTCATTACCACAGACGAAGGGCGCGGCAATTACAAAGCATGGGTAACGTACCTTTGCAATCAGGTCGAAGCAGAGCATGGCTATGGCGGTTTATCGAGCATATTACCGTTCGACTACGACAGCTATATGCCCATAGAATTTGAACTTTCTCAAAAATATAGCGGATTGGACGTCGACTCCATGCCTCATAGTTTGGCATCGGAACTGGTCAACCATATAAAAGGAGTTAACTGGCAGTCAATTATTGGAAATTCATTCATCGAGAACCTAGGCGGAGAGTCCGTTCTGCGACAAAAATTAAGCGGAAGTGGGAACATCGATATTATCAACTATGATAACGGAGTAATTATTCAAGCAGGCGAGTATCCTGAGTTAGGCCCGATAGGTGAAGGCGGTCTCGACTCGTACATCGCGGTTAATCGCATTCTGAAATTAGTCCGAAATCCTGAACCCGATCAACTCCATCATTATTCTCCCTATGGAAACTGCTTCGAGGAGCAAAGTACCAACCTTTGGTACGAGCGTTTTGATCAAAATGAGAGCATCGCCCCCCCCGTCCCGTATCGAGTCAAATAAACCGTGCACAAAAGATGGTTACTGGTTCACTCCCGCTAAAGCAAATTCGAGAAAATTTTTCAAACAAGGCGAGTTAATGCCTAGCTTCAATGACTCCGACTGGGGCGATACACTCTGGTACTGGTCAGGCGAAGACTAAGCAGTGCTGCTACTCGCTCAGAGCTCACCGTCAGACTCTGAACAAGTATTTATAAAAAGACAAAATGAATAGAAGACTTAAAAACCCGTTTCGTCTGTTGATAAGTCGAATTCAGGGCATGCTAGCGCCAAGGCAAGCTATTACCATCCGATCTATAGGGCGAGAACAGTCGTGAACGACAAAATTAAAAACCTCGAGAATCGCGCCGAAGATTTGTCATTTAGGCTTTCAGACGGAACACCAGTAGTCAAACTCGGCGTGATCGCTACACTTTACTTCAAAGGTGGTTACACCACTGACGTTAAAATAGCTGTAATGGATTGTTTTCGGGCCTTTTACCAAGAATTCGGCACTCACTTAAAAGGCCAGATCAAAGACAAACACACCAAGCTTACATCGCAAAATTTTGAAAAGACTGTAGAAAAAATAATCCGTTCAGGCCCGCATGATCAATACGAATGGCAATTAACCAGCGCCGCAAGCATGTATCAAGCTGAAGACTACGGAATTTCAGCCATGAACAGCCGGGAATTGCACGGCGACCATGCTCGATCATATATAAAAATCGTACTTCCTTGGCAGTTTATAACCACCGAACTCGGATCATCTCGATACAATCACTGGATAGATTTCCTGAGTTCAAAAATCAATGCAGAACACGGGTATGGTGGCTTATCAACAATTCTTCCTTATGATTTCGATAGCTATTTGCCAATAGAGTTTGAACTCGCCCGACGTTACTTGGGGCTTGAGATTGACTCAATGCCACATAGTTTGACTATCCACCTTATTGACTCTATCAAAGGGGTGAATTGGCAAACTGTGTTAGGTGATCATTTTGTGCAGCAACTTGGTGGAGAGGATGCTCTACGTCAATCGTTTAAAGGTCGTGACGATGTTTATATAGAGCGATACAGTCGCGGCTTGATCATCCGCGCCGGAGATTATCCTCAGCTCGGTGCAATCGAGGACGGCGCGCCACCTTCTTACTTAGTCGTCAATGAAATAGTTAAATCACTCCGCATTCCTACACCTAGTCAGTTGCATACCTACTCTCCACACGGTAACTGCTTCGAAAAAGAAAGCTCCGCGCAATGGTATGCTCGATTTGACCGAGAATACACTATCGCTAATCCAACTTGTGTCGAATCTGGAAAACTGTGCCCTCAAGAAGGCATCCAGTTTGAAGAATAGAGGCACCGGATCTTTCAGGAAGAGAAACTATATGAATACACGGCAGAAGTTCTTGAGCGAGGCACGCTATTCTAATTTTTTTAGAAACAAGGAAAAGACAAATTTATTCTTCGAAGAAAATACTTTTCAGGCGGACTCAGAGAACCAAGAAAACTCTCTGAGAGCTCGTCACTTCCAAAAATTGATACTCAAAGAAATACTTATCCGCTATACAGCCGGAAATGAAATAGACACTCTAATCCCACTGATGGAAAGTCTTGTCGACGGCTACGAAATACTTCAAGAAAAACTGGCTATCCATGAAGGCATTCCGAACATAACACCGTTAACCATTGATGATTGGTTAGATCAGTACGAAGAGTGCGTTCAAGTATTTAGTTTATGCATACTTCTCCATCGCACCGATTTACTAAAACGCTTTGTTGCACTTACTGATCCTGCAGGGTACGCCGGCGACGACACGCTATATGAGGACCTTCTTTGCAAGCTTTTACCGGATCGATACGATGTTGACCGTTGGTACCACGACGTCTACACCCCCCTCGTCCTAGCCATCTACGAAGAAGATAAAGACGAAGCCTCAAATCTATTAAAAAGATACTGCGAAAGTTGGTATCCGGCATTCAAGCAAGCTCCATGGCACGATTCGCACTTACAGGGCGAAGATGGTAATTACGTAGGGTACTGGGCTATAGAAGCAGGAGCTATCGCATTTTTATATGGGATAGATGACAGCAAAATGGATCACATGGTTTATCCAAAGGACTTAGTCGAATACGCCAGAAATGTGGCCATTCGATTGGAGCAAAATACTCATGAACATAAGACAGACACTCTTTAGCGCCGCACGCTATGAAAATTTCCTCAGGGAATATGACGAGCTTCTAAATTTGTTCTCAACAAACAAATTCAAATCAGACTCCGCATTAGAAGAAGCATCTCAGCGCGCAAGATATTTCCAGACGCTTGCTTTGGAAAAGTTATTTGCCACCTATACAGCAGGCGAGCGTATAGAAAAACTTATTCCTATACTTGAAGAGCTGATAGAGAAATATGAAATTCGCCAAAAGACTTTGGCCGAGCATTTAGGCGTGCCGAACATTTCTCCTCTGGCAATCGATGATTGGCCCAATCAGTACGAAGAAGCCGTTCAAGTCATCAGTCTTTGCATACTTTTACATCGGACTGACCTGCTCCTACGCTTTGTCAAACTCATTGACGACGCAGGATATGCAGGTGAAGACACCCTTTATGAGGCTTTGCTAAACACATTTATTCCACATCGGCGCGACATAGATGAGTGGTATCACGACGTCTATACACTACTTATCCAAGCAATCTACAGCGACACGAAAGGCGAACCGCCTAAACTTATTAAAAAATACTGCCAGCAATGGTATCGAGCCTTCAAGCAAGCCCCTTGGCACGATTCCCATCTTCAAGGAGAGGAAGGAACCTACGTAGGGTATTGGGCATTTGAAGCAGGCGCTGTTGCCTTTCTGTATGGCATTGACGACAGCAAAATCGATCACATGGTCTACCCCAAGGATCTGGTCGAATACGCTCGCAGCCAGCAACCACAATGAGCTTTTCGAATCCCGCAGCCCCTCAGCCTGCCCTCTTTCGACGGCAGGCTTTTTTGAGTGGTGAACTCAAGCAGGCGCTTTCCAGTTCAACATCTGCTGCTGCGCCACCTGCAGCAAATCATTGCCATCCTGCGTCAGCAGGTAAAGCGCATGGGTAATGTGTGGAATGTCTTGCACGTCGGCGTGCTTGAAGCACAGGCAATGCAGGGTTTCGAGCAGGTCGGCGGCGGCGCGGATGCGCTGGACGGCGGCTTCGAGGATGTCTTTCGGGTTGGCTTGGGTGTCGATGAGCAGTGTCGGGGTTTCGGTGACGTTGCTGCTGAGGGGGAGATAGCGGTTTTGTAGCAGTTTGATTATTGGCATATTGATTACTCGATTGTTTCAAAAGTAACCGCCGACACCGTGACCAAACGGTGGGAGGCGGACCGTGTACAGGCTTGGTCAACCGAGAACAATCAACTCAGCTCGCCCGAAGGCGTCCTGCACACGGCCGCCACAGCTATGCACTTCACGGTCAAAGAACTCCGCGGTGCAAATGATGGCACATATGCAATCGATTATTCCCGGGTGACCAAACCCGAACCACTGATTTTGCAGCGGCAACCGACAATAACCGCCCCGCTCCAGCCGCCGAAAGCAGACAAGGCACCAGCCTTTGTAGGAATTCGCCAAACCTTCCTGAGAAAACCGCCGCACTCCCTGACAGCCGGCGTTCAGCTCGGTTAACCATCTCTTAACGCCGTGGTCAAAAACTCTACTGAACCGCACGCCCTCAGCCATTCTGGCTGTTGCCCAGTGCGGCAGGTTCGGGTGCATCACGCCGAACGCTAGAACCGCCACTCGGGAGTCCTTTCATGAACATTCGTCCTTTATTGCTCACTGCCGCCCTCGCCTGCGCCGCGTTTGCCGGGCTGGCCCAGGCCAATGACACCTCTTCCACTTCCAAAGCCGTGCCGTATGAGTACGGCATGCCGCTGCATGTGGCCAAAGTGGTGTCGTTGACCGAGCCGCCAACGCAACTGTGCAAAGTGGTCACGGCCGATATGAAGTACATCGACAATGCCGGTAAGCCTGAAGAAATCAGCTACCGGAAATTGTCTGACGCGTGCAACTTCCAGAACTGACAGAAACGTCTGATTTGCGGGTTTGCGGTAGGCGTGGGGAGTTTCGGCGGTTATGCTCGGAGCCCTCCTCACTGCCGCAAGGATTCGCCATGCAGTTGTCGTTTCGCTCGTTGTCGGGCTTCACGTGTTCGTTGTGTTTTTTGCTGGCGTTGGCTTGGGGCGTTTTCCCGGAGA
Source organism: Pseudomonas sp. Irchel s3a12 (assembly GCF_900187485.1). Taxonomy (NCBI): domain Bacteria; kingdom Pseudomonadati; phylum Pseudomonadota; class Gammaproteobacteria; order Pseudomonadales; family Pseudomonadaceae; genus Pseudomonas; species Pseudomonas sp. Irchel s3a12. The sequence goes on from NZ_FYDN01000017.1 coordinate 9,540, forward strand.
GGCTGCTGGCGATCTGGAGCATCGAGTATTCCGACGCTGCCGGGTTTGTCGCGCGGCGCAGTGCGGTGCTGTTTGCGGCGTTGGGGGTGATGTTTTATCTGGTGCGCAACGCGCCGCCGTCGCTGGGGCGCAATGCGCTGAGCAACGGGTTTATCGTCGGTTGTTTTGGTTTGGCGGTGCTGGGTTTTGCGGAATGGCTGAACGGCCATGCCGGCCCCGGGATTTTGCTCGCGGTGCTGGTCGAGTTCGCGCTGGGCCTTGGTTTTGTGCAGGCCCGGCGCGTGACGGTCGAACTGGGTGAAACGGTGCGTTAAACGACTCTGGAGCGTGGGCTGTAGTGATGTTGCACAGTTTGCTGGTTCAGATCCGAGCGCAGCCCGGCGATCAGTTCGTTGATTTCACGACAGCCATTGAGGTGGCTGGCGTCGATGCCACTGACCAACAGATCGACTTGATCGGTCTGGTGATCGCCGAAAACCTTGACGGTCATCGACAAGTCCGGCGACAGCGTGCACTGGCAGCGTTTCGGCAGAAAACTGCTTTCAATGATATTGCGTAGTTCCAAGGCAGACAGAAACATGGCGAAACCCTCTCCTTACTGTGAGATGCCAATCAAGTATTCACGCTGACCGTTGCTGCCCCTGCACGGGTGTGTCCCCGCTGTTTCCCTGGTGCGACAAGCGGTGGTACTGCGAAATGCCCATTGGAGTGTAGGCGCCCAAGGCCGGTGCGCCGCACTGAAAAGACGCATAAAGCGTGCCTTTCATCGGTTCATTTTCACCCTCATGAAATCAAGCACTTGGCGGCGGTGCCAGTATTTGGCTACTTGCAAATTGCAAGAATGGCCTCGGCGGGTACTGCAATTTGCAACTCGACGCTGGTTTGCAATCACGGCCCATGACGGTAAGAATGCCCGTTATCCACCCTACACCCGCACGGAGGCTTCCATGGGTTCTTTACGCGTTTACGCGACCACCGGGCTGTTCATCGCCAGCCTGTCCACCCTCGCCCACGCCGCCAAGCTTGAAGACGTCGCGCCGTACCCGAAGGCTGAAGCCGGGTTCACCCGCCAGGTTATTCATTTGCCCAAGCAAGAGCAGGAAGAAAACTTCCAGGTGGAAATCCTCGCCGGCAAAACCCTTGAAGTGGACTGCAATCGCCAGCGTTTGGGCGGTGTTCTCGATGAGAAGAATCTTGAAGGCTGGGGTTATCCGTTCTATCGACTGGAAAAGGTCATCGGCCCGATGAGCACGATGATGGCCTGCCCGCCCGGCAGCCAGAAGAAACGCGCCTTCGTGCCGGTCGTTGGTGACGGTTTCATGCTGCGGTACAACAGCAAGTTGCCGGTCGTGGTGTATGCGCCGTCGGACGTCGAAGTGCGTTATCGCATCTGGTCGGCGTCGGAAAAAGTCGGTACAGCCCTGCAGGAATAATCCGAACAAGGAGTGCGTTGCTTGATTACCTGCCACGTCCGATATGTCATTGATCCGTACCAATTGCCCGAGTTCGAGGCCTACGCCAAGGCCTGGCTTGGCATCGTCGAGCGCTTGGGCGGCACGCATCACGGCTACTTTTTGCCGTCCGAGGGCGCGAGCAACATCGCTTATTGCCTGTTCAGCTTTCCGTCACTGGCGGATTACGAAAGCTATCGGCACATCGCGATGACTGACCCGGAAAGCACCGCACTGGTCGCCAGTCTGGTCGAGAAAAAGTTCATCTTCAGCTACGAGCGCAGCTTCCTGCGCCCGTTGCTGCCGTAAGCCGCTTCACGCCGAGACGCTGCAGACTGCGGCGCGCTCGGCGACATGGCGCAGGCTGTCGAAGTTGATATTCGCGCCCGAGTCGATCGCCACGAATGTCTGCTCGCGCACCCCGGTCCGCGCGACGTATTGCTTGATCCCCGCCACGGCCAGCGCGCCGGAAGGTTCGGTGATCGAGCGGGTATCGTCGTAGATATTCTTGATCGCTGCGCAGAGGTCGTCGTTGCTGACGGTGATCACCTCGTCGACGCAAAAGCGGCAGACCTCAAACCCGAACGCGCCGATCTGCGCTACCGCCACGCCATCGGCGAACGTCCCCACAGTGGGCAGCACGACGCGTTGATCAGCTTCGAGCGCAGCCTTCAGGCACGCTGAATGTTCCGATTCAACGCCGATGATCCGCACTTCCGGGCGCAGGTATTTGACGTAGGCCGCGATGCCGGCGATCAGACCGCCACCACCTACCGGGATAAAAATCGCATCCAGCGAACCTTGATGCTGGCGGAGGATTTCCATCGCCACGGTGCCCTGCCCGGCGATCACCTCCGGGTCATCGAACGGTGACACGAAGGTGCGTCCGCTCTGTTCTGCCAGTTGCAGCGCATGCGCCAGGGCGAACGGGAAACTCTCGCCATGCAGCAGCGCTTCAGCGCCACGACTGCGCACACCGAGCACTTTCAGTTCCGGCGTTGTCGCTGGCATGACGATGGTCGCCGCGATCCCCAGTTCGCGCGCGGCCAACGCCACGCCTTGCGCGTGATTGCCGGCCGATGCGGTGATTACCCCGCGCGCCTTCTGTTCATCACTCAATTGCACCAGTTTGTTGTAGGCGCCACGGATCTTGAAGGAGAACGTCGGTTGCAGGTCTTCACGCTTGAGCAGAATCCGGTTGCCCAGCGCCTCCGACAGCGCCGGCGCCGCTTGCAAAGGCGTGCGCACCGCGATGTCGTACACCGGCGCGGCGAGGATCTTTTTCACGTAGTGCTCAAGCAGGGTTTGCTGATCGTATGTGTAACTCATGAACATCTCCTTGGCAGAATTTCACACGGTCCCTGTAGGAGCTGCCGAAGGCTGCGATCTTTTGACTTTGGTTTTTCTAAATCAAAAACAAGATCAAAAGATCGTCCGATCGCGGCCCGAGCCTTCGGCAGCTCCTACATGAGCCACACTTCAAAAACCCCGGAGACAGAAAGTAAAAACCCGCCTCTAGGGCGGGTTGGGTGCTGCAGTCGTGAGCTAGCCCGCCAAATGAGGAATGGCGGTAATAATCATTGGCTGGCAGCGCGATACAGTCGAAGTCATGGGCTGGAAATTAGCCTGTGCGCTATTGCCGAGTCAATGGCCAATTTTGCGCGGCAGCGTTAGTCTGGCGACTCTCTCATCACACCACGGAAGGAATGCATGATGTCGATCGCCCTGCCCCTCGCGGCTTTGCTCGCGTTTAGCGGTTACACCGTTTCGGTGATGCTCCAGGCTGAACAGTCGTTGATCGACTTTGGCATCAGCCTGATGTCGCGGCCCGATACCGCGCAGGTGGTGATTGATCTGTATCTGCTGGCCACGCTGGCGGGCGTGTGGATGGTCAAGGATGCCCGGTCGCGTGGGCAGTCGATTTGGTCGGTGCTGCCTTATTTGTTGTTGACGGCGGTTTTCGTATCGATCGGGCCGTTGTTGTATCTGGTGGTGCGTGGGGTTCGCGAACGGCGCAAGGCGGTGGCAAAGTGCAGCCAGATACTATGAACACCTGAAAACCCTGTAGGAGTGAGCCTGCTCGCGATAGCGGAGTGTCAGCCAAAAATGAGGTAACTGACACTCCGCTATCGCGAGCAGGCTCACTCCTACACTGGAATGTCGTGGCATTCAGCCCTTTTTTACGGCGACGAACGCCGCCGTTTCATACGGCACCGTCACCACATCCCTGCCACGCAGTTCCGGCTCTGTGGCGATTAACGCATGAATCTGCTCATCGACCTTCGCCCGCTGCGCCTCCGGCAGCGCGGCGATGAAACTGGTCGAGCGCACTCGATTGAAGATCACGTCTTCCGGCGAGCCCGTATGACCATGGTGAAACCGCTCGACCTGCAGAGGCGCGAACGCCGGGTGCGGAAACGCTGTGCGCCAGACGCCGGTGTAATAGCGTGGCGTGTCACCCTCCAGCGCGTTGACGATGGCGTCCAGTTTCGGCACCCAACTGACCTGGGTGTCGCGCAAATTCCAGATCAACCCCAACTTGCCACCGGGCTTGAGCACCCGGGCGATATCCGTCAGCGCCTCGGCACTGGCGAACCAGTGAAACGCTTGCGCGCAAATCACCACATCCACGGAAGCGTCGGGCAACGGCAAGTCAGTCGCCGTGCCGCTCACGGCTAGCACGTCAGGCCAGGCGTCCGAGAGCTTTTCCAGCATTTGCGCCACCGGCTCAACCGCGATCACTTGCGCACCGGTCGCCACCAGAAGTCCGGTGAACTTGCCAGTACCGGCGCCCAGATCGATTACAGTCTTGTGCCCATCCAGGCCCAGAGTCGCGGCCAACCACCCACTGACCTGCGGCGGATAGTCCGGCCGACCTTTCACATAGGTGTCGGCAGCCGTTTTGTAGCCGGCAGCGGCTGAGTGATGGACGTGGTCGGTCATGGCAACGCTCCTTACGGCAAAACATCGGATCGACGGCAGACGCTGACGAGCATAGCGCTTGAATTTACGCTGAACTTGAACAGTCACTGATAAAGCAATGAATAAAAATTCACCCTGTAGTGTTCAAAGTGAAACATAACTTTCTGTGGAGCCTTGCCCATGACTATCCGTTCCGTTATGTTCGCCGCCCCGTTGTTACTGGTCGCGGCGATGTCCAGCCAATTAGCCCTGGCCAATGGCGATGAAGACGCGCCGGTGCAGAAGCCGGAATGCCCGAAAGGCCAGGTCTGGGACAGCAAAACGCAGAAGTGCGTACTGCAAACCAGCAGCCTGCTGCCGGACGCTGACCGTACCGATTACGCCTATCGCCTCGCCAAGGCCGGTCGCTACGATGAAGCCCTGGCACTGCTCGATACGCTCAAGCAACCGCACACCGCCAAGGCCCTCAACTATCGCGGTTACGCCACGCGCAAGCTAGGGCGCACTGACGAGGGCATCGGTTATTACCTGCAATCGGTGAAACTCGATCCGCAGTACGCGCAAGTGCGCGAATACCTCGGCGAGGCCTATGTGATCAAAGGCCGCGTTGACCTGGCGCAGGAGCAGTTGCGGCAGATCCAATCGATTTGCGGCACGTCCTGCGAGGAATACCAGGACCTGGCCGAAGCCATCAACGACTCATCGAAAACCTGAACACTTATAAGGGCCGCCATCATCGTCAACGATCAGGCATTCAGAGCAGAACTCGGACAGCATCTGGCGCGATTGTGGCGCTACGGTTTGTTGCTGTCGCGCAATCGGCATTTGGCCGAGGATCTGGTGCAGGCCACGTGTGTGCGAGCGCTGGAGCGCGCCGGTCAATACCTCGACGGTACGCGCATGGATCGCTGGTTGCTGAGCATTCTGCATTCGATCTGGCTCAATGAAGTACGCGCTCGTCGCGTGCGTCAGGGGACGGGGCAGGTCGATGCCGATGGTCAACTGGCGTTCGATGGTGAGTACGCCGCACAAACGCATGTGATGGCCGCGCAAGTAATTCGCCGCGTCGACGCGCTGCCGGAAACCCAGCGCGAAACAGTGTATTTGGCCTATGTCGAAGGCTTGTCCTACCGCGAAGTCGCTGAAATCCTGCAAGTGCCGATCGGCACGGTCATGAGCCGTCTGGCCACCGCCCGCCTCAAACTCGCTGAATACCCACCGCTGCAGACCGTGCCGAAATCCACCGAAGGAGACCGATCATGAACCCACCTTCGGATGAGCAACTGGTCGCCTACCTCGACGGCGAACTCGACGGCGACTATCGCCATCAACTCGACAACGCCATTGCCGAAGACTCACTGCTGAGTCTGCGCGTGCAATGGCTCAGCCGCAGCAACCTGCCGTACAAGAAAGCCTATGACGAGCTGGCGCAACAGGCCCCGCTGGAGCGTCTGCAAGCGCGGCTGGACGCCATTCCAGCGCCGCAGCCTCCGGGCTTCAATCGCCGCTGGTTTATCGGTGGCGCCGCCGCTGCGCTGTTGGCCGGTGGCGTGTTGGCCGACCGGTTATTCCTCGGCTGGCACGCCGCGCAATCGAACAACTGGCGGGCATTGGTGGGCGATTACATGGCGCTGTATGTGCCGCAAACGCTCGATCACCTGCCCACCGACGAAGCCTCCCAACGCGTGCAACTGCGCACCGTCGATGCGCGCCTGGGCCTGAACCTTGCGCCAGCCACTTTGAAGCTGCCTGATGCCGAATTCAAACGGGCGCAGATGCTGGAGTACGACGGCGTACCGATTGCGCAGATCGTTTATCTGGATGCGAAACATGGGCCATTGGCGCTGTGTGTGACCCGCTCGAACAGCGGCAGTCAGCCGTTGGCCCATGAGCGTCGGCGTGAGATGAACGTGGTGTATTGGACTGAACGTGAACACGCCTGGATGCTGATCGGACACGACGCCCCGATAGCGCTGGAAGACAAGGCAAAACTGTTAAAAAGCCGCTTAATCACCAGCTAGTTCCTGCACTATGCTCAGCGCGTATTTTTTCCGAGGATGCCTCCACGATGCCAGATTCATCCCGTTCTGCCTTACTGGTGATCGACGTTCAAAACGACTTCACCCCCGGCGGTCGATTAGCGGTCCCCGAAGGAGACCTGATTGTACCGCTGATCAACCGGCTCGCCCGCCAGTTCACCCAGGTTGTCGTCGCACAGGACTGGCATCCGACCGGTCACGCCTCATTCGCGTCCAGTCATCCCGGGCACCAGCCCTACGATGTCATCCAGTTGCCTTATGGCGAGCAGACGCTCTGGCCCGACCATTGTGTGCAATCGACACCGGGGGCCGAGTTTCACCGGGAACTTGACCTGCCTCACGCCCAACTGATCATTCGCAAGGGCTGCAATCCGGATATCGACAGCTATTCGGCCTTTCTGGAGGCCGATCGTCATACCACCACGGGGCTGTCCGGCTACCTGAAAGAGCGCGGGATCGATACGGTCTACATGGTGGGGCTGGCGCTGGATTTCTGCGTGATGTTTTCGGCGCTGGATGCACGGGCGGCGGGGTTCAATACTTATGTGGTGCTGGATGCGTGCCGGGCGATCGATCTGAATGGATCACTGGCGGCAGCGATTGAGCGGATGCAAAGTGCCGGGGTCGGGTTGATTCAATCCACAGAGCTGGTCTGAACAACGCAATTCCCTGTAGGAGCGAGCCTGCTCGCGAAGGCGGTATGTCAGCCAAGTATGCGTTGACTGACCCGACGCCTTCGCGAGCAGGCTCGCTTCCACAGGTACATTTTCAGCGTCACGCAGCTCAGGCGTTATTGGGCAACCACAGCCGGAAACGTGCCCCGCCCAACGGTGAAGACTCAACGGTCAGTGTGCCGCCCTGTGCTTCCAGCGCGCGACGGCTGATCGCCAGACCAAGACCAAACCCACCCGTAGCCCGATCCCGACTGCGATCAAGTCGATAGAACGGCTCGAAAATCCGCTCTCGCTCATCATCGGGAATACCGATGCCGTCATCATCGACCCAGATCTCACAGCCCTCGGCATTGACCTGCACGCCAATCTGAATGCGTTTTTCGCAATAGCGCATGGCATTGCGCAGCAGGTTCTGGATCGCCCGCGCGGTCAGGCGTGGATCGAGCGAGAAGCGTTCGAGCTGACCGTGCAGCAACACATCGATGACGATCTCCGGCGACTCCAGCTCTTCATCGACACTGCCCAGAATGCTGTCGATGAACTCATCCAGCGACACCTCGACCTGCTCCGGCAGTTGCGCCGGGTTCTGCAAACGGCTGTAAGAGAGCAATTCCAGTACCAACTCATCCAGCTCACGAATGTGCGCGACCAGGCCCAACAAGCGCTCGCGGCTGGCGCTCGGCAAGTCATCGGACAGGGCGAGAGCCAGGCCGAAATCCAGACGAGTCAGTGGCGTACGCAGTTCATGGGACACGGCGTTGAGCAGGTCACGCTGCTGATTGAGCAGGTTTTCGATATCGCCCGCCATGGTGTCGAAAACATTGGCGAGGCTGCCGATGTTGGAGCTCGGAGCGATTTTTGTGCGCTCGCTCAAGTGACCTTTACCGAAGCGTTCGGCAGTGCCTTTGAGGCGTTCCAGATCACGCCAATGCGGGCGCAGCCACATCAACAGGCAGGCGAGCAGACTCGCGCCGATCAGGACGTTGATGCTCCAGTACAACAGATTGACGTCCAGCGGATCCGGCGGCACGACCATTTGCACGGCGGTGGTGTCGTCCAGCGGCGTCACCGCCAACGTGCGCCAGCCCCAGTCGCCAATGCGTACGACGTTTTCACCACGGCGCAGGCGTTGCTGCTCGAGAGCGGTGAACCCGGCATCGTCGATCCGCGCGAGGGCGATGTGCAGCGGCTGGAAATCCTTGTCCATCGACGCCGCCAGCGCCGGCCACTGCTCGTGCGGCACGGCGTGAAACTGACGGGTAATCAACGATTGCAGACCGCGCGAATAATCGAGGTTGTAAGTGACGAAGCGATCCCGGAACGCCATGACCACCAGATCCGGCACCAGATAGATCGCCGCGCTGTAGGAGACGATCGTCACCAGATACAGGCGAAACAGGATGCGAAACATCAGCTCAGCATTCCCACTCTGAGCGGCTGAACAGATAGCCCTTGCCCCACACGGTCTTGATCTTGCGCGCCTCGCCCGCATGGTCGTCGAACTTGCGGCGCAGCTTGGAAATCGCCACGTCCACCGAGCGATCGGTGCCGTTGAATTCAATCCCGCGCAGGCGTTGCAGGATCTGATCGCGGCTCAACACTTCGCCGGCATGGCGAGCCAGCACCACGAGCAAGTTGTATTCGCCGCTGGACAGCTCGACCGGCTGATCGCGCCACGTCACGGTGCGCTCGGACAGGTCGATGCACAGATTGCCCATGAGAATGCGGTCATTGGCGGTCAGCGGTTCGCCGAGGCTGCTGCGGCGCAACAAGGTGCGCACCCGTGCCAACAACACGCGCGGCTCGCAGGGTTTGGTGACGTAATCGTCGGCGCCCATTTCCAGGCCCAGCACTTGATCGTGACTGTCATCGCGAGCCGTCAGCATCAGGATCGGCAACGTCGCCGAATCGGCGCGCAATAAACGGCAGACTTGCAGGCCATCAAGGCCGGGCAGCATCAGGTCGAGGATCACCAGATCCGGCGGATTGACTCGCGCCCGCTCGCGCACATGGTCACCACGGCCGATCACGCTGACGGAATATCCGTTGCGCTCCAGGTAGCTGGAAATCAGTTCGGCGAGGGCGGTGTCGTCTTCGACCAGGAGGATGTTGGGCATGGGGTGATCCAGAAAGTGCTGTGGCGACTGATAAGGCCCATTCGCGAGCAGGCTCGCTCCCACACTTGGAATGCGATCCCCTGTGGGAGCGAGCCTGCTCGCGAAAGCTATCTATCTGTCGCAATAAATTTCAAGACCTGAAGGATATACGCCCTCGCCCATCCCTGAGCAAAACCCTTACACAATTTCACACAGCGCCTACAAAGCTTCACCGCTAATCTCGGCGTCTGCCCGTAGGATGCGGACATCAATATTGGGGGTTGTACATGTCGAAGAAACTGCTGGCCGGACTCGGCCTGATCGCGATGGCGCTGACACTGAGCGCCTGTGATTCATCCTCGAAAGCCGAGGATCAGGCATCACCGGCCACGGTGCGCATCGAGACGCTCGAAGCGCATCCCCTGACGATCAGCAGCGAACTCAGCGGCCGCATCGCCGCGCCACGCATCGCCGAAGTGCGCGCACGGGTGGCCGGTGTGGTCTTGCAACGCACCTTCCGCGAAGGCAGCGACGTGAAAAAAGGCGATGTGCTGTTCCGCATTGACCCGGCGCCGTTCAAGGCTGACCTCGACAGCGCCGAAGCTGCGCTGCGCAAGGCAGAAGCCAATGCCTTTCAAGCGAAACTGCAAGAGCAACGCTACGCCCAGTTGATCGATGACAAAGCCATCAGCGCTCAGGACTACGACAACGCCCGCGCCAATGCCCGGCAAACCGCTGCTGACGTTGCGGCCAACAAGGCTGCCGTCGAACGGGCGAAACTGAATCTGGGTTATGCCACCGTCACCGCGCCGATTTCCGGTCGCGTCGGCCGTGCGCTGGTCACCGAAGGCGCACTGGTCGGGCAGAACGAAACCACACCGTTGGCACTGATTCAGCAGCTCAACCCGATTCACGCCGACCTCACCCAGTCGACCCGTGAACTCAACGAGTTGCGCCGCGCGTTCCGTTCCGGGCAACTGCAGGAAGTCGGCCAGGATCAGGTCAAAGCCACGCTGATTCAGGATGACGGCAGCCTGTATCCGCTGCCAGGCAAATTGCTCTTCAGCGACATCACTGTCGACCCGGGCACGGGTCAGATCATCCTGCGCAGCGAATTCCCAAATCCGGATCTCGACTTGCTGCCGGGCAGTTTCATCCGCGTGCGTCTGGAACAGGCCACCATCCAGAACGGCATTACCGTGCCGCAGCGTGCCGTGCAGCGTGACAGCGCCGGCATTGCTCAGGTGCTGACCGTCGATGAGCAGATGCGCGTCGCTGAGCAACCGGTGCAACTGGGCGCGGTGCAGAACAATCGCTGGATCGTCACCGGCGGCCTCAAGCCCGGCGACCGCATCGTCATCGAAGGCCTGCAACACGCCCGCCCCGGCGAAACCGTGCAGATCGACAACACCCCTCTTCCACTTGCCCAGACCTCTGGTCAGTAAGCAGGACGCTTTTCTATGCCGCAGTTCTTTATCGACCGCCCGGTGTTTGCCTGGGTCGTCGCGCTGTTCATCCTGTTGGCCGGTGCGCTGGCCATCCCACAGTTGCCGGTGGCGCAATACCCCGACGTCGCCCCGCCGCAGATCGAAATCTACGCCGTGTATCCCGGCGCCTCGGCGCAGACCGTCGATGAAAGCGTGGTCAGCCTTATCGAGGAAGAGCTCAACGGCGCCGATCACTTGCTGTATTTCGAATCGCAAAGCAGCCTCGGCAGCGCGACGATCAAAGCCACGTTCCAGCCGGGCACCAACCCGGAGCTGGCGCAAGTCGACGTGCAAAACCGCCTCAAAGTGGTCGAGTCGCGCCTGCCGCAAGCGGTGACTCAGCAGGGTTTGCAGGTTGAAAAAGTCTCGTCCGGTTTTCTCTTGCTGATCACCCTGACCTCCAGCGATGGCAAGCTCGATGACGTGGCGCTCAGCGATTATCTGGCGCGTAACGTGATGAACGAGATCAAGCGTCTGGAGGGCGTCGGCAAGGCGCAGTTGTATGGCGCCGAACGGGCCATGCGCATCTGGATCGATCCGCAGAAGCTGATCGCGTTCAACCTGACACCGGCTGACGTCAATGAAGCCATCGTCGCGCAGAACGCTCAGGTGTCCGCCGGCAGCATCGGCGATCTGCCCAATCCATCCAGTCAGGAAATCACCGCGACCATTCTGGTGAAAGGTCAGTTGTCGACGCCGCAAGAGTTCGCCGACATCGTGCTCAAGGCCAATCGCGACGGCTCCACCGTGCGCATCGGTGACGTCGCGCGGGTCGAGATCGGCAGCCAGGAATACCAGTTCGGTACGCGTCTCAACGGCAAACCGTCGACCGCTGTCGGCGTGCAGTTGTCGCCGGGCGCCAACGCGCTGAACACCGCGACCCTGGTGCGGGCGAAGATGGATGAGCTGTCGCGCTACTTCCCGGCGGGCGTGGAATACAAGATTCCGTACGACACTTCGCCGTTCGTCAAAGTCTCGATCACCAAAGTGATTTACACCTTGGGCGAAGCGATGCTGCTGGTGTTTGCGGTGATGTTCCTGTTCCTGCAGAACGTGCGCTACACGTTGATCCCGACGCTAGTGGTGCCGGTGGCGCTGATGGGCACGTTCGCGACCATGCTCGCGCTGGGCTTCTCGATCAACGTGCTGACCATGTTCGGCATGGTCTTGGCCATCGGTATTCTGGTGGACGACGCCATCGTCGTGGTGGAGAACGTCGAGCGGATCATGGCCACCGAGGGCCTGTCGCCCAAGGAAGCCACACGCAAAGCCATGACGCAGATTACCGGCGCGATCATCGGCATCACGCTGGTGCTGGTCGCGGTGTTCATTCCGATGGCGTTCATGCAAGGCTCGGTCGGGGTGATTTACCAGCAGTTCTCGCTGTCGATGGCGACATCGATTCTGTTCTCGGCGTTCCTCGCCCTGACCCTCACGCCGGCACTGTGCGCGACGCTGCTCAAGCCGATTGCCAAGGGCGAACACCACGAAAAATCCGGCTTCTTCGGCTGGTTCAACCGCCGCTTCGAGCACCTGACTGATCGCTATCAGGGCTGGGTCGGCTATGCGCTGAAACGCAGCGGCCGTTACCTGCTGATCTACGCTGTGCTGCTGGTTGGACTGGGCCTGTGCTTCGCGCGTCTGCCCTCCTCGTTCCTGCCGGTGGAAGATCAGGGCTACACCATCACGGATATTCAACTGCCGCCCGGCGCTACCAAGAACCGCACGGTGGCCGTGGCTGAACAGCTTGAGGCACATAACGCCAGCGAGCCGGGGATCAGTGACACCGTGGTGATTCTCGGTTTCAGTTTCTCCGGGAGCGGCCAGAACGCAGCCTTGGCGTTCTCGACGCTGAAGGACTGGTCGCAGCGCAGCAGTGATGATGCCGCCAGCTCGATTGCCGATCGCGCCAATATCGCACTGACTGAAATCAAGGACGCCATGGCGTTCTCGGTGCTGCCACCGCCCGTGGATGGCCTCGGCACATCGAGCGGTTTCGAGTTCCGCTTGCAGGATCGCGGCGGCCTCGGCCATGCGACCTTGATGCAAGCGCGCACCGAACTGCTCGCAGCCGCCGAGAAAAGCCCGGTACTGATGAACGTGCGTGAAAGCGCGCTGGCCGAAGCGCCGCAGGTGCAGTTGGTGGTCGACCGCAAGCAGGCCAATGCCCTGGGCGTATCGTTCGCCGATATCGGCAATGTGCTGTCCACTGCCGTCGGCTCCAGCTACATCAACGATTTCCCCAATCAGGGGCGCATGCAGCGTGTTGTCGTGCAAGCCGAAGGCGATCAACGCAGCCAGGTGGCCGATCTGCTGAAAATGCATGTACGTAACAACACCGGGCACATGGTGCCGCTGTCTGCGTTCGTGCAGGCCAACTGGATTCAAGGCCCGGCACAGTTGACCCGTTACAACGGCTATCCGGCGATTGCGATTTCCGGCGAGCCGTCGCCGGGGCACAGCACGGGTGAGGCCATGGCGGAGATTGAACGTCTGGTGGCGCAGGGGCCGAAAGGTCTGGGCCAGGAATGGACAGGGCTGTCGTTGCAGGAACGCTTGTCCGGCAACCAGGCGCCGATCCTGCTTGGGCTGTCGTTGCTGGTGGTGTTCCTGTGTCTGGCGGCGCTGTACGAGAGCTGGTCGATTCCGACCTCGGTGTTGCTGGTAGTGCCGCTGGGCGTGCTCGGCGCGGTGCTGGCGGTGACATTGCGCGGCATGCCCAATGATGTGTTCTTCAAGGTTGGCCTGATCACCATCATCGGTCTGTCGGCGAAGAACGCGATCCTGATCATCGAGTTTGCCAAGAGCCTGTATGACGAAGGTCACGACCTGATCGATGCGACGTTGCAGGCCGCGCGTTTGCGTCTGCGACCGATCGTGATGACTTCGCTGGCATTCATTCTCGGCGTGGTGCCACTGGCCATTGCCACCGGCGCCAGCTCGGCGAGTCAGCAGGCGATCGGCACCGGCGTGATTGGCGGGATGATCACCGCGACGCTGGCGGTCATCTTCGTCCCGGTGTTCTTCGTCGTGGTCATGAAGCTCGTACAACGATTCACCAAACCCCACTGATACCAATTGTGGGAGCGAGCCTGCTCGCGAAAGCGTCCGGTCTGCCAACATCTATGTTGAATCTACCGACGCCTTCGCGAGCAGGCTCGCTCCCACAGGGTTCTTCATAAACTCGAGTCAGTGGTCATATCCTGCATCGCTGGGCTAAGGTGTCTGAACTACCCTGGCCCATCGAGTCCCCATGCGCTTCCTCGCCCGCACCCACCCTCGCCTGTCTGCCGCCGCCCTCTTCGGCCTCGCCACTGGTCTGTTGGCCCCCGCCGATTCCATCGTCAGCAAAATCCTCATCGGCTGGAACGCCGGTGTCTGGACTTACCTGATCCTGATGTTCTGGCTGACCGTGCGCGCCAAGGCGCCGGACGTCAAACGTATCGCTGAAGTCGAAGACGAAAATGCCGGGCTGGTGCTGTTTGTGGTGTGCATCGCTGCCCTCGCTAGTCTGGCGACCATCACCTTCGAACTCGCGGGCAGCAAAGATCTGGAAACCACGCGCAAGCTCCTGCACTACGGCTTTACCGCCCTCACGGTGATCGGTTCGTGGCTGCTGATCGGAGTGATTTTCTGCGTGCACTACGCGAGGTTGTATTACACCTGCGATAGCAAGGAGCCGGCCCTGCGTTTTGCCGAAGGTCTGACCACGCCCAACTACTGGGACTTCTTGTACTTCTCGTTCACCATCGGTGTGGCAGTGCAGACAGCGGATGTAGGCGTGGCGACACGGGATATACGGAAAATCGTGCTGGCGCAGTCGTTGATCGGATTTGTTTTCAACACAGCAATCCTGGGGTTTTCGATCAATATTGCAGCGGGGTTGTTCGGCTGACGGCGGTGCGAAGCCTTTCAGGATTACCGCCTGCAATTTGATCACCATACGAGCCAGCGAACGATGACTTGATACGCTTTCCAACATGGGAAATCAGGGCATCACGCTTTAAAGTATAAAAACCGTACTGCATATAAAGAAACACCCTTGCAATCTGCAGAAGCATAAAACTACCCGCCTGTACACCTGTCAACTCTGACAGTATACAAAGTTGCGCACACACGTTTATATGTGACATCCATGCATTAAGCTGGATCTGGCTTATGGATAGGTACCCAACTAAATTCGGAGAACGTTCATGAATGCGCCGCTCAATGTAACCATCCAAACCATAAATTCATTCACTGCCCAAATCTTGCGCAATAACGACGTAGTAAACTTTAACGCCAATTACTTCAATCTGAAACTGGAAGACTACCCGGAATTAGGTGGCAAACAATGGGTATTCACAGCCGAGCACATTGTTAGAGTAGATGAAACCCGAATCGACACGAAAACGATTACCCTGCTTTTCCCTGAAGGCACTGAAGGCGGAACTTTCTTCATTCCCGCTACAACCAAGGGACTCAAAATTGACTACATCGACACAGCTGATGCCGAGCCTCATATTTATTCTGCCATCCAAGGCACAGTATTTCTGAACCTAATACGCAAAGGTGATGAAGTCAGCAAAATCGATGGGAATTTTGATATAACCGTTAGCGACACCGAAGGCAGCTCATTCAAAATCTCCGGCCAATTAAGTTACGACACCGCAATCATTTGAAAAATAGCGAACAATAAAAAGGAAGCCTGGCTTCCTTTTTATTTTATGATTCTTATACAAACATTAGAAGTTATAACTCACTCCGACGCTAGCGCTCCAATCCTGGCTGACGGTTTTACTCGTACTGGTATTGACCTCACTGTAAACCTGCCAGGCTTTTTTCGTCGGCGTCCAGTTTATTCCTGCGCCCAACTCCACAGCAGTAGCCGACAGATCATCATTAAATTGAGTGTCATTCACAGTGACCTTGTTATTTTTTATAAATTCTTGTGAAAGTGCGACTTTTAATCGGGGTTGCAATTTTCCACCATTGGCCAAGGCCATTTCGCTGCCGACCGTGGTACCGACCTTGCCGACCAGTGAGCGGGTGTGATCATTACTGACGCGCAAGCCATTATCAAGCGTGTAGTCCTTGCCCTGAGCGATGGCAGCCGCGACTTGGGTAAAGGGTTCCAGGAACACGCCATTTTCAAAAGCGATATGTTTGCCAACCTCGACCGAACCACTGAGTGCCAGATTCTTATAATCACCTTTGGTTCGTGTTCCATCGCTCATAGTGACTTTGGCACTGTTATCGAACTGGTTGATTTTGGTGACCGTATCAACGTAAAAGCCCGTCGCTGCGTCGTACCAGGTTAGATAGCCGCCAAGATATCCGCTGTTGACAGTCGCGTTGCTCCCTCGTTTCAGATCCATCTCGGTTTTGCTATAACCGACAAAGCCTCCCGCCAGCCATTGGCCATCTCCTATCGGTAAAGGTGCGTCTGCCCCCACCGATACACCTTTCTGGCTTTGTGAATAACCGTCACCATAGGCATTCTCAACATTGTATTGATTGCTATAGGTTCGGATCCAGACCCCGGCTTGAGATTGTCCTGTCGATCGGGCGCTGACACTCGGCTCAGCGCCATTCAAACGTCGATCACCGAGTCGATTATTCAACGTAGTCATTTCTGCATAGAGAATAGTCGGTGCAGTTGCAGCAATTGCCAGGGCCGTATTGGTACCTGTGCTGACCGTCTCTTTGTCCGGAGCAAGGTACAACCCCTCCCCTTCCTTTAACAGTTTATAAGTGAATGCTCCCGCATCCACAGAACCATTCAGTAAAGAGAAAGCGGCATCGCCAGTCGCAATGTTACCGATTTTCAAAGGATTACCCGAAGCTGGATCGTTGGCACTGGCAGCTATCAATAACTGGTGGCTCCCTGTAGCCGTACCGGAAACATTCAAAAAATCACTTTCATCAGCGGCAAGATCTGCTCTCATCGCAAAAACACCAGTGCCCGACAGATTGACGATATCAACACGATTAAACGCATCACCGCCAGTCAAATCAACAGTGCCGCCATTAAGATGCAGTTTACTGACCAGGTTGTTTCCGGTCATTTTGCACTGAGCGCCATTATTCACATCGACGCTCGTGGAGTTGTAAATATTCCCCTGGACGACAGACGCAGAGTCAATTACTACAGAAGCACCGCCAGGCACATCGTTAACAATATCCCCTTTGAGAAAGCTTCGGTTATTCACATTAACTGCTGCCGCATTGTGAAGATTACCGGACAACGAGCTATCATTTTGCAATGTGATATTGGCAGACGCGCCATTTGCAATTTCGACGTTTCCAGTGAGTGCGCTGTTATCAACAGTCAGGTTAACTAATCCACCGTTGCCAACCTCTAACAAATTGCCATTTCCGCTAACCAGATCGGCACCATTGCGTACGTGTACGTTAGTAACAATCGAACGCCCGGCGCTATCGACCGCTATAGCGGCACCGCTGCCTCCCGACACGCGCGTGCCATCCAGCACCAGGGTATTGGCGCGATCGATAAAATTATCCCCGCTCAGCAAGATGCCATTCATTCCTCCGACGATACTGCCGCCTTGTGCGAAAACATCGCCGCTGGCCAAGCGTAAACCGTAACCATTGGCGCTATTGGAAATCAGATCAGAACGGGTCAGGTTGAGTGTAGTTTGCGCGCTGACGACCGCTGCTTCTATACCGCCGGTAACCGTAGTTCCAATCAGGGACACCACTGTCTCACGAGGCGCGCTAGGTATACGCCCAACCTGCAACCCTGTGGTATCACTGGTAATCGTGCTGTTTGTGATGACAGCGGTTGAGTTGGTAATGGTGACAGCCGGCTGATTTGCACGCGCCGTGACCGTGGCACGATCGAGCGTCACTGTCGAACCGTTAGTTGCTCGAATATCTTGCAAGGTTCCGGCATTAACAACCAGCTTTGAAGCATTCGAAGAAATATTTAATGTCTCAGCATTATTCACGGTCAACGTAGCACCCCGCCCAATAATAAAGTCCTCCACTGGCGCACTATTATTGATCGTTTCATCGGTGATGATGGCGCGAGCATGAGCCATCGATGTGGACAATACGGAAAAAGCGAGAAACCAGAATTTTCCTGCACGACCCGCCATCAGTTTTTTGTCAAAACAATGCAAAGGCATAAGAATTACCACCCAAAAATAAATCAACAAGGATAACTTTGGGAGGCTTCCCATTAAAGTTTCCTCCCCCAGAATGGCCAGAAGGCTACAGACCAAGTTCTCGCTTTTCTGTAGGACTAATCCTTAACTACTGAAAGAAAAATCTGCGCCGTTGAAAAAACCAAACGGGAAGGCATTTCTCATGCCTCCCGTTTAATCGGACCCGGTTTTCTTGACTCTCCCTCTAATCACCTCACTTCATGACAGAACTCACGGTTCCCATTGACCAGAGAAATAATCTTCACTGTGGCATTCGATGTTGCTCGAGTACCATCGGTCCACACCACCGTGTACTTGAGTGATGCATAAGTAATCGCCGGCGCAGGTACAGGGAAAGGATCCGGGCGCGTCTGGATCGGTACAATCTTGGTCAGATATTCCGCGATCTGACCCGTGATGCCCGTCGTGGCTTCGGCTCCGGTTACAGTAATAGGCACATCTTGATCGGTATCAGTGATTGGCGATTGTCCGGCAGCATCAGTAGTCCCAACCCAATGGGCGGTAATGCTTTGCAAGCCAGCCAGAACAGGATTCGCCGCGACCCTGAAAGTCAAAAACGGCAGAGGTGGTTTGACGCCTCGGATGAATCCAACGGTTGGGCAGTTGATAATCGTGCCGTTGTCGAACAACCTGTCAATGACCGGGTCAGGCACTTCCTTCGCGACAGTTGTCACCGTGACCGTTTCATCCAGAGACCGTTGCGGGTTGATACCGCCGATATACGAGAAGCTCCAGTAGGTCAATTTGTCCCCGGCTTGACCATCAACCACTCTCTGGGCGGGCAAAGTACCTTTGTATTCTGTCAAACCTTCCGGTGAAAACTCATTGACGACAAGTCCGTTGTAGAACCACTTACAAACAACGTCGTTACCCAATGGCTCGGTGGTCGGCAATGGAATAATGACCTCCGGATCTGTCAGCAGATCCGGAGGATTCAGTGTATTCAGAATCTTGTCGACCCCACGAAGTTGCACTTTCGCCAGCAATTTATTGATTTCATCAGGCTCATCCGGGTTTTCCTCACCTGGGTAGGAGAAATCCAGATCGGGAGTTGCCGCCGGGGAGTCTTTCGGAGTGAGACCACGCATCCAGGTCCACACGACACGCGTGCCAACTTCACGAACGTCAGGGTCTCCTCCAGCAAGAGAGGCGTAAATCGTTTTCAAGTCAATCCATTTAATCCTGAAGGTCAACTCGGTATTGGTTCCAAACTCTTGCACCGGAGGATCAAGGTCAATTGTTTCAAAATTCTCGAAAAACACAGTAGCCTTGTCGGTGTCTTGCGTATTTAGAGGACGTAAAACTCTAATCGGTACCCCTGAAGTTCCGTAGAACCTCACATCGGCGAGGTCAATGACGTTATCGCCGGCGGTGTTGGCAGCGTCAATGATCGGAGGAGCGGGGACAGGAAGTGGGACAAATTCGACGATTCGACTGTAGGCGAGCATATCTGCGCTGCGGTTACCCGCCGCATCTTCATAGGCCATGATCAGCCACACGGTACCGTTTGCCAGTTTACTGATGTCCAGCATCGGGATAGACACCTTCCCATCCGCTGGAACAGGATCAACAGTCAAAGTCGGGGTGAGCTGACGTGTAGGCCTTAGCGTTGGGCTCAAGTAAATAAAGCATTTATCTGTAGCTTTAATTTCCCACTTGCCATCTGTGACCGGCAACGTGAACTCCATCCCGGTAGTTCGAATGGTTTCAAGATAGGCCGTATCAATTTTAGCGTTCGCAGGCAGTGGAAAGTCCACTCGGGTGGGTGCCAGAACACGGACATCGCCCTTGTTGTGGAAAGGCGCGAAAGTATCCACGAAACAAGTGGTGATTTCAGAGTATTGAGGGTTGCCGTCCAGTTGTCCCGAACTTTGGATTTTCCACTGGGTAGGTGAGGCAGAACCCGTCGTGAGAATATCCGTGAGCCTGCCCGCAGGCAACGTGACATTCCATTGAGTAGGCCGACCGGAAACAGCGGGGGCCGGTTGACGCAGCCACTCCACCCATGCCCAGCTATCAGGAGCATCCGGGTCGTCGATACCCTCCTGAAAGGCATAGCCCTCGATAACTACTTCGTCTCTGTCACTCGGAAACTCCCATGCGAAAACAGTAACCGTAATGGGAAGATCGGGCTGGCGTGCAACTGTTGTAGTCGCCGCCTGTGCCGCGGCGCTTTTCAATATCGTAACGGGCACTACTCCACCATCTGCCACACCCACAATCACAGGTTTTGGCGAATCTGCCGAAACGCCTATATTTAATCGATTTTTTCTGAGTTCTTTCCGAGAGTTCTCCGCGGCCTGTTGTACAGCGCTTAGCTTCATATCGATTGTCATGTTAACAGCTCCCTTCCGTTTATTAACGACGCCAGCAAAAAAACAACGCAATCCAGCAAGTTTCAAAAAACAACAACAATCAAGGTTCACAGCTGCGATTTGTTCCAGGAATTATCCTGTCTACCTTAATAAGCCCAGGAGATGACTTCGCAAAAGGCACACCGTTTCGGTATATCGAATAGACCGCCAACGCCGAGGAATTCTTTTCCAACGGTTTTACATATTGCACATAATCGGTTATCAAAAAATCATATCCCTCTACCACTTCCTGAGCGGTCAATACCTTCTTCAGTTCGTGGGTAAACAGCACTGGACCGGAAGCATTCAAACTTGCATACCCGGTCCACTCCAAACGCAACTCGTCGTTCTCGAACCAATCCACCAGCGTTGGCACTGGAATGCGCACGATCACCTTCTCCCATAACCTGGGAGTCGAACCGCAATTCAAATATCCCTGCAGACTTCTACTCGGAAATTCAGGTTCAACCAATAAAACAGGTGGCGTGCGTCTAACGACAAGAATTGTGTCGCCCGAGTAAGCGGGATTTCCTTCCGTGATGGTCTCGTAATGCAAACGGTACGTTCCATCGGCGGCGAAGAACCTAGGCGCAATGACTGGCCGATAATCTGGCTCGGTTAGTGGACTCGGATAGTTTTGATTAAAAACCTCGTCCCCCTCCAAATAAATATAAAGAAAATTCGATGACCCAACCGGCGCCGGAAAAGGCCATCTCGGTACTATTACAGTCAAGCCATTTTGATGGGCAATAGGAAGAATGACTCCATTCGCATCGACCTCAATAACTACCGGGGGGTCGTAATCAAATACACCGATTGGATCAGTGCCAGGCCGCCCCGCTAGGTTTGTTGTTTTTGGATCGTTCATTTGACGTACCTGCTTGAATCGGCTTGCAACGCTATGACTTTTATTAGGCGCTTCAAAATGAGTTCCGCCTACTGTCAGATCTGACAGGGTACGTGACCGCTTGTCGGGATTTTCAGGTTGCATACGTCTTCAGGTAGTAGGCGTGTCTTGACGAAGGCGGAGTATTTGGTGTTATCTGAAACCGGTTTCAACGATTAACAAAACTCATCCAACAAAAATAAAGTTGCCACCATGAACGTCTTCTCCACCGCCCGACGCAGCCGTGTAACCATGCTCGACGTCGCCGAGCGCGCCGGCGTGTCCAAGGCCAGTGTCTCGCGCTTCATCGGCGATGACCGCGCCCTGCTCTCCGATGCCATCGCTCTGCGCATCGAGCACGCCATCGCCGAGCTCGGGTACCGACCTAACCAGATGGCTCGCGGGCTGAAGCGCGGGCGCACACGCCTGATCGGTATGCTCGTCGCCGATATCCGTAACCCTTATTCGATTGCCGTAATGCACGGGGTGGAAACCGCTTGCCGTGCGCATGGCTACAGCCTGGTGGTGTGCAACACCGACCGCGATGACGAGCAGGAACGCCAGCACCTGGCGCTGTTGCGTTCGTACAACATCGAAGGGCTGATCGTGAACACCCTTGGCCATCACCGTGACGAACTGCATGAACTGCGCCGCGAGATGCCGCTGGTGCTGGTGGATCGCAAGGTCGACGGGCTCGACAGCGACATGGTCGGGCTGAACAACCCGCAAGCCGTTGAGATGGCGATCACGCATCTGGAGCAGCATGGATATCGGGATCTGGTGCTGGTGACTGAACCGTATGACGGCACCAGCTCGCGGATCGAGCGGGTCAGCAGTTTTCAGGCGCAGATCGCGCTGCACTCGAACCTGGCCGGGGCGGTGCTAGAAACCGGCGATGACCTGAGCACGCAACTTCAAACCTTTTTAAACACTCCCGGCGACGGCCCGAAAGCATTGTTTTGCGCCAATGGTGTGGCGGCGCTTGCTGCCACAACGGCATTGCGGGAGATGGGTGTGCGGTTGTTCGAGGATGTCGGGCTGATTGCCCTGGACGATCTGGATTGGTATCCGTTGGTGGGCAGCGGGATTACCGCGCTGGCTCAGCCGACGCAGGAGATTGGCGCGCGGGCGTTTGAGTGTTTGCTCAAGCGGTTGCGTGGGGATGATGAGGTGGCGCGGGTGGTGGATTTTGCGCCGGTGCTGGTTGAGCGTGGGTCAACCCGTGAGGTTGGTAGTGCTTGACCTGCTCGCGAAGGCGCCCGAGAGAACAACACAGCAACACCTGATATTTTTTTGAACAAAAATGAAACCGGTTTCAGAGGTCAATAACAATGAATAAACCCGCCGTTTCCATCAGCCTGTCCAGCTACGGCGCCGAGCTTGTACGCCAGCGCGGGCAGGATGCTTTCATCGAGATTCTGGCTGCCGCCGGGGCCAATCGCATTGAGTGGCGCGAGGAACTGCTGACGCGTGAAGACCCTGCGCAGCTGGCGCAGGCCACGCAGGCGCAGGGCTTGCTAAGCATCTATTCCTCACCGACCGAACTGTGGCTGGCCGGTCAGGCGCAGCCCAATCCCGAGTTGATCACCGCACTGCAACAAGCCGAAGCGTTCGGCTCGAAATGGCTGAAAGTCTCCCTCGGCTACTTCACCGACACCGACGATCTGCAAGCCTTGGCCGAACGCCTGAAGCGCACTTCAGTGCAACTGCTGGTGGAAAACGACCAGACTCTGCACGGCGGACGCATCGAACCGTTTCAGCGCTTCTTCGCCGCCGTCGAGCAGCACAATCTGCCGATCAAAATGACTTTCGACATTGGCAACTGGCAGTGGCAGGACCAGTCCGCCACCAGCGCCGCCCGCCTGCTCGGCCGCCATGTCGGCTATGTGCACTGCAAAGCCGTGGCCCGTCGCGCCGACGACAAACTGGTGGCGGTGCCGCCGGCCGTCAGTGACCTGCATCTGTGGGAACAACTGTTGCGGCACATGGCCCAAGGCGTTATGCGCGCCGCCGAATATCCGTTGCAGGGTGATGATCTGGTGCAACTGACCACCGAGCACGTCGCCGCCCTCGCCCGCCTCGGCCAATCGCGTCTGGAGCCTGCTCATGTCTGAGATCGATATTCTCTCGTTCGGCGAAACCATGGCGATGCTGGTCGCCGAGCAGACCGGTGATCTGGCGGCAGTCAAAGACTTTCACAAGCGCATCGCCGGGGCCGACAGCAATGTCGCGATCGGGCTGTCGCGCCTGGGTTTCAACGTCGCGTGGCTGAGCCGGGTCGGCGACGATTCGCTCGGACGCTTTGTGGTCGAGACCTTGATCAAGGAGGGTCTGGATTGCAGTCACGTCGACGTCGACAAACAGCACCCGACCGGTTTCCAGTTCAAATCGCGCAATGACGATGGCAGCGACCCGCAGGTCGAGTATTTCCGACGCGGTTCGGCGGCCAGTCATTTGTCGCCGCAGTCGATTACGACCAATCTGCTGAGCGCTCGCCATCTTCATGCGACTGGCATTCCTCCAGCGCTCTCGGCCTCGGCGCGGGAGATGTCCTTTGAATTGATGACACGCATGCGCAACGCCGGACGCAGCGTGTCGTTCGATCCCAATCTGCGCCCGAGCCTGTGGGCCAGCGAGCGCGAGATGATCGGCGAGATCAACCGCCTCGCCGCTCTCGCCCATTGGGTGCTGCCGGGGTTGAGCGAAGGCCGTTTGCTCACCGGTTTCGAAGACCCGGCGGACATTGCTGCGTTTTATCTTGATCAAGGTGCCGAAGCGGTGGCGATCAAGCTTGGCCCGGAAGGCGCTTATTACCGAACGCATCTGGCATCGGGATTTGTCGCCGGTGTGCCGGTAGCGCATGTCGTCGACACGGTCGGTGCCGGTGATGGTTTTGCGGTGGGGATGATCAGTGCCCTGCTTGAGCACCAGAGTTTTGCCGAGGCGGTGCAGCGTGCGAACTGGATTGGCAGTCGGGCGGTGCAGAGTCGCGGGGATATGGAGGGCCTTCCAACTCGGGCTGAACTCCTCACTGAATTCGAAGGCGCCGATCGCGAGCAGGCTCACTCCTACAAGGGAACGCATTTCAAATGTAGGAGTGAGCCTGCTCGCGATGGGGCCGTCACAGACAACTGATCAATTGAACCTGCTGCGACAAAAACAACAAGCTCAGGAGCAAGACCCATGAAAACCGCAACCCTCGCCACCCGCCGCTGGTGGTACATCATGCCTATCGTGTTCATCACCTACAGCCTGGCGTATCTGGATCGCGCCAACTACGGCTTCGCCGCCGCATCGGGCATGGCCGAAGACCTGATGATCACCCCGGGCCTGTCATCGCTGCTCGGTGCGCTGTTCTTCCTCGGTTACTTTTTCTTCCAGGTGCCGGGTGCGATCTACGCGCAAAAACACAGCGTGAAGAAACTGATTTTCGTCAGCCTGATTCTCTGGGGCGGTCTCGCCACGTTGACCGGCGTGGTCTCCAACGCCTATTGGCTGATCGTCATCCGCTTCATGCTCGGCGTGGTCGAAGCCGCTGTAATGCCGGCGATGCTGGTGTATCTGTGCCATTGGTTTACCCGTGCCGAACGCTCACGGGCCAATACCTTTCTGATCCTTGGCAACCCGGTGACGATGCTGTGGATGTCGGTGGTTTCGGGTTATCTGGTGCAGCATTTCAGCTGGCGCTGGATGTTCATCATTGAGGGCCTGCCGGCGGTACTCTGGGCGTTTATCTGGTGGCGTCTGGCCGATGATCGTCCAGCGCAGGCCAAGTGGCTCAACGAGCAGGAAAAGCAGGATCTGGAAAGCGCACTGGCTGCTGAACAGGTCGGTATCAAAGCAGTGAAGAACTACGCCGAGGCGTTCCGTTCGCCGAAGGTGATCATTCTCGCGCTGCAGTTTTTCTGCTGGAGCATCGGCGTTTACGGCTTTGTGCTGTGGCTGCCGTCGATCCTCAAGGCCGGCGCGCAAATGGACATGATCGAAGCCGGCTGGCTGTCGGCGCTGCCGTATCTGGCGGCGGTGATCGGCATGCTTGTGGTGTCGTGGGGTTCGGACAAGTTGCAAAAGCGCAAACGCTTCGTCTGGCCGCCACTGCTGATCGCATCGATCGCGTTTTACGGCTCCTACGCGCTGGGCGCAGAACACTTCTGGTGGTCGTACACGCTACTGGTAATTGCCGGCGCGTGCATGTACGCGCCTTACGGGCCGTTCTTTGCCATCGTCCCGGAGATTCTCCCGGCCAACGTTGCCGGTGGCGCCATGGCGCTGATTAACAGCATGGGCGCGCTCGGTTCGTTCGGCGGCTCGTATCTGGTCGGTTACCTGAACAGCTCCACCGGTTCGCCCGGCGCTTCGTACCTATTGATGAGCGGCGCATTGCTGCTGTCGGTGGTGTTAACGATTTTTCTCAAGCCCGGCGCCAGTGATCGCGTCGTCGCCAAAGCCGTCGCCACGCGAGCCGTGCCGGCGCACTCCTGAAGAGATTTTTGCCATGAAAAAACAGGTCGTGTTGTACAAGAAACTTTCACCCGCGCTGATGGCTCGTCTGCAAGAGCAGTGTGAGGTGACGCTGATCAACAGCCTCGACGCCGACGGCCTCATGCAACTGCGTGATGCCCTGCCCCGCGCCCAAGGTTTACTCGGCGCCAGCCTGAAACTCGACGCAGCCTTGCTCGATCTCGCGCCGCAACTCGAAGCCATCGCCAGCGTCTCGGTCGGCGTCGATAACTACGACATCGATTACCTGACCCGGCGCAAGATTCTCCTGAGCAACACCCCGGACGTGCTCACCGAAACCACCGCCGACACCGGTTTCGCCCTGATCCTCGCCGCTGCCCGGCGTGTGGTGGAACTGGCGAACATGGTGCGCAGCGGCCAATGGAGCCGCAATATCGGCCCGGCGCATTTCGGCACCGATGTACATGGCAAGACGCTGGGGATTATCGGCATGGGCCGTATCGGCGAAGCGCTGGCGCAGCGTGGGCATTTCGGATTCGGTATGCCGGTGATCTATCACAGTCAGTCGCGCAAACCGGCGGTCGAGGCGCGATTCGATGCGCAATACCGCAGCCTCGAAGATCTGCTCAAGCAGGCCGACTTCATTTGCCTGACCTTGCCGCTGACGGCGCAGACCGAAGGTTTGATCGGCGCCGAGCAGTTCGCGCTGATGCGCCCGGAAAGCATCTTCATCAATATCTCGCGGGGCAAGGTGGTCGATGAGGCGGCGATGATCGAGTCGCTGCGTCATCAACGGATTCGGGCGGCGGGGCTGGATGTGTTCGAGCGTGAGCCGCTGAATCACGATTCGCCGTTGTTGCAACTCAATAATGTGGTGGCGACGCCGCACATGGGCTCGGCGACGTATGAGACGCGGGAGGCGATGGCGCGGTGTGCGGTGGAGAATTTGTTGGCTGCGTTGAAGGGAGAGAGGCCGGCGAATCTGGTGAATCCATCGGCCTGGCAGGGTTGAGACCTGATCGTTCCCATGCTCTGCGTGGGAATGCAGCCCGGGACGCTCTGCGTCCCTTCTGGAAGCTGGAACGCGGAGCGTCCCTTGAGGCATTCCCACGCGGAGCGTGGGAACGATCAATTTGTGAAATGTCAGGCACTGCGGGCTTGTAACAGCTGCGCCGCACACAACGCAATCCGCGCACAGGCATCCGCCAGTTTCACCCGGTCCAGCACCAGCCCGATGCGAATATGCCCCGCCGCGCTCGGCCCGAATGCCTCCCCGGCCAGCACCGACACGCCATAGCCCTCCAGTAACCGTTCGGCAAACGCCTGTGCGCCGAGACCGGTCTGGCGCACATCAACCATCACAAACATGCCGCCATCCGGGCGAATCGGGTACAACCCCGGGCATCCGTGCAAACGCTCGCACACCAGATCCCGGCGCAGGCGATATTCCTCGCGCATCTGCGTCACTTCCGGCAGGTCTGACTGCAACGCAATCTCTGCGGCTTTCTGCACAAAATCCGGCAGGCCAAACAACATGCTCAGCGACAAATTGACCAAATGCTCGGCCAACGACTTCGGCCCGATCATCCAGCCGATGCGCCAGCCGGTCATGGCGTGGGATTTCGACAGGCTGTTGATCGTCGCCGTGCGCTCGGCCATGCCCGGCAGACTCGCCGGGCTGACGTGCTGACCTTCGTAAAGCAAATCGCTGTAGACCTCGTCGCTGATCAGCCACAAGTCATGGCGGATGCACAGCGCCGCCAGTTCTTGCCAGATCAGCAGTGACAGGCTTGCGCCGCTGGGGTTGTTCGGACTGTTGAGCAGCATGGCGCGGGTTTTCGGGGTGATACGCGCGGCAACATCCACCGGGTCGACGCGAAAGCCGTTTTCCGGACGCACCGGCACCGGCACCACCGTTGCGCCACACGCGCCAAACACGCCTTCGTAGGTGACGTACATGGGTTCGGCGACGATCACTTCATCGCCGGGATCGAGCAGACATTGCGCCACCGAATACACCGCGCATTGCGCGCCGGGCATGATGATTACGTGGTCGGCATCCACCGCTTGCCCGCTACGCCGACGATGGCGGTCGGCAATCAGCTTGCGCAGCGCCATACGGCCACGCACTTCGGAGTAATGGGTATCGCCCGCCAGCAAACTGTCGATCGCGCCGTGGACAATCGGCAGCGGTGTATCGAAATCCGGGTCGCCCACGCTCAGCAGCAAGATATCGACACCCTCGGCGCGCAGCTCCAGCGCTCGGTCGTGAATCTGCCAGGCAGCGGCTCCCTCCCCGGCGATTCGTTGGGTCAAGGCTGAATAGCGCATGTACGTCTCCTGATTGCGCGGTCTCCAGCCTTCACCGTATCTCAAATCACGAAACGCGCCACCATGGCGTTCAAATCCACCGCCAGACGCGACAGTTCGTGGGTCGCGGCGCTGGTCTGGTTGGCCCCGGCGGCCGATTGCGTAGCCAGATCGCGGATGTTGACCAGGTTGCGGTCGACCTCGCGCGAGACTTGCGCCTGCTCTTCCGAGGCGCTGGCGATCACCAGATTGCGTTCGTTGATCTGATGGATCGACTGGGTGATCTGCTCCAGCGCAACCCCAGCGGCGCGGGCCATTTCCAGGGTGGTCTGGGTGCGCTGGTTGCTTTGCTGCATCGACGACACCGCTTCGCCGGTGCCGTTCTGGATGCCGGCGACCATTTTTTCGATTTCCTGGGTCGACTGCGCGGTGCGATGAGCCAATGCCCGAACCTCGTCCGCGACCACGGCAAAACCGCGCCCGGCCTCACCGGCGCGTGCGGCTTCGATCGCTGCGTTGAGGGCCAGCAGGTTGGTCTGTTCGGCGATGGCGCGGATCACATCGAGCACTTTGCCGATATCACGGCCCTGCGCGGCCAGGCCTTCGATCATCTGCGCGGTGTTCTGCACGTCGTGGGTCATGGTCTGGATCGCGTCGACGGTTTTCACCACTTGATCGCGACCTTCGCGGGCGGCGTGGGTCGACTGGTTCGAGGCTTCGGAGGTCGACACGGCGTTGCGCGCCACTTCTTCGACAGCGGCGGTCATCTCGTTTACGGCGGTGGCGGCTTGTTCGATTTCGTTGTTCTGCTGCTGCAGGCCACGGGAGGCTTCTTCGGTCACCGCGCTGAGCTCTTCGGCAGCGGCGCCCAGTTGTGTGGCGGAACCGGCGATCTGTTCGATGGTTTTGCGCAGGTTGCTCTGCATGGTGGCGAGCGCCTGCAGCAACTGCGTCGCTTCGTCCTTGCCGTCGACTTCGATGGTTTTGCTCAGGTTGCCGTCGGCAATGGTTTGTGCGGCCAGTACGGCACGGTTCAGCGGGGTGACGATGCTGCGGGTCAGCAGCCAGGCCAGTAGCACGGTGGCCAGCGCTGCGATCACGGCAACGATGATGATCCCGGTCACGGCGCTGTCGTAGTGTTCACCAGCCTTGGTGGCCGCCGTTTTCGCATCGGTCGTGTTGATTGCAATCAGCTTGTTGAGCTGCTCGCCCATCTGGTCAGTACCCTCCTTGATCCGCGTGTTGATCAGGGTGCGCATCTCGTCGAGTTTGTCCTGACGCGACAGCTCAATCATCTGACTCTGCGCTTGCAGGTAGTTGTCCAGGGTGGTTGAGAAGGTCTGGTAGATTTCACGTTCTTCAGGGCCTGCCGGCAGCGCGGCATAGCTGGCCTGAGCCTTGCGCGCCTTGTCGACCAGCACGGCAATGCGCGTTTGCGCCTCTTGCAGGCTGGCCGGCTCGCGATTGACCAGTACACGGAACGACAGGATGCGCATGCGCAGGACGTTTTCCGTTACCGCACTGAGGTGGGTGACACTGGGCAATTGCGTCGAGTCCATATCGATCGAAGCCTGACGGATGATCGACATGCGATTGACGGCGAACACACCGAGTACGATCACCAGCAAGGCGATAAAGGCAAAACCGAGAAAGGCACGGGGCGCGATATTCAGATTACGCAGGGACATAGTTGAGCTCTCGAAAGATAGAAACTACGAGCGTCCATGCGTCATCACTGGCCCGAGGGGGCGGGTTCAGTCCGGCGTCACTGTTTTAGGAAGTTATGTGCGCGCCTGTTAGCTGTATCGGCCAGGCTTTAGGAAGATTGCGGGTCAATAGCAACTATTTTTCCGGGTGTTACAACAATGAAACACTGTTGATCGCTTGGTGTAGGAGCTGCCGAAGGCTCGGGCCGCGATCGGACGATCTTTTGATTTGAGCTTTTAAAAGCAAAATCAAAAGATCGCAGCCTGTGGCAGCTCCTTCAGGGGTAGATTCCGATCTGGCTCAGCGTTTGGCGGCAAGCTGCCAGACTCGGGCGATGTCGGTGGCGCGTTCACGCAACAGACGCGGTGCTTCGGCACAGGCGTGTTCCAGTGTCATCGGGCCGCTGGTCACGGCAAATGCCGCATCGATACCGTGTTCGTAAAGTTCTTGATAACCCTCGCCCAACGTCCCGGCGATGACAATGACCGGGACATCGTGCTGCCTGGCAATCCGCGCAACACCGAACGGGGTCTTGCCGCGCAAGGTCTGCGCATCGAATCGCCCTTCTCCGGTGATCACCAGATCAGCGCCTTTGACCGCTTCGGCAAGGCCAACCAGTTCGGCGACCACTTCCACCCCGGCTTGAAACTGCGCGCCGAGAAAAGCCTTCGCTGCAAAGCCCAAACCGCCCGCCGCACCGCTACCCGGTTCATCGCGGACGTCTTTGCCCAACGCTTGTGCACACAGTTCGGCGAAGTGCGCCAACGCCTGATCGAGTTGCTGCACTTGCGCCGGCGATGCACCTTTCTGCGGACCGAAAATCGCTGAGGCACCGTGTGGGCCACACAGCGGATTGTTCACATCAGCGGCGATATCGAAACGCACCTGCGCCAGCCGCGGGTCGAGTTCGCTCAAGTCCAAGCGTGCCAGTTGCGCCAGGGCCAAGCCACCGGCCACCAACGCTTGATTCTGTGCATCGAGCAACTTCACGCCCAGCGCCTGCATCGCCCCGGCGCCACCATCGTTGGTGGCACTGCCGCCAATCGCCAGAATCACCCGTTGCGCGCCGGCATCCAGCGCTGCGCGAATCAGTTCGCCGGTACCGAAGGTGCTGCTGATGCAGGCATCGCGTTGCCCCAGCGGTACCAATTGCAAGCCACTGGCCTCGGCCATTTCGATAATTGCCGTGTGGTTGTGCGGCAACCAGCCCCACGCGGCGTCGACGGCTGTGCCCAGCGGGCCACGCACGCGGGTACGGCGCAGTTCGCCTTCGCAGGCAGCCAGAATCGATTCGACCGTGCCTTCGCCGCCATCAGCCATCGGGCATTTGATCATCGTTGCCTGCGGCCAGATCTGGGCCAGGCCGAGGGCAATGGCTTCGGCGACGCCTTGGGCACTGAGGCTGTCCTTGAACGAGTCGGGGGCGATGACGATCTTCATGGGAATTCTCCGGTTGCAATGCCCCTCATGCTGCCAGTCGGCCTGCGCCTTGACGCCTGTCCGCTGCACAAGTGGCGGGGGCGTTTATTGTTCATTTTCACAAAGACAGGGAAAGTGGCGGTGAATGTTCGGCCGCCATCGCTGGCAAGCCAGCTCCCACAGGGATTGTCGGTGAACACAAATGTAGTGAACACCATCAACCCTTGTGGGAGCTGGCTTGCCAGCGATGGCGGCCTCAAAAACACCTCATGCCGACAGATCTGTCTGGGGTAACAGCTGCACCCCAAGATACAGCGCCAGCATCCCATCGAGCCGCAGCGGATCAACCCCACTCAACTCGGCAATCCGCTCCATCCGATAACGCAAACTGTTGCGATGAATGCCCAAGGCATCGGCGCAGGCCTGACTCTGGCCATCGTGCTCACACCAACTGCGCAACGTCGCCAGCAACTGGCCGTTGCCGTCCTTAGCGATCACCTTGCGCAACGGTTTGAGCAATTCGTCCAGTGCATCATCGTTACGATGCCGCCACAACATCACTGGCAATCGATAGCGGTTCAGCGTCAGCAATCGCGAATGCGGCAACACTTCGCGACCATAGGCGAGCAAGTCGCCCACGCGGCGATAACAACGGCGCAGCCCGGCGAGTCCATCGGCCTGCCCGCCCACGGCAATGCGCAGAATCTTCCAGCCGAGGCCGTCGAGTTTTTCCAGCAAGCGATCATGCTCGACGTTTTGACTCGCCGGCCGACACCACAGCAGTGACGACTTCGCCGAACTCACGCACCAGCTATCGGGATAACGCGACGTCAGCCAGGCACTCAACGCCTCAACGGTTTGCCCCGGCCCATGCTCAAGACCCAGCTCGAACAGATACGGCACCCGCGTCAATTGCGGTTTGAGGCCAAGTTGCTGCGCCTCATCGACCAGACGCGGCGAATCCCCCGCCTCGCTCAGCAGCAGCGCCAGCAAATCATCACAACGCTGGCGCCGCCATTGCTGCTCGGCCTGCTGATTGCGCTGGCCAACTAGCATTTCGGCGGTCATGCGCACCAGTTCGGCGTAAGTGCGCAACTGCTCCGGTTCGCCAGTGATGCCAAGTACTCCGATCAAGCGCTGATCGAGCAACAGCGGCAGGTTGATCCCCGGTTGCACGCCCTTCAAATGCACGGCGGTCTGCGCGTCGATCTCGACCACGCGACCGTTGGCCAACACCAGTTGCGCGCCTTCGTGACGGGTGTTGATGCGCTCCGGTTCACCGCTGCCGAGGATCAGCCCCTGGCTGTCCATGACGTTGACGTTGTAGGGCAAAATGGCCATGGCCCGGTCGACGATATCCTGGGCGAGGTCGTGATCGAGTTCAAACATAGCGGCGGCAATCCTTGATTTATGGCACTGGCGGTTGTTCACCCGCACAGGGTCTGACGGCAAACCCTGTGCGCAGGCACAAAGACAATCCAGCCAAAGGTGGCCGAGACTCTCGGGGCGATCAACGTTACCCTTTGCATCGCAAAAAATCATAATAAAGAGAGAGCCGCTATGTCGCAGAGCGCCGCAGCTACCCAGACCATCGATGACGGTAAAAACGCCGTTTATAAACGCATCACCCTGCGTTTGATCCCCTTCATTTTCATCTGCTACTTGTTCAACTACCTCGACCGGGTCAACGTTGGATTTGCCAAATTGCAGATGCTTGATGCCCTGAAATTCAGCGAAACCGTGTACGGCCTCGGTGCCGGTATCTTCTTCATCGGCTACGTGCTGTGCGGCGTACCGAGCAATCTGGCGTTGACCAAATTCGGCCCACGGCGCTGGATCGCGGTGATGATGATCACTTGGGGCACGCTGTCGACCTGCCTGTTGTTCGTCACCACCCCGACCGAGTTCTACACCCTGCGGCTGTTCACCGGTGCGGCTGAAGCCGGGTTCTTCCCGGGCGTTGTTTTGTACCTCTCGCAGTGGTTCCCGACCTTCCGCCGTGGCCGGATCATGGCGTTGTTCATGTCGGCGATCCCGGTTTCCGGATTGCTCGGCAGCCCGTTCTCTGGCTGGATTCTCAATCACTTTGCTGCGGGCCAGGGCGGTCTGGCCGGCTGGCAGTGGATGTTTCTGCTGCAAGGCATTCCTACCGTCATCCTCGGCGCCCTCGCCTATTTCCTGCTGAGCGACAGCTTCGCCAACGCCAAGTGGCTGAGCCCGCATGAGCGTGCAGTGCTAGAAGCGGATCAGGCCGAAGATTTGGCGAACAAACCGAAAACCACCTCCGACTCGCTGCTGGCGGTGTTCAAGAACCCGGCGATCTGGGCGTTTGGCCTGATCTACTTCTGCATCCAGAGCGGCGTGTACGCGATCAACTTCTGGCTGCCGTCGATCATCAAGAACCTTGGCTTCAGCGATAACCTGGTGATCGGTTGGTTGAGCGCGATTCCGTATCTGCTGGCGGCGGTGTTCATGCTGTTGGTCGGGCGTTCGGCGGACTTGCGCAAGGAGCGTCGCTGGCACTTGGTGGTGCCGATGCTGATGGGCGCGATCGGTCTGGTGATTGCGGTGAATTTCGCGGCCAACCCGGCCATTGCGATTCTGGGTTTGACCATCGCCACCATGGGCGCGCTGACCGGCCTGCCGATGTTCTGGCCAGTGCCGACGGCCATGTTGAGCGCCGGGGCTGCGGCCGGTGGTCTGGCGTTGATCAACTCGATGGGGCAGATGGCCGGGTTCCTCAGTCCGTACCTGGTGGGTTGGGTAAAGGACAGCACCGGTTCGACCGACGCGGCGTTGTATCTGTTGGCGGGTGTGATTGTGGGCGGGAGTCTGCTGGCGTTGCGCATGACGCGGACGTTGCGGGCTTGAGTTTTTGATGCACGGAAGAACGGCCCTTTTCAGGGTCGTTTTTTATTGGGGGTTCGGCTTGGAGTTTGTGGTGTTCTGTAGATCCTTTTCCCCCTCACCCCAGCCCTCTCCCCCAGGGGGGCGAGGGGGAAAGGGAGCCGATTGCCGGGCTATTCAGGATCTGAATTCGACTCGGTATTGCACGTCGGCGTACCTCTTTGAAACACCTCGGTCGGTCCCCTCTCCCTCCGGGAGAGGGTTAAGGTGAGGGTTGTATTCAGCTAATAATTCACTTTGCCGCGTCACGCGCTTCTGGTATTTGATTAGGGCTTTCCCACCGACAAAAGGATTTCGGCATGAGCTTTCGCACTCTCGGGCACTCAGGGTTACAGGTGTCCACCCTCACCCTCGGCACGATGATGTTTGGCGAGCAGACCAGCGCAGAGGATTCGCTGCGCATCATCGACAAAGCCTGGGATCAGGGGATCAATTTCATCGACACCGCCGATGTCTACACCAACGGCCGCTCCGAAGAGATCGTCGGTGAAGCAATTGCCCGGCATCGGCATGAATGGGTGCTGGCGACCAAGGTCGGTTTCGGCCCGGTGGACGGCGTGCCAAACCGCAGCGGCTTGAGCCGCAAACATATCTTCAATGGCATCGATGCCAGCCTGACCCGGCTCGGCACCGACTATCTCGACATTTATTACCTGCACCGTGAAGACCACAACACACCGCTTGAAGTCAGCGTGTCGGCGATTGGCGATCTGATCCGTCAGGGCAAGATTCGCTACTGGGGGTTGTCCAACTATCGCGGCTGGCGGATCGCCGAGGTGATTCGTATCGCCGATAAACTCGGTGTTGACCGCCCGGTGATCAGCCAACCGCTGTACAACATCGTTAACCGTCAGGCCGAGACCGAGCAGATCACAGCAGCGCAAAGCTATGGCCTTGGTGTGGTGCCTTACAGCCCGCTGGCCCGGGGCGTGCTGAGCGGCAAATACGCACCGGACGCCAAACCGGACGCCAACAGCCGCGCCGGACGTCAGGACAAGCGCATTCTGGAAACCGAATGGCGCGTCGAGTCGCTGCGTATTGCCCAACAGATTCAGCAGTACACCGAGCAGCGCGGCGTCGCAATTGTGGAGTTTGCAATCGCTTGGGTGTTGAACAACAGTGCCGTGACGTCGGCGATCGTCGGCCCGCGGACGGAGCAGCAATGGGATGCGTACACCAAGGCGCAGACCGTGAAGATCAGCGCTGAAGATGAGGCATTTATCGATTCGCTGGTCACGCCAGGGCACTCATCGACACCTGGATTCAACGATGTGAGTCATTTTGTGTCGGGGCGTAAACCGCACCAGGCTTGAGTTTGCCCGCCTCCCTTCGACAGCCGACACCCTCGGCTGTTTTTTCAGCGGATCAAAGCGCGATCAAACGGAATGAGTTGATTGATCGTTCAGAAATAACCAAGGACTGATAAATGCCCAATCGCCCCGTTGCGGTTTCCAGCAAGCTTTTGCGCAGTCTGCTGTTCAAACTGCCAGGCGATAAGCTGCGCGATCCCTCTTCCTCGCAAGCAAACGCGACTACCGGCAAGCGCAAACCATCGATTGAATACCGTGCGGATATTGACGGACTGCGCGCAATCGCGGTGTTGTTGGTATTGATTTTTCACGGCGGTCTGGCGCTTTTTCCGTCCGGTTTTATTGGCGTCGATATCTTCTTCGTGATCTCGGGTTATCTGACGACCGCGATCATCATGAAATCGCTGAACAACGGCACGTTCACTTTCTCGGGGTTCTACACGCGTCGAATCTGGCGCTTGCAACCGGCCGTGATTGCGTTGCTGGTCGTTACGCTGATAGTCAGCACGCTGCTGTATTTGCCCGATGACTATGTCGATTTTCTCAAAAGCGAAAAGTACACGTCGTTAATCATCTCCAACCAATACTTTTCCAAAGTGACAACGGGTTACGCCACGCCGGATACGGCGAGCCTGCCACTGCTGCACACCTGGTCACTGGCCATCGAATGGCAGTGGTATCTGGCCCTGCCACTGGGCCTCTGGTTGCTTAACCGCTATCTGGCAAAAAGCGTTTTCAAAGCGGCGGTGCTCGGTTTGACCCTGGCGGCAATGGCGCTCGCGCTGTACCTGTCTTACACCAATCCAGAAAAAAATTACTACTTCTTCACCGCGCGAATTTTCGAATTGATGATTGGCTCCTGCGCAGTCATCTTCGGCACAGGCAAGTTCAGGCTCAATCGCCTGAGCGCCTCTCTGGTCTGTGCACTTGCGCTTGTCACGATTATCTATTGCGCCACCCTCGACGATATCCTGCCGGGCTTCCCGCAGTACCACGCCATTGCCGTGTGCCTGGCCACTGCAGCGCTGCTGTTCCAGGGTATTGGTGATGCAAGCATCACCTCGAAACTGCTGGCCTTCAAACCGCTGGTGTTTATCGGCACGCTCTCGTACTCCTTGTATTTGTGGCACTGGCCGATCCTGGCAGTGATGAGTTACATGGGCATCGCCCTCACCCCGCCGATGATCATCTTTTACTTTGTTTCGACGTTCGTCCTGGCCTGGCTCTGCTATGTGCTGGTCGAAAACCGGTTTCGAAAGGCCAGGCTCGGCTTTGCCAAAACGCTGGTCGTGCTGATGATCGTACCGGCTATCGGTCTGTCGCTGCTCCACGCTGCCAGCGTCAGGCATGAAGGCTGGCCCGACCGTTTCAACCAAGGCTATAACGAGGTGTTCAATGGCTTGAAAGCCTCTGTTCCAGCCAATCGGGAAGGATGCCTGGGCGTCAGCGATGGCGCCGATCCTGGCTGCATATCAGGCGCCGTGCAGGCCGCGCCGCAAATATTGCTGATGGGCGATTCGTTTTCGAATCATTACTGGGGTTTCGTTGAAACACTGGCCAGGGATGCCAACCTTGCCGTCCTCACACAGGGTTACCCGGCGTGCCTGGCCTTGCCCGGGATCTACCTCTATGACGAGAGTAAATACACGAACGGGCTGTATCAAAAATGCCATAACGCCACTCAACGCTATTACGAGATGATTGCGAAGCAGCATTTCAAGTATGTGATCGTGGGTCAGTTCTGGGAGGCCTATCTCGACGACGACATCGTCACCAGACGGGACGACCCGCGCAGCCCGGAACTGTCGCAACAACGCCTCGGCACCGCGATCCGCAAGGCGCTGGACAAGATTGTCGAGTCAGGCGCTACGCCGGTCCTTCTGGAAAACACGCTGCCCATGCCTGCCGGGATCAACACCTGCCTGCTGCAACAGGTCAAGTTGCGCGGCTTGATGGGCAGTGCCGAGCAAAGCAGTCTCTGCGCCACAGCGCCATGGTCAGGTGCCAAAGAGCCGGTGCTGGAAAAACTCTTCAATGACCTGAAGGCTGAATATCCCGGCTTGATCGTCATTGACCCGAAAATCGTGCAATGCAAAGACGACGCGTGTATGACCACCGTCGATGGCTTGCCGGTCTATCGTGATATTGGTCACGTCACCGATTACGCCTCTTACAAATTCGGCGAGATGTACCTCAAGCGCTTCGGTAATCCGTTGAAGGTTGCTCAGTGATGTTTTCCTGGCACTGACTACGCTTGTGGAGGAATGGCCGCAGGCTGCGATCTTCGACTTTTAAAGGCAAGACCAAAAGATCGCAGCCTGCGGCAACGCCTAGACGGTATATGTGTGAAGAATATTGAGCATCTGCCCAATATTCAGCACAAAAACCACGTATCCTTCGCGCCCCGTTTGACCATCAACCCGCGAGGACAGTTTGTCTAAAGGTATCGCTCTATCGGTTTCGGCCTCGGTGCTGTTTGCCGTCATGTATTACTACACCTCGTTGCTCACACCGTTGAGCGGCGTGGAGATCTTTGGCTGGCGGATGCTCCTGACGGTGCCGTGCATGACCGTGTTCATGCTGGTGTCCGGGGAATGGCGGCGGGTGCTGGAGCTGGTGCGGTTGATGGCGGCAAAGCCGAAATTGATCGCCGGCCTGCTCGTCTCCTCTGCCCTGCTCGGCGTGCAACTGTGGCTGTTCATGTGGGCGCCGCTCAATGGCTACAGCCTCGACGTGTCGCTGGGCTACTTTCTGTTGCCACTGGCGATGGTGCTGACCGGGCGCATTGCCTACGGCGAGAGCCTGTCTTATTTGCAGAAAATTGCAGTGTTCTTCGCCAGTTTGGGCGTGCTCAATGAGCTGTATCAGGTCGGTGGGTTTTCTTGGGCGACGCTGGTGGTCGTGGTCGGCTATCCGCTGTACTTCGTGCTGCGCAAATATCTGAAGACCGATAACCTCGGCGGCTTGTGGGTCGACATGACCCTGATGCTGCCGGTGGCGTACTGGTTTGTGCAGGGTGGCGAGCAAGGCTTCGGCGTGTTCGATCAGTACCCGGGGCTGATGTGGCTGATTCCGTTGCTGGGATTGATCAGTGCGTCGGCACTGGTGGTGTACATCATTGCCAGCCGTTTGCTGCCGTTCAGTCTGTTTGGCTTGTTGAGTTATGTTGAACCGGTGCTGTTGCTCGGTGTGGCGTTGTTGCTCGGTGAGAGCATCAAGTCCGGGGAGTGGCTGACGTATATTCCGATATGGCTGGCGGTAGTGGTGCTGGTCTTCGAAGGCTTCAAACACCTGATGCGCCAACGCCGTCCTTAAAAGCGAAAGATCGCAGCCTTCGGCAGCTCCTACATTTGGAATGCGTTTTTCCTGTAGGAGCTGCCGAAGGCTGCGATCTTTTGATCTACAAAAAAATCCCGACTCTGCATTTCAGCAGGCCGGGATTTTTCATTTCAGTGGCGGATTACTCAGTGGCAAGCACACCACGACGCACCTGATCGCGCTCGATCGACTCGAACAGGGCCTTGAAGTTGCCTTCGCCGAAACCATCATCGCCTTTGCGCTGGATGAATTCGAAGAACACCGGGCCCATCAGGGTTTCCGAAAAGATCTGCAGGAGCAGGCGCTTATCGCCCTGCTCCGAGGCGCCGTCGAGCAGGATGCCGCGCGATTGCAGCTGATCAACCGGCTCGCCGTGGTTCGGCAGGCGACCTTCGAGCATTTCGTAGTAAGTATCTGGCGGCGCGGTCATGAAACGCATGCCGATCTTCTTTAACTGATCCCAGGTCTTGATCAGGTCATCGGTGAGGAACGCAACGTGCTGGATGCCCTCACCGTTGAACTGCATCAGGAACTCTTCTATCTGGCCAGCGCCTTTGGACGACTCTTCGTTCAACGGGATGCGGATCATGCCGTCCGGTGCGGTCATCGCTTTCGAGGTCAGGCCGGTGTACTCGCCCTTGATGTCGAAGTAACGGATCTCGCGGAAGTTGAACAGCTTCTCGTAGAAGTTCGCCCAGTAGGCCATGCGACCGCGATAGACGTTGTGGGTCAGGTGGTCGATGATCTTCAGGCCGGCACCGACCGGGTTGCGATCAACGCCTTCGAGGAACACGAAGTCGATGTCATAGATCGAGCTGCCTTCGCCGAAGCGGTCGATCAGGTACAGCGGCGCGCCGCCAATGCCTTTGATCGCCGGCAGGTTCAGCTCCATCGGACCGGTTTCGATATGGATCGGCTGAGCGCCGAGTTCCAGTGCGCGGTTGTAGGCTTTTTGCGAATCCTTGACGCGGAACGCCATGCCGCACACGGATGGGCCGTGTTCGGCGGCGAAGTACGACGCCACGCTGTTCGGTTCGTTGTTGAGGATCAGGTTGATTGCGCCTTGACGGTACAGGTGCACGTTCTTGGAGCGGTGGGTCGCGACTTTGGTGAAGCCCATGATCTCGAAGATCGGCTCCAGGGTGCCCGGCACCGGCGATGCGAGCTCAATGAATTCAAAGCCCATCAGGCCCATTGGGTTTTCGTATAAATCTGCCATGGTGGCGCCTCATCATTTCTTATCAATTAACCAGGGTTATTTGTCAGTCATGCGAGGTCGGTGGGTGGCGCACAGGAGATGCCACGCACACTGCGGGCGAGGAAGTCACCGTAGATCAGTTGAAACCCGAATATCTTCATTGTCGACCCAAGGCTCTTGCGGGCGAGGCTTCTGCTGCCAGAAGACGATTATTATTGTATGCGTAACCCGATTCTACACAGCGTAAATAGGCTTGTCTGCCCTCCCTATAAAATCCGCTTTTTGGCGCCCGGCGCAAGGGCTTTGTTGCACTATGCTTTTCAGCGGCGCGCCGTTATCCGGCCTGCGTTCGAGAGTCCCACTCCCCCCGCAACAGGATGCGCCCATGCCGTTGACCGTCAGACCCCGCCGCAAACGCAGCACCCGCATCGCCGTCACGCTGTTCAGCGGTTTGCTTCCGATGCTGCTGGGCAGCGCCATTCTTTACATGCAGGCCGGACGCACGCTGGAGCAAGGCTCACAACAGACCGCCGAAGAGGCGCTGCACCAGTTCGAGTTGATGCTCGACAACACCGCGCAAGCGGCGCGCGAATTGCTGCCATTGGCCGGTCAGAATTGCGAAAACGTCAAACTCGCCTTGCGCGAGCAAGTAACCCGCCGCCCGTTCGTGCGCTCGACCAATCTGGTGTGGGACGACAACCTTTATTGCAGCTCTTTGTTTGGCGACTTCAAGGAAGCCGTCAACGCGGGCGACTACAACCAGGGCAAGTTGTGGCTGATGAACGGCAATCCGGTCACCCCCAACACCGCGCTGCTGGTTTATCGGCTCAGCGAAGGTCGCGGCGGCGCATTGACGACACTGGACGGTTACCATCTAAGCAACATGTTGCGTTTGATCGGCCGGCACATGTTGCTGGTGCTGCAAGTGGGCGATAACTGGCTATCGGGCGACGGCAAAGTCCACACCGGTACCCTCCCCACGCTGCCGATAGCGCAAAACACCCTGGCCTCCTCCCGTTATGCGTTCAGTGTTTCTGCCGGGTTTCCCGAGGGCGAAACCTGGCGCTACATGGTCGATGAATATCCGCCGCTGTTCAGTCTGCTGATTTTTTTTGGCGTGGTTTCGGGGACCATTGGCCATGTCCTGCAGAAGCGCTCCACTTCACCGAGCCACGAAATGCTCCGCGCGCTCGAGGCTGGCGAGTTCATTCCCTACTTCCAGCCCGTGGTGCATGGCGACAGCAAGGCATGGTCGGGAGCTGAAGTGTTGATGCGCTGGACTCACCCGAAAGAAGGCCTGGTACGTCCGGATCTGTTTATTCCATTCGCCGAGCATTCGGGGTTGATCGTGCCGATGACCCGCGCCCTGATGCAACAAACTGCCGCGCTGCTGGGGCCGCTATCAGCAACGTTCACCGCGCCATTTCATATCGGCATCAATATCACCGCGAGCCATTGCAAAGACCTGGAACTGGTGGAGGATTGTCGAACGTTTCTCGCCGCGTTCGCCGCCGACAGCATCAACCTGGTGCTGGAGTTGACCGAGCGCGAATTGATCGAGCCGACCGACATCACTCGCCAGCTGTTCGAGCAACTGCACGCGCTGGGCGTGAAGATCGCGATTGACGACTTCGGCACCGGCCACTCAAGCCTGGGCTACTTGCGCAAATTCAATGTGGATTTCCTCAAGATCGATCAGAGTTTCGTCGCCATGATCGGTGTCGATGCGTTGTCCCGACACATTCTCGATACCATTATCGACCTGTCGGCCAAGCTTGATCTGGGTATTGTTGCCGAAGGTGTCGAAACTCAGGCGCAAGCCGATTATCTGACCGCACATCACGTCAACTTCCTGCAAGGGTATCTGTTCGGCAAACCGATGCCGGCTACGGAATTCATCAGCGCATTAACTCACCATTAACTAAGCCGGATTAAGACGAGCGTACCGGCCAGGCGCACCAAATTGATACAAAAGACCGCTGTTGTTACATGAGGACAACATCAGGATTTACTCTTGGCGCATTAACTACTACAATTTTTTCAACCTGAGCAAGATTGGCAGGGGAGCCATTTATCACCGAGTCGCTTCAAGGCTCTTGGCTTATTAGCTTTGTTTGCGGTTGGTATCAGCCAAACACACTATTGGAGTAAAGATATTGTCCAGACTCGCTGAATTTCGTGCAGCTGAAAAGGCCCTTCAGGAACAGCTCAAACAGCTGGAATCGCTGAAGAACGATGCCGGGCTCAAGAAAGAAATCGAATTCGAAGAAAAGCTCCAGGGGCTGATGAAAACCTACGGCAAAGGCCTGAAGGACATCGTCGCCATCCTCGATCCGAACCCGGCAAAATCCGCTTTGCAGACCTCTGCAGCCCCTAAAACCCGCCGCGCTCGCGTGGTCAAGGTTTATCAGAATCCGCATACCGGTGAACTGATCGAAACCAAGGGCGGCAATCACCGTGGCCTGAAAGCCTGGAAGGAACAATACGGTGCAGCCACCGTTGATTCCTGGTTGCGCGGTTAATCCAACGCCAACAAAAAAGCCCTGCATGACGCAGGGCTTTTTTGTTGACAATGTCTAACAAATGAAATGAATTTCATCGAACAAGTTGCGGGTTTTCTGTAACGTTGCTGAGTCATAAAGCTAAACATTTTGCGGCGCGATGTTGCGATCAAGGCCGCCATTAAACTTTGTGCTTAATCCGTTCGGGTATCTAACCTTCTCCGTGAAGAGTACAGCACCTTAAAGTTTCAAGCTGTTTCTCAGCGCCACTATCTCGTCTGCGCTGGCCTTATAAATCTCAGCTTGCCCGGCGTAGGAAAGAACATAAGCCTTGTCCGCCTCGACTGCCGCCACTAGGGTTTGCGACAACACATGCCGACCGTTTTCGGTGATGGTGCAAGTGGTTTCCAGTGCCGGCAAAGTACCCAGCGTCGCCGGATGCACTTTGTTGCAGACACTTTGGTAACCGCTCTGGAAAAAGTCCTTCTGTATCGACTTGCGCATCTCCAGCAGCACGCCCTGCAAATTGACCTGATGCCCTGCTTCGACATGAGTCATGGTCAATTCCATGACCATCACCTGATTGCCATCGGCGTCATTCTTGACCGCGCGCTGACGGGAAACCTGTGCAGCTGCCTCGGGCAGCGCCTCGACTTGCCAACCGGCTGGCCAGGTAATGCTTGGTTCGTCCGCTGACGCGCAGACCGCCACAAGCGACAACACAAAAAAAACAAACACGGATTTGAACAGTCGGATCATTGCCGGACGCACTCGCAGATTGAGCCGTAAAGTCTGAGGCTCGCCCGCACGCAGGGCAAGCCTGCCCTTTCATTTGGCGATGCCGACAGGCATGCGTATCATTGCGTCCATTCACTCGCCCATAGTTATTGGAGGGCCCATGAGCCTGCACGAACTCAATACGTTCCCCGGCGTCACCGCCACCCCAGACAGCGCAACCCGCAACTTCGTTTTCAACCACACCATGTTGCGCGTCAAAGACATCACCAAATCCCTGGACTTCTACACCCGCGTCCTGGGCTTCTCGCTGGTGGAGAAACGCGATTTCCCGGAAGCCGAGTTCAGCCTGTACTTCCTCGCACTGGTCGACAAAGCGCAGATCCCGGCCGACGCGGCTGCCCGCACTGAGTGGATGAA
Source organism: Pseudomonas sp. Irchel s3a12 (assembly GCF_900187485.1). NCBI lineage: Bacteria > Pseudomonadati > Pseudomonadota > Gammaproteobacteria > Pseudomonadales > Pseudomonadaceae > Pseudomonas > Pseudomonas sp. Irchel s3a12. Next base: position 52,904 of record NZ_FYDN01000017.1, read on the forward strand.
ATCGATCCCGGGCATTCTCGAATTGACCCATAACCACGGCACCGAAAACGATGCGGATTTTGCCTATCACAACGGCAATACCGACCCGCGTGGTTTTGGTCATATCTGCATTTCGGTGCCGGATATCGTCGCGGCCTGTGCGCGCTTTGAAGAGTTGGGCTGCGACTTCCAGAAGCGCCTGACCGATGGCCGCATGAAGAGCCTGGCTTTCATCAAGGATCCGGATGGTTACTGGGTCGAGATCATTCAGCCTGCGCCGCTGTAAAGACTGAAAAGCCCCTCTCCCATAGGGAGAGGGAACTGATTGGGGGATATTGGAGAATTACGCCGACTCGAACGATTGGCGTTGAATCCATAATCGATCAGGTTTTACAGATCGACACCCCACTTCGGACATCTCGATCGGCTCCCTCTCCTGGAGGGAGAGGGAGCTGATTGGGGGATATTGGAGAATTACGCCGACTTGAACGATTGGCATTGAATCCATAATCGACTGGATCTTTCAGGTCGACGGACAGCGCCAGACACCTCGGTCGGCTCCCTCTCCTTCGGGAGAGGGCTGGGGTGAGGGGCAGCTTTTCACATGCAATAAAAAACCCGTGATCGCTCACGGGTTTTTTCATTTCTGGCTGGACGCTTACGCCGGAGCCGAAGTGCGGATCAGGTGATCGAAAGCACTCAACGAAGCCTTGGCGCCCTCGCCCACCGCGATCACGATCTGCTTGTACGGCACGGTGGTCACGTCGCCGGCAGCGAAGATGCCCGGACTCGACGTTTCACCCCGGTTGTCGACGATGATCTCGCCACGCGGCGACAACTCGATGGTGCCCTTCAGCCAGTCAGTATTCGGCAGCAAACCGATCTGCACGAAGATCCCTTCCAGCTCGACGGTACGCAACTCATCGGTGTTGCGATCCTTGTAGCGCAGGCCGTTGACCTTCTCGCCATTGCCGGTGACTTCTGTGGTTTGCGCACTGGTGATCACCGTGACGTTCGGCAGGCTGTGCAGTTTGCGCTGCAATACGGCGTCGGCGCGCAGCTGTACGTCGAACTCCAGCAGCGTGACGTGCGAGACAATGCCGGCCAGATCGATGGCCGCTTCAACGCCGGAGTTACCGCCGCCGATCACCGCCACGCGCTTGCCTTTGAACAGCGGACCGTCACAGTGCGGGCAGTATGCCACGCCTTTGTTACGGTATTCCTGCTCGCCCGGCACGTTCATTTCACGCCAGCGCGCACCGGTCGCGAGAATCACGCTCTTGGCTTTGAGGGTCGCGCCGCTGGCGAAACGGACTTCGTGCAGCTCGCCGTTTTTGCCCGGGATCAACTTGTCGGCGCGTTGCAGGTTCATGATGTCGACGTCGTACTGTTTGACGTGTTCTTCCAGCGCCGTGGCCAGTTTCGGCCCTTCGGTTTCCTGTACGGAAATGAAGTTCTCGATGGCCATGGTGTCGAGCACCTGCCCGCCGAAACGTTCAGCGGCGACGCCAGTGCGGATACCTTTACGTGCAGCGTAAATCGCTGCCGACGCACCGGCCGGGCCACCACCGACGACCAACACATCAAAGGCCTCTTTGGCGCTGATTTTCTCAGCCTGGCGCTCGATGGCACCGGTGTCGAGTTTGGCGAGGATTTCTTCTAGACCCATGCGGCCTTGACCAAAGTTCTCACCGTTGAGGTAGATGCTCGGCACGGCCATGATCTTGCGATCGTTGACTTCGTCCTGGAACAACGCGCCGTCGATGGCGACGTGGCGGATGTTCGGGTTGAGCACGGCCATCAGGTTCAGCGCCTGGACCACGTCCGGGCAGTTCTGGCAGGACAGCGAGAAGTACGTCTCGAAGCTGAACTGGCCTTTGAGCGAGCGGATCTGCTCGATCACTTCAACGCTGGCTTTCGATGGGTGGCCGCCGACTTGCAGCAGGGCCAGCACCAGCGAGGTGAACTCGTGGCCCATCGGGATGCCGGCGAAACGCAGACTGATGTCGGCGCCCGGGCGGTTGATCGAGAACGATGGCTTGCGTGTATCGTCACCGCTGTCGATCAAGGTAATTTGGCTCGAAAGACTGGCAACGTCTTTCAGCAGTTCCAGCATTTCACGGGATTTCGCACCGTCGTCGAGGGAGGCAACGATCTCGATCGGCTGGGTGACCCGTTCCAGGTACGATTTCAACTGGGCTTTAAGATTGGCGTCCAACATACGGGCGATTTCCTTTATTTGAGGCGAAAAAAAGCCCGAGCGAATCTCGCCCGGGCATTTTTATTGGGCGGTGCAGCGTACTTAAGAAGGTGCGGCGTACCGCCCTGAGTTGCGTGTCACAGACTTAGATCTTGCCGACCAGGTCCAGGGACGGCGCCAGAGTGGCCTCGCCTTCTTTCCACTTGGCTGGGCAAACTTCGCCTGGGTGAGCAGCAACGTACTGAGCAGCCTTGATCTTGCGCAGCAGCTCGGAAGCGTCACGGCCAACGCCGCCATCGTTCAGTTCAACGATTTTGATCTGGCCTTCAGGGTTGATCACGAAGGTGCCACGGTCAGCCAGACCAGCATCTTCGATCAGCACGTCGAAGTTGCGGGAGATGACGTGGGTCGGGTCGCCGATCATGGTGTATTCGATTTTGCCAATGGCTGGCGAAGTGTTGTGCCAGGCAGCGTGGGCAAAGTGGGTGTCGGTGGAAACGCTGTAGATCTCTACGCCCAGTTTCTGGAAAGCAGCGTAGTTGTCAGCCAGGTCTTCCAGCTCGGTTGGGCAAACGAAGGTGAAGTCGGCTGGGTAGAAGAATACAACCGACCACTTGCCTTTCAGGTCAGCGTCCGAGACTTGAACGAAGTCGCCGTTTTTGAACGCGGTAGCTTTGAACGGTTTTACTTGGCTGTTGATGATAGGCATTGATGACTCTCCGTCAGGGTTGTGAATTCGATGGGTGAATCCTACCCACTCACTCGACGGATGGCTCATTGGCAAACCTGATGCTGCTGATTTGTTTTCGCTATTAGCTGACTGTATTAATAGAAGAAAACGATCTCTACGACGTAGCCGGTTTATCCGTAATCCGAGCCATCCCCTGGAATGGGCTGGCTTCAACATAGCGCATCGCGGACTTCATATCCTTCCAGCCGACGTAACTCATCAACGATTTCAGATCCCAGCCACTTTGGTGTGCCCACGTGGCAAAGCCGCGACGCAGGGAGTGGCTGGTGTAGTTTTCGGCGGCAATGCCGGCACGCTGCAACGCCTGGCGCAGCAAAGGAATGATGCTGTTGGCGTGCAGGCCCTCCTCATTCAGATTGCCCCAGCGGTCGATGCTGCGGAAAACCGGGCCGCGTACCAGCGCCGCTTCGGTGATCCAGTCGATATAGGCCTGCACCGGGCACAGCTTGAGCAGCGCCGGCGCTTGATAGGTCTGCCCGAAATTTTCCCGATCACCCTTGCTGCGCGGCAAATACAAGGTGATGCCTTTGCCGGCATGCGCTTGCACGTGTTCGATTTGCAAGCGACACAACTCATCGCTGCGGAAGCCGCGCCAGAACCCCAGCAGGATCAAGGCGCGATCACGATAAGCCTTAAGCAGTGACGGACGATCCTGCTGCTCTTTTGCGGTTTGCGCCTCATGCTCCAGCCAGTCGATGACGCGCTGCAAATCCTGCAACTGCAACGGCTCAGCCTGTTTCTCCTGCGCTGGATGCAAAGCCCGAATCCCTTTGAAAACCTTGCGCACCACCGGCGCCTTGGTCGGGTCGGCAAACCCTTGGCTGTTGTGCCACTGCGCCAGCGCCGACAGACGCAGTTTCAACGTATTGATCGACAACTCCTCGGCGTGCGCCACCAGATACCGCGCGACGCTGTCGGCCGTCGCCGGCAAGAACCCGCCCCACTTCACTTCAAAATGCTCGATGGCCGCGCGATAGCTACGGCGCGTGTTGTCACGGGTGGCGGCTTGCAGATAGCGATCCAGATCGCTCATGGGCTGTTTTCTCGCTGGCGTACTGAGACAGGGATGCAGAAACGCATTTTGCCGTCTGACACTGGGTAATACCAGTATATCCCGCGTCTTGGTTATCAAAGGTTTATCTTTATTTTTGAGATGGTACACTGCGTACTTTAGTGGCATGTACCACAGTACGTAACCGTAGGAGTTCACATGGCCCGTGGCGGCATTACCAAAGCACTGGTGCAGATCGCGCGCACAGCGATCCTCGCCCGTGGCGAACACCCGAGCATCGATGCAGTACGCATTGAAATGGGCAACACCGGCTCGAAAACCACGATCCATCGCTATTTGAAAGAACTGGATGACGGCGCTCAGCCCGTTGAAGCCTCGGCTGAGCCTATCGATGACGAATTGACCGCCCTCGTCTCCAGGCTCGCCCAACGCCTCAAAGAACAAGCGCAAGAGCCCATCGAGCAAGCCCGCGAGCAGTTCGAGGAGCAGCGCGAAGCACTGGAGTCGGAGCTGCAACAGACGCGTCAGGCACTGGAAAAGCTCGAACACGAGCACGACATTCAAGGCGCTGCACTGGCACGTGAATCCGAAGCGCTGAACAACACACGCTCGATGCTGCAAACCGAGCAGACCCGCAATGCCGGGCTGAATCAGGCATTGGCCGACTTTGAGTTGCGCTTGCAGGACAAGGACGAGCAGATCCGCTCGCTGGAAGAAAAACACCTGCATGCCCGTGACGCGCTGGAGCACTACCGCAACGCCAGCAAAGAGCAGCGCGAGCAGGAACAGAGCCGCCACGAAGCGCAGGTGCAACAGATTCAGGCCGAACTGCGTCAGGCGCAGCAAAGCGCACTGGTTCGTCAGGACGAGATCACGCAACTGCACCGCGACAACGAACGCCTGCTCACGGAAAACCGTGGCACGCAGCGCGAACTGAGTCTGCTGCAGGATCAGCTCAAGCAGAGTAATCAGCGTCAGGACCAATTGCTGGAGCAAGCGACCCGCGTCGACAGCGAACGCACCCTCCTCCAGGAACGCCTGCGCGTGGCCACGCTGGAAAGCCAGACACTCAAACAGAGCATCGAGGAGCAGACGCTGCTCAACCAGTCACTGGAAAAGGAATTGAATAAGGCTCAGGCAAGCCTGGAAGAAAGTCAGCGTCTGGCGGCTGCCGTTGCGGCAGCGCCAGACTCAGCCAAGCCGAAAGACGCTTAAGCGCCGACCGGCGTACGCATGGTGACGAACTCCTCGGCGGCCGTCGGGTGCACCCCGATCGTGTCGTCGAAGTCGCTCTTGGTTGCGCCAGCTTTCAAGGCAATCGCCAGGCCCTGGACGATCTCACCAGCGTCCGGGCCGACCATGTGGCAGCCGAGGACTTTGTCGGTCTTGCCGTCGACCACCAGTTTCATCAGGGTTTTTTCCTGGCATTCGGTCAGGGTAAGCTTCATAGGCCGGAACCGGCTTTCGAAAATCACCACGTCGTGGCCAGCCTCGCGCGCTTCTTCTTCGGTCAAACCGACCGTGCCGATGTTCGGCAGGCTGAACACCGCCGTCGGGATCATCTTGTAATCCACCGGACGGTATTGCTCTGGCTTGAACAGACGTCGTGCCACAGCCATACCTTCAGCCAGCGCCACCGGCGTCAGTTGCACACGACCAATGACATCGCCCAGCGCCAGAATCGATGGCTCGCTGGTCTGATACTGCTCGTCGACTTTGATGAAGCCTTTGTCGTTGAGCTGCACATCGGTGTTTTCCAGCCCCAGATTGTCGAGCATCGGACGCCGACCCGTGGCGTAGAACACGCAATCCGCCTCCAGCACACGACCATCTTTAAGGGTGGCTTTCAAACTGCCATCGACCTGCTTGTCGATACGCGCGATGTCGGCATTGAACTGCAGGTCCAGACCACGCTTGGTGAGCTCTTCCTGCAAATGCTTGCGCACCGAACCATCGAAGCCGCGCAGGAACAGATCGCCGCGATACAGCAGCGTGGTGTTCGCGCCAAGGCCGTGGAAGATCCCGGCAAATTCGACGGCGATGTAACCGCCGCCAACCACCAGTACACGCTTTGGCAGCTCCTTGAGGAAGAACGCCTCATTGGAACCGATCGCGTGCTCGCGCCCCGGAATCTCCGGAATCTGCGGCCAGCCACCGGTAGCGATCAGAATGTTTTTCGCTGTAAAACGCTCACCATTCACTTCAACTTCATGCGGGCCAACGATCTTCGCGTGCGCTTCATGCAAGGTCACGCCGCTGTTGACCAGCAGATTGCGATAGATGCCGTTGAGGCGATTGATCTCACGATCCTTGTTGGCGATCAGCGTCGCCCAGTCGAAATTCGCTTCGCCCAGGCTCCAGCCAAAACCGGACGCCTGCTCAAAGTCTTCGGCGAAATGCGCGCCGTACACCAGCAGCTTTTTCGGCACACAGCCGACATTGACGCAGGTCCCGCCCAGATAACGGCTCTCCGCCACCGCCACTTTCGCACCGAAACCGGCCGCAAAACGCGCAGCGCGCACACCGCCGGAACCGGCACCAATCACATAAAGGTCAAAATCGTAGGCCATTTCTATCTCCTCGGCAGGGGATCAGCATACCTGCAGCCACCCATTGGGCAAGCGCTGCCAGTCATATGGGGGCGCAAAATGAAAAAACCCGCCGAAGCGGGTTTTTCTTACAGACCAATCAAGCGCTCTTAGTAAGCCTTGCCAGTCTTATAGAAGTTCTCGAAGCAGAAGTTGGTCGCTTCGATGTAGCCTTCAGCGCCACCGCAGTCGAAACGCTTGCCTTTGAACTTGTAGGCCATCACGCAGCCGTTCTGAGCTTGTTTCATCAGGGCGTCGGTGATCTGGATTTCGCCGCCCTTGCCTGGCTCGGTTTGTTCGATCAGGTCGAAGATGTCCGGAGTCAGGATGTAACGACCGATGATAGCCAGGTTCGACGGCGCGTCTTCCGGCTTTGGCTTCTCGACCATGCTGTGAACGCGGTAGATGTCGTCGCGGATCATCTCGCCGGCGATAACGCCGTACTTGCTGGTTTCCTGCGGATCGACCTCCTGGATGGCGATGATCGAGCAACGGAACTGCTTGTACAGCTTGACCATCTGGGTCAGTACGCCGTCGCCTTCGAGGTTGACGCACAGGTCGTCCGCCAGGACCACGGCGAACGGTTCGTCACCGATCAGCGGGCGACCAGTGAGGATCGCGTGGCCCAGACCTTTCATTTCGGTTTGACGGGTGTAGGAGAACGAGCACGAGTCGAGCAGTTTGCGGATACCGACCAGGTATTTCTCTTTGTCGGTGCCTTTGATCTGGTTTTCCAGCTCGTAGCTGATGTCGAAGTGGTCTTCCAGAGCACGCTTGCCACGACCGGTCACGATGGAGATTTCCGTCAGGCCAGCGTCCAGAGCTTCTTCAACGCCGTACTGGATCAGTGGCTTGTTTACCACCGGCAGCATTTCTTTAGGCATGGCTTTAGTCGCTGGCAGGAAGCGAGTACCGTAACCGGCTGCTGGGAACAAGCATTTCTTGATCATATAAGTCCTTGAAAGGGCTGTGTGTACGAGTTTCGGCGCAGTCTAATCAGGCGGCGTGCACCTTACAATGCCCCGCACTGGCTAACCGATGCCAACATAGAGAAATATTCTCGCCGATAGTTCCATCGACATCCTGGCGCAGCCAGATCAGCGTAGCTCAAAGCAGTCGACAAACTGAATCACCATACGCTCATCGCCCCCCAATGCGAGCATTTGCCGGTATCATGGCGTCTTTGAACCAGCGAACGAGACAGATAGATGGCCGCGGTAAAAATCGTCAACGGGTATGTGATCGACAAGAAAGACGGCAAGTGGACGCTGACCACGACCAATGGCGAGCACATCGCCGGGCCTTTCGACAGCGAGCAAATGGCGACCGATGTAGCGGCAGTGTTCACCGACACTCCGGCATCGGCCAAGCGCCGTGGCAAAGATCAGGACTGATCGACTGCGACACCCCAAGCCCTGCCCTTGCGCAGGGCTTTTTTGTGCCCACCTACAAACAAGTGGCCAAACGCTATAACCTTTTCACACCGGCGCTGTCAGAGCGTCTAGTCCCTCCCTCGCTGAAGACCACAAACATGAATCTGAAAAAATGGCTGCCCCTGATCGCGGTATTGGCACTGGCCGGTTGCGCCACCTCCCAACCCACATACCTGAACAATGGTGAACAGGGGCTGTCGATCGATTGCTCCGGTGAAGCGAATTCCTGGGCGACCTGCTATGAAAAAGCCGATGCCTCCTGCGCGGGCACTGGCTACCGAATCGTTGGCACCGACGGCACACCCCAGCCCAAGGAAAGTGACAAAACCCTGGGCGTTGATGTCGGCAACTACAAGAACCGCAGCGTTGTCGTGGTCTGCAAATAGACCTTACATATGAATTTCGGCGAACTTGATCCCGAGTCCACGAACGACTTCGATCAGATCGTCGAGACGGTTGAAGGATTCGACTTCGTCGTTATCGTCGACCAGAAAGTAGCTGCGCCCGGCGCTCTTCTTGAAAAACACGATCCACTCACCCGGATTCGCCGGGTTCTGGATGACATGGGTGGCAGAGATCAGGCCCTCTACGTGGCGCTCCCGTACTTGCTCTCGCTTCATCGCGACTCCAGAAATGAAAATGCCGTCACAGCATGACTGCGACGGCATCGGTGCTGATGACGGTCAGTCTATCAGCCGGAAATACACGCATTGGCGGCCTTTTGCACGTCACGCGGGCGAACCGGCACGTTCGACATGCGCTCATGCAACTTGATGCTGCTGCCACCGGAGCGATCTTCGATATCAAACACCGCGGCTGCTCCGGTAGAAAGTTTCCCCGGTACGATGACCTGAACCCCGTCCTTGTGCGGCTGTACTTGCAGCGCGCCGCGGCTGTCTGCCAGTTTATCGGCCAGACACTGGGCATATTCATGGGGTTTCTTGCCGGAGATCACGCTCATGGTCGGCAGCGTTTCATTGATTTCGGAAACACTCGCACAACCACCCACAGCCAGAATCAACGGCAGACACACCACACCCCACTTCATACAAAACCTCCGTTAAAGACCGTCCGACAGCACAAATGCCGTTTTTCTCCGGGGCCTTCTGCATTTAACCCGCATCCGATTGCGAATATCTGTTCAAAATTGTCAAACCAACGCCCGACGGCCAGATAATAACCCGTGCGGGCTGATAAACTGCGCGCAATTACAAGCTATCGTTTTGATTTTGTAGAAAAAGCCCTTCTGGAGGCGCCCATGAAATTCATTCACCAGCGCGAACACCTCAACGAAGACGACATCGTCGTCATTCAATGCTCGCAAATGTGCAACATCCGTCTGATGAACGACGCTAACTTCCGCAGCTTCAAAAATGGCGGCCGTCACACCTATCACGGCGGCGCCTTCGACACCTTCCCGGCCCGTATCACCGCGCCGAGCACCGGTTTCTGGAACATCACCATAGACACGGTCAACCGCCGTGCGATCAGCGTAACCCGCAAGCCGACGCTGACCCACTCGATCAAGATCATCCGTCGCTCCAGCACCAAACTCAGCTGAGACACGCCGTCCGACCAGAAAGGAAAGCATGACCGTGGCCCAAACAACCAAATATGTCATCAAGTACAAACTCAACGGTGAACGCCGCTTCGAGTTCGCGCAGCTGGAAAACGGCACTGAAGAAGAAGCCAAGGCTGCGCTTGACGCGATCCACGGCAAAGATGATGTGATCAGCGAGATCGCCGTCAGCAAAGCGCTGTAAGCATCGACAGGAATTCGACCGCAAGCGGCGGAGTGTTCTGCCGCTACGTCCTGCCTAGACTGACTTTCTTCGACCAAGCGTCAAGGAGTCAGCATGTCGATGTCACCCTCGCGTCTGGATTCGCTCGACTGGGCAAGCCTTGCGCAGCAACTGGATCAGGACGGCTACGCGATCATCCGTTCGCTGCTGCTGGCCGAAACCTGCGATCACCTGAGTGCGCTGTATCCACAGACCGAACCGTTTCGATCGCAGGTCATCATGGCCCGCCACGGTTTCGGTCGCGGCGAGTACAAATACTTTCGATATCCGCTGCCGACACCGGTAGAACGCCTTCGCTGCGCGTTGTATCCGCGCTTGGTCCCCTTGGCCAATCGCTGGTACGAACGCATGCACCTGCCCGAACGTTTTCCGGCGAACCACGCCGAGTTTCTTCAGCGCTGCCATGCCGCCGGCCAACGACGTCCTACCCCTCTTCTGTTGCAGTACGGCCCGCAGGACTACAACTGCCTGCATCAGGACCTGTACGGCGAATCGGTTTTTCCGCTGCAAGTGGCGATTCTTCTGTCAGAACCCGGGCAAGACTTCAACGGCGGAGAGTTCGTTCTCACCGAGCAACGCCCGCGCATGCAATCTCGCCCGCACGTACTCGATCTGACGAAAGGTGATGCGCTGATCTTTGCCGTGAATCAGCGCCCCGTCAAAGGCGTGCGCGGTGATTATCGGGTGACCATGCGCCACGGTGTCAGTCGCCTGCACAGTGGAAAAAGGCATACCCTAGGCATCATCTTTCACGACGCAACCTGATGGCCATGTCCTCAACAACTCTCGACCTGTTCGCTGACCACGAACCCGAACAACACGCCCGAGCCGAACAGATTGGCGAACAATCCTGGCTATTGCGCGGCTTCGCCCTGCCGATTGTCGATCAATTGCTGCCGGCACTGGACGCCGTTCTCGCAGTGGCCCCCTTGCGCCACATGGTCACACCGGGCGGTTTCAGCATGTCTGTCGGCACCAGCAGTTGCGGTGAGCGGGGCTGGATCACTGATCGCAGCGGCTATCGTTATTCGGGTGTCGACCCGCTCAACGGGCTGCCTTGGCCGCAGATGCCGAAATCCTTCGCTGCTCTGGCGCATTCGGCAGCCGAGCGAGCTGGTTTCTCTGGCTTCAATGCAGATTCCTGCCTGATCAATCGCTATGTCCCCGGCGCAAAAATGTCATTGCATCAGGATAAAGACGAAAAGGACTACGCCGCGCCGATCGTTTCCCTGTCACTCGGATTACCAGCCATATTTCTGTTCGGCGGTTTTGCGCGCAGCGACAAGACCCGGCGAATTTCGCTGCTGCACGGTGACATGGTGGTCTGGGGCGGCGTCGACCGATTGCGCTACCACGGCGTATTGCCAATCAAGCAAGGTCAGCATCCGCGCTTGGGTCAACAGCGGATCAATCTGACATTTCGGCTGGCTCGCTAAACCCGAAAAATTTGACCGCAAGGCCCGGAGTGTTGTGCCTGGCGAGGCTGGTTAACCTGAATCAAACAGGTCAACGGATTACTCATCATGAAAACGCTTTCGACGCCGCTTGATACCGAACATGATCCACGCTGGGCCGCCGTGCTCGCACGGGATCCGCAGGCGGACGGACAGTTTGTCTATGCGGTAAAAACCACGGGCATCTACTGCCGCCCGAGCAGCCTGGCACGCTTGCCGAAACCGCAAAATGTCGAGTTTTTCGACACCGCCCAACAGGCCGAAGCCGCGGGGTATCGGCCGAGCAAACGTGCGAGCAAGGATCAAAGTGATGTCGCCGCGCAGCATGCCGCGACCGTTGCCACGGCATGCCGGCAAATCGAGATGGCCGAAAATCCGCCCGCCCTGAACGAGCTCGCAGAGACGGCCGGCTTGAGCCCGTTTCACTTTCATCGCGTGTTCAAAGCCGCCACTGGCCTCACGCCAAGAGCCTACGCCGCCGCCCATCGTTCGCGCAGAGTGCGGGAACGTCTCGCGGACGGCAATTCGGTGACGGATGCTCTATATGACGCAGGCTTCAACTCCAACAGCCGCTTCTACGAATCAGCCAACCAACTGCTGGGTATGAAACCTGGCGACTACCGCGCTGCCGGTCAAAACAACGACATCCATTTTGCCGTAGGCCAATGCTCGCTGGGCGCGATTCTGGTGGCGCAAAGCGAGCGTGGGGTGTGCGCGATTTTGCTGGGGGACGACCCGCACCAACTGGTGTGCGACCTGCAGGATCAGTTTCGCAAAGCCAACCTGATTGGCGCAGACAGCGGGTTTGAACAGTTGATCGCCAAAGTCGTGGGTTTTATCGAAGCACCGGCCATTGGCCTGGATCTGCCACTGGACGTGCGGGGGACGGCGTTTCAGGAACGTGTCTGGCAAGCCTTGCGGGAGATTCCGCTCGGCAGCACCGCCAGCTACGCCGAAATTGCCCAGCGCATCGGTGCGCCGACGTCCATGCGCGCAGTGGCTCAGGCATGCGGGGCCAACCGCCTGGCGGTGGCGATCCCTTGCCACCGCGTGGTGCGCAGCGATGGCAACCTTTCCGGTTATCGCTGGGGGGTCGAGCGCAAGCGTCAGTTGCTTGAGCGCGAGACGCCGGCGTGAACGGTCAATGGATGCTACGCAACCTGAAAACCTCAGCGATTGACGTCCACCACAACCCGTCCGCGAAGTTGCCCGGCGAGCAGTTTTGGCGCCGCCTCGATGGCTTCACTCAGGCCGATTTCGTGGCTGATCAATGCCAGCAGCGAGAAATCCAGATCCTTGGCCAGACGCTCCCATGCTTGCAGCCGGCGGGCCTTGGGCTGGGTCACGCTGTTGATGCCGGCGAGGGTCACACCGCGCAAAATGAACGGCGCCACTGACGCCGGGAAATCCATACCTTGGGCCAGACCACAGGCGGCGACGGTGCCTTCGGAGCGGGTGCTCGCGCAGGCATTGGCCAGGGTGTGACTGCCAACCGAATCGATCACCGCCGCCCAACGCTCTTTGGCCAGTGGCTTGCCGGGCGCTGACAACGTCGCACGGTCAATGATTTCGCCGGCGCCCAACTTCTGCAGATATTCATGCTCGGAGACCCGGCCGGTGGACGCGACGACGCGGTAGCCGAGTTTGCTCAGCAGGGCGATGGCAAAACTGCCGACACCGCCGTTGGCCCCCGTGACCAACACCTCACCCTGCTCCGGCGTCACGCCATTGCGCTCGAGCGCCAGAATGCACAGCATCGCCGTATAACCGGCCGTACCGACAGCCATCGCTTGCGCCGCCGTAAAGGCCTTGGGCAATGGAATTAGCCAATCGCCATCGAGTCGCGCCTTCTGCGCCAGACCGCCCCAGTGATTCTCGCCAACACCCCAGCCGTTGAGCAGCACCTGATCACCCACCTTATAGTCGGGGTGTGAACTGGCTTCCACGGTGCCCGCAAGATCGATCCCCGGCACCATCGGAAACTTGCGCACCACCGGACTGCTGCCGGTTATCGCCAAGCCATCCTTGAAGTTCAGCGTGCTGTACGCAACAGCCACGGTGACATCGCCTTCAGGCAATTGCTCCTCGTTGACCTGTTGCAGGTTGGCGCGGTAACCGCTGTCGTCTTTGTCGATCACAATGGCGTTAAACATGACTGCCTCGCTGGACTGTTTTCAGAATGTCGTGCCTTGAAATAGCACATCGCAACACCCTGCCACATTCGACTTTGCGCCAATCGGCAAATCGGCCGGGTATTTCCATGGCCCGCGTCTATGCTTTTTCGACAGTCGTGGTTTCGCCGAAATTTTTAAAGAGTTCGCCATTGCCGCGACCACCGACGTACCAGCAATTTTCATCACGCTTCTGGAGGCCGAAGAGCGGCGGATGTCATCGACGCTGAAAAACTGCACGGGTTGTTCTGAATTTCGAACTGGCCCCGAATCCGGTTTTGCTGCTAAAAACCGGTTTTGCCCCCTGCCCGCTGCACCGTTCGGAGAACCGCCCTCATGAGCCAATGGCCAGACACCCGTCTTCTTGATCTGCTCGGCATTGAATTGCCGATCATCCAGGGCCCGATGGCCGGTGCGACGAATTCGTCCATGGTCATCGCCGTGTGCAACGCCGGTGGCCTGGGTTCGATGCCGGCGGCGATGTTGAGCATCGAGCAATTGCGCGAAGAGCTGAAAACCATCCGCCAGCACACCGACAAGCCCTTCAACGTGAACTTCTTCTGCCATCAGCCACCGGCAGCCGATGAGCAACGTGCACGTGACTGGAAGCATTTGCTGGAGCCTTACTATCGTGAACTGGGCGCCGATTTCGCTGCACCGACTCCGGTATCCAACCGCGCGCCATTCGATGCCGCAGCCTGTGAAGTGCTGGAAGAATTTCGACCTGAAGTTGTGAGTTTCCATTTCGGTCTGCCAGAGAAATCCTTGCTCGAGCGGGTCAAGGCAACCGGGGCGAAAATTCTCTCATCGGCCACGACGGTCGATGAAGCGATCTGGCTGGAACAGAACGGCTGCGACGCGATTATCGCCATGGGCTACGAGGCCGGCGGCCATCGCGGCATGTTTCTCAGTGATGATCTGAGCAGTCAGGTCGGCACGTTTGCCCTGGTGCCTCAGGTGGTCGATGCGGTGAGCGTACCGGTGATTGCCGCCGGGGCAATTGCCGATGCGCGCGGCATGGCGGCGGCGTTTATGTTGGGGGCCTCAGCGGTACAGGTCGGCACCGCCTATCTGTTCACGCCGGAAGCAAAAGTCAGCGCCGCTCACCACAAGGCGCTGCGCACCGCCAAGGAAAGCGAAACAGCGATCACCAATATTTTTACCGGGCGGCCGGCACGGGGCATTCTCAACCGCGTCATGCGTGAGCTGGGCCCGATTTCGCCCCAGGCACCAGCATTTCCCTTGGCCGGGGGTGCGCTGATGCCGCTGCGAGCGATCAACGAAGCAGAGTTTGCCAACCTCTGGGCCGGTCAGGCATTCACCTTGGGCAAAGACCTCGGTAGCGCTGAACTGACTCGACAATTGGCCGAAGGCGCACTGGCAAAACTCGCAAGCCGCTGAAGCTGCACAGCGCGAAGATTCAAACATCCTCGCGCTGATTTTAACCAACACTTCCTGTTTGGCGGTATTTCGCTATATATTTCGATATATAGCGAATTCACCTCTCGCATCGGCGCAGCCCACTTCAAACAATAGCTGCCCGCTGCACTCGCCAATAACGGAGCTGTTACATGACCATTCGTGCCTCACGTCTTGCCCCTGGTTGCTTGGCCTCTTTGCTCGCCGTCTTCGCCGTCGGCGCAGTTCAGGCTGATGAAGTGCAGGTGGCTGTGGCAGCCAACTTCACCGCGCCGATCCAGGCCATCGCCGCCGATTTCGAAAAAGACACCGGGCACAAACTGGTCGCAGCCTATGGCGCCACTGGCCAGTTCTACACTCAGATCAAGAACGGCGCGCCGTTCGAAGTGTTCCTCTCCGCTGACGACACCACCCCGGAAAAACTCGAAAAAGAAGGCGAGACCGTCAAAGGTTCGCGCTTCACCTACGCCATCGGCACGCTGGCGTTGTGGTCGGCTAAAGAAGGTTATGTCGATGCGAAAGGCGAAGTGCTGAAAAAGAACGAATACCAGCACCTGTCCATCGCCAACCCGAAAGCCGCGCCCTATGGTCTGGCAGCCACGCAAGTGCTGGAAAAACTCAAACTGACCGACGCCACCAAAGCCAAGATCGTTGAAGGCCAGAACATCACTCAGGCCTACCAATTCGTCTCGACCGGCAACGCTGAGCTGGGTTTTGTTGCCCTGTCGCAAATCTACAAGGACGGCAAAGTCAGCAGCGGTTCGGCATGGATCGTCCCAGCGAGCATGCACGACCCGATCAAACAGGACGCGGTCATTCTGAACAAAGGCAAAGACAACGCCGCCGCCAAAGCCTTGGTCGAATACCTCAAAGGCCCGAAAGCCGCTGCGGTGATCAAGTCCTACGGTTACCAGCTCTAAAATGTCACTGACGAGCGCCGATTTCGCGGCGATCTGGCTGACCCTGAAACTGGCGTCCCTGACCACCGCGATCTTGCTGGTGGTCGGCACGCCGATCGCCCTGTGGCTGTCGCGCACCGATTCATGGCTACGCGGCCCGATCGGAGCGATCGTCGCCCTGCCCCTCGTACTGCCTCCGACCGTAATCGGTTTCTATCTGTTGCTGATGATGGGGCCGCACGGTTTTCTCGGCCAATTCACCCAATGGCTGGGCCTGGGCACTTTGACGTTCAGCTTCACCGGGCTGGTGATCGGTTCGGTGATCTATTCCATGCCGTTCGTGGTGCAACCGTTGCAGAACGCGTTCTCGGCGATCGGCACCCGCCCCCTGGAAGTGGCCGCGACCTTGCGCGCCAATCCGTGGGACACGTTTTTCAGCGTGATTGTGCCGTTGGCGCGCCCCGGTTTTATCACCGCAGCGATACTCGGTTTCGCGCATACCGTCGGCGAGTTCGGCGTGGTGCTGATGATCGGCGGCAACATTCCCGACAAGACCCGCGTGGTTTCCGTACAAATTTATGACCACGTCGAAGCGATGGAATACGCGCAGGCTCACTGGCTGGCCGGGGCGATGCTGGTGTTTTCGTTTCTGGTGTTGCTGGCGCTGTATTCCAGCCGCAAGACCCGTGCAGGCTGGAGCTGATCGATGATCGATGTGCGTTTGAAACGGGTCTATACGGACTTCAGTCTCGATGTCGACCTGCACTTGCCAGGCCGTGGCGTGACTGCGTTTTATGGCCACTCCGGCTCGGGTAAAACCACCTGTCTGCGTTGCATTGCCGGGCTTGAGCGCGCTGAACATGGCTTCATCCAGATCAACGATGAAGTCTGGCAGGACAGCGATAACGGCATTTTCGTCCCGCCACACAAACGCGCGCTCGGCTATGTATTTCAGGAAGCCAGCCTGTTTCCGCATCTGTCGGTGCTGGCCAATCTGCAGTTCGGCCTCAAGCGCATCGCCAAGTCCCAGCGTCGGGTCGACATGGCGCAGGCCACCGAACTCTTGGGCATCGAGCATTTGCTCGAACGTCATCCGCAGCATTTGTCGGGAGGCGAACGCCAGCGTGTCGGCATCGCCCGTGCCCTGCTGACCAGCCCGAAACTTCTGCTGATGGACGAGCCACTGGCCGCTCTCGATAGCCAGCGCAAAAGTGAAATCCTGCCGTACCTGCAACGTCTGCACGACGAACTGGACACACCGGTGTTGTACGTCAGCCATGCCCAGGATGAAGTGGCGCGACTGGCTGACCATCTGGTGCTACTCAGCGAAGGCAAAGCGCTGGCCAGCGGCCCGATTGGCGAAACCCTCGCACGTCTTGACCTGCCGATGGCGATGGGCGATGACGCCGGGGTGATCATTGAAGGGCAGGTCAGCGCCTACGATGCGCAGTATCAACTGCTGAGCCTGCAATTGCCGGCCACCGAGATGAGCATCCGTGTGACGCACGCGCCGATGGAACCGGGTCAGACCCTGCGCTGCAAAGTACACGCGCGGGATATCAGCCTGAGCCTGCAGAACAGCGAATTCAGCAGCATCCTCAATCGACTGCCGGTGACGGTGGTCAGCGAACAATCGGCGGACAACGCCGCCCACGTTTTGATTCGCCTGGATGTTGGCGGCACCCCGCTGCTCGCGCGTATTACACGCTACTCCCGGGATCAGTTGGGCGTGCATCCGGGCCAGCATTTATGGGCGCAGATCAAAGCGGTAGCAGTCCTCGCTTAAATCATTCGGCACCACGGCAACGGCGTGCGGTCAATCGTTTTACAGACCGCCGCGCCATCAAAGGAAACTGCCATGCCCGACACCGTGCTGACTGCCGACCTGCCATCCGACCTGCATTACGTCGACGACACCCAGCCCGGTATCACCCGCAAAAAGCTGCGTGGCAAGTTCAGCTATTTCGAGCCGTCAGGCCAGCGCATCAGTGATCCGGATGAAATCAAACGCATCAATGCCCTTGCCGTACCACCCGCCTATACCGATGTGTGGATCTGTCCGGATCCGCGCGGTCATCTGCAAGCCACCGGCCGTGATGCCCGTGGCCGCAAGCAATATCGCTATCACGCGCGCTGGCGCGAAGTGCGCGATGCCGACAAGTATTCGCGCCTGCGTGAGTTCGGTCTCGCGTTGCCGAAACTGCGCAAACAACTGGAGGCGCTATTGGCCGCGCCCGGCTTCAGTCGTGACAAGGTCATGGCCACGGTGATCACCCTGCTCGACGCCACATTGATCCGGGTCGGCAATACCCAATACGCCCGCGACAACCGTTCCTACGGCCTGACCACCCTGCGCAGCCGACATGTCGAAGTCAACGGCAGCGCGATCCTGTTCCAGTTTCGCGGCAAAAGCGGCATCGAACACCAGATCACCGTCAAGGATCGGCGTCTGGCACGCATCATCAAGCGTTGCCTGGAAATTCCCGGGCAGAATCTGTTTCAGTATCTCGATGAAAACGGTGAGCGACACACCGTCAGTTCTTCCGACGTCAACGCCTACCTGCAAACCCTGACCGGTGCCGATTTCACCGCCAAGGATTACCGCACCTGGGCCGGCAGTGCCTTGGCGCTGGCGGTATTGCGCGAGTTGCAATGGGAGTCCGAGACCGAGGCCAAGCGGCATGTGGTGGAGATGGTCAAAGGCGTCGCCAAGCAGTTGGGCAACACCCCGGCAGTGTGCCGAAAATGCTACATCCACCCCGCCGTGGTGGAGAAATTCATGCTCGGCGCCCTCGCTGAACTGCCTCGCCCGCGCGTGCGCAAAGGCCTGCGTGCGGAGGAAGTGGCGCTGGCGATGTTTCTCGAGCGAATGAGCGAGATGACCGACGCACCTTGATCCGCCGCACATCGTCAACTAGGCTAGCCACCTTCCCCTCCTTCGGACGACCGCAGCAGTGAACAATCCAGCCTTCTAAAAATGTAATCGCGACACGCCGTTCTCGGCGCTTGTCAGTTTTCACGACATTTTTTGGAGGTGCCGATGACTCACGTCTCGCGTACACCCGCACTCGTTTCCCTGAATCAACTGGGCTTTCAGTTCGCCAATGGCGCAACACTGTTCGAAGACCTGAACCTGACTTTCGATCATCAACCGACTGCGATCGTCGGGCGCAATGGTGTTGGCAAAAGTGTGCTTGCACGTTTGATTGCCGGGCAATTACAACCCGGCACCGGCAGCGTGGCACGCTCGGTTTGCGTGCATTACGTCGCACAAACGTTCATCGCCACACCCGGGCAAACCGTCGCCGATGCAACGGGGACGGCCCCGGCGCTCAGCGCACTGGAGCGACTAAGATGCGGTGCTGCCACTGCGCACGACTTCGACCTCATCGATGAACGCTGGGATCTGGCCGAGCGCTTGCGCCAGATGCTCGATGGGGCCGGGCTGACCGACCTCACCGGGTCGGATCTGACGGAGCACCTCAGCGGTGGCCAACAAGCCAGAATCGCTTTGATCGGCGCACTGCTGAGTCAGGCGCCATTGCTGGTGCTCGACGAGCCCACCAATCACCTCGACAGCGGCGGTCGGCAATGGCTGATGAGCCTGCTTGAGCGCTGGCGTGGCGGCCTGATTATCGTCAGTCACGACCGCCAGCTTCTGGAGCAGATGCAGCGATTTGTCGAACTCACGACGTTGGGAGTAACAGTTTTCAGCGGAAGGTTTTCGGATTTCACCGAGCAACGCAGGATCCATCAACAGGCGGCGCAGGCACAGCTCGATCAGGCCCGTATCGAACGTCAGCGCGAACGTACGCGGCTGCACCGCGAGCACGACACGATCCAGCGCCATGCCGCCGGCAGCCGTCGCCACGCACAAAGTGCCAACGTTTCGGGCTTCGAGCGGGCAGCGTTGAAAGCCGCTGCGCGGGACATCATGGGGCAGGTAAAAGTCGGCCACCAGGCACGCAAGGCCGATCTGGATCAGCGTGTTCGCGAGGCGTACGAAAACGTCCTGCCCGCCGACGGCGTGCTGATCAATCTGCCGGGCAGCGTGGTGCCGAGCAATCGGCGGGTGTGCACGCTGATCGACGCGTGCTTGCCAGGGTTACCGGCAGATGCGCCCACCACCCGCCTTGACCTCGCCATTCAAGGGCCGATGCGCATCGCTGTCAGCGGTCACAACGGTTGTGGCAAATCGACGCTGTTGAAATTGCTGGCGGGTGAATGGGCGCCGGTAAGTGGCGAGTGCATCACGCACGTGCCTTTTGCCTTTTTCGACCAACAACTGAAGCTGCTGGATGAGCACGCATCGATTGTCGATCAGTTGCAGGAACAGCAAACACTTTTGAGCGAAGGTGAGTTGCGCAGCTTTCTCGCTCATCTGCAACTCGACGCACAACGCGTTAACCGCCCGTGCGCCTCACTCAGTGGCGGCGAACGCTTGAAAGCAGCCCTTGCGCTGGCGTTGTGGCGCCAGACGCCCGCGCAATTACTGCTGCTGGATGAGCCCACCAATCATCTGGACCTGGCGTCGGTGCACGCTTTCGAACACGCCTTGCAGGCATTTCCCGGAGCGATTGTCGCGGTTTCCCACGATCAAGCGTTTCTACAGGCGTTAAACCCAAGCCATTGTTTGACCTGGCACCCCGAAGGCTGGCGCTGGCAACCGACGAGCTGACCTGCCTATTTTTTGCACGATTGCCGAGGGCTTCTATAGTTGATCTGACACGAATCAGCTGCGGTGACGCCATGGAAGACATTTTCGTCGTGAAGCGTTGCAACAAGATCATTATTTACGGTCGACGTGCCGAAGACAGCCAGCATGATCCCGCGAAAGCCACTAGCTGGTTTCGCATCTGCGACACACGTACTGGCGGTTTCATCGGCGATGGCCATGACGCGGAAGAGGACGCACGACGTGAATGCAGACGCCTCAACGCAGCGAGTTCCCCATCAGCGGCCCGCCAGTCTTCAGGCTGATGCCGATCAGAAGCGGGTCTATACTGAAACCAGCTGAAGGAGCAGCGCCCCACGGCAGAAGGCTCGCAACACGCGGGCTTTTTGCTGCAGCCCAGGTTTCATAGAACGGAGGTGTTCCATGTCCGAAAAAGAGTCCATCACCACCCTCCTCACCCTGCTCGACGCTCGACAAGCGCGCCTCGCCGCCGCTTGCAAAGAGATCGCCGACTGGGTCGATCACCAAGGTGGACACCCCACCGCCCTGCGCATCCGAGACCGGCTGAACGACATCGAGAAGGATGCTCCGCTGATTCGCAATACGCTGTCGGCGCTAAAGCCTGTTGATCGGCCACTGCCTCGGTTCAGATGAACTCGACCCGGCCAGGGTTTCAGGAGTTTGCTCATTAGCGGTGACACATGAGTCACCGCGCTTGTGTCTGGCCGTTATGTTTATTTTTCCAGTTTTTCACGTGACGACTACATCTGCGCGTCTACAGTGAAGCCACTCCTTTGCAAACTAACGCCCTCACCCGCCCGCATGCGGGTGTTTTTTTGCCTGCGTCCAAACGGCGAACGGTTGCCGTGCATGAGTTGTCATAACTTATACATGTCGAAAAGGAGACAGTTATGGTTATCCATTTCAACGTCGACGGGCATCTGGCCTGCGGCCATAAAGGCAAACAACTGTCGGCAAGCCGCGAACTCAATCGCGTGAAGTGCCGCAGTTGCCGCAATACCGATGCCTACAAACAGGCGCGAAAGGATCAGCGCAACGCCACCCGCCGCATGGCCCGTCAGGCCAAGACCTCCCACGGCGCGACCAACTGGCACGCAGAATGGATCGAGCGCCTCACTGCAATGGCCGGTCTTCAGCGCTTGCCTCGCGGCTTTAGCGGGCAAGCATTCGTCTAGCAGCGCGTATAAGCAAGGCACAAAAAAGGCCTGCATGAGGAAACTCATGCAGGCCTTTGCTATTCAGGGTGGCCGAAGCGGAAATCGAACCGGCACGCCCTTACGAGCAGCCAGTTGCACCAGGACAAAAGCCTGACACGGACAGCACTCACAAAATCATTTCAACAACCGATGCATCCATTTTGATCGCTGGTTCGTAGATTCAATACCCTCACTCGGAGGGCACAAGAGCCAAGGAGATACATCATGCATGCCTTTTACAAAAAAATTGCTGCAGCAGCCTGCTTCGCCATTCTCTGCGTAACTGCAACCTTCAGCTTTGCCGCCAACTCGGTGATGGTCGGAGGCGCAGCGATGTACCCCACTAAAACCATCGTTGAGAACGCAGTCAACTCGAAGGACCACACGACACTTGTAGCGGCGGTCAAGGCTGCCGGGCTGGTTGATACGCTCAACAGCAAAGGTCCATTCACCGTCTTCGCCCCGACAAACGAAGCGTTTGCGAAGCTTCCGGCAGGCACCGTCGACACACTGGTAAAGCCTGAACACAAAGCCGATCTGACCAAAATCCTGACCTACCATGTTGTGCCCGGCACTCACACATCTGCACAAATAATGGCCGAGGCCAAAAAGAACGGCGGCACCGTTATGCTGAAAACCGTTCAAGGTGAGTCGCTGAGTATCAAGCTGTACGAAGGCAAGTTATGGGTGGTGGACGCCAAAGGCGGTAAGGCAAGTATCAGCATCGCAGACGTGATGCAGTCAAACGGTGTGATCCACGTTGTCGACTCTGTCTTGATGCCTTAAACGCGCCTGGTTCCCGGCTGACGCACAGTTTGCCGGGTGCTATTACCCGAATAGGCACTTCACGAGCGGGTTTAGCATTGAGCAAATGGTTTTGTCTGGCGGTTGCGCGGCGATACAGCGAATGTTTTACGAACCAAATTTCAAATAACCCAGCCAACTCGGGATGGTCTTTTTGGTTGCTCGCTGATTTCCAGATACCGCCTGACTCGTGAGCCTCGCTGTAGCACAACCGAAGCGCTGAAGGATGAATATACGTTCATCGAAAACATGGTTTGATGCGTCTAGGCTGCGGGTTCCGACATAGTGACTACAGGAGTAACCCACCATGTTCTCGCACGAAAGCATCCCGCTTGTGGCCATCTTCATCATCATGCTCATCGGCGTGCTTGTGGCCTTCCTGCATCCGGTGCACGCGTTCTTTAGCTGGCTTCGGAGACGAAGTAAAAAAACTTCGTCTCGTTCTCCGAAAGAAGCGGATTCGCGCTGAACTCTTCCCTAAAAGCCCGGCTACGTCCGGGCATCTTTTCGTAACGCCATGCAGCTTGCAGATATTAGCCGCTGGGCAATCGAGGGATTTGGATGAAACTGCGAGCTATGATAACCGCCTCGTATCAAACCGCTGGCACACCACCTGAATGCACTCCCCTCCGCGCCCAACGGCAACCAGCGGAACGGATGGCTTAAGGCTGAGTTTCAGAGGCGAGATTTGCGCGCCAAGGCGAGTACAGACAAGGCAGAGTCCAGCGTGAGATTTTGCAGGCGGGGAATAAACTTGAGTGTACGACCGTGATAATGACCGAGCAATACATCAGGAATCGCAAGGGCAAACAGCAATGCCAACCAAATGATTGCTGACCAGAAACAAACAAGGGCTTGCATCAGCTTTCGCCCGCAAACCCTTGATTTAAGATGGTGCCCGAAGCCGGAATCGAACCGGCACGCCCTTACGAGCGGGGGATTTTAAGTCCCATGCGTCTACCAGTTTCGCCATTCGGGCGGTAGCGCGGTGCTGCTATCTTCTGCTGCCCAGTCGCGATCCTGACAGGATCCAGCCTTGAACAACAGTGCGGGAAATATATACATCACTTCCCGGTGAAGCAAGTTCGCAATGACCGTTTTTCAAGACCAAATCTTGCGGTACTTTGCAAATAAAAAAGCTCCGTAAATCATGGATCTACGGAGCTTATTTATAGTGGAGGCCGAGGTCGGAATCGAACCGGCGTAGGTGGATTTGCAATCCACTGCATAACCATTTTGCTACTCGGCCTCAAAGTATCTGCTGTCAGTAGCACAACAACAAACACTGTACAAACTTGGAGCGGGAAACGAGACTCGAACTCGCGACCCCGACCTTGGCAAGGTCGTGCTCTACCAACTGAGCTATTCCCGCTTGGTGATGCGCATTCTATAGAATTAAGAAGCTCCGTCAACCCTTTGATTCAAAAAAGTTTTATTTCTTTTCAACATCAGTCTTCAGGTGCGGCCAGGCGGCGCGCAGGTACTGCACCATCGACCACAAGGTCAGGCCGGCAGAGACCATCAGCAAGGCATAACCCAAGATAACCCAGAAACTGAAGTCCTTCGGGTTGGCCAACAGAATGACCAGCGCAAGCATCTGCGCCGCGGTTTTCCACTTGCCCAGATTTGAAACGGCTACGTGGGCACGGGCGCCGAGTTCGGCCATCCATTCACGCAATGCCGACACCACAATCTCGCGACCGATGATGACAGCAGCCGGCAGAGTGAGCCAAAGATTGCCGTGTTCTTGAACGAGCAGCACCAGTGCCACCGCAACCATGAGCTTGTCGGCTACCGGATCGAGAAACGCCCCGAACGGAGTGCTTTGCTCCAGACGGCGAGCCAGATAACCGTCCAGCCAATCCGTCGCTGCCGCAAAGGCAAACACCGAGGCGGAGGCCATGTAACTCCACTGATAAGGCAGATAGAACAGCAAAATGAAGATCGGAATGAGCAGGACGCGTAGAACGGTAATCAGATTAGGGATATTCATCGGCACAACTGGCTACGAGGTGAAGGGGCATTCTACTCGCTATGCAGGTTCGCATAAATCGACTCTGCGAGCTTTTTACTGATCCCCGGGGCTTTGGCGATCTCTTCGATGCTTGCACGAGTCAGCTCCTGCAATCCACCAAAATGTTTCAACAAGTCGCGACGTCGGGTCGGCCCAACGCCGGCAACGCCTTCCAGCGTTGACGTACGGCGGGTTTTGCCACGGCGTGCGCGGTGTCCGGTAATCGCGAAGCGGTGCGCCTCATCGCGAATCTGTTGAATCAAGTGCAGCGCCGGCGAGTCGCCACGCAAGGTGAACTCATGCGCCGCATCATTTAGATACAACGTTTCGAAGCCCGCCTTGCGAGTAGCGCCTTTGGCGACACCGAGCAGAATCAGATCTGGTACGGCCAACTCGTTGAGAACATCGCGAGCCATCGACAGCTGGCCCTTGCCACCGTCCACCAGCAAGATGTCTGGCAACTTGCCCTCGCCTTCCTTGAGTTTGCTGAAGCGTCGCGTCAAGGCCTGATGCATGGCGGCATAGTCGTCACCCGCCGTGACCCCTTCGATGTTATAGCGCCGGTAGTCCGACTTGATCGCGCCTTCCGGGCCAAAGACCACACAGGAAGCAACCGTCGCCTCACCGCTGGAATGGCTGATGTCGTAGCATTCCAGGCGCTGCGGCGGTTCATCCAGATTCAACACTTCGGCCAAGGCTTCAAAGCGCGCGGCGGTGTGTTGGCGGTTGGCCAGGCGTGCACCCAGTGCCTGCTCGGCGTTGGTGACGGCCAGTTGCTGCCAGCGTGCCCGCGTACCGCGCACCCGATGACTGATGGCAAGCTCGCGACCACGCAATTCATGGATCGCTTCGATCAACGTTGGAAAATCTTCATGCACCACGTTGACGATCAGCTCACTCGGCAAATCGCGCTCAGGGCTGCTGATGAAATACTGGCCAAGAAACGCGGCCATGACTTCCGACACGTCCTCTTCGATGCCGACTTGCGGAAAGAAATTCTTGCTGCCCAACACGCGTCCGCCACGCACACTGATCAAGTGCACGCAGGCGCCACCCGGGTTGACGAATGCCGCGATGACATCGATGTCCCCTGTGCCGCCTTCCATGCTTTGTTGATCCTGAACCCTGCGCAGCAGCGCGATCTGGTCACGCAACTCGGCGGCTCGTTCGAACTCCAGGTTGATCGCCGCCTCCTCCATCGCCGTGGACAGCTCGTTGGTCAGCGCGTGACTGCGCCCCTCAAGAAACATGACCGAGTGGCGCACGTCTTCGGCATACACGTCAGGCTCGACCAGCCCCACGCAAGGCGCCTTGCAGCGTTTGATCTGATACTGCAGACATGGGCGGGTACGGTTCTTGTAGTAGCTGTCTTCACACTGCCGAACGAAGAAGGTCTTTTGCAGCAGACTCAGGCTTTCACGTATGGCGCCGGCACTCGGATAGGGGCCGAAGTACTTGCCCTTGGCCTTTTTGGCCCCGCGATGAATGCTCAGGCGCGGAAACTGGCCGTCGGACAGAAAAACATAGGGATAGGATTTGTCGTCGCGCAGAAGGATATTGTACGGCGGCCGCCACTCCTTGATCAGCGTCTGCTCAAGCAGCAGCGCTTCGGTTTCATTGGCGGTGATGGTCGTTTCGACCTGCGCAATGCGCCCCACCAACGCGGCAGTCTTCGGCGCCAGGCCGGTTTTGCGAAAGTAGCTGGCCAGGCGTTTTTTCAGGTTCTTGGCCTTGCCCACGTACAACAGGCGTGCATCGCTGTCGAACATGCGATAGACGCCTGGGCGTCCACTGACTGTCGACAGAAACGCGCCGGAATCGAATGTTTCAGTCATGGTCAGAGGCTGGCATCAACCATGCCGTGACGAACCGCCAACAGGGTCAACTCGACATCGCTGCTGATCGAAAGCTTCTCGAAAATACGATAGCGATAGGTGTTCACGGTTTTCGGCGACAGGCACAATTTGTCGGAAATGATCTGTACCTTCTGACAGCCGACAATCATCAAGGCGATCTGAATTTCGCGCTCGGACAAGGCATCGAAGGGAGAGTCGTTGGAGGGCTGGAAGGATTTGATCGCCAATTGCTGGGCAATCTGCGGACTGATATAGCGTTGGCCGGCAAATACCAGGCGAATCGCCTGAACCATTTCCGGCAAACCCGCGCCCTTGGTCAGATAACCCGCAGCACCGGCCTGCAACAAGCGTGTCGGAAAAGGATCCTCCTCACACACCGTGACCGCGACCACCTTGATATCCGGATGACTGCGCAACAGTTTGCGCGTGGCTTCCAGGCCGCCGATGCCAGGCATCTTGACGTCCATCAGCACCACATCGGGCTTCAACTCTCGGGCCTTGATCAGGGACTCTTCCCCGGATTCGGCCTGGCCAACCACCTGCAAGCCATCGATATCGGCCAGCATACGTGTAATGCCTGTACGAACGAGATCATGGTCATCGACCACTAGCACCCTAATCAAGCAGACACCTCGCGATATGGTCATATTGGGATGCCGGACACCTTAGCAAAAAGTGCCACGCAGACCTAGCGGAAAGCGTCATTTAAAAAGTTTCAATTCATCATTGAAGGCTTGCCGGCCGTGGGTTTCAGAGCACATGTGTACCGATATCAAGCTGCATTCGCAGAAAACACTCGTCCGCGCCCTGAACCTGTAGTCCTTTTCTCTCATACAAGTTTCTCGCCGGATTATTTTCAAATACGGTCAGGCGTAGAGCCGGGCGTCTTTCTTTGCGGACCATGTCGATAACCTGATCGATCGTCCAAGAACCAGCACCCTGCCCCTGATACGTTTCAGCAATCTGCAGTTCACGAATGTACAGCGCGCGTATATCCCGACTGAGACTGAGAAAGCCCACTGGCACATCACCCTTCACTATCAGCCAGTTTTGCCGCCCCAACCACGCCACGTCGAACGCTTCGTCCTGCCATAGCAGGTCATGGCGAATGTAGTAGCGCAGCATGTTCTGACAGGTAAGATCACGGGCAAACGCCAGATCTTCTGGAACCGCCAATCGTAAGTGGAATGTCATCAGGCTTGCACAACAGGAACAATTCGCCCCAGCCATGCACCCACGACGCGCTCGGCCATGACCAACAGATCACCTGCCCCGGCCGCTGCGGCCTCGATAAAGCGACAGTGTAAAAACTCACCGGCAATGAGCAGAGAATGGGCAGCAGCAATGTTTTGTGTCGACACGGTTCATCCTTGGTCATCAAGCGAAGTGCAGAATGTCACAACTCCAGCGCGACGCTAGCAATAGATGTTTCGTTGATTACGCGATAGCAATTTCTGATTGCTGAGGCGTATCGGCCTCTAGTAAGCTCGGCCCATTCATTGGAGACAGACCATGTTCAACGCCCTCTCACAGCTTCGTACTGCCAGCGCCTTGCGCTCGGTTGCGGCTGCCCGGGTGAATGACGTTTGCGCTCCGGTCAGCTTTTATTTTGGGTATTGGTTTAGCCACTGGCGCGCCTGATACCCAAACGGCGCCCATAACAACGGGTCGCCTACCAGAGAATTCTCAACCCCCGGTCGGCCTCCCGACCGGGGGTTTTGTTTTTTCAGCCCCAAACTTTTCAGCAACACACCAGACACTTTGAGGATTCACGAAATGAACTACGCCACTTATTACCGTTACGACAGCTTTAACGCCTGGCGATTTACCAGCTTCCGCTCGGGACAGCCTGCCGCCTCCGATCGGTCACCTACAGGTGGCAAGCACACCCACGTAGCCAATACGGCCAATTGTCGAACACCCCAGTAGGGCCGAGCGAGCGGGAGAACCCGCCGCCAGCCCAGGAAGACCGAATATGAACTCGTCCGTTTCTGCTCTGCCGCTGTCCACCCTGAATCCTGCCAACGAAGCATTGACTCTGCGTCTGCCCAGCTCGTTGCAACTCAAACAGCAATTGCCCCTGAGCAATGCCTTGAGTCAGCAAGTCACCGCCCACCGTCAGGCAGTTCGCGCCATTCTCAACGGCCAGGATCAGCGCCTGCTGGTCATCGTCGGGCCCTGCTCTATCCATGATCCGCAATCCGCACTCGAATACGCTGGCAAGCTCGCTCGACTGGCTGAGGAAGTCAGCGGCGAAATGCTGTTGGTGATGCGAGCTTATGTCGAAAAACCGCGCACCACGGTCGGCTGGAAAGGTATGGCCTACGACCCGCATCTGGATGGCAGTGATGACATGGCTGGCGGCCTTACGCTTTCGCGTGAGCTGATGCTGGAAATGATCCGCCTCGGCCTGCCGGTGGCCACTGAGTTGCTGCAACCCATGGCTGCCGGTTACTTCGATGACTTGTTGAGCTGGGTGGCCATTGGCGCGCGTACCACTGAATCGCAGATCCATCGGGAGATGGCCAGTGGATTGGGCATGCCCGTCGGCTTCAAGAACGGCACCGACGGCGGTGCCGCCATTGCGGTTGACGCCATGCGTTCGGCAGCCCATCCGCACCGGCATTTCGGCGTCGATAGTCAGGGCCATCCGGCCATCATTCAAACGCCAGGCAACCCCGACACCCATCTGGTTCTGCGCGGCGGCCATAAAGGGCCGAACCATGATCGCGAGAGCGTGACCAAAATCCATGCCGACCTGGATCGCCTGAAGATTCCGAGCCGGATCATGGTCGATTGCAGCCACGCCAATAGTGGCAAGGACCCGCTACGCCAGCCTGGCGTCTTCAACGAAGTGCTTGAGCAACGCCTGCAAGGTGACCGTTCTCTGATCGGCATGATGATCGAGTCTCACCTGTTCGAGGGCTGCCAACCGCTGAGCGAATCCCTGCGTTACGGGGTTTCGATTACCGATGGCTGCCTCGGTTTCAGCGCAACGGAGCGTTTGCTGCTGGACGCATCTCAACGTCTCAGTGCCCAGGCAAAAGGCTGATTATCCGGCCAGCCCCGCGGATTTATCGCAAACCGCAGGGCTGGTCACGCCGCGTTACCCCTCCACTCGCACCTGTGTGGCCGCAGACGTCTGACTGACATCGTCCAGACGTTCAACCGTGTAGGCCACCCGCACGGTCGTGCCATGGTGCTCACGCCAGAATCGGTGCGGCACAATGAAGATCAGCGGCTTCCCCGCCGTCTCCCGAGTGATTTCACGGTCATCCCGATGATTGAACAGTTCCCCGTCGCACTTGAGATAGACCAACTCGCCTTCCTGCGTCCGGGCATTACCGATCACGACGGTGACGCCATCGACGGAGTCCTCTTTCAACAGCACGCCGTCTTCAGCTTCAAGTACATCGGGAGCCTCAAGCTCTCCCCGCAGGAACGGGGTAACGAGAATTCTTGCCGCCTCGGACTCGCGAATGACTCCGCCCGCCTGCTCGACCTGATAGCGCACCACTACCTCGCCGCCGAGATGAGCAGCGATGTGCGCCCCTTCAACCCAGAATGACAGTACGTCTGCGACAGCAAAGGCTTCGACCTTCAAACTGTCGCTGAACGTTGCGGACAATGCGTCAGCGCCCCACAGCAACGTGACTCGATCCCCCGCCGCCATTCGGGCATAAGGCTGGAGCACAATAAGCGTGCCGTCCGGCACCCGCGCCGGATCCAGCGTCCCTCCGACCGCACCCTCGACAATCGGCGCAAGCAATTGTGGCCGCACATCACCCACGGACAAATGCACACGGGCAGACACCGCCGGTTCAGCCGAGCGCGCACTGAACAGTTTCCAGTAGACCGCCAGCGAACCGCCATCCAGTGCAGCGATATGCAGGCCTTTGATCACGAAAACGATGTCTTTGCCGACCTGGGCTTCGCTGACATAGCGAACCATTTCATGCTGATAAGCAAAGCCCTCTATGTCCAGACCGTCCCAACTCAAGAGCAACTGATCGCCGCAGCTCATGTTTGCATAAGGAGCAATACGGACAACGACCTTGCCCAGTGATGGATCAAGCACCGTCCCCTTCAGACTATCAACGGTTGCCGCTGGCAGCAGTTCGTTCGAAACACAGGGGCTGGCGGGGTGGCGCATCCGGTAGCAAAACTCGACTTCGTGCGTGTGCATTAGTGGCTCCATTCCTTGGAAAGAACGCCGCTTTCATGGGCGGCGTCGACAGCCAACATTGAACGCTATTGCGCACACTTTCGATGTCAGCCTCATCCGCCGCGAACATCCGGCAAAGGCCTCCCACCGGGTAGGCAAACTACGCAAAAACGCCATCAACCGAGCGAAAGATGTCCTCAACTTCCGATTCGGATTTCATAAGTATCTGAAAATTCGTACAGCCACTAGTCCAGATTCAACGGCCAAGAGAAGCCCCTTCTTACTTCTTCGGCTGGATGAGTGTTTTAGAGTGGCCTCCGGATTCCCCGATGAACTTCTGCGAAAAAGGTAAGAACATGCAACGGAATGCTTCAACTCGCTATCCCGTCCTGTTGGTACATGGCCTGTTCGGATTCGAGCGCATCGGTCACTTCGAGCTGTTCCATGACGTAAAGGACGCTCTGAAAACGGCCGGCAGCCGAGTGTTTGTTCCGCACCTTTCTGCCACCCATAAAAACGAAACCAGGGGTGAACAATTACTTGCACAGATTGATCGTGTCTTGCGAGGCACAGGTGCAGACAAAGTCAACCTCATAGGACACAGTCAGGGAGCACTGGCTGCTCGATACGCTGCGGCGCTCGCGCCACACGCCGTCGCTTCCGTAACCTCCGTCAGCGGCCCGAATCACGGTTCGGAACTGGCCGACTTTCTGCGTAAGGCCCTGATACCCGGGCGGCTACCGGAGGTCGTCGCCCAAAATGTAGCGACGCTATTTGCCGATTTTCTATCGTTGCTCAGTGGCAGTGTCACCTTGCCGCAGAACGCACTGGCGGCGCTCAATGCACTGACGACCGAAGGCGTAGGCGAGTTCAACGACAAGTTTCCGCAGGGATTGCCCAGCACTTGGGGCGGACAAGGCCCGGAACAGGTCAACGGCGTACGCTATTACTCATGGAGCGGCGTCCTGCCGGCCAACAGCCCGTCGACACTCGATCCAACCCAAAGCATTTGCCACGCGTTATCGCAGTACTTCATGACCGAAACGCAGCAGAATGACGGCTTCGTTGGCCGCTTCAGTTCTCACTTGGGGCAAGTGATCCGCTCCGACTACCCGCTGGATCATCTGGGCAGCCTGCGCCGCACGGCCAGCACGGCAACCGCACTGCCCGACCCGATTGAGCTGTACGTCGAACATGCTGAACGTCTGCGAGCCGCGAATCTCTGATCAAAGCCACGGACAACCGAACGGAACTTTGCCGAGAATTCGCCCACTGAATCCGGTAGGCTCCACACTTTTACTGAAATAGATTGGAGAGTTTCCCCATGGCTAAAGCCACTGCCCGCCACATCCTGGTTTCCAGCGAAGACAAGTGCAACGAACTCAAGGCCCAGATCGAAGGCGGCGCTGATTTCGCCGAAGTCGCCAAGGCCAACTCCACCTGCCCATCGAGCCGTCAGGGCGGTGATCTGGGTTCGTTCGGTCCTGGCCAGATGGTCAAGGAATTCGACACCGTGGTCTTCAGCGCGCCAATCAACGTCGTGCAAGGTCCGGTAAAAACCCAGTTCGGTTATCACCTGCTGGAAGTCACCAGCCGTCAGGACTGATCCGTCGCCTGATTGCTCGCCAACGGCCCGCCTTCTGGTGGGCCGTTGTGTTTCAGTTACATATACGGCTGGCGACTGACGCGCCTCTCGCGTACAACTTGCGCTTATCGATTTCCCGGTTCCAAGGCTGACAATGCGACTGGTTTTCCCCACATTGATGCTCACCGCCCTCGCCCTGTTGACGGGCGCCACCGGCGCAAACGCTGCACCGCAACACGCGTTGACCGTTTATGGCGAGCCTGCCAAGTATCCTGCCGGCTTCAGTCATTTCGACTACACCAACCTGCAAGCGCCAAAGGGCGGGACAATGCGCCGCTCGGCCATCGAGATCGGCCACTTCGACCATGTCCTTCCTTATATAGACAAAGGCATCGGCGTCACTCAGATCGATGGCTTGCTCTATTCGCCGCTGGCCCAGCGCTCGCTCGACGAGCCTTACACGGTCTACGGTCTGGTCGCGCAAAAGATGGAACGCTCGGATGATGGTCTGTCGCTGCGCTTCTATATCAATCCCAAGGCACGCTTCGCCGACGGCAAAGCGATCACCGCCGAAGACGTGCGTTACACCTACGATTTATTGATGACCCAGGGCAGCCTGCGTTATCGCACCCAGTTTGCCGACGTCAAAGGCGTCGAAGTCGAAGCGCCGCTGACCGTGCGCTTCGATTTCAAGAGTAATGAAAACCGCACCCTGCCACTGGACATCGCGACCCTGCCGGTATTCCCCGAGCATTGGTGGAAGAGCCGCGATTTCGCCGGCGGCGGCGGTTATGAAGCCCCCTTGGGCAGCGGCCCGTATCGAGTCGGCAAGGTCGATTCGGGGCGCAGTATCACGTTTGAACGCAACGCCGACTGGTGGGGCAAGGATCTGCCGGTCAGTCGTGGCTTGTACAATTTCGATCATTTCAGCATCGAGTACTTCGGTGATACCGACGTCGCCCGCCAAGTGCTGCGCGGTGGCGCCTATGACTACAACCGCGAGTTTTCGGCCACTGGCTACTCGATCGGCTATGACAGCCCGGCACTGAGCGACGGACGCCTGCAAAAGGCGCATCTGGCCACCGAGGCGCCACAGTCAGCCCAGGGTTTTGTGTTCAACCTGCAGAAACCCATGTTCGCCGATCGCCGCGTACGCCAGGCCTTGGCCATGCTTTGGGATTTCGAGTGGAGCAACCGGCAGATGATGCGCGGTATGTATATCCGCCAGCAGAGCTACTTTTCCAACACACAACTGGCGGCAAGCGAACTGCCCGATGCGCAGGAACTGAAAATCCTCGAACCGCTGCGCGGCCAGGTTCCCGAAGAGGTTTTCACTAAAGTCTTCGAAGCGCCGAAAACCGATGGCAGCGGTGTCATCCGTGACAAACAGTTGCAGGCCCTCGAACTGCTCGAACAGGCGGGCTGGAAACCGGATGGCGATCAGTTGGTGAACGCCCAGGGCGAACCACTGAGCTTCACCTTCCTGGTCAGCCAGAACGGCATGGATCGCTTGTTGCTGCCGTACAAGCGCACGCTGAAACAGATCGGCATCGATCTGAACATTCGCCGTATCGACTCCTCGCAATACGTCAATCGCCTGATGAGCCGCGACTACGACATGATCGTCACCGGTTACCCGGTCAGCACCTCGCCGGGGGGCGAATTGCTCAATTACTTCGCCTCCGCGTCGGCCAACGACCCGGGCGCGAACAACTACATGGTGTTGAAAAATCCTGCCGTGGATACGTTGATCAACGGCCTGATCCGCGCCTCCACCCAGTCCGACATGCTGCATTACGCGCACGCCTTGGACCGGGTGCTGCAATGGAATTACTACTGGATTCCCAACTACTATCCACCGGGCACCTCGACCGTGTGGTGGAACCGCTTCGGCATACCGTCGGTGCAAGCCAGCAATGACGAAGCCATCGAGAGCTGGTGGGAAATCAGCAGCACACCGCTGACCAATCAGCAGATGACCGCGGAAAAAATTGCCCGTGGCAGACCCGGAGGGCCGCACTGATGTGGGGTTACATACTGCGGCGCCTGCTGCTGATCATCCCGACGCTGGTGATCATCCTGCTGGTCAATTTCGTGATTATCCAGGCCGCGCCCGGCGGTCCGGTGGAACAGGCCATCGCCCACCTGCAAGGGATCGGCGGCGCCAGTGTCGGCGGCGGTGCCAGCGAAACCATGAGCGGTACTTCCCGCGCCAGTCGCGGCCTCGATCCGCAACTGATCAAGGACATCGAAAAACAGTACGGCTTCGACAAACCGGCCCATGAGCGCCTGTGGCTGATGCTGAAGAACTACGCACAACTGGATTTCGGCAAAAGCTTTTTCCGTGGCGCGACAGTCACCGACCTGATCCTGGAAAAAATGCCCGTGACCATTTCCCTCGGGCTATGGGCGACGCTGATCACCTATCTGGTGTCGATCCCGCTGGGGATCCGCAAGGCCGTGCACCATGGCAGTCATTTCGATATCTGGAGCAGCACGGCGATCATCATCGGCTACGCGATGCCGGCGTTTCTGTTTGCGATGTTCTTGATCGTGGTGTTTGCCGGCGGCACGTCATTGAACTGGTTTCCGGTGCGTGGCCTGGTGTCGGATAACTTCGAATCGCTGTCGACCCTCGGCAAGATTGCCGACTACTTCTGGCACTTGGTGCTGCCGGTGACGGCACTGGTGATCGGCGGTTTCGCCACGCTGACGATCCTGACCAAGAACTCGTTTCTCAATGAAATCACCCGCCAGTATGTGGTGACCGCTCGCGCCAAAGGCCTGAGCGAGCGTCGCGTGCTGTACGGCCATGTGTTCCGTAACGCGATGCTGCTGGTGGTGTCCGGCATCCCGCAGGCGTTCATCAGTGTGTTCTTCGCCGGCTCCTTGCTGATCGAAGTGATCTTCTCCCTCGATGGTCTTGGGCGCATGAGTTACGAAGCAGCAGTTTCGCGGGATTATCCGGTGGTGTTCGGTTCGCTGTTCATCTTTACCCTCTTCGGCCTGCTGATAAAACTGGTGGGTGACCTGTGCTACACGCTGGTCGACCCGCGTATCGACTTCGCCGCGAGGAACGCCTGATGTTCAAGCTCTCCCCTCTAGGGCGTCGGCGCTTCGAGCGCTTCAAGAAAAACCGCCGTGGCTGGTGGTCGTTATGGCTGTTTATCGGCCTGTTTGTGCTGACACTGGGTGGTGAGTTGATCGCCAATGACAAGCCTCTGGTCGTCAGCTATCAGGACCAGTGGTACTTCCCGGTGTTCAAGCGCCACACCGAACAGGAGTTCGGCGGACAACTGCCATTCCAGGCCGATTATCGCAGCGACTATGTGCAGAACCTGATTCGCAAGGACGGCGGCTGGCTACTGTTCCCGCCGATTCCGTTCAGTGACGACACACCGAACTACGACCTCACCAAACCGGCGCCGAGCCCGCCGACGTCAGTCAACTGGTTAGGCACAGACGATCAATCGCGGGATGTACTGGCGCGAGTGATATTCGGCGCGCGGGTGTCGATTCTGTTTGCCTTGATGCTGACCTTTGTCAGCGCTCTGATCGGCATCGCCGCCGGGGCATTGCAGGGCTACTACGGTGGCTGGGTCGATTTGCTCGGGCAGCGCGTGCTGGAAGTCTGGTCGGGGCTGCCAGTGTTGTACCTGCTGATCATCCTCTCTGGTTTCGTCGAGCCGAATTTCTGGTGGCTGCTGGGGATCATGGCGCTGTTCTCATGGCTGGCGCTGGTGGATGTGGTGCGCGCCGAGTTTCTGCGCGGACGTAATCTGGAGTACGTCAAAGCCGCCCGCGCGCTGGGCCTGAGCGATCGCAAGGTGATCTTCCGACACATTCTGCCCAACGCCATGAATGCAACATTGAGCTACTTGCCGTTCATTCTGACCGGGGCGATTTCCACCCTCACCGCGCTGGATTTTCTCGGTTTCGGCATGCCCGCCGGCAGCGCCTCGCTGGGTGAGTTGATCGGCCAGGGCAAACAGAATCTGCAAGCACCGTGGCTCGGGTTGACGGCGTTTTTCACCCTGGCGCTGATTCTTTCTTTATTGGTGTTCATCGGCGAAGCGTTACGTGACGCCTTCGACCCTCGATCCTGAAGCGTGGCCATGACTGACAACCTGATTGAAATCCGTAACCTCAACGTTGCCTTCCATGACCAGACCGTGGTGCGCGACCTGTGCCTGGACATTCGCCCCGGTGAGTGTCTGGCCCTGGTTGGCGAGTCGGGCTCGGGCAAATCGGTGACCGCCCATTCGATTCTGCAATTGCTGCCCGAAAGCGAAGCGCAAACCACTGGCAGCATTCGCTATCGCGGACAGGAACTGATCGGCGCCGATCCCAAAGTCTTGCGCGAACTGCGTGGCAACCGCATCGCCATGATTTTTCAGGAGCCGATGACCTCGCTGAATCCGCTGCACACCATCGAAAAACAGATCGGCGAAACCCTGCTGCTGCACCGTGGCCTCGGCGGCAAAGCGGCGCAGGCGCGGATCCTCGAACTGCTCGGACTGGTGGGCATCCAGAAACCCAAGGAACGCCTCAAGGCTTACCCGCATCAACTCTCCGGTGGACAACGACAACGGGTGATGATCGCCATGGCCCTGGCCTGCGAACCGGAGCTGTTGATCGCCGACGAACCGACCACCGCGCTCGACGTGACCGTGCAGCGCAAGATCCTGCTGCTGCTCAAATCCCTGCAACAGCGCCTGGGCATGTCGCTGCTGCTGATCAGCCATGACCTCAATCTGGTGCGCAGCATCGCGCAACGGGTGTGCGTGATGAAGGCCGGGGAAATCGTCGAGCAGGCGCCCTGCGAAACCCTGTTTACCGAACCGAAGCATCCTTATAGCTGCGTGCTGCTCAACGCCGAGCCCGAAGGCGAAGCACTGCCTCGGGATGAGCGCGAAAACGTACTGGAGGTCGACGATCTCAAGGTTGAGTTTGTCGTCGGTGGCGGTCTGTTCCAGCGCAAGCAGTACCTGCGTGCGGTGGATGGCATCAGCCTAAGCATCCAGCGTGGCAAGACGCTGGGCATCGTCGGCGAGTCTGGTTCCGGCAAATCGACGCTGGGTCAGGCGATCCTGCGTCTGCTCGACTCCGAAGGCAGTATCCGCTTTCAGGGCGAGGCACTCGACGGTCTCAATCAGAAGCAAATGCGCCCATGGCGCCGACAGATGCAGGTGGTGTTTCAGGATCCGTTCGGCAGCCTCAGCCCGCGCATGTCAGTCGCGCAGATCATCAGCGAAGGCCTGGAAGTGCATTGCGAGTCAAGCGCTGACGAGTGCGATGAACAAGTCATCCGCGTACTCAAAGAGGTCGGTCTCGACCCGCAAAGTCGCCATCGCTATCCCCACGAATTCTCCGGTGGCCAGCGCCAACGCATCGCTATCGCGCGGGCTCTGGTGCTGAAACCGGCGCTGATCCTGCTCGACGAGCCGACGTCGGCGCTGGATCGCACGGTACAGAAACAAGTGGTCGCGCTGCTCCGCCAGCTTCAGGAAAAACACGGTCTGACTTATCTGTTCATCAGCCATGACCTGGCGGTGGTGCGCGCGCTGGCCCACGACATGATCGTGATCAAGGACGGCAAAGTGGTCGAGCGTGGCGCCAGCCATGAGGTGTTTGCTGCACCGCAGCATCCGTACACCAAAGAGCTGTTGGCGGCGGCGCATCCGGGGTAGGCGTCATATGTGTTCGGCGTGAAACCGGGTCGAGGCTTTCGCGAGCAGGCTCGCTCCCACAAGGTTCACGCCGGACACAAAATTTGGGAAAGACCCAATCTACTGTGGGAGCGAGCCTGCTCGCGAAGGGGCCGGCACAGGCCATACACAATCAGGATCAGCATCCATGAACACCACCGAAAGCCTCAAGGACTACCAACGGGTGCGCACCCTGGCGATCCGTTCGCTGTTCGAGATCATCGAGCAATCCAGCGAGGGCACGGTGATTGTCGACCGCGATGCCAGTATCGTCTGGATGAACGAGCGTTATGCTCGGCGTTTCGGTCTTGAATCGGCTGCAGGCGCGATCGGCAAACCCTGTGAAAGCGTAATTCCCGGCAGCCTGTTGCGCGAAGTCGTGCGCACCGGTCGCCCTATTCTTCTGGACATGCAGGACACGCCGAAGGAGCCTTTGGTGGTGATGCGCCTGCCGATCCACGACGACGCCGGCACGGTCATCGGCGCGATCGGTTTTGCCCTGTTCGACGAGTTGCGCACGCTGTCGCCGATGCTCAAACGCTACTTAAGCATGCAGGAAGAGCTGGCCTCGACCCGTTCTCTGCTGCGCGCCCGACAAACCAAATACAACTTCGCCCATTTCATCGGCACCAGCGCTGCCAGCCTCGAAGTCAAACGCCGCGCTCGGCGCAGCGCCAGCGCGGAGTCGCCGGTGCTGCTGCTCGGCGAGACCGGCACCGGCAAAGAGCTGTTGGCCCA
This sequence comes from Pseudomonas sp. Irchel s3a12, assembly GCF_900187485.1. Taxonomy (NCBI): domain Bacteria; kingdom Pseudomonadati; phylum Pseudomonadota; class Gammaproteobacteria; order Pseudomonadales; family Pseudomonadaceae; genus Pseudomonas; species Pseudomonas sp. Irchel s3a12. The sequence continues at coordinate 91,374 of NZ_FYDN01000017.1, forward strand.
GGCGATTCACAGCGCCTCGCCACGGGCGCACAAAGCGTTCGTCAGCATCAACAGCGCGGCAATTCCCGAGGCACTGCTGGAGGCGGAATTTTTCGGCACGGCACCGGGCGCGTTCACCGGCGCCGACCGCAAGGGTCGCACCGGCAAGTTGCAGATCGCTCAGGGCGGCACGTTATTCCTCGACGAGATCGGCGACATGCCGCTGCCCTTGCAGAGCAAACTGCTGCGCGTGTTGCAGGAAAAGGAGTTCGAACCGGTCGGCTCCAACGAGGTGATTCAGAGCGACGTGCGCGTGATTGCTGCCACCTCGACCGATCTGCAAGCGGCGATCAAGCGCGGCGAGTTCCGCGCCGATTTGTACTATCGCCTGAATGTGTTGCCGATTCAGGTGCCGCCATTGCGTGAACGCCTTGATGATTTACCGGCACTCAGTGAAGCGATTCTGGAAGAACTGCGCAGCCAACACGAACTGCACCGGGATGCGCTGGCGTTGCTCGGCCAGCATGCCTGGCCGGGGAACATTCGCGAACTGCGTAATGTGCTCGAACGGGCGGCGTTGCTCAGTGATGACTTGATGCTGACTGAGCAGGATATTCGTGCGGCGATTGGCACCTTGACGCCAGTTGAGCGTGCCTCGGTGCCGACGATGGAGACGCTGGCTGACGAGACTTTTGCTCAGGCGCGGGAGCGGTTTGATCGGCAGTTGATTCAGGCAGCTCTTGCGAAATGTGCGGGGAACGTGCCGGAAGCGGCGGTACGATTGGGGCTTGGGCGGTCGACGTTGTACAAGAAGATGGTGGCGTTGGGGATTGCCTGAGTCTCTAAATAGAGACAATGATCTCTTTCTGTAGATCGATTGTTTGAAGATCAAAAGATCGCAGCCTTCGGCAGCTCCTACAGGGGAAATTCGCGTCCGCACTGTAGGAGCTGCCGAAGGCTGCGATCTTTTCGGCTTAACCCGGTCTCCAAAATGAGACAAAATACCTGAAAACCCCTCAAGCAAATCAATAAAATTCTTATATTTCAATTAGTTAGACATCTGGCACAGATCTCGCTATAGCCTCTCCCACACCCGTTCTACCCACAAAAATAACAATTCTGGAGAGACACACCATGAGTGTGATCATTGCTTTGGCAGCCCTGGCGCTGCTGATGCTGGCCGCCTACCGTGGCTACAGCGTTATCCTCTTCGCCCCGATTGCCGCCCTCGGCGCAGTTCTGCTCACCGACCCTTCCGCCGTCGCCCCTGCGTTCACCGGGGTGTTCATGGAGAAAATGGTCGGCTTCATCAAACTGTATTTCCCTGTATTCCTGCTCGGTGCCGTGTTCGGCAAGTTGATCGAACTGTCGGGCTTCTCCCGTTCGATTGTCGCGGCGGCCATTCGCTTGCTCGGCACCAAGCAAGCGATGCTGGTGATCGTGCTGGTCTGCGCTCTGCTTACTTACGGCGGCGTGTCGCTGTTCGTGGTGGTCTTCGCGGTCTATCCGTTTGCTGCCGAGATGTTCCGCCAGAGCAATATCCCCAAGCGGCTGATCCCGGCCACCATCGCTCTCGGCGCTTTCTCGTTCACCATGGACGCCCTGCCCGGCACGCCGCAGATCCAGAACATCATCCCCAGCACCTTTTTCAACACCACCGCATGGGCGGCGCCGTGGCTGGGCGTGATCGGCACGATTTTCGTGTTCTGCGCCGGCATGCTGTTTCTGCAGCGGCAACGCAACAAGGCGCAACGTGCTGGCGAAGGCTACGGCACTGAATTGCGCAACGAGCCGGAAACCGCTGAAGATCTGAAACTGCCAAACCCATGGCTTGCCCTGTCGCCATTGCTGGCGGTGGGCATCATGAACCTGCTCTTCACCCAATGGATTCCGCAGTGGTACGGCAAGACCCACAGCCTCGCGCTGCCGGGCATGGCGGCACCGGTGACCACCGAGATCGCCAAACTGACGGCGATCTGGGCCGTGCAGGCGGCTTTGCTGGTCGGCATTCTGATGGTCCTGGCGTTTGGCTTTCAGGCGATTCGCAGCAAGCTCGCCGAAGGCAGCAAAAGTGCCGTGAGCGGCGCATTACTGGCGGCGATGAACACCGCCTCGGAGTATGGCTTCGGCGCGGTGATCGCGTCGCTGCCAGGCTTTTTGGTGCTGGCGGACTGGCTCAAACAGATTCCCAATCCGCTGGTCAACGAAGCCATCACCGTGACCCTTCTGGCCGGTATCACCGGCTCCGCGTCGGGCGGCATGAGCATTGCGCTGGCGGCGATGTCCGAGCAGTTCATCAGTGCGGCCCACGCCGCGAACATTCCGCTGGAAGTGCTGCACCGCGTCGCCGCGATGGCCAGTGGCGGCATGGACACCCTGCCGCACAACGGCGCGGTCATCACCTTGCTCGCGGTGACGGGCCTGACCCACCGCGAAGCCTACAAAGACATTTTCTGTATTACGCTGATCAAGACCCTGGCGGTTTTCGTAGTGATCGGCACTTTCTACGCCACTGGCATTGTGTGAGGTACTCATGACGACTCTTTCCGGCAAGACCGCGCTGGTGACTGGTTCCACCAGCGGCATTGGTCTGGGCATCGCACTGAGCCTGGCCAAGGCTGGCGCGAATCTGATTCTCAATGGTTTTGGCGATGCGTCGAAAGTCATCGCCGAAGTCGCCCGGTTCGGCGACAAGGTCGGCCATCATCCGGCCGATGTCAGTGACCCGACGCAGATCGCCGACATGATCAATTACGCCGAGCGCGAATTCGGCGGTGTCGACATTCTGGTCAACAACGCCGGCATCCAGCACGTCGCCGCCGTGGAGGATTTTCCCGTCGAGCGCTGGGACTCAATCATTGCCATCAACCTGTCTTCGGTGTTTCACAGCACGCGTCTGAGCTTGCCGGGAATGCGCGCCAAAGGCTGGGGGCGAATCATCAATATCGCCTCCGTGCATGGCCAGGTCGGCTCGACCGGCAAAGCGGCGTATGTCGCCGCCAAGCACGGCGTTATCGGCTTGACCAAAGTGGTCGGCCTGGAAACCGCGACCAGCAATGTCACCTGCAACGCGATCTGCCCGGGCTGGGTGCTCACGCCACTGGTGCAGAAGCAGATCGACGACCGTGCGGCCAAGGGGGTCGATCCGCAGCAGGCGCAGCATGATTTGCTGGCCGAGAAGCAACCATCGCTGGAATTCGTGACGCCGCAGCATCTGGGCGAACTGGTGTTGTTTTTGTGCAGCGAGGCTGGCAGCCAGGTGCGCGGCGCGGCGTGGAATATTGATGGTGGGTGGTTGGCGCAGTAATGCTGCGTCCCGGTAGGAGTGAGCCTGCTCGCGATAGCTTTGTGTCAGTTAAATTTTACCGTTCTGGCACACCGCTATCGCGAGCAGGCTCGCTCCCACAGGTGCTATGTGTGCGCTCGACCTTGTGCATGAATAAAACAAGAGGCAAACAATGTCCGACATCCTCTGGCAACCCGACGCCAACCGTATCGCCCAGTCGCGCATGGACACCTTCCGTCGTGCGGTCAATCAACGCCATTCACTGAAACTCGACGATTACCCTGCCCTGCACCAATGGAGCGTCGAGCAGCGCGCGGAATTCTGGCAGGCGATTGTCGATTTCTTCGATATCCGCTTCCACACGCAACCCGATGCCGTGCTGCGCGAAGGCTCGAAGATGCCCGACGCCGAGTGGTTTCCCGGCGCCACGCTGAACTTCGCCGAACACTTGCTGCGGCGGCGTGACGATGCCGTGGCGGTGATCAGCGTGGCGGAGAACGGTCAACGCGAGCAGTTGACCTGGGCCGAACTCGCCGAGCATGTCGCCGGATTTCAAGCCGGTTTGCGCGCCGCCGGTGTTGGTCTTGGCGATCGCGTCGCCGCCTGCATGCCCAATACCTGGGAGACCCTGGTGGCGATGCTCGCCACCACCAGCCTCGGTGCAATCTGGTCGTGCTCCTCGCCGGATTTCGGCACCCATGGGGTGATCGATCGCTTCGGCCAGATCGAACCCAAGGTGCTGCTCACCTGCGCCGGTTATCGCTATGCCGGCAAAGTCATCGAGCAGACCGACAAGATCAACGGAATACTTGAGCAACTGCCAACGCTGAAGCAGTTGATCATCGTGCCTTACGCTCAGCCGCAGGCCCGTGTCGAGGCATACAAGACTCACGCCGAAGTGACTTTATGGGATGACTTTTATCAGGTCGGCGGCGAACCGGATTTTGTCCCGATGCCGTTCCATCATCCGCTGTACGTGCTGTATTCCAGCGGCACCACCGGCGTGCCGAAATGCATCGTCCACAGCACCGGCGGCGTGTTGCTGCAACATGTCAAGGAACACGGCCTGCATTGCGATCTCGGCCCCGGCGATCGACTTTTCTACTACACCACCTGCGGCTGGATGATGTGGAACTGGCTGGTCTCGGCGCTCGCGGTCGGCAGCGCGGTGGTGCTGTACGACGGCTCGCCGTTTCACCCGGACAACCAGCGTTTGCTCGACTTGATCGACGACGAGCGCATCAGTGTGTTCGGCACCAGCCCCAAGTTTCTCGCCACCCTGGAAAGCAGCGGCGCCAAGCCCCGGGAAAGTCATGATCTGGGCAGCCTGAAGACGCTGCTGTGCACGGGCTCAGCGTTATCGCCGCAAAGCTATGACTTCGTCTATCGCGACTTGAAAGCGGATGTATGCCTGGCGTCGATGTCGGGCGGCACTGATATCGTTTCGTGCTTCGTCAACGCCAATCCGCTGTCCTCGGTGCGGCGCGGCGAGATCATGGGCAAGAGCCTGGGCATGGCGGTCGAAGTCTGGAATGACGCCGGCCAACCGGTGCTCGGTGAAAAAGGTGAACTGGTCTGCACCCGGCATTTCCCGGCCATGCCGATTGGCCTGTGGAATGACCCGGACGGCGCAAAATTGCGGCAATCGTATTTCAGCCTGTTTCCCGGGGTCTGGGCACAGGGCGATTACGCCGAGCAACGGCCTCACGGCGGGATGCTGATCCATGGCCGCTCTGATGCAGTGCTCAACCCGGGTGGCGTGCGCATTGGCACAGCGGAGATCTATCGGCAGGTCGAGAAAGTCAGCGAAGTGCTGGACAGCGTCGCTATCGGTCAGCAGTGGCAGGATGACGTGCGGGTTGTGCTGTTTGTGAAGTTGCGCGAAGGGCTGGCACTGGATGACGCATTGGAGCAACGCATCCGTCAGGAGATCCGCGCCAATACCACCCCAAGGCATGTACCGGCGAAGATCGTTGCGGTGACGGACATTCCGCGCACCATCAGCGGCAAGATTGTCGAACTTGCAGTGCGCGAGGTGGTGCACGGCAGGCCGGTGAAAAACACCGATGCGTTGGCCAATCCCGAAGCGCTGGAGCAGTTTCGGGATCGGCTGGAACTGAGCGTTTGAACCCGGCGCTGATACGCTTACGGCAAGCGTTGACGACGGTGCATGGCGTCAGAGGGGTTTGTTCAGCGTAATCACAACCGGCTGACCAATCGCTCTACCGCCACTGGCATCGAGTGCCCTGCGAATGATCGTCATGTTGCGGTCGAATGTCGTTTTGTCCGTAGCCATTTGACTCAGTAACGAAGTGGCAATTGCCAGCGAGTCGGCATTCTCAAAGGCCTTGGATACCGCATGATTGCCAGCGATCGAGTCCGCGACAGGGAGGTTGCCGGACGCAAGATTCAGCAGCTGCGCTACATCCAGTCGCTGCCCGCTGTGGCTTGCATGCTCTGTGTCCGTGGCGTAGCCGACATCCACGGTCTGCGCACTGCCATGAAACAGTTCGTGGATCAGGTCATCGGCCACCACGTCATGGTTGAAGCCCAGATTGACGAAGTGTTTGTTCAGGTTTTGAGTATAAATCTCGATAAACGCAATACCCGATGCGTCGTTGGAGCTGGCACTTTTCCAACGCTTGTAGTTGTTCACATCAAAAGAAGCGAGTGTCTCGTTATGCTTCACTGCATCGAGAAGCGTGTTGCTCACTGAGAAGCCAGCGAAATCAAAGCGAATCAAGCGCAGATAATTCACCAGTCGATCAGTCGCTACCTGCGACGTGTTACCGAACAGTGCCTTCATCAGCAGATCGCCGTCTCGCTTGAACTCATGTCGGCTGATCACAGCAATAGCGTTGTCAATCTTCGCCCGAGCGCGAGGTAGACTTGTTTCGATGAAGTTGCACGTGTAGCTCGCGGGAAGTGTCTTGGTTGAATACGGCAACTGCAAGGGTGTTTGATAGGCGAAGCCGCTCAGCGGTTGACCCCACAACTTGCCACGCCGGTTCAAGGCGTACCATTGGTTGCCGCTGCGGGCCGCCAGAACAGCAACAACGTTGCCAGGCGTGCCGCGAGGTTGCCAGTGACCCAACCCCAAATGGGTACTTTGCGACGCACCGAGCAAATCATAGGACTGCCGACGGCCACTGAGTTTGTGCAATTGGCTGTTGGCCCTGGCAACCAGTTCATGGCTGTTTTTGCTAAAACGCAACAAGCCCTTATTCACCAATTTTCCGCCCGCCTGAATGCCAGAGGGCACCCCATCCAGCGGGTTGAGAAGGGAAACGGCCGAGGTGAATGCCAATCGGGTAAAACGCGCCGCCCTGGATGTGGTTGAAATAGCCTTCGCCGAAATGCTCAAGACTTTGGAGGTGGCTCCTGCCACCGTGCCCACCAGGCCGATGCCATCCATCAGACATCCGTAAACTCCGTCGACGACCTTGTCATGTTCACCCGAGGCAATATCCTCGATGCATTTTTTGAAAGGCACCACCAGGTCGATGAAATAAGTCAGCAATCGCTCGCCCTCCTCCCTGGAAAGTTCAAGCGGAGTCGGGACGCGTACCAATTCTCTCAGCTCGTTCTTGTTCAGATAAGGTCGATTTTTAACCAGGAACGTGGCGATACGTTCGATATTCGCGTCGTTGAATTTTTGATAGAACCCCGGCTTAGGCGTCGAAGGTGCTCGCGGTGCGTTCAGCAGGCCAAAATTATCGATAATGGCCATGCTGCTGGTGATCGAAGAGTCTTCAGCAGTCGCATGGGTATAGCGTTTTACATCGAGCGGCAGGAGTTGCGTCGCGGTGATGCTCAGTGGAAACGTTAGATCCGCGCTGGCACTCATTCTTGAACGTTGTCGCAGTTTTCGCTCTCGCTTGATGAAAGCCGCCAAAGCGTCATTTTTTCGAGTCTCTGCGCGCGATGTGAACAGTTCGTAGCAGATGTCCGCATTCTCGTGAGACGCATACATCACAATGCCAAAACGTCCCGTGGCGGCATCTCTGCTTTGCATTGTTTCCTGGTCAAGATCAATTTTCAGGGGCCCGCCCAGGCCGCGCGATTTAAAATAAATGGCGGACTCGCGTACGGTCAGGAAGTGAATATCGGCATTCATGAAGACTTGCAAATCCGCCTCTGGCATCTGCGCCAAAGCCAGTTTCACGCTAGACAACATGGCGCTGTTCAAATCATTGAAATGCACAGCCAACTGACGATCCATCTCCTCGTCACAGGATCCTAGCTTCAACAAGTTCGGGTAACGCGCGTAAAGGCTGACACCGGACGGGTTGTAGTTGATGGCCGGCCTGAGGACACCGTTAGTGACCAGGCGCACGGTACGTCTATCCCACTGGCCAGTGACCAGATCACCTGATTGATGCAAGTCGACCATCGACATGACTTGCTGTCCGCCTTTCTCGGACAGTGCTTTTTCGTCCAGGCTGTCGCAACCAGGCGCGGCGACTTGCAAAGCGGATCGGGCAATCTTCGCTCTGTCGGGTAACGGCGTCGAAAATGCCTTGGCGACTTGAGCGAACGTTTCCGAGTGGCGCTCGAATGCATCAATTGCACGTCGGGTAGTGGTTTGCTCGGCCTGCTCAAGTTCAGCGGCGGTCACAATCTGGTTGATCAATGCCCAATCAACGATTGGGTCAATCATGGCCAGGTCACGCTTGTGTTTCTGCGACTCACTGACCGGTTCAAGTTCGCCATACGCCATGACCTGCGCATAGGTCATGCCACGCGTCGCACCGGTTTTCAGTGTCTCGACCAGCATGACGGCGCGACAGAAATTGATCCATCCAATCGAACCCAAGGTAACCGACGAAGGAATCTCCCTGACCAGAAACTCGGGTGCGTTGCGTGCCAACAGCAAGTGGGCAACCAACGGCTCCAGACCAGCCTCAAGCCATTGTCGGGTTCGCAGCACAGCCGTCAGCGCCTCAAGTATGACCGAGGGGTGACGATCAACATTTTTCGGCGCATACAGATCAAGTCCGACCACACGATTACGTTGTATGCCGTGACCAATCGATGGATCAAGGTCGAGCAATATCGCCGTCATCAGCAATTGCCGAAGAATGTCATCGGAAGCCTGCTGTCCCTCGTTCACACCGAACCAGCCCAGTTCTTTCAGGTAGTCACCGGCGAGATTAAGAGCAATCGGATGATTGACGAGTTCAATGACCCGTTGAGCCGCACTCTCATGTGTGACGGCGGCGCGACCGGTAACATTGTAGAGGGCCGTGAGAAGTTTTCTGTTGGGCATCAACTTGGCAGTCGCATTACGAATAGCTGAAAACTGCTCCTCACTTAATACGACAAATGCCGGATCTTCGGTTTGAAAATACTCCCAGTAGTTGCCCGACTCTGGCACTGGCGGATCAAACTTGAAAAAATCGATCAAATTCCTGACCTTCGCCTTGTTGTCCGGCAAGTTTATGTCATGAAAGCGAAACCATTGATCGAGAGTTATATCGTTATCAGGCCATATATAACCACCGGCCACTTTTGCTATATCCGAAATCAACGTCAGTGCAGATTGTGTCGGAACACTGTATTCAAAGTGCCGCGCCGCGACCAGATCCACCCACCCCCTGACCGCACGGACTTCCATCTTGCCGTCGGGCGTAACGCGCAGAAGTCCGTCATGATCGCTTGCGCCTTCTCTGGCAATCGCACCGAATACCGGGCCGGTAGCAAGTAACTCATTAAGCAAAAGGCTGCCGGGATTGTAGATCTCGAACAACGACGATCCGGCTTGCAACTCTACTTCATGCCCATACCAATTGATCTTTTGATCATCCGTGTATTGGCTTAACGCCGCCTCTAGTTGAGTCAAAACCAATTGACGCTCAACGGCATCGGCTTCATCCCTGCTCTTCCATTCGGAAAGAGCAACAGCCGAAGACCAGAACGTTTTATTCCGGGCCTTATCATTCACACTAGAACCTCACCAAGTAATTAGCTGACAACTTCAGCGCGATGACGTTCTACTTTCTTTGATACGACCAATCCATCTAAAAAACATGAATAACTGTTTCCGCCCCCCACAAACAATCAAGAAAACATTAATCGATCAACCCCCATTCTTCGGACGTTGTATCGTTACCAGCATTTGCCTCTTCAGAAAGTTTCATCCGCAACTTCAAATTATTCACCGAATCAGCATTCTTTAAAGCTTCCTGCGCACTGATTGCACCTTCAGCGACTAATGCGTACAGCGCCGCATCAAATGTCTGCATACCCAGTTCGGTGGATTTTTCCATTATCGGTTTCAGCTCCTCGAACTGTCCGCGCCGAACCAGATCTGCGATGGTTGGCGTGCCCAACAGCACCTCGACAGCTGCCCTGCGTTGCCCATCGACGGTGCGGACTAAGCGTTGCGAGATAAATGCTTTCAGGTTGTTTCCCAGCGTATGCAACAACTGCGGTCGCCGTTCTTCCGGGAACATATTGATAATTCGGTCCAGTGCCTGATTGGCGTTGTGCGCGTGCAACGTCGAGAGCACCAGATGCCCGGTATCGGCGAACGCCAGGGCATGTTCCATGGTTTCGCGGTCACGGATTTCGCCGATCAGCACCACGTCCGGTGCCTGGCGCAGGGTGTTTTTCAGGGCCGCGTGGAAGCTGCGTGTATCGACCCCGACTTCCCGTTGATTGATGATCGAGCGCTGGTGGCGATGGATGTACTCGATCGGGTCCTCGATGGTGATGATGTGCCCGCTGCTATGGCGGTTGCGGTGGTCGATCAGCGCGGCCAGCGAGGTCGACTTGCCCGAATCGGTGGCCCCGACAAAGAGGATCAACCCCTGCTTGAGCATGACGGTGTCAAGCAGTACTGCCGGCAATTTCAGATCGGCAAAACGCGGGATGTCGAGTTTGACATTGCGAATGACGATCGATACATCATTGCGCTGCTTAAAGATATTGACGCGAAAACGCCCGATGCCCGCTCGCGAAATCGCCAGGTTCATTTCCAGATCCCGGTCGAACTCCCGTCGTTGCTCGGCGTCCATCAGGGAGGCGCCGATGGCCGCGGTTTCACCGTTTTTGAACGGGCGTTCGCTCAACACTGTGAGCACGCCGTCAATGCGCGCACTGGGCGGTGCTCCCGTGGAGAGGAACAGGTCCGAACCGTTTTTATTGGACAAAATTGACAACAGCGCATCGATTTCCATGGCAAAAAGCACCCGCGAAGCATTCAATGAACAGACAACGGCCTGCGCCTGGCGCAGATCAACTGCAACAATGATAGACGTCGCCTCAACGAACCACGCTCAGGATTGATGTAATGAATGCTGTACCGAACACCGACGACGCACAGGCACTGATCGCCCGTACCGACTGGAGCCGCAGCCCCCTGGGCGCTGCCGGCAACTGGCCGCAGAGCCTGCGCACCGCGGTGGACATCGTGATTCACTCGCCGATGCCGATGCTGTTGTTGTGGGGGCCGCAGCTCACGCAGATCTACAACAACGGTTTCGCCCTGCTTGCCGGCCACAAGCATCCGCACGCTTTCGGACAGCCTGCGCACCAGATCTGGCCGGAACTTCGCGACTTTACCGACCCTATTTACAGCGCCGTCCTACAGGGCCAGGTTCGCACCTACAGCGAAAGACGCTTCACCCTGCAACGAGACGGCAGAGAATCCGACTTCTGGCTGGATCTGACCTATAGCCCGATTCGTGATGAGACCGCGCAAGTCGCCGGAATCCTCGTCACCGCGATCGAAACCAACGAACGCCGCCGCATCGCTCTGGAACTGCAGCGACGCTCGGAAGAAAGCCTCAAAGCCCAACGGGAAACCGAGGAGCGCCTGCAACTGGCCCTGGCTGCGACCGATGCTGTCGGCACCTGGGATTGGGACATCGGCGAAGACCGCTTTATCGCCGATGCGCATTTCGCCCAATTGCATGGCGTCGACCCCAGCCTCGCCGGTCGGTTGCCGATCAGCGATTACTTGCAAGGCGTGCACCCGGAAGACCGCGCCATGATTGCGCGCAGCATCAAGCACTGCATCACCCACGGCACCGAATACGCTGAGGAATATCGCTTGCAGCAAGGCGATGGCGAGGTGCGCTGGGTATTCGCCCGCGGGCGCTGCTACAAGGATCATCATGGCCGGCCCATGCGTTTTCTCGGCGCGGCGCTGGACCTGACCGAGCGCAAACACACCGAACAGGCGTTGCGCCAGAGCCAGACCGAACTGCAACTGATCATCAACGCCATGCCGATCCTGATCAGTTATGTCGACTGTGAAGAGCGCTTTCGCCTCAACAACGCGGCCTATCTGGATTGGTACGGCCTCACGCCACAGGAACTCTACGGGCGCACGATTCGCGAAGTCATCGGTGAAGAAGCGTATTTCCTGCGCCTGCCCTACATTGCCGAGGCGCTGGCCGGCAGACCGTGCTCATTCAGCCTGTATACCCCGCACCGCGATGGCAGCAATCGCCACGCGCTGATGAATTACCTGCCGCGTTACGCCGCCGACGGCGCGATCAGTGGTTTCTATATCTTTGTGATCGATGAGACCGAGCGCAAGAAAACCGAAGAAGCCTTGCGCAATCTCAACGAAACCCTGGAAGAACGGGTCAGCGCCCGCACCGAACAGTTGGCCCAGGCCAACCAGCGTTTGCAGAACGAGATGTTCGAACGCGAGCGCGCCGAAGATGCCTTGCGCCACGCGCAGAAGATGGAGGCTGTCGGCCAGCTCACCGGCGGTATCGCCCACGACTTCAACAACATGCTCACCGGCATTATCGGCAGCCTCGATTTGATGCAGCGCTACATCGCCAACGGCCGGGCTGACGAAATTGGCCGTTTTACCGAAGCCGCCGTGTCATCGGCCAACCGTGCGGCAGCGCTGACCCATCGATTGCTGGCGTTCTCGCGGCGCCAGTCGCTGGATCGCAAAACCCTCGACGCCAATGAACTGGTGCATTCGCTGGAAGATCTGATCCGCCGTACCAAGGGCGATCCGATCGAACTGACCCTGCGTCTGGCCGAGAACGTTTGGCCGGTCAGTACCGACGTCAGTCAGCTAGAAAACGCCTTGCTCAACCTGGTCATCAATGCACGTGATGCGATGCCCGATGGCGGTGAACTGGTGATCGAAACGGCCAACGTCTACCTCGACGGCAGCGACATCACCACGCTCGAACCGGTCAAGGCCGGCGATTACCTGATGCTGGCGGTCAGCGACAACGGCACCGGCATGACGCCCTCGGTGCGTTCCAAGGCCTTCGATCCATTCTTCACCACCAAGCCCATCGGCCAGGGCACCGGGCTGGGGCTGTCGATGATTTATGGGTTTGCCCAGCAGTCGGGTGGTCATGTCAGCCTCGACAGCCTGCCGGGCCAGGGCACTTGCGTGCGCTTGTACCTGCCGCGCTTGTATGGCGTCGAACCGGAACGGCCGGCCATCGTCGCCGTTGAACAACCGTCGGCGACGGCGACCGGTGAAACCGTGATGGTGGTTGAGGATGACCCAGCGGTGCGCATGCTGGTGCTCGATCTGCTCAGGGAGTTGGGTTATCAGGCCCACGAAGCCGAAGACGCCAAGACCGCCCTGCCCCTGCTGGAGTCCGATCTACGCGTGGATCTGCTGGTCACCGACGTCGGCCTGCCAGGCATGAACGGCCGGCAACTGGCGGAGATCGCCCGCCAGCATCGGCCGGGCCTCAAGGTGTTGTTCATGACCGGTTATGCGCAGAAAGCCGCCGAGCGTCAGGGATTTCTTGAGGACGGCATGGACATGGTTGCCAAACCGTTTGCCATTGAGCTGCTGGCCAGCAAGATCCACACGATGATCAGCCAAACCCCGTGACTTGAGGCATAATCCGCGACCCGCCGTCACCCCGTTATCAGGTATCGCACGATGAAAGCCCAAGCCCGCCACATTCTGGTGAAAACCGCCGAAGAGGCCGAACAGCTCAAACAACGCATCGCCAAGGGTGAAGCGTTCGATGTGCTGGCGAAGAAATTCTCGACCTGCCCGTCCGGCAAGCGTGGCGGCGATCTGGGTGAAGTGCGGCCGGGGCAGATGGTCGGGGCGATTGATGCGGTGATTTTCAAAAAGCCGCTGCGCACCGTGCATGGGCCGATCAAGAGCAAGTTTGGTTATCACCTAGTGCAGGTGTTTTACCGCGATTAAACACTGCAGCCCTGTAGGAGCTGTCGAGTGAAACGAGGCTGCGATCTTTTGATCTTGTTTTTTAACATCAAGATCAAAAGATCGTCCGATCGCGGCCCGAGCCTTCGGCAGCTCCTACAGGTGTTGCATTTCAGGTTCTGGGAATCAGTGCCCCCGGCACCTGAATCACCTTGCTGGCCAGCAGATGCCCGGCCTCGGCAGCCTCCACCGGACTGCCGCCCAGCAATCGACTGGCCAGATACGCCGCACTGAACGAATCCCCCGCCGCCGTGGTGTCCACCACCTTCTCGACCTTCTGCGCCGGCACTTCGAACGCTTCACCATCACACTGAATCAAACAAGCTTCGGCGCCACGCTTGAGCACCACTTCCGGCGTGCCGAACTGCGCGTAAGCAGCAAACACTGCCGCGCAATCGGCAAAACCGAACAGTGCCTGTTCGTCATCCACCGTCAACAACGCCAGATCAACGTACGGCAAGATGCTGCGATAGGCGTCCCGCGCGTCTTCGACCGAGGCCCACAAGCGCGGTCGATAGTTGTTGTCGAAGACGATGCGCGCATCACGCTGACGGCCTTCGATCAAAGTCTGGATAAGTTTTTCCCGGCCCAACGCACCGAGCACAGCCAGGGTAATGCCGCTGAAATACAGCACATCGTAATCCGGCAACGCCGCCAGAATCGGCGCGGCGGCCGGGGTGGTGAAACAGTCGCGAACTGCCGCTTCGTTGCGCCAGTAGAGAAAACGCCGCTCGCCGCTGGCATCGGTCTGGATGCAATACAGGCCCGGCAGGCGACCCGGCAGACGTTGCACCAGATCCAGGCCGATGCCTTCGCTGGTCCAGATCTGGCACATGGCGTCGCTGAAACTGTCATCGCCCAGTGCGGTGACGTAATCGACCTGCGCCTTCTCGCCCATGGCGCGGGACAGATACACCGCCGTGTTCAGGGTGTCGCCGCCGAAGCTTTGTTGCAGGCTACCGTCGGCGCGTTGCTGCAGTTCGATCATGCATTCGCCGATCAGGGCGATGCGTGGAATGTTCGGGCCCAGGGGGCTGAGGGTGTTCATCTTGTGGTGTCTCTGTTGATTCGCGGGTGTCTGGGCGGGCCTCATCGCTGGCAAGCCAGCTCCCACAAGGATTCATGTCGCTCACAGATTTTGTAATCAACACTGAACCCTGTGGGAGCTGGCTTGCCAGCGATTGGCCGCAACTCGGTCTGAAGCCTTAGAAACAAGTCTCCATGCTCTCGATCACCGACAACTGCTCATCCACCAACAACCCCACACGCCACTTGTCGAACGTCAGGCACGGGTGCGACGTACCAAAGGAAATGATGTCGCCCACGCGCAACTCAACGCCCGGCGCCACCGTCATGAACGCGTGCTGATCCATCACCGCCGTGACCTTGCACGCACCGACATCCTCGCCCAGCGCCGGCACTACGCCCGCCTTGTAGCGCAGCAACGGCACCGGCAAACCGGCATCGAACGCGACATCACGCTTGCCCAGTGCGATCACCGCAAAACCCGGCTCCGGCAGCGACTGCACGTGGGCCCAGACTTCCAGCGCCGGGCGCAAACCTTCGTGCAGATCGCTGCGACGGTCGAGTACGCAGCACTGCGCCTCTTTGTAGATGCCATGGTCGTGGGCCACGTAGCTGCCCGGGCGCAACACGCTGAGGAAACGCCCAGCGGCGTTTTGCGCTTCAAACGACTCGGCAATCAGGTCATACCAGGCCGAACCCGAGGCGGTGATGATCGGCTTGCCGATGGCGAATGCGCCGCTGTCCTGCAACTGCACCGCCAGGCGCACCAGCGACGCGGCAAATTCACGAATGCCGCTGACGGCGTGATCGCCGTGGATCACCCCTTCGTAACCTTCGATGCCGGTCAGGGCCAGCGCCGGTTGCGCGCTGATTGCCTTGGCCAGCTCAATGACTTCCTGCTCGCTGCGGCAACCGCAACGCCCGCCGACCACGCCGTACTCGATCATCACGTTGAGCTTCACCCCGCGCGAGGCGAAGTACGCGCCGAGATCAGCGACGTTGTCCGGGTGATCGACCATGCAATAGAAATCGAATGACGGATCGGCGAGCAGGTCGGCAATCAACGCCATGTTCGGCGTGCCGACCAATTGGTTGGCCATCAGCACCCGACGCACGCCATGGGCATAAGCCGCCCGGGTCTGGGTCGCGCTGGCGAGGGTGATGCCCCACGCGCCGGCGTCGAGCTGACGCTTGAACAGTGCCGGGGTCATGCTGGTTTTGCCGTGGGGCGCCAGTTCCGCGCCGCTGTCGCTGACAAATTTCTGCATCCAGTGGATGTTGTGCTCCAGCGCTGCACGATGCAGCACCAGCGCCGGCAGGCTGACGTCACGTACCAGGTGCGCGCCGATGGCAGCGTCGCCCTTTTCTCCAGCAGTATTGATGGCAGTGGTCATGGTCGAACTCCTCACATTCGCGGCTGCAGCCAGCCGCCGTTATTCGTTGATGCGCCGGGCGAGGCTGTTGGCGCTCTCGATCAGCACCCGGCGATAGTCGTTGTAATTGTTTTTCGCATCGGCCCGTGGCGCGACGATGCACAAGGTGCAAATGGCCACGCCTTGCGGGTCTTTGACCGGCGCGGCGAAGCAATGGGTAAAGGTGTCGGCAACACTGTCGAAGGAGAAGAAACCATCGATGCCGGCCTGACGGATTTCCGCCAGAAAACGCTCCAGCGGCAGGCGCTCGCCGTCGGGCAGGATGAAGTCGTTTTCGTCGATCAGGTCGATGATTTGTTGATCGCTTAAATGCGCAAGCAGCAGGCGCCCGGAGGCGGTCCACGGGATGGGGGCGTTTTCACCGATGTCGGAGGAAATGCGGAAATGCCGCTCGCCCTCCTTCATCAGTGCCACGGTGTATTTACGCCCGTTGAGCAGACACATCTGCGCGGTTTCACGGGTCTGGCTGACGATATCCTGCAAGGCATGATCGGCCTCGCGGCTGAGGTCGAAATGACGCAAATGTGCCTGACCGAGGAAGTACAACTGCCGGCCCAGGTAGACATGACCGTCCTTGCCCACCGGCTCCAGAATCCGTCGTTCGAGTAACGATGCAACCAGTTCGTAGACCGTGGATTTCGGGCTGCCGATGCCGTTGGCGATGTCATTCGGGCGCAGCGGCTGGCCGATCTCCTTGAGGAAATCGAGAATATCGAACGCCCGGTCCAGACCGCGAGCCCGGCGTTTGATGGTGTCTTCGGTCATGTCATTACTCACTCAATATTCCCTGTAGGAGCTGCCGCAGGCTGCGATCTTTTGATCTTGCCTTTCTGGCGCATCCAAAAATGCCAAAAGATCGCAGCCTTCGGCAGCTCCTACAAGAGCCGCGGTGTATCAGGCCTTTTTCTTGTACGCGATGCAATCGATCTCGACCTTGCAATCAACCATCATGCTCGCCTGCACACAGGCGCGCGCCGGTGCGTGCTCAGGCTTGAAGTACTCGCCAAAGACCTTGTTGAAACTGCTGAAATCCCGCGGATCATCCAGCCACACGCCTGCGCGCACCACGTCTTCCAGGCCATACCCGGCCTCTTCGAGAATCGCGATCAGGTTTTTCATGGTCTGATGGGTCTGCTCGACGATACCGCCCACAATAATCTCGCCATCCACCGCCGGTACCTGGCCGGACACATGCAGCCAGCCATCCGCTTCAACGGCGCGAGCGAAGGGACGTGGCTGGCCGCCAGCGGCGGTGCTGCCGGTGCCGTAACGCGTAATGCTCATGGGTGTTTCTCCTGATGTGAAAACGTAAGATTAAAACCGCGTATTTTTCAGAAACTCAGCCAGACGCGGCGATTGCGGGCGTTCGAACAGTTCCTTGGGAGGCCCCTGCTCTTCGATCCGCCCCTGATTCATGAAAACGATCTTGTCCGAGACCTCGAAGGCGAAACGCATCTCGTGCGTCACCAGCAGCATGGTCATGCCGTCTTCGGCCAGGCCCTTGATCACGTTGAGGACTTCGCCAACCAGCTCCGGGTCGAGAGCCGAAGTGACCTCATCGAAGAGCATCAGGCTCGGGTTCATCGCAATCGCCCGGGCAATCGCCACGCGCTGTTGCTGACCGCCGGACAACTGACCGGGAAAGTGATTGCGCCGCTCCAGCAAGCCGACGCGCTCCAGCCATTTCTCGGCGAGCGCCACAGCTTCATCCTTATGCATTTTCTTCACCTTGAGCAGGCCCAGGGTGACGTTCTGCAATGCGGTCAAATGCGGGAACAGGTTGAATTGCTGGAACGCCATGCCGGTCATCGCACGATGGCGGGCGATGAGTTTTTCCGCATGCCGCACACGCTTGCCGTTGACCTCGTCATAGCCGATGGATTCGCCATCGAGCAGGATCTGCCCGCCCTGGAATTCTTCGAGCATGTTCACGCAACGCAGCAGCGTGGTTTTACCCGAGCCGCTGGAGCCGATCAGCGTCACCACGTTGCCGCGCTGCATGCTCAGATCGACACCTTTGAGCACTTCGACTGCGCCGTACTGTTTGTGCAGGCCGCGGATGTCCAGCAACGCCTGAGTCTGAGGGGAAACTTGAGCTTGAGTCATGGCAAGGCCACCCGCTTTTCAATGTGCCGGCCGAGTAATTCGATGCCGTAGTTGATGACGAAGAACAGAAAACCGGCGAACAGGTAGAACTCCAGGGTCATGAAGTTCCGGGCGATGATCTGTTGGGTGCTGAGGAGCAATTCGGCGACGCCGATCACCGAGAGCAAGGTCGACGCCTTGACGATTTCCGTGGACGAGTTGACCCAGGTCGGCAGGATCTGCCGCAGCGCCTGAGGCAATAGCACGTAGCCGAGCGATTGGTAGAACGTCAGGCCGATGGCCTTGCTCGCTTCCATCTGCCCGCGCGGCAAAGCTTGCAATGCACCGCGAACAATCTCGGCGACGTGGGAACCGCAAAACAGCGTCAGGCCCAAGGCCCCGGCCTGAAATGCGCTGATCTGCCAACCGAGTGCCGGCGCCATGTAGAAACAGGCCAGCACCAACACAAACACCGGCGTGCCACGAATCAGGTCGACGTAAAAACGAAACGGCGCGCGCATCCAGAATTTGCCGTAGGTCAGCACCAGACCGGTGACCACGCCGAGCATCGTGCCGAGCAGAATCGCCAGTGCCGACACTTGCACGCTGGTCAGAAAGCCCTGCCACAACGGCTCACGCGCGACCCACAATTCATGTAACCAACTGGGAGATTCGTACATCGCAGCCTCCTATCGGCGGATCGCCAGACGCTGCTCCAGGTATCGCAGCAGCATGGCAATGAGGTAACAGGCCGCGACATACAACGCCGTGGTCACCAGCCAGGTTTCGATTACCCGGTAGCTTTCGACGTTGATCTTGCGCGCGTAATAGGTCAGCTCCGGCACCGCAATCGCGGCGGCCAGCGAGGTGTCCTTGAACAGCGAAATGAAATTGTTCGACAGCGCCGGCAGCACATTGCGCAGCATTACCGGCACGGTGACGTAGGCCTTGACCTGCCATTCACCGAGTCCGATGGCCAGCCCGGCCTCGCGCTGGCCTTTGGGGATACTCAGCAAGCCACCACGGAACACTTCGGTCAGGTACGCCCCGGCATACAACGACAGCGTGATGATGAACGACGGAATCTTGTCCAGACGAATCCCGAGACTCGGCAACGCAAAGTAGATCAACAGAATCAACACCAGAATCGGCGTGTTACGCACCACCGTGACGTACACCGAAGCCAGCACCCGCAAGGCGCGATGCTTGGAGAGCAAGGCAAACGCCATCAGCAGGCCGATCACGCAGCCGATGGCGATCGACACCAAGGCCAGTTCAAGGCCCAGACCGAGCCCCGCCAGCAAGGTGTCGAAATCGCGCCACACGGCGGCAAAGTTCAACTGATAGTTCATGGTCAGCAGTACCTTGAGCGGGGCGACTTTAATCGCCCCACTCTCACGGGATCATTTGAATTCGACAGGGAAACCGATGGCGGGCGACGGCAGATCAATACCGAACCATTGTTTGAACGAGGCGGCGTAGGTCGGGAATTCAACGCCGGTCATCGCTTCATGCAGTGCGGTGTTAACGAAGTTCAGCCAATCCTGATCGCCTCGTTTGACTGCGCACGCGTAAGTCTGTGGGCTCCACGCATAGGTCGGGCTGCGGTAGCGGCCAGGGTTCTGCACCATCAGGTATTTGACCGAGGACTGGTCAGTGGCGGCGGCATCGGCGCGGCCGGAGTTCACGGCCTGGTACATCAGGTCGACGCTGTCGTACTGATCGACCTTGGCTTTTGGCAATGCTTGATGCACCAGCTCTTCGGCGTAGACGTTTTGCAGCACCGCCACGGTGACGCTGTCGCCGGCGGCTTGCAGGTCTTCGATTTCCTTGTACTTGCTGTTGTTCGGCAGCAGCAGGCCGACGCCTTCGCGGTAGTACGGCAGGGTGAACGCCACTTGCTGCGCACGGCTGGCGGTGACGGTGATGAACTGGCAGCTCATGTCGACTTTGTCGGTGAGCAGATTGGGAATTCGCGCATCGGACGACTGCACGACGAATTCGACCTTGCTCGGGTCGTTGAACAGACCTTTGGCCACCATCCTGGCGATGTCGATATCAAACCCCTGCAACTT
The DNA here is from genome assembly GCF_900187485.1 of Pseudomonas sp. Irchel s3a12. Taxonomy (NCBI): domain Bacteria; kingdom Pseudomonadati; phylum Pseudomonadota; class Gammaproteobacteria; order Pseudomonadales; family Pseudomonadaceae; genus Pseudomonas; species Pseudomonas sp. Irchel s3a12. The sequence goes on from NZ_FYDN01000017.1 coordinate 111,435, forward strand.
GCCGTCCGCGCCCTGAAAGTGCCACGGCGCATTGGTGCTGCCGGTGCCCACGATCAACTTGCCACGGGCCAGAACACTGTCGAGCTTGCTGTCGGCTGCCTGGGCCATACCCATGACAGCGGACGAAGCCACAAGAACAAAAACACACGCTTTGAACAACGAAGGACGGCGATGCATGGCAAGCACTCCAGGATGGTGTTTATTCCGCTATACCGGAACACGGTTTGTTACTACGGAATAGACAGCAGAAAGTGTGCCACAGGATTGGCTGAAAAACATGCGTGTGTAGAAAATCGAACCTATTCAGAGTGTTAGTTGAAAGCCGGAATCAAGAGAAAACAAGACTGCTGCCTGATGCGCGCTACCAAATGCAACCCTGTGGGAAGTAACGTCACATTTGTGTGCATCCGGATGCCTGATCAAATCCACGATCAAGGTCCAACGCGGGGATGAAAAAGACGTTTGACAAGCCATGACCACTCATCGGATTTACGGCTACACCTGTCAGAGTTGACAGTTGTCGAGGGGCAGATTTACAAGCCTACTGACTTGGCCAATCAGGGCTTGAAAGCACTCTCGATAAGGATATTCGTAATGGCCAACCTCATTAAAAACTACGACTTTTCTCAGCAAGGCGAGCATTGGACGGCGACCAACCCGGAGAATGTGCTCTACGTAACCGGTCACTGCATCGTCGCTGCCCCCGACTCAATCAGTCAGGAAGTCCTCACCGGCAGCGGCGGCGGTGGGCAGTTCATGCTCTCCGCAAGGCTGAAAACTTTACCTAGCCATGCTGCCCGTATCACTGTTGAGCCTCTTCCAACAGGCGAAAAAGTTCACCTTGACCTTCATGGCGGTCAAGAGTGGATAGTGCTGTCGAAGAAATTTGACGTACAGATCTCGACCCTCAAGTTCAAAGTCACGCTGGAAGCCAGTGATGGTGAGTTTGGTGTCCCAGGATCTTATTTTGGCGATGTGGTGCTGTCGAAGTTGCTCTAACACACCGCTGAAGTCAGACAAGCGAGTCGCCACTCAATGGTGACTCGCTTTTACGCCTCGTGAATGCATTGCCGAGTATCGTGAAAAGGAGTTTTCAATGAGTTCGCCAGCCCCTCACTCAGCGCTACCCACTACCTACCGCAAAGCCCTGAAAACCTGGCGTCCGGTAATTCTGTACTTCGCCAACGAACACTGCCCCGCCTGCGAATGGGCCGGGCCGGTGTTTCGCCAGGTTGCCGAGCCGTACCGGCATCGCGCCAACATCTACATGCTCAAAACCAGCGAATCGCCACGTCATCCGCAAGTGACCGGCACGCCGACGGTGCTGTTCTACAAGAACGGCAGGCTGGTGAAAAAGCTCAAGGGGATTGGCACTGAAGAAACGTTGGCGGCTGACTTCGCCTTGCATATTGGCAAGACCAAGGCACCCGGTACTCATTTGAAACCACGGCATGATCTGCCGTGGTTGCGCCGAACGTTGAGCAGGCTCTGCACGATCACGCGTGCGCATCGGCGGATGATTTGAGGCAATGCATTTACCCTAATCGTTGCGGCGTCTGACAAATCGCTTTCGCGGGCAAGCCCGCGAAGGGGCCGCCACTGTCAGCGCCGGACCTGGATTTACGCGGCCTCACGCACCAACAACACCCGCGTCACCCGCCGTTCTTCAACAGCCTTGACGGTCATCTGCCAGCCTTCATATTCCAGACGATCACCCATCATCGGCAGCCGATCCAGCAAGCTCATCACCAACCCGGCCATGGTCTGATAATCCTCGGTAGGCTCGGCGCCGAAACCGGTGTGTTGGCGGACACGCGTCAGGTTCAACGCACCACTGACCATGAAACCGCCCTGCTCTTCCACCACATCCGGCCCTTCGACTTCGCTGGCATCAGGCAACTCGCCGGCAATCGATTCGAGAATGTCGGTCATGGTCAACACGCCGACAAAATCGCCGAACTCGTTGACCACAAAGGCAATGTGGGTCGACGCTGCGCGCATCTGCTCCAGCGCGTTGAGGATCGAATAGCTGTCGAGAAGATTGACAGTCTTGCGCGCCAGATGCTCCAGGTTCGGCTCAGTGCCAGCCAGGTATTCCTTGAGCAGTTCCTTCTTGTGCACGAAGCCCAGCGGTTCATCCACTACGCCGTCGCGGATCAGCGGCAGGCGAGAGTAGGACGAGTGCATCAACTTCGTGCGAATCGCCTCAGCGTCATCCGCCAGGTCGATGGTGTCGACATCGGCGCGCACGGTCATCAAATGGCGGATCGGCCGCTCGGCCAGTTGCAGTACGCCACTGATCATCACCCGTTCGCGACGGTCGAACAGTTCCTCGCTTGGCGCTTCTCCGTTGTCCAGCAGGTCGGAAATTTCCTCGCCGACCTCTTCCGCCGCCAGTTTGCGCCCGCCCAGCAAGCGCATGACCGCATGAGCCGTGCGCTCGCGGATCGGCCGCAAACCCTGCATCGAACGCTTGCGGCGAGCCCGGGCGATCTGGTTGAACACCTCGATCAGAATCGAGAAACCGATGGCGGCGTACAGATAACCTTTCGGAATGTGGAAGCCCAGACCTTCGGCCGTCAGGGCAAAACCAATCATCATCAGGAAGCCCAGACACAGCATGATCACCGTCGGGTGCGCGTTGACGAAGCGCGTCAGCGGTTTGCTGGCGACAATCATCAAGCCAATCGAGATGATCACCGCGATCATCATCACCGCCAGTTCATCGACCATGCCCACGGCCGTGATCACCGCATCCAGCGAGAACACCGCGTCGAGCACCACAATCTGCGCGACGATCGGCCAGAACAAGGCGTAAGCGGCGTTGGTCGTGCGCTCACCGATGTGGCCTTCAAGGCGTTCGTGCAATTCCATGGTGGCCTTGAACAGCAGGAACACACCACCGAACAACATGATCAGGTCGCGACCAGAGAAACTCTTGTCGAACACCTCGAACAATGGCTGCGTGAGGGTGACCAGCCAGGAAATACTCGCCAACAGGCCAAGGCGCATGATCAGCGCCAGCGACAGGCCAATAATCCGCGCGCGGTCACGCTGATGCGGTGGCAGCTTGTCTGCCAGAATTGCAATGAACACCAGGTTGTCGATACCCAGCACCAGTTCCAGCACGATCAAAGTCAACAAGCCTAACCAGGCCGTGGGATCCGCTAACCATTCCATAAAACGTCTCTATCTCTCTCGATGAATTCAGGCTGCCGGACACGGCAAAGCGCAACGCGAAGGCTTTAGGGCCGCGTTAGCAACGATAGTCGGATGTCGGAAAACCGGATGCTGCGAGTGCGTCAAGACCGCGCCATGGCGCGAGGGGAAGGTGCGACTGGGAGGCTCCGAGAGGGTGTTCATGCAAATCCTGAATGAAAAATGGCCTTGGAGCGTACAGGCTTTGGGAACATTTCCTACAGCGGCAAATCATTTCAAAATCTGTAATCCACACCGAAACCCACTGTAGGAGCTGCCGAAGGCTGCGATCCTTTGATCTTGTTTTCTAATTCGAAAGTCAAAAGATCGCAGCCTTCGGCAGCTTCTACAGTACGGTATCAGCGTCCGGCAAAACGCAGCCGGGACAACTGCCGCAAATCCCCTTCGATGTAATAGTCATTCGTCCAACGGTCATCCACCGCCAACGGACTCACTTGCTTCAACGCCAGTTTTTTCGCGAAATAGCGAAAGCGGTAATGCTCATAAAACCGCAGCAGCTCCAGCCCGTAACGATCCGCCAGATCGGTGTCGCCACGAATGATCAGGTAGTTTTCGTCGTTGCCATTGCTCGCTGAAGCGCTGAGGTTGTGGCTGCCGCTGATGATCGTTGGTGTGTCCGTGGTGAAGTCGGTGACCACGGCTTTGGTGTGCACCAGCAGATTGCCTTTCTGGCCTTTCATGTTCTCGCGCAGCCAGCCTTCCAGCCCGGTGTTGAGCAATGCGGTGGCGGCGAATTCGGCGCTGCGGTCGGCGTGAAAACCGGTGATTCGGCTGGCAGTGTTCTGCAGGCCATAACGCAAAATGTCGTCGTGGGGCTGGCCGAGTAACGCGTTAAGAATCGCGTCCGGCAGCGAGAACGCGGTGACGAACAGCACGTCCTTTTTCGCCGCGCTGATGATCTGCACGAACGCCTGCAGATCGGCCCCGCCGGTGCGCGGCGAGAACCCGGCGAACAAAGGTTGCTGCGGATTCATCGGGTTGTGTTCGGTAATCCAGTCACGGGTAACGCCGATATCATCCGGCTGCGCCCAGATCTGCTCGAACGTCTGCAGATAACTGGCGGCAATCGATGCATCGTCCAGCACATGCACCACGTTGGCCTGACGATAAACTCCGTTGGCGGTGAAATTGGTGCTGCCACATAAAACCGCTTCAGGCTGATGAGTGCCGCTGGCATCAACGCGGCTGAGGACCATGAATTTGTTGTGAAAGATATTGTGGGTCACTCGCCCGCGTTTGCTCGCGGGAGGCAGTGCCGCCAGGCTCGCTTCGTTGATCGTGGTGTCTTCATCATCGGGCCGGGCGTGATACAGCACCCGCACCTTTACGCCACGCATGAACGCCGCGTTCACCGCATCGACGATTGCCTGCAACTGATACTCGTAAATCGCGATATCCAGCGCCCACTGACCATCGACCGCACGCTCGATAAACCCGAGCAATCGTGTGAGCAAGCCGTTTTCCAACCATTGCCGCGGCGCATCGGGCCAGGCTTCGATGGGCATGTTTTTGTTGGCGCTGATCTGCGCGTCGAGATCGGGAAACTTGCGCTGGAATGCCTGACTGGCGGCGACCGCACGGTTGAATATCACGCTTTGATTGCTCGGGTGACCGTCATCGGAGGTCAAAGTCAGTTCCAACGACTCTCCCAACTGCACGGCATCCGCGGTGCCGTAGGCCAGATGCACGCGATAGTGAAGGGTCATGCCCGGATTGACCGCGTAATCGGCCCAGCGAAATTTCTGCAGCGGGGCTTTATCGCTTGGGGTGGCGTGGAACTGGGGGAAGGTATGCGCCTTGCCAGGGAAGGTCAGGCTGTTGAACAGGAACAACCAGGGTTTGGCGCCCTGCTGCTTTTCGATGGCGAAACCCAACAGGCCTTTGCGCCGGGATTCGGCCAGATCCATGGCCAGCAGCACGCCGTTGGTGCCGGCGTAGGCCTTTACACGGAAATCGTCCTGAGGGTTTTTGACCACAACGCGCATCGCTCACTCCTTGTGATTGGGGCTGGGTGCAGCATAGAGCAGTGATGCGGGTTTTGAGTGTTCGGCTCTAGACCGGGTCGATGCAATCGCGAGCAGGCTCACTCCTACATTTGGAATGCGTTCCCCTGTAGGAGTGAGCATGCTCGCGATGAGGCCCCGACCAGACACAGAAAGTATCAGAGGGAAATCAGTTCATCGATATGTCGATACTGCGCATCCAATGCCGTCGCCAGATCCTTGGCCCGGCCCAACCGGATCGGCCCACGCTCGATATCGATCAACAACCCCGGGCACGCCAGCGCCGGTAATCCCGCCCACTGTTTCAGACGCCCATCGGTCACCACCAGCAAGCGTTGCTGCTCGGCAGGAAAGCGCTTGCGCCGCACCGTCAGCCACTGCCCGGCCTGCTCCAGCGCCGCCAGCAACGGCGTGCCACCGCCTGCACCCAAAGCTTCCAGCCACACCCGCAAGCCGCTGGACGCCTTCAATCCCTGCACCTGCCATTTCGGCACCGAGCCACTGGCCGTCAACAATGCGAGTCGCGCCCGTTGCCGGTAAGCATCATCGAACAATTGCGCGAGCAAACCTTTGGCATCGCTCAAGGCCTGATGGCGGCGGGTCGAGGCGGAGGCATCGACGATCACCAGCCACAATTCATGCGGTGAGCGCGTGCGCAGTTGAAACAGCAGATCTTCGCGCGTTCGAGGCCGCCCGTTGAGTAACGAACCCGGCCAATTCACCATACCGCTGCGCGCCTTATGGCGCTTGCCTTGGCGTCCGTTGTCCAGCCGACCGGCGCGGGGTCTGGCATTCGCCCCCGCGTCGGATCGGGGGCGAATGCCTAAAGCTTTTTTGGCCAGCTCGGCACTTCGCGGCGGGCACCGGTGGCGAGCGCAGGCGCCGGCATGTCGCCCCACTGGCCCTGCCCTTCACTCGGTGATGCCTGAGTCGTGGCCGGCGACTGGGCCGGTTGCGGCGGATTCGATGGCGCTTGCTCACGGCGCCGATGGCGCAGGGCAAACTCGGCGACAGCGTCGATATCCTCTGCGTCAATCACCTCAGCTCCGCGCCACGCTGCGTGGGCACGTGCGGCGCGCAACCAGACCAGGTCGGCACGCAGACCATCAACCCCGGCGGCGAAACAACGCTCGGTGATCTGCGCCAGTGCGGCATCATCCAGCGGAATATCGGCCAGGGCACGACGAGCGTTTTCGCAACGCGCACGCAAGGCTTGCTGCTCGGCTTGCCACTGTGCGCAGAACCCTTGCGGGTCGCTGTCGAAATCCAGTCGCCGACGGATGATCTGTCCGCGTTCGGTCGGTGCCGTGTGGCCACTGAGGGCGACGTTCAGGCCAAAGCGGTCGAGCAGTTGCGGACGCAACTCGCCCTCTTCCGGGTTCATCGTGCCGATCAGCACGAACTTCGCCGAATGCCGATGGGAAATGCCGTCGCGCTCGATCAGATTGGTGCCGCTGGCGGCAACGTCGAGCAGCAGATCAACGAGGTGATCGGGCAGCAGATTGACTTCATCGACGTAGAGTACGCCGCCGTCAGCCTTGGCCAGCACACCTGGTGAGAATTGTGCGCGGCCCTCGCTGAGAGCAGCGTCAAGGTCGAGAGTACCGACCAGACGTTCTTCGGTGGCGCCCAGCGGCAAGGTGACGAATTGACCGCTGGCGAGCAGATCGGCCAGGCCCCGGGCCAGGGTGGATTTGGCCATGCCGCGCGGGCCTTCGATCAGCACGCCGCCGATTTTCGGGTCGATGGCGGTGAGGCACAGGGCGAGCTTGAGGTCATCGGCGCCGACCACGGCGGAGAGCGGGAAATGCGGGGTGTCGGTCATTTGGGTTTTCTCTGTCGTGGTCTTGGGTGTGCTTGAGTGTTGTGGTGTGTCAGTCGGGGTGGTGGCCCTCACCCTAGCCCTCACCCAGGGGGAGAGGGAACTGATTGCGGTGTTCTTGCAAGTTGCGCCGACCTGAATTATCGAGTTGAACTCAGCCTCCAAAGCCAACACAAATCGGCTCCCTTACCCCCTTACTCCCTTGGGGAGAGGGAACTGACCTAGGTGTTCTTTCGAATTCCGTCGACCTGATACGTCGGGCCGAACTCAGACTTCGACAGCAACGCAAATCGGCTCCCTCTCCCTTCGTGAGAGGGCTGGGGTGAAGGTAGCTTTTGGCCGGTTACATATCTTCCTCAATATCCAGCAGCAGATTCTCCAGCGCTCCCTTATAAGCCCCAGGCTCCTGCCACATCCCCCGCTGCTGTGCCTCAAGCAGGCGCTCGGTCATGTCCCGCAGCGCATGCGGATTGTGCTCGCGAACAAATTCCCGCGTTGCCGGATCCAGCAGATAAGCATCGGCCAGCAAAGCGTACTGGTGGTCATCGATCAACTGCGTCGTCGCATCGAACGCGAACAGGTTATCAACCGTCGCGGCCATTTCGAACGCGCCTTTATAGCCGTGGCGCTTGACCCCGTCGATCCATTTCGGATTGACCGCTCGTGAGCGAATCACCCGGTTCAGCTCTTCTTTCAAGGTGCGAATCTTCGGCAGATCCGGTTGACTGTGATCGCCGTGATAACTCGCCGCCGCTTCGCCGCGCAAGCTTTCCACGGCAGCGAGCATGCCGCCCTGGAACTGGTAGTAATCATTGGAATCGAGCAGGTCGTGCTCGCGGTTGTCCTGATTCTGCAGCACCGCTTGTACCTGACTCAGGCGCTGAACGAACTGCTCGCGTGCAGCGGTGCCCTCATCAGCACCACCATAGGCGTACGCGCCCCAGTTCAGATAAACCTCAGCGAGATCTTCACGGCTCTGCCACAAGCGACCGTCGATGGCGCCCTGCACGCCTGCGCCGTACGCGCCGGGTTTGGCGCCGAAGATCCGCCATCCGGCCTGACGCCGCGCGGTGTCCTCATCGAGGCCCGATTGCCGCAGCGCCTCGCGCTCGGCACGCACTTTCGCGGCCAGCGGGTTGAGGTCGTCCGGCTCGTCCAGCGCTGCCACTGCTTGCACGGCGGCGTCGAACAGGCGAATCAGATTGGCGAAGGCATCCCGAAAAAACCCGGAAACTCGCAGCGTGACATCGACGCGCGGACGATCAAGCAGGCTCAGCGGCAGAATCTCGAAATCATCAACGCGCTGACTGCCAGTGGCCCACACCGGACGCACGCCCATCAGTGCCATGGCCTGGGCGATGTCGTCGCCACCAGTGCGCATGGTCGCGGTGCCCCACACGGACAATCCGAGCTGGCGCAGGTGATCGCCGTGGTCTTGCAGGTGCCGTTCCAGAATCAACGTCGCCGACTGGAAACCGATGCGCCACGCGGTGGTGGTCGGCAGGTTGCGCACGTCGACCGAGTAGAAGTTGCGGCCGGTGGGCAGCACGTCAAGGCGACCACGGCTGGGTGCACCGCTGGGGCCGGCGGGGACGAAGCGACCGCTGAGGGCGTCGAGCAGGCCGCGCATTTCGGCGGGGCCGCAGGCATCGAGGCGTGGGGCGACGACTTCGCGCAGATGGTCAAGGATTGCACTGACCTCCACCCAACGCGGTCCTTGTAGGAGTGAGCCTGCTCGCGATAGCGGTGTGTCAGTGGACTCAATGTTGGCTGACACACCGCCATCGCGAGCAGGCTTGCTCCCACAAGGGATTTGCAGGGACTCGGAGATCAACGCAGTGGCAAACAGTTCGAGGCGTTCGCGGGTGTCGCCGGCGGTGCGCCAGACTTCGTCGCCGATCGATTGCAATTGATCGGGGCGCGGGCCAGTCCAAGGGTCGGCCAGCGCGCAATCGAGCGGGTCGAAACCCAGTTCGAACGCTTTGGCCAATGCCCGCAATAAACTCGACTGCGCGCCTTTGCCATCGCCACGCGGTATACGCAGCAAAGCCAACAACGTATCAATGCGCAAACGCCCGCTCGGCGATTCACCAAAAATGTGCAAGCCATCGCGAATCTGCGATTCCTTCAGATCACACAAATAGGTATCGAGACGTGGCAGCCAGATCGCCGCATCCGCATCGCTGTCCAGCGCGGCATCGAGTTGCAGTTCGCGGTCGATCTGCGTCTCGCGGACCAATAGCAGAATGTCGCGCTGCAGTTCACGGGCGCGGCGCGGATCAAGCAGCTGCGCTTCGTAATACTCGTCGGCCAGCAGCTCCAGATTGCGCAACGGGCCGTAGGTTTCGGCGCGGGTCAGCGGCGGCATCAGGTGATCGATAATCACCGCTTGCGTGCGCCGTTTGGCCTGCGCGCCCTCTCCCGGATCGTTAACGATAAACGGATAGATATTTGGCAGCGGCCCGAGCAACGCATCCGGCCAGCAGTTCTCCGAAAGACCGACGCCTTTGCCCGGCAGCCATTCGAGGTTGCCGTGTTTGCCAACGTGGATCACGCCGTGGGCGCCGTAGGTGTTGCGCAACCAGAAATAGAACGCCAGATAAGCGTGCGGCGGCACCAGATCGGGGTCGTGATAGACCGCGCTCGGATCGACCTGATAACCGCGCGCCGGCTGAATACCGACGAAGGTCAGGCCGAAGCGCAGACCGGCGATCATCATCCTCCCGTCGCGGCACATCGGGTCGTTTTGCGGCGTGCCCCAGCGTTCGATCACAGCGCTGCGATTAGCCTCGGGCAGCGCGTTGAACATCGTCAGATAAGCGTCCATGGCCAGGCTTTGCTGGCACGGACGCAGATCAATGGTGTCGAGATCGTTGCTGACGCCACCGAGCAATTGCTCGATCAACTCGGTGCCGCTATTCGGCAGTTCAGCGGTGAGCGGATATCCCTCAGCCTGCAATGCACGCAGGATGTTCAGCGCCGCCGCCGGCGTGTCGAGACCGACACCGTTGCCGATGCGCCCATCACGGGTCGGATAGTTGGCGAGGATCAATGCGATGCGTTTTTCGCCATTCGGCACCCGCGCCAGATCAATCCAGCGCCGCGCCAGTTCAGCGACAAAATCCATGCGCTCGGGCTGCGCGCGATAGCAGACGACATCGGACTGACTGCGCTCACTGCGCCAGGCCAGATCCTTGAAGCTGATCGGTCGGCTGATGATGCGTCCGTCGAGTTCCGGCAAGGCAATATGCATCGCCAGATCGCGCGGGCCGAGGCCCTGCTCGCTGTCACGCCAGCCGGGCTCGTTGTCCTGCGCGCAGATCGCCTGGATCACCGGAATGTTGCGGCGAAACGGCCGCAAGTGCGGGGCCTCAGGGCTGGATTGAGCGAATCCGGTGGTGTTGAGAATCACCCCGGCCTCAACCTCGTCCAGCCAGTCCTCGACCACCGTCAGGCAGCCGGGTTCTTTCAGACTGGCCACCGCGATCGGCAGCGGATTCAGCCCCGCCGCTTGCAAGCGCTGGCAGAACACATCGATGAATGCGGTGTTCGCCGCTTGTAAATGCGAGCGGTAAAACAACACCGCCGCGACCGGGCGTGCAGGCAGCCAATCGGCTTGCCAGTCACTCAGTGCGGCGCTGGTTTTATTCGGGTGGTAAATCGCCGTGCGCGGCAGCGCCTGCGGTTCTTCCCAGACGTAATCGCGAGCCAGCCAACGGTTGGCGAGGCAGCGGAAAAAGTCCAGCGCATTGCCCAGGCCGCCCTGGCGCAGGAATTGCCAGAGGCGATCACGATCCACAGCGTTGACGGTGCTCAGGTCGCTGAGTTCCGGATCAGGACGGTCATCGCCCGGCACCAGAATCACCTGCACACCGCGCTCGGACAGTTCGATCAGACGCTCGACGCCGTAGCGCCAATAGGCGATGCCGCCGTGCAGCGAGATCAGGATCACCTTGGCGTGGCGCAGCACTTCGTCGACGTACAGATCGACCGAAGCATGGTTCTGCACCTGCATCGGGTTGGCCAGACGCAGGCTCGGGTAATCTTCCGGCAACTGCTGCGCGGCTTCGGCGAGCAGCGCGAGACTGGAGTCGCCGCTGCACAGGATCACCAGCTCGGCGGGGGTTTGGCCAAGGTCGGCAATGTTGTCATCCGAGACGAAACCGCCGGGCTGAGTCCTGAGCAGGTGCATGGCTTAAACGCTGAGCGCAGCGCGCAGTTGCGCTTCGAGTTGCGCGGCGTCGAGCGCCTGACCAATCAACACCAGTCGCGTGACGCGCGCTTCATCAGCGCCCCACTGACGGTCGAAATGCTTGTCAAAACGCGTACCCACGCCTTGGATCAGCAGACGCATTGGCTTGTTCGGAATGGCGGCGAAACCTTTGACGCGCAGGATGCCGTGCTTGACCACCAGTTGCGTCAGGGCGTCGAGCAGCAGGCTTTCGTCGGCTTGTGGCAGTTCGATGGAGATCGAATCGAAGGCGTCGTGATCGTGGTCATCGTGGTCGTCATCGCCTTCACCGTGGTGGTGATCATGATGGCTGTGGCGGCTGTCGATGTGCTCCTCGGAACCGGCGCCGAGGCCGATCAGCACGTCCAGCGGCAGACGGCCGTTGCTGGCTTCGATGATTTTCACCGCTGGCGGCAGTTCTTCGGCGACTTCAGCGCGGACACGAGCGAGATCTTCCGGGCTGGTCTGGTCGGCCTTGTTGAGGATCACCAGGTCGGCGCTGGCCAGTTGATCGGCGAACAGTTCGTGCAGTGGCGATTCGTGGTCGAGGTTCGGGTCGAGTTTGCGCTGGGCATCAACCTGATCCGGGAACGCGGCGAAAGTGCCGGCGGCGACGGCCGGGCTGTCGACCACGGTGATCACCGCATCAACGGTGCAGGCGCTGCGGATTTCCGGCCACTGGAAGGCTTGTACCAGCGGTTTCGGCAGGGCCAGGCCCGAGGTTTCGATAAGGATATGGTCGAGATCGCCGCGACGGGCAACCAGTTCGCGCATCACCGGGAAGAACTCTTCCTGAACGGTGCAGCACAGGCAGCCGTTGGCCAGCTCGTAAACGCGGCCGGTGGCTTCTTCTTCGGTGCAACCGATGGTGCATTGCTTGAGGATTTCACCGTCAATGCCCAACTCGCCAAACTCGTTGACGATCACCGCGATACGACGGCCCTGAGCGTTGTCGAGCATGTGGCGCAGCAGCGTGGTCTTGCCCGAGCCGAGGAAGCCGGTGACGATGGTGACGGGGAGTTTGGCCAGTGTTTTCATCGGTATGCCCTTTGGCAAGCGGCGGGCATACGGGACGAGAACCGGCAACGCGCGTGCGTGCCTGGAGAGTTCGCCACCGGATCACCCCGCCCGGTTGTAGTGAGAATCTGTGACGAGGCAGGTCTCCTGGCTGACGGCGTTCAGGCGCTGGGCCTGGCGTTGGCTGCGCCTTCCCGCGGGCTCATAAGTTGAGCTGGCAGTGGCATGGCAGCGAACATCACCGTTCACAGTTGCGGGGGCAGCCGCGGCATTGACCGCGTTCCCTTCTTAGCTCCGACATACGCCGGAGAACCTCGAATGCGCAAGGCTACGCATGCACGGCAGGCGGGTCAACGCCTGGATCATTGTGGTTATAAGGGCAGCAACTTTTTCATCTAATGATCGCGAACACTTCTCACTTAAAAAGTAGTTGTAAGTTATGTCTTACATGCCCTATCCGTTACATAAAAAAACTACCACCGCGTTAAACCCTGAAATAGAGCGGCTGCGCGCATTCGATTACATATCTTTACAAAAACCAAATTGATAAATCAATACAAGATATGAACGATGAGTTCGCACAAGGACTATGAGTCTCTCAAGAAAGGATTTCTTGCATGGCTGATTATTATCAGTATTTGATCCTGCCTGTTTCTTTCCTGCACCCATGGGTATCCACAACATGAGTGCCGGTAACGCGTTACGGCTTTCAAGTGATGCCGGACTAAAGGAACTTTCCGAACTACTGCGCAATTGCCACTATGCGCACAGTGTTCACTATCCAGCATTGGATGTTGCGCTGCTGGGACGCGAAGCATGCCGGGCATTCAATGCGACCTGGGATCATTTGCATACCGATGCGTATCTCAGCGCAGAGAACGGTCTTCGCGAACGACGCATCTGCAAGTTCCAGTATCGCCAACAGGAACGCCAATGGACGGCGCTGCAAGACTGCCACTTTTTTCAAGCCGAGACCGACAACCCGCTGTTGGGCGGAGTGCAGCGCACCTACACCCGCTGCGAGGCGACGTTCATTGACTCACCGATTCTGCAGACACTGCTGGCCGCCGACCTGGCACTGCTGGACATGGCGCTGGGCCCGCGCGACTGGCTCGTGACCTGCCATCAGTTCCGTATCCTCTGCGATCAAGGCAATGCTGGCCAGGCCACCCCTGAGGGCCGACATCGCGACGGGCACGATTTTGTCTTTCAACACCTGATTCAACGTCAGCATGTCATCGGTGGCGAAAGCCGGATATTTGATGAAGAAGGTGGCCAAGTATTCAGTGCAACTTTGACTGACTATCTGGAAACCGTCGTCTTGAATGACCGAATACTTCTGCATGAAGTTTCCCCACTGCAAACATCGAGCATTAATTCGGATCGCGGCAGTCGCGATATGTTGATTATCGACTTCGACCTGGCGGACTACTAATGAATCATTCGACTCATGCACTTTCAGTCAGCACCCCCCTCGCGCATAACTTCATCATTGAACAGTTTCAACAGGCGTGCGCACGAAGAACTTCCACACTATCGCTGACCGCTAATGAAAACATATTGTCCGAGACTGCACGCACGCTAGGACAGAATCGCCATTACGAGCGTTACTTGTTCAATGCACAGGCCATTGACGGTCAATGCTATGCCGCCGAATTCAATGGTATGCAGGTCGAACACTTCCCCGAAGTCGAAACATTAAAGGCTTTGGCGACCCAAGCCGTGCAGGCAATGTTTAACGCGCCGTTCGTCGAATACCGCGTGCTCTCCGGCGTGCACTGCACGCTGAGCGTGCTGGCCGCCCTGACCGAGCCGGGCGACTGCGTATTATCACTGGCGCCCGAAAGCGGCGGGCATTTCGCAACCGGGCCTCTGGTGCAGAAGATGGGCCGGCACAGCGTCTTTTTGAAACTGACGGCTGACGGACAAATTGATCTCGGGGATGTTGATCGGCAACTCCAGGCGTGCGGTGTACAACCGGCAGCCGTACTGCTCGACCATGGTCTGACCACACGGGCAATGGCCCTTAAACCACTGCGCGCGCTGCTGAACCGCCGGGGCTTTGAGCGGACACTGATCATCTACGATGCGTCGCACACTCTGGGCCTCATCGCCGGGAAGGCCTTTCCCAACCCGCTTGACGAGGGGGCGGATATTCTTCAAGGCAACACCCACAAATCCCTGGCAGGTCCGCACCGGGCACTGATCGTCTGCCGGCGTGCCGATCTGGCCCAGCGGATCGAGCAAACGCTCAGCGGTGCGCTGGTGTCCTCGCCCAATCTGCCCGGTCTGCTGCAACTGTTCGTCAGCCTGCTGGAAACCCAGCGCTACGGCCAGGCCTACGCTCAACGCATGTGCGCCAATACTCGCCAGTTGCACGACGCACTCGCTGACCTGCCGGGCTGGACGCTGCACCCCTCCGACACGCACCTGCTGTTGCTCGAAGGCGAACTGGCCCGGCAAGCGGCGCAGCAGCTCAATGAACTGGGGATCCGGATCAACAATAAACAGATCAATGGCCGCGACTGCCTGCGCTTCGGTCTGCAGGAAATTACTCGTCTGGGCATCAGCAGCGAAGACCTGGATGCCTTGGCGCACATCATTCGCAATGTCTTGAGTGGTGGCGCCAACGGCGTGGACCGGATTCGTCTGGCTCACATTTGCCAGCGCCTGAACCGGGTCCACTACAGCTTCGATCAGGAGGTTGACTAATGAGTGCAGCGGCCTGCCTGATCATCGGCAATATTCGTGACGGAGAATACGAGGGCCTGATTGCCGAGGGCATCACCCCTTTGCTGATTGCCGATAGTCGCAAAACCAGCAAGATCGCCGATGCGAAACAGATCTCGCCGGTGGCGCTGTACGACTTTTCCAGAGGGCTGACCCCGGATCTGATCCAGCTGACGCAACAGTTGCTGGACGAGCACGGCTTCACCAGTGTCCTGAATTTCCGTGAAGGCTATGTCGCGATCACGGGGCGGCTGTGTGCGGCGCTGCCGGCGCTGGCCCACCTGCACCGTAACGTGGAAAACACGCTGGACAAGGTGCTGCAACGCCAATGCTTCGAACAGTCGCGTAACCTGGATCTGCACGTGGTCTCTCGCCAGGTTCGTATCGACGACCTGCTGGCGCGCCCGGGCGAGCTGCCCTACCCGTTCATCCTGAAACCAGCGAACCTTTACAGCAGCCTGTTCGTACGCTGCATCGACGATCAGCAGGATCTGCTCGACTACGCCCGTCATGAATGGCCGGCGCTGCAGCGCTATGTGGCGGGCAAAAGCCGCGAAACCGATCAACTGCTGCTGGAGGAATTTCTCCAGGGTTCCAACCATTCCATCGATTGCACGATTGCCGCCGACGGCACGATCAGCAGTTTTCCGATCGTCGATGTGATTGCCGGCGTCGATATCGATCGCGGCGACTTTCACCATTTCGCCCGCTACACGCCGTCGCTGCTGGAGCCCGACGCAGCGCTGAAGGAGCGTTGCCATCGTCTGGCCCATGACGCCGTGAAAGCGTTAGCGCTCAAAGGCACGTTTGCCCATGTCGAGTTCATTCTCACCCCCCGCGGGCCAAGAGTTCTCGAAGTCGGCGCACGCCCCGGCGGCAGCCGGATTCATGTGATTCGTCAAGCCTGGGGGCTGGCGCTGGATGTCTGCTACCACCGCGCGCTGTCCGCCGAGCCTCTGCCCAGCGCCAGCGAAGCGCCGGATGCGTTCGGCATCGCCACCCCCTTCGCCCGCACAGACCGGCTCTATGACGGACTGCACGGCGCCGACCGGATCTGCCGCTTGCCAGGTTTCCAGCGTTGGTACGCCTACGTCACTCCGGGCGAAGCCATCGGGCCGGTCAGCAACGGTTTTCAGAACTACCTGTACATCGAGTTCAGGCAACCCGACACCGCCCGCCTGCGACAATCCTTGCTCGCCGTCAGCGACATTGATGTCTATGGCGAGCAGCCCACGGCGGCGAACACCAAACACATTCTGCTCATCGGCGGGCGTGATTCGGGACTGGATTGGGATACTGCGCGGCAGTTTCGATTTACTCTCGTCCAGCAACCCAGCGAGTTATCTGACTATCAGCGCGAGCGCGCAACGCTAGTGCTGACGCCTGACATCGCCGATCTGCCGGCCTACAGCACGATGGTAGAACGGCTGCACCGGCAATCACCATTCGATGCCGTGGTTTCGTTTTCGGAACTGGGCCTGCTGCCCGCGTCACGCTTGGGCGAACGTCTGGGCATCGTCCACAACAACCTGCGCAGTGTGGAAGTCAGTCGCGACAAACTGCTGTTTCGCCAATTGCTCAAAGGCAGTCGCTACGAGTTGCCCACTGCCGCTATCAACCATGGTGCCGAGGCTCGCGCTTTCGTGCTGCGCCATGGCCCGGCCATCGTCAAACCCGTCAACGGTTCGGGCAGTCAGGGCGTCTATGCCATAGACAGGCCCGAGGATGTCGAACACCTCTCGCTGGAGGGAAACAATCTGATCGAGGCCTTCGCCAGCGGCGACGAATACAGCGTTGAATCCCTCAGCCTGGATGGCCAGCACCGGATTCTCGGCATCACGCGCAAATACACCAGCGGTGCCCCCGGTTATGTCGAAACCGGGCATGACTTTCCTGCCGGGCTCGACGAGAAAACCGCCGCGCAGATCGAAGAAGCGGTGCTGTGGCTGCTCGGGCGAATGGGCAACCGCTGGGGCCCGGCCCACACGGAAATCAAGCTGGACGGTTCACGCCTGCAATTCATCGAAACCCAGACCCGCTTCGGCGGTGACCAGATCTGGGAAATGGTCTGGAAAACCACGGGGGTGCATTTGGCAGCCAGCACCATCGCCGCGATGGCCGGCACGTCACTGCCGACGCCCGAGAAAACCTACGCCAAAATGGCGATCCGCTACATCGAGGCGGCCCCGACCGCCGATCCGCAACAGCTCCAGGCACGCCTGCTGCAACACCCGTTTGCATTACGCGTGAACCTCAACCCCGACAAGTTCGGCCAGAGCATCAGCCGTTCCGCAGACCGCCACGGCTACACGCTGCTGGGCTGCAGCGACGCCGACGACCCGGCGGACTTCAACGCCGCGATCACCCATCCAGAGTTCACTACGCAAGGACCAGCGCAATGACCCGTAAAGACCCGCTATATCACATCGAAGGCCCGATCAGCGCTCACTTCCCGATGATCTCCTTTTCCACCAATGTCTACGACAACCCTGCAGACATCCTGGGTTCGATCACCGATCTGGCCAGACATTTCCAAGCGGTCGAGTTCGAGATCGGCGAAGACGCCGAAAAAACCTTCTGGTCGTTGACCGCCGAAGACCGGTCTGAGCTTGCCGGGAAAATCCGCAGCTTCGCCGAACACAATGGCATCACGCTGACCGTCCACGCCGGATGGTGGGGTCGCCAGTACAACCTGTGTTCCCCGGATTTGACTGAACGTGCCCAAGCGGTGGACTGCCTGAGTGCCGCCGTGGAGTTTTCCCACGAGGCCGGCGCCACCAGCGTCACTTTTCATCCCGGCTACAAAGATCAACTGGAAAACGGCGAACTGCTGGACAACCTGATAGTAGCGATCAACGAAGTGACCAAGCGCTGCAACACCGATGGCATCGCCCTGTGCCTGGAGAACATGGGCGGTCAGCGGCCGAAATTCCCGGTCTTCACCGTCGAGGAACACCTGCGCTTTCACAAGGAGACCGGGTGCTTCGTGACCATCGACGTGACGCATCTGTGCTCACTGCTGCCGTATGGTGAAAGCCTGTTCAAAGCCATTGCCGATCTGGCGCCGGTTACCCGGCATCTGCACATTGCCGACCTCAACAACACCCACCATCAACATCTGCCGATTGGCGAAGGCAACTTGCGCCTGAGCGATGTGCTCAATCGCTTCGCGGTCAACGGCTATCGGGGTGTGGCCGTGGTGGAAGAGTTCATTCCGCGCTTCTCCACCGAGTACTACCTGGAAAAAGCCCTGGCCTATAAGAACGGCGTAGAGCAATTGCTGGCCGGCTCGCGGCACAGCACTCATGCTGGTTGAGTCGAACCTGGCAAAACCGGCTTCGCGCAGCGAGATCGCGACCGGTATCCGCGATGCGCTACCGTTCGTCTTCTCTCTGCTGCTGACCTTCACCCTGATCGGCATGCTCGGGCGCCGCCATGGTCTGGATCTTCCGGCCATGGTGGTTTTCAGCGGTACGGTAATGGCCTCGCCGTTGCAACTGACGCTGCTGGAAACCCCCGCGCACCTGCTTAACGCCTTTGGCGTGCTGGTCTCGGCGCTGAGTATCAACTTGCGTTTTCTGGTCTTCACACTGAGCCTGAAATCCAGCCTCCAGGGCCCGGTCAAAGCGTTCGTCCCCGCCCTGGCGGTGATGGCAAATGCGGCTTTCACGTTGATGTCGATCCGCAAGGATCAGCAACCGATCAGCCGCCCGTATGCCAACACCGTGTGCTTTCTGCTGTACGCCGCCGCCCTGCTTGGCACCGTGGTCGGGTATTGCTTCGCCAGCGTGGCCGACAACGCAGTGATGGATCACGTCAGTGTGGTGATCGCGATTTTCATCAGCGCTTCGCTTGGCAAGATGGCCCGCGACCGTCACAGCTTCCATGCGCAATGGATTGCCGGCCTGGCCACCGCCGCGAGCTTGCTGTGGCTGGGCGAGGTCAGCTTGCTGCTGGTGCTAGCCATCACCGTTCTGACGAGCTATGTCTATGATTGAACCTGGTACTTTCTGGCTGTACGTACTGATTTGCGCGCTGGTTTCGATCGTCTGCCGCTTGCTGCCGCTGGCCGTCGATGTCGAACGGCTTTCGGCAACTGCCCGCGCTTTCATCGATCGTCTGGGAAAATACACATCGGTGGCGATGCTCGTCAGCCTGCTGGCGGTCTCACTCTATCCTTTGGCCAGCCAGCACCTGGCGGCCATGCCATGGATCCTGCCGGTGGCGTTGGCGTGGCTGCTGAGCCTGACGCGAATCAAATCCTATTATGCGTTCCTGATGGCGCTGGGGGTGTACGTCCTGCTGATCATGCGCTAGGCGCCGATTGACTCAAATCCCCCGCCCATGCTCTCCTACACAACTTGTTACGGGTGCCCTTCACAGGGTGAAACGGGAAACCGGTGAATCATGTGCTTTACTCAAGCCCATGTCAGTCCGGTGCTGCCCCCGCAACGGTAAGCGAGCGAAGCGTCAAAACCACTGTGCCGATACGGTATGGGAAGGTGACGCTTGCAGGTCGGCCTGACGCCAACCCCTCGTGAGCCCGGAGACCGGCCCGCAACACACAGCCCGCATTTGTGCGGCGCTGCACATAACAAACCCGCGGTGGGCGGGCGCTGTTCGAACCTCTGCGAGCCCGACCCGCAGGGGTTTTCATGCGCTCTATTCACCCGCTGACACTCCAGAGGGAAGCGCCATGTCGATCATCAGCAGCACCGGCAGCAACACGGACAAAATCGCCAGCACCACCACCCTGAGCCAACGCCTGACCGCCGCGATCTTTGCATCGATCCTCGGCGCCAGTCTGGTTTACTTTGCCGGCTTCTCGCACATCGAAGCGGTGCACAACGCCGCCCACGATACCCGCCACAGCGCCGCGTTCCCGTGCCATTGAGACCTGCCGACATGATCAAGCGTATCGCGCAAACTGCAGGATTCTCTGGTCTGCTGGCCGCCCTGCTCCTCACTCTGCTGCAAAGCTTCTGGGTTTCGCCGCTGATTCTGCAGGCGGAAACCTTCGAGAAGTCCGAGCCGGTGGCGGTTCACGAACACGCCGCTGGCGTGGCTGCGCACACCCATGATGCCGAGGCCTGGGAGCCGGAAGACGGCTGGCAGCGCGTAGTCTCGACCACTGGCGGTAATCTGGTCGTAGCCGTCGGTTTCGCCCTGATGCTCGCCGGCCTCTACACCCTGCGCGCGCCGACCAAAACTTCGCAGGGCCTGCTCTGGGGCCTGGCCGGTTACGCGACGTTCGTGCTTGCTCCGACCTTGGGCCTGCCACCAGAACTGCCGGGCACCGCTGCGGCCGATCTGGCTTCGCGGCAGACGTGGTGGATCGGCACGGCCGCTTCGACGGCTGTAGGTCTGTCGCTGATCGCGTTCAGCCGTCACTGGCTGATGAAGGTCCTCGGTGTGGCCATCCTCGCTGTGCCCCACGTGATCGGCGCACCGCAACCGGAAGTGCATTCGATGCTCGCCCCCGAAGCACTCGAAGCTCAGTTCAAAATCGCTTCGCAGTTGACCAACGTGGCGTTCTGGCTGGCCCTGGGCCTGATCAGCGCCTGGTTGTTCCGCCGCAACAGCGCTGGTCAATACCACGCATGACCGATGACCGCGCAGCGCCGACCTTCGTGGTCGGTCTGGGCTGCCAGCGCGGCTGCCCGGCCAGCACGCTGCGCGCGTTACTCGATCAAGCGTTACAGGCGCATCGCATTGAGCTTGAGGCGGTGAAAGCGTTGGCCAGTATCGACTTGAAGCGCGACGAGCCCGGCCTGCAAGAACTTGCTGCACAACTGGCTCTGCCCCTGCTGTACTTCAGCAGTGACGAACTGGCCAGCTACCAACAGCGGCTCAGTCACCATTCACAGATTGCTTACGAACGCACCGGTTGCTACGGCGTCGCCGAAAGTGCCGCGCTTGCGCTCGCTGAACAGCTGATTCAAGCGCCGGCAAAACTGCTGATCTCCCGGCAAAAATATGCTCAGGCAACGCTGGCATTGGCCGGCGCGGCGTAAAATCCCGATAATCCCCGCCATTGATCATGAGCGTTGTTCATCTGCAACGCAGTCGTGCCCTCTTTTACTCAGGATTCAACGATGACCGTCTACTTCATCGGCGCCGGCCCCGGCGACCCGGAATTGATCACTGTCAAAGGCCAGCGGCTGATTCGCAGTTGCCCGGTGATTATCTACGCAGGTTCGCTAGTGCCGGCGGCGGTACTCGACGGCCATCAAGCCGAAACGGTGGTGAACAGCGCCGAATTACATCTGGAACAGATCATCGAATTGATCAAGACCGCGCATGCCAAGGGTCAGGATGTGGCGCGGGTGCATTCCGGCGATCCGAGTCTGTATGGCGCGATTGGCGAGCAGATCCGTTATCTGCGTGAGCTGGATATTCCGTTCGAGATCATTCCCGGCGTGACGGCCACCGCAGCCTGTGCGGCGCTGCTTGGCGCGGAATTGACGCTGCCGGACGTGTCGCAAAGCGTGATTCTGACTCGCTATGCCGACAAAACCGCGATGCCGGCAGGCGAAGAGCTTGGCAGTCTGGCGCAGCATGGCGCGACAATGGCGATTCATCTGGGCGTTAACCATTTGCCGAAGATTCTGGTGGAACTGCTGCCGCATTACGGCGCGGATTGCCCGATTGCGGTGATTCACCGGGCGACGTGGCCTGATCAGGATTGGGTGCTGGGGACGCTAGCGGATATTGCCGAAAAGGTTGAGGCCAAAGGGTTTCGGCGTACGGCGTTGATTCTGGTGGGCCGGGTGCTGGGCAGTGAGGTGTTCAGCGAGTCATCGTTGTATCGCGCTGGGCATGCTCACCTCTACAGACCATGAATTGGAACGCGGAGCGTCCCGGGCTGCATTCCCACGCAGAGCATGGGAACGATCAAAGGCCCTTTCGCGAGCAGGCTCGCTCCCACATTTGATCGCATTTCAAATGTGGGAGCGAGCCTGCTCGCGAATGCGTTCCTGAATGTCACCCATAAAAAAACGGCGCTCACGGGGCGCCGTTTTTCATCTCCGCAGCGAACACCTTAGTAGTAGGCGTTTTCTTTCTGCGTGTGGTCGGTCACGTCGCGAACGCCCTTCAGCTCAGGAATACGCTCGAGCAAGGTGCGCTCGATGCCTTCCTTCAAGGTTACGTCCGCCTGGCCGCAGCCCTGGCAACCGCCACCGAACTGCAAAACGGCGATGCCGTCTTCAACCACATCGATCAGGCTGACCTGACCGCCGTGGCTGGCCAGCCCCGGGTTGATTTCGGTTTGCAAGTAGTAGTTGATGCGCTCGTTGACCGGGCTGTCGGCGTTGACCATCGGTACTTTGGCGTTCGGCGCCTTGATGGTCAGCTGGCCGCCCATGCGGTCGGTGGCGTAGTCGACAACGGCGTCATCGAGAAACGCTTCGCTGAAGTGATCGATATAAGCAGTGAAGCTTTTCAGCCCCAGCGCGGTGTCTTCAGGTTTTTCTTCGCCCGGCTTGCAGTAGGCAATGCAGGTTTCAGCGTACTGGGTGCCAGGCTGGGTGATGAAGACGCGGATGCCGATGCCCGGGGTGTTCTGCTTGGAGAGCAGATCAGCCAGGTAATCGTGGGCGGCGTCGGTAATGGTAATAGCGGTCATGGAAACTCCTCGCAGGCTTGGGCGCAGTTTACGCCAATCATTGCGCCGGACAAAGTCCTAGTATTTTTGTCGGGAAAGATTCTCGTCCGGCTCCATGTCAACCCGCGCCTTGAGCCAATGGTAGCTGCGCTTTTCCACCCATTCGTAGCTCAACCACGAGCCAACGCCAATCGCCAGCGCGCACAGGGCAAACATCAAATACGGGTTGATCGCGTAGCGTTGCGCGATAAATCCCCCCGCCGACAGCACCAGCACGTGCATGAGATATACCGAATATGAGCAATCACCGAGCAGTTTGAGCACGCGACTGCGCTCGACATAACGCTCAAGTGAGATACACGCCATGACCAGCAATGAGCTCGGCACGCCCCAGTTGAGCATCCTCGGCGCCGGTGCCAAGTGATAGATCGTCAGCAACGCCGCGACGATGGCCACCAGCGGCAGCCACAGTCCCGCACCGATCCAGCCCCGCCGATAGAGCATGCCAATGCCGATCCCCAGCAGAAACTCATAAACGATGTCCGAGCGATAGAACGCGCTGACCCAGCCAAACCCGGTCCAGGCCTGACACACTGCAAACAACAGCGCCGCGACCACCAGCAGGCGCACCTGCAAACGAAACAGCAGCGCCCAGGCAAACAGCACGTAGAAAAGCATTTCGTAATTCAGTGTCCAGCCGACATTCAACGTCGGATAGATACCGTAGCCGCCAGGATTCTCGGTAGGAATGAACAGCAACGACAGAAGCAGATGGCCCCAGTCCACTGTCTGATCCGGCAGCAAAGGTTGGGCGAACACCACCAGCAGCGCCATCAGCAGCGTGTACAGCCAGTACGCCGGGACGATGCGAAACAGCCGGTACAGCAGGAAACGCGCGGGCGGCAGCGGTTTGTTTTCGGTCGAGAGGAAAATCACCAACCCGCTGATGACAAAGAAAATGTCGACGCCCACCGCGCCTTTGTCGATAAAGAACTGGCCGACCGGCCCGCGTGCCTTGAAGTCAAAAAAAATCTGCATGAAGTGGTGGCACACCACTGTCCACGCGGCAAGCGCACGCAGGGCTTGCACTGAAATCAACATCACCTGCTCCCGATCACAATTCCAAAAACACCATTTCACCCTGTGGGAGCGAAAGCGACGGCACATTCAATGTATTCGGTGCCTGACACTCCGCCTTCGCGAGCAGGCTCGCTCCTACAGGGGATTTGTGTGTTACCTGAAGCTGTGACAGTCGGCCTGTTTCAAACGATCAAAGATTCTCGTAGCGGTTCATGTCCAGCACGCCCTCTTCCACCGGATCGGTTTCGTGCAGGTATTGGCTCAGATCGTGGAAATAGAACCAGAATTGCGGGTGACTGCGCCGAATTCCCCAGCGTTCGACGATTTTCTCGAAACGGTTGGCGTCCTTGGCATTTTCCATTGCATCAACAAACTCGGGCACTTGATCGGCCGGAATGTTGAACATGAAGTTCGGATAACTGCTGAGCACGCCCGGAAAAATGGTGATCGTGTCCAGCCCGGGCTGATAGCGCAGCGACTCTCCGAGCAGGAACGCCACGTTGCTGTGCGCACGGTTGCGCAACAGGCTGTAGACCTCGCGTTTGCCGTTGGCGGTTTCGATGCGCAGCATCGTCGCTTCCGGCAACAGGTCGATCACCTTCAAACCGGCCGCCGGGCGCGAGGTCAGGCGGCTTAGCGCCTGCTCGGCATTTTGCAGGGCCGGGTCAATATTCGGCCGCGAGCAGTAAGCCCCATCGCAGCGGTTGATTGGATCCGGGTGCGCATTGAGATCACCGTAACGCGCCAGTAATTGCATGGCGAAGTCGTATTTCGGGTCTTTCTCATCAAGTTTCAGTGCCGTCGGTTTGTCGTCGTCGATCGCTTCGTAATCGAGCCACATCTTGAACTGGCCGCTGTTCTGATACCAATCGTTGAGGTAATCCTCTCGGGAGTCGGCCGGCATCAGGCGCAGGAAGTTTTGCTCGGCGCCATTGCGGATCAAATCGAAATACAGACGGGTTTGCGCCTGATGGGAGACGTTGCCGAACACATCGAAGTTGACTGCCAACTGGTAATAGGTGCGCTCCAGCAGCGGATAGTCGAACAGCCACATCGTCTGCGGCACCTCGCCGATCAGGCCTTTGGTCACCGAGGCGCTGTCGAAGTGGCGGAAAATGCTCAACAGCGCGTTGTCGTTGCCGGCCCACAGGGTCGACCAACTGGGCGCCGGCAAATCAGCGTAGCTGTCACGGCGCAAGGCTTCGTATTCGTTTCGTTTGTCACGGTAGTTGCGCCACAGGCTCAGTACGCTGCCGACGTCATCGTTCTGCCCGGGCATGGCCAGCAACGGCGTGGCCTGGCCGCGATAGTTCGGGTCAGTGATATAGAGGTCATGTTCCGGCGCTTGGAACAGCGCCCAGAAGTTGTCACGGATCACGTCGGTGGCGATCTGACCACGGCACACCGGGCCGCGAATAAACGTGCGGACGAAGTATTCGGCGTTATCGAGCATGAACTGATAACGCGCCTGCGCCGGGATCGCTTCAAATGTGGCGAACGGGTTGGCGCGGCTCTGCGGGCCGTAGCCCGGCAAGGCATTAACCTGCCAGTTACCGCTATAGAACAGACTTTTGACCCGCGCCATTTTCGCCGCGCTCAACGGATAGGTGATGTGGGTCTTGTGCACGATCACCCCTTGCACCGGCCACAAGCGGTAATACACCTGAGTGCCCGGATCATCGTTGGGGCGACGGGTGGCGATCAGGTCGATTGGCTGCCCAGTCGGCGTGCGCGAACGTACCCACTGGAAATAATGGCCCGGCTCGCCGTCCTTGAAATAGATATGCGCAAGGTACCAATGCTCGTACAACCAGCGACCGACCAGGCTTTGCCGCGCGCCGGGAGTGTTGAGCAGGTTTTCCCACTGGACGATCTGCAGCGCCTCTTTGGTGCTTGGCGCCAGGCTTTGTTCGTCAATCGGCGCACCCGAGGCCAGCCAGCGCTGCAGCGTCTGATATTGCTGATCGGTCAGCCCGGTCACCGCCAGCGGCATGCCTTCTTTCGGATGCGCGCCGGCGTAGCCTTCGAACTCGGCGGGCATCGCGCACAGGTTTTCGCGGTTCAGACCCAGGACGATGTCTTCCGGGAGCTTGGCATTCGGCGTCAGTGGCGTCTTGTGCCCAAGTTCGAGCATGCGCGCCATCAGCGCAGCCTGGCTGCCTTGGGCATCGAGCACCGAATAGAAGTCTTTTTGCTGCCAGGCACGTTTACCGAAGGCATCGTAAAACAGTCGAGTGGTGGGTGCCGCTTGTGTGCGCTCGCCATCGTAGACCGGCATTTTGCTCGCACCACGGGCCGCGCCCTCACCGCTGCCCAGATTCAACTGGCAGGCCGAGTCGTAGCAGGCGTGGCAGGCCACGCACTTCTCGGTGAAGATCGGTTGGATATCACGGCTATATGAGATCGTGGGTTCCTGCGCAACGGCGCCCCAGCTTAAAAGCAGCAATAAAATGCTGATGACGCGGTACGACATGCCCTTGATCCCGATCCTGAAAAAAACGCCGCGATTCTACAGTATGACGCTCGTACCAATATGAGCGATATTCATGCAAAAG
Organism: Pseudomonas sp. Irchel s3a12; assembly: GCF_900187485.1. Taxonomy (NCBI): domain Bacteria; kingdom Pseudomonadati; phylum Pseudomonadota; class Gammaproteobacteria; order Pseudomonadales; family Pseudomonadaceae; genus Pseudomonas; species Pseudomonas sp. Irchel s3a12. The sequence goes on from NZ_FYDN01000017.1 coordinate 137,698, forward strand.
CCTCACATGCTCTAAAAGCGCACAGGTTTGCTATGATCCCGCTCCTTCGTAATGGTCTTTCCGAGTAGTCCAAATGTCCGATCGCAGCGTCCGCCTTCAAGCTCTCAAGCAAGCTCTCAAAGAGCGCATCCTGATACTCGACGGCGGCATGGGCACGATGATCCAGAGCTACAAGCTCGAAGAACAGGACTATCGCGGCAAACGCTTCGCGGACTGGCCGAGTGACGTCAAGGGCAACAACGACCTGCTGGTGATCACCCGTCCGGACGTGATCGGCGGCATCGAGAAAGCCTATCTGGATGCCGGCGCCGACATCCTCGAAACCAACACCTTCAACGCCACGCGCATTTCCATGGCCGACTACGGCATGGAAGAACTGGCGTACGAGCTAAACGTAGAAGGCGCACGTCTGGCGCGCAAGGTCGCTGACGCCAAGACCGCCGAGAACCCGGCCAAGCCGCGCTTCGTCGCCGGCGTGCTCGGCCCGACCAGCCGCACCTGCTCGCTGTCGCCCGACGTCAACAACCCCGGCTACCGCAACGTCACCTTTGATGAACTGGTGGAAAACTACACCGAAGCCACCAAAGGCCTGATCGAGGGCGGCGCTGATCTGATCCTGATCGAAACCATTTTCGACACCCTCAACGCCAAAGCGGCGATCTTCGCCGTGCAAGGCGTGTTCGAAGAGCTGCACATCGAACTGCCGATCATGATTTCCGGCACGATCACTGACGCCTCCGGCCGGACCCTGTCGGGGCAAACCACAGAAGCGTTCTGGAACTCCGTGGCGCACGCCAAGCCAATCTCCGTTGGTCTCAACTGTGCGCTCGGTGCCAGTGAGCTGCGTCCGTACCTGGAAGAGCTGTCGAACAAGGCCAGCACCCACGTATCCGCGCACCCGAACGCCGGCCTGCCGAACGAGTTTGGCGAGTACGACGAACTGCCGTCGGAAACCGCCAAAGTCATCGAAGAATTCGCCCAAAGCGGCTTCCTCAACATCGTCGGCGGTTGCTGCGGCACCACCCCGGGGCACATCGAAGCCATCGCCAAAGCCGTCGCCGGTTACGCGCCGCGTCAGATTCCGGACATTCCGAAGGCTTGCCGCCTCTCGGGTCTGGAACCGTTCACTATCGATCGCAACTCGCTGTTCGTTAACGTTGGCGAGCGTACCAACATCACCGGCTCGGCCAAGTTCGCCCGCCTGATCCGTGAAGACAACTACACCGAAGCCCTCGAAGTCGCCCTGCAACAGGTCGAGGCCGGCGCGCAGGTGATCGACATCAACATGGACGAAGGGATGCTCGATTCGAAGAAGGCCATGGTGACCTTCCTCAATCTGATCGCCGGTGAACCGGACATCTCCCGCGTGCCGATCATGATCGACTCGTCGAAATGGGAAGTGATCGAAGCGGGCCTGAAGTGCATTCAGGGCAAGGGCATCGTCAACTCGATCAGCATGAAAGAAGGCGTCGAGCAGTTCATCCACCACGCCAAACTGTGCAAGCGCTATGGCGCCGCCGTTGTGGTGATGGCGTTCGACGAAGCCGGCCAGGCCGACACCGAAGCGCGCAAGAAAGAAATCTGCAAACGCTCCTACGACATTCTGGTCAACGAAGTCGGCTTCCCGCCAGAAGACATCATCTTCGACCCGAACATCTTCGCCGTCGCCACCGGTATTGAAGAACACAACAACTACGCGGTGGACTTCATCAACGCCTGCGCCTACATCCGCGACGAACTGCCGTATGCGCTGACCTCGGGCGGCGTGTCCAACGTGTCGTTCTCGTTCCGTGGCAACAACCCAGTGCGTGAGGCGATCCACTCGGTGTTCTTGCTGTACGCGATCCGCGCGGGCCTGACCATGGGCATCGTCAACGCCGGGCAGTTGGAGATCTACGATCAGATCCCGCAGGAACTGCGCGACGCCGTTGAAGACGTGATTCTCAACCGCACGCCGGAAGGCACCGACGCCCTCCTCGCCATCGCCGACAAGTACAAGGGCGACGGCAGCGTCAAGGAAGCCGAGACCGAAGAGTGGCGCAGCTGGGAGGTCAACAAGCGTCTGGAACATGCGCTGGTCAAAGGCATCACCACGCACATCGTAGAAGACACCGAAGAATCGCGTCAGTCGTTCGCGCGCCCGATCGAAGTGATCGAAGGCCCGCTGATGTCTGGCATGAACATCGTCGGCGACCTGTTCGGCGCCGGCAAAATGTTCCTCCCGCAAGTGGTGAAATCCGCGCGAGTGATGAAGCAGGCGGTGGCGCACTTGATCCCGTTCATCGAACTGGAAAAAGGCGACAAGCCGGAAGCCAAAGGCAAGATCCTCATGGCAACCGTGAAAGGCGACGTGCATGACATCGGCAAGAACATTGTCGGTGTGGTACTCGGTTGCAACGGCTATGACATCGTCGACCTCGGCGTAATGGTGCCGGCGGAGAAGATTCTGCAGGTCGCCAAAGAACAGAAGTGCGACATCATCGGCCTCTCCGGCCTGATCACGCCGTCGCTGGACGAAATGGTTCACGTTGCCCGTGAAATGCAGCGCCAGGACTTCCACCTGCCGCTGATGATCGGTGGCGCGACCACTTCCAAAGCGCACACGGCGGTGAAGATCGAGCCGAAGTACAGCAACGATGCCGTGGTCTACGTGACCGACGCCTCCCGTGCAGTGGGCGTGGCGACGCAGTTGCTGTCGAAAGAATTGAAGGCTGGTTTCGTCGAAAAGACGCGTCTGGAATACATCGATGTGCGCGAACGTACCTCGAACCGCAGCGCCCGCACCGAGCGCCTGAGCTACGCCGCCGCCATCGCCAAGAAGCCACAGTTCGACTGGGCCAATTATCAGCCGGTCAAACCGACCTTCACCGGCAGCAAGGTACTGGACAACATCGACCTCAAGGTCTTGGCCGAATACATCGACTGGACGCCGTTCTTCATTTCGTGGGACCTGGCTGGCAAGTTCCCGCGCATCCTTGAAGACGAAGTGGTCGGTGAGGCCGCCACCGCGTTGTACAAGGACGCGCAGGAGATGCTCGCCAAGCTGATCGACGAGAAGCTGATCAGCGCCCGTGCGGTGTTCGGCTTCTGGCCGGCCAATCAAGTACATGACGACGATATCGAACTGTACGGCGATGACGGCAAGCCATTGGCCAAGCTGCATCACCTGCGCCAGCAGATCATCAAGACCGACGGCAAACCAAACTTCTCCCTGGCCGACTTCGTAGCGCCGAAGGACAGTGAAGTGACCGACTACGTCGGTGGTTTCATCACCACCGCCGGCATCGGCGCCGAAGAAGTGGCCAAGGCTTATCAAGACGCTGGCGATGACTACAACTCGATCATGGTCAAAGCCCTGGCCGACCGTTTGGCCGAGGCCTGCGCCGAGTGGCTGCACCAGCAAGTGCGTAAAGAGCACTGGGGTTATGCCAAGGACGAAGTGCTCGACAACGACGCGCTGATCAAAGAGCAATACAGCGGCATCCGCCCTGCTCCGGGTTACCCGGCGTGCCCGGATCACACCGAGAAAGCGGCGCTGTTCGCCTTGCTCGATCCGCAAGCCGAAGAAATGCGCGCCGGTCGCAGTGGTGTGTTCCTCACCGAACACTACGCGATGTTCCCGGCGGCTGCGGTCAGCGGCTGGTACTTCGCCCACCCGCAAGCGCAGTACTTCGCCGTGGGCAAGGTCGACAAGGATCAGGTGCAAAGCTACACCTCGCGCAAAGGCCAGGAGCTGAGCGTGACCGAGCGCTGGCTGGCGCCGAATCTGGGTTACGACAGTTAAGTTGCGCAATGGACCTGAGAGCGCCCTGCTCTCAGGTCCACTCAATTACCTGTCACGGCGCCAGGAAGGGCCGGGTTGTGGTGAGGATGGGCCGGGTTGCGGCTCCGCCTCGCGAACTGTCGTCAGCGCAGCCAGCTCCGTACGCGTCATTGCCTTCAGTGCATCGATGCGAGCTTCTGCCAGTTCGATCTGAAGTGAATCCACTGCTTCCAGATAAGCGCTGCTGTGTATGTCGGCAAATGTATCCTCCACCTCCTCCTGCCGCCTCCTGGCGTTGAGTTCGAGCGTTTCGAACACCTCGCTGTGGCGATCGCGCAGGTAGCGGATCCAGTAATCGCGTGAAATCAGATTTTCCAGAAACATTTCGGATGCTTCATCCCTGAGCACCGACGTGCGCGCGTCGATCAACTGCTGCCCGCGAATCGGTGCGGCGTACAGCATGTGTTCCGGTTGCGCCGGCAAATCCAGCCCGTCCGGCCAGCCTCGGGTCATGCCGATCCGGTATTGCAGACGGATTTCCGCCCGATCCTTGTTCTTCGCCGCGGCTTCTGCCAGCCGGTCGACCCTTTCCAGGCGGAACAGACGCCGCGTCAGCTCAAGCAAGGCCCTGCCGCGTTGCTCCGGGCGGTGTCGTGGAATATCGCGCAGGGCGTTGTATTCATAGACGCGGGTTTCCAGTTCGCTGAATGACAGGATCCGGCCATCGCCGCAGGTGCCGTGGGTCTCGGCGTTGAGAAATAACAGCTCTCGCAGCTCGGCGTTTTCCGTGGCGGCCTCGATGACTTGCCAGACCCGATGGGTCAAATCAGCGCCGGACAACCGGAATTCAAGGGTATCGGGCAAGGTCGAGAGCAAATGAAAGAACGATTCATGGTTGTCCTGATCAGCCAATTGCAGCCATAGCGCCTGCCGCGCGGCATGCGCATCTGCATGTGTGTACGTCATCCAGATTGCCATCGCTGGCACTGCCGCATCCTGCACCGGATCGGCAATCACTTCCGCTGCCTCCACAACGGCATGCGTATCAACCCGCCGGGAACCGCCACCCCCACTGGGGCCATCGCTGTCGGAACCCGAATCCGAATCCGATCCCTGACCGGAGCCAGCATCCGAATCGCTGTCGGTCTCCAATTCGCGTTCGGCAATTTCACGCTGCAGAAAAGCCTGGGAATAACCCATGACATCACGGTCTGCGTTGGCCGCACTGTATTCCCGCAGTTGCTGCAGGCAATTGAGCGACAGGGAGTTTTCGGACAGGTCGGTGCCGTCCACCAGCGCTTGATGGTTGCCGTCCAACAGTCGGTCAGGAAAGACCATGATGTTGTTGCCCGACAGGTCCAGTCGTTGCAAATGCGCCAGATCGAGCACGCCGTCAGGCCAGAATTCCAGACCGTTCTGGCTGAGATTGAGCGTCTCCAGACGGACGAAGGCGATGGCGCTGAACTCCTCCAGCTGATTGTGGCTGAGGTCGAGCCAGCGCAGTTGCGTCCCGCCCACGTGCTGATACACGGTTTGTGCCACGGCCAGCCGATTACCGCTCAACTCCAGACGTTCCAGACGGTTCAAACGACCGACAGCTTCCGGCAGCCGTTCCAGGGCATTGCCGTTGAGTCTCAGGGTGGTCAACTCAGGGAACGCCGGGCAAAAGAGGTTGAAGCTATCAACTGAAAACTTGATCCCTGTCAGATCCAGTGTCCGCACATGGGCAAACACGTTTGACAGCGCGGGCAGATCGCTCATGGCCCCCGCTGAAAGGCTCAGCGTCTGTCCGGCGGACTCGGAAAGCGCAGTGAGCCCGTCCCGCCAGCAAGTGCGGATCCTCGTCGCGTCGAAGAACCTTGTGGACGATGACACGCTTTCACCAGGCCCTTGCGTCGCACCGAAAATCCAGCCGTTCAACTCACGCGTCAGCGTCTCGTCACTTGCTCGCCACTGGGTCAGCCTGTCCGCCATTTGCTCCGGGGACAGGCCTTCATCGCGCAATCGGGCAACGCTGGCTTGCGCTTGTTCAAGCGTCAGCGAGGGAAATATCTCCAGTACACGGGCATTCATGTCGAAACCGTCGCCGGGTGCAGAGACAGGCGGGAGTGCTAACAACTGACCGGCGCGCTCCAGTGCACTTTCCGGCGGGGTCCCGCTTGAATTGGCCGGCAATGACGCCGATTGCGCGTCGAACCGTTGCAAGGCGCCTTCCGGCAATCCAATGGACATTTCAATCCGGCGCTGCGCCGCCCGCATGTCCGCCTCGCCTGTAGTACTGAAGCGGTTGTTCTGCAGGCGGGTCTTCAGCAGCACAGCGTCGTTGACAAGCACCTGTTCGGGGAGCGACCCGATGGTGTTATGACGTAAATCCAGCGTTCGCAAATGCGGCAGGCTTTCCGCCCCAGTCGGCCATTGATTGAATCCATTGACGCTGAGGTTCAGCGTCTTGAGCCCGCTCAGGCGAGAAACGTCCAGTGTGTCCAGGCGATTGAGCCGGGCATTGAGATGTTCCAGTTTGTTCAGGGCATTGAACTGGCTCTGAACCTCAGGGGTAACGGCTATAAGGTTGAGAGACAAATCCAGTTGCGTCAGGTGGGTTGCATCGGCTGGCCGGATCGGCAGTTCCGTCAACCCGCAGGCGGTGACTTGCAGACTCGTGGTGCCACTGAATGCCCGGAGAAAATCGCGAATCTGGTCGATCGGCACATTCAACCGATCCAGCCGCACACTCTGTACGTGAGCAAACGCACCGGTTGGCAATTGCGGCAGTTCACTGACCGACTCTTCGCCCTGTACCCATGCGGTGTCCACCAGTTCAAACACGCCGGCATCGTCGAGTTCGGTGCTTGATGCCCAGTTCGTCCCATTGAAAGGACGAACGTCGTCATTCAAGCGATAGCGCCTGCGTATGGCTGCACGCCAGTTCTTTTCCAGAGCACGTACCACCCGTGCATTGGGCTGCGCTTGCCAGCGGGCGGCGGGAATTGCATTACGCAATCCATCAGATGCGGTGGGCTCGTAGAACTGGCGGAAAATTGCGGTGTGCTCCACACGCAGAATCTCCACTGCCTTGAGTCGGGTTTCCGGGGTATTCCAGAGTGTCATGATGCGCTCGGGCAACGGATTGAGGCGGCCGGCCTCGCCCGTCAGGAACTGCAGTTCTCCGGCACAGTAGCGGCGAACCATCAAGTCCAGATCAACCAGATGTCGCCACTGCCCCATGTAGTTTTTCACATAGTCGTAAGCGGGTTTGAACGCTTCATGAGAGAACCTGGACCAGTCCAGCGACAAGCCTGCCCAGAGTTTTTCGTGTCCGACATAGAGCGATTGTGGAATGGATGTGATGGCGGTCTGCGTCAGGTCCAGTCGTTCCAGTTCAGGCAGTTGCTGCACATAGGCCGGCCATTGCGTCAGGCCCGACGCTTCGATCCTGAGTTTTTTCAGGCGTTTGAGGGGCGTCAGATCCAGGCCAGCGGCATGGCTCCGACCGTCGAAAAAATCAAGATGAAGTTCCTCAAGGGCGGTCAACGTCCTCAATTTTGTCGATAGATCGGAAGCCATCACCCTGACTGACGTCCTGAACTTGAGCTTCTTCAGTGCAGACATCCGGGTCACAGTCAAAGGCAAGGTCGTCAGTGCCTGCTCTTGCGCCATGTAGGCGCCAAACAGACTGCCACGCTCCCCCAGCGACAGCTTTTGCACGTTGGCAAATCGCGCCAGAAAGGCGTCCGCATTGGCGTCGGTGATGCCATTGCCGCCAATTGAAAGTTTACGCACATGGGCAAAGTCTGCATTCAGCTCTGGCAGGGGGTCATACGTGAATATCGAGAGTTCATCGGCACCTGAAACTCCAGTGGACAAGGCGTTGCGCCAGCAGGTTTTCAGCGCTTGCGCGGCGCGAAACTTGTGATCCGTTGCGGAACGTTCCCAAGGCGCCGCCGTGGATGTGCCTGCCCATTCATCCAGCGTCGTATTCAACTGCTGCCATTCATGGCGGCGTGATTGCAACAGCTGGAAAATCGCGTTGTCGTCTTTACCCGTCCGGTACTGCTCGAGAATGAAACCATTAGCCTGTTCGTAGGTAAGCTGCGGATAGACATCGCACACATGAGCGGTCAGGTTCATTTGCAACCCGGCGCCGCGTCCGCTCGCGGGGTAACCGATCAACGTAGCGTTCACACGCACGGGCGGCTTGATCCATTTGACCTGTGGCGCAAGCAGCGCAGGCGTATCTGCCTGATGCCGATCGGCATGATCGATGATCTTTTTCTGTAACCGGGCGGACTGCCCCACCTCGGGCACACCGAGGCTGCGGCGCGCGTCATCAGGCAAGGCATACATGATCGATGAGTAAAAGTTGTCGCCGTTGCGAGGCAGGCTGTTGAGTGCAAGACCACGTTCGTCGAACGCCTGAAACTGAGCGCCTTTCTTGATCAGGTATTTCTTCTCGCTGGCTGTTTCACTGCCGATGCTGTCAAGCAGCATGCCGGCGTCATTGCCCTCGCGAACTTCAATGCGAACGCTGTCGGCCCAACCCGGCAACTGCTCCAGCGTGTGCAACGCCAAGCGCCGGCTGTCCGCCGAAGCGACATTTTCACTGCGCAGACCGACATAGGCCGCGACTTGTCGGCTTTGACGCGCGTACCAGCGTGCCTCCTCCAGCAGGCGTAGCGGCACTCGATGGCCTGAGTCAAGTCGCTCCAGATCATCGGAGCGTCCATGGGCCAGCACCGTTTGTGCCGCGGGTTCGCTGAGTCCAGGGCAGGCCTTCTGCAAACGCGCAACCCGGGAATCGATGGGGTCGGTTCCCTTGTAGAGGCTGTCGTAGATCGCCGGCTGACGAGTGTCGGCGTAGTCGGCGATCTGCTTGCCGAACTCTGCCGGCCGGGCATCGCGCACGCGTGCACCTTGCTCGCCCAGGAGCCGGGTGAGTTCTGACTCGTCCAGCGCCGCGAGGATGTGTGCTGGCAGGCCACCGCTGAGGATATCGGCCCGCGATATCTGAATCGGTGCCTTGACGCCGACGTCGCGAAACCGCCGCACGGAACCATACCTGACCGACTTGCCGGACAGTTGCTCGCCGTCGAATACTTCCAGCACCCGGTTCGCCGGCCAGCGCGGCATTTCGGTGATCAGCGGCAACGCAAAGAGATACAGTTCGTCGATCGGTTTTGTCCCGCGCAACTGTTCAACCACCAGTGCCGCGTTGCTATCCGCCTGCATCACGCGCATGGCCTGCGTCAGTTCCGGTGGCGGTAGCGCAGAATCGACGTGCATCTTGCGCAGAGTGGCGTCAGTGACACCGCTGATATCGGCAGCCTTGATCAACTGCGCGTCGGTGAAGGCTTCGGTTGCGTGGCCGATGCGCCGCAGCAGGGTCAGACGATCCCAATCCCGCGGCCGCTCCAGCGTGTGCCGCCAGGCACCGCGTCCGTTGCTCTCCAGCACCGGCTGCCAGGCGCTGGCATCGGTAGGGTGCTTGATGCGCCATTTGCTGATCGACTCATCGTAAAACTGCTCGTAGACCTTGCCGTCCTGGCGTATGAAGGTTTGACCTTCCAGCACATGCTGGCCGGCAGAGTTCGGGCCGGGGCTGTCTGGCAGCGTGACAGCGGACTCGTAAGCTCTAAGGTCGGCTCTCCACAGGCGAGTTTCGCCGTTGGGCAATTTCACCGACTGCAGCCGCTCGATGATCGGCACGGCTCTGGCGCCGGAGATTTTCTGCACCCCGGCCCCCACTCCCGCCATCAACGCAATCTGCGCCAGATTCTCCGCGACATCGATCAGGTGATCCTTCGCCGCCCGACGATCACCCTCACTCCATTCAATCGCGCCTTCCAGGGTTTCAGTCAGCAACTGCCCGGCCATCACCACCATCATGACCTCGCCCAGCACCGGCACGAACATCGAGACAAGGTTCAGGCCAAGCATGCCGATCTGCAGCAGATGAGCGAGCTTGGCGTCACGGGCCTTCGCATCGACATCTGCCGCTGGCACGGCATGGCTTCGTGCGTCGGCCAATACCTTGGCACGGCTCTGGGTGTAAAGGTATTGCCAGAGATCCTCATTGGGCGCCCAAATCCCCCGTCCGCTGCGACCGAACGTCGATGGCGCAATGTAAGGATCAGGCACAGGATCCCACCTGATCTCACGCTCGGGTGGCAGTTCACGGATCCGGGTAAACACCGAACCGCCCGCCAACACCTGCGCCACAGCCAGCCATGGCGAGCGCCATATTGCCCATGCATCGCCCGGTGAATCGGCCGCTTTTTGTCTGAACTGGCTGAAATAATACGCACGCTGGTCATACGGCAGAAACTGGCTCAAAAAACGCTGGTACGCGGTCGGTTCCGCGCCTGGCGCTTGTGCGGGATCGCGGGCGGTGAGCAAGCGCTTGAACTCATCGCGCACCTGTTGGACGGTATAGCGCTTGAGCGGGTGCTCCGGATCGTGAGGGATGTAAAGGATCAACTCGTCGCTGTAGCGGTACTTCTGGCAAATGACAAACACCACGCAGCCGGTCAGCCTTTTTTTCATGACGCCCAGGTCACTGAACCAGACCTGTTTCTCGCCCATCCACGGGTGCATGTTGCCGTGGATCACCGACACAATCATTGCGTGATCCGCCGGCTCAATGTCTTTTTGCAACAGCGCCTGATCGGCTGCGGCGCGCATCGTCGCCTTCTGGCTGGCAATGAAGCGCTCGCTGAGCACCGCCTCTGCCACAGCATCGGCCGGGTGGAAGAATGTCGTCAAATAGGTCTGATACTGCTTGCCGACATCCAGTTCTCGGCAAAGCGTCAGGAACTGCATCACCGTCAGGCCGATGCTCACGTACTCGAATGTACCAGGGGTGGAGGTTGCTACAACGAAACCTGACGTCGAGTGATAAGCGCCCTGCTTGCATTCGTCAGCTTCGAAGTTGTGCAGCGCTGCGTCCAGCATCGAAAGTTTGAGGACCTCGAAGGACGCCAGCTCGATCTGTTCAACGCCCAGTTCGACGGGACGCCGCAGGCACAGGAGCGTCTTGTCGACATCGATTTGTAATTGATGTTGGTCCTTGAGCGCTTTGAGCAGCAATGGCCTGGCAAATGTCTCGACGTCCTGAAGGGTCGCCATGGTTCTATCAAGATCGTTTTGGGCGACAACGCTGGCCTTCATGCTGTCGGCCAGCGTCTTGCGTTGTGCCGGCGTCGCGTCGAGGTACCACGCTGGCAGCGCAGTCGGAACGGTTTTGAGCGCTTCGCGCCGTTGCGGCGAAGCGCTGGACAGCCACGGCGGGATCGACTTTTCGAGAAAATCGCGGTGCAGGCTTTGCGTTGTATTGAGCGTTGTCGGCTGGTTGTCAGCGGCAGCTCGAGCGAGCGGCGCAGCTTGCGTCGTCTCTGGGTTGGAAGGGATAGCGATCATGATCACTCCTAGTTGATGGAGCGATCAGCAGACCATATCCCGTCAGCGGATTTGCGGTATCCGGTTATTGCCAGTCCGGCCGTGAGTAACCTGATATGTATCACTCACGGCGCAATCTTCAACGCCAGTCTGCCCCCGTCAAGGGCGGCTCGATGGTCCCGGTTTCGGCGTGACTCGATCACCTTCTTCGGCCTCATCGGCAAAACTCTGCAGATCGATGATCTCCCGACGTGTCAGCTCGAGCCGTTTCTGGGTGAGCAGCCGTTCCATCGCCTTGCCCAAATCTTCCAGTTCCCGATCGTACTGTCGCGCATCGATTTCACCCCGAGAAAGTCGATCATCCAACACACTCCAGCGCTCTTGGCGTTGCTGATCAACCGCGGAGTCTATCGCCTGCATCTCCAGCGGAAGGCGTTCCTCCAGATAGGTGATCCAGTAATCGCGGGCGATCATGCTCAGTGGCAGTGCGTCAGTTCGTTCCGCCTCGAGGATCGAGGCCCGGGTCTGATTCAGCAGTTCACCGCTGAGGGGTACGTCATAGAGCATGTATGTCGGCTGCCCGGGCAGATCCACCCCATCGCCCCAACCACCGGTCAGACCGATGCGATATTTCAGGCGCACCTCGGCACGATCCCTGCCCCGCCCTGCGGCGTCAGCCAGCGTCTCGATCCTGTCCAGACGAAACAATTGCCGGGACAGACGCAATAACGCCCGGCCCCTTAGCGCCATCCGATGCACCGGGATGTCGTGCAGTGCCCGATACACCGACACCCGCACTTCCAGATCGCTGAATGTCAGAATCCGCCCGTCCGGGCACGTGCCATGGCTTTCAGCGCCGAGAAACAGCAACTGGCGCAATTCGCTGTTCTCCGTGGCTGCTTGCATGACATCCCACATTCTGCGCGTCAGGTCGGCCGGTACCAGCCGGAAGTCGTCCGTGTCGCGCAACAAACGCAGCAGCTGAAAAAAACGCTGGTGATCGGGTTCTCGCGCCAGTTGCCCCCAAATGTCCGCTCTGCGAGCCGCGAGCGTCACATCGCTGTGCTGGAGCCACGGATCTCTTGATCTCGGTGCCACATCGTTGACCGGATCCAGGACCTCTTCGACAGGCAGCACAGCGGCGTCAGGATCGTCCAAGTCCACATTGCCGGCGGCGTCTTCGGGAATGCCGACCGGTTCTGCGCCACCGAACAGATCGCCGAAAAGGTGTGTGTCGATCATCGTCTCAATGTTTCGGCGTGACATTCCCAGCACGTGCAACGCCGACTGCTCACGCGCATAGCGGCGCATGTCCTGCAAAGCAGAAAGGGACAAGCGTCGATTCTCGGAGAGATTGGTCCCCTGGATCAGACGCTCGTGTTCGCCGTTGAACAATTCCCCGGGAATGTGGGTGAGTTCGTTGCCGCTCAGGTCCAAGCTGTGCAACTGCGGCGCCTCGAATACACGGCCAGGCCATGCGGTCAGGTGGTTATAGCGCAAGTCCAGGGTCTGGACGGCGCCAAAGTCGGGCGGGTTGAATACCCGAAGTTCGTTGTAGCCGACATCCAGCCTGCGAAGGCGCGCACGGGCCATCAACGGGTAAAGGTCCGTCGCGTCCGCGAGATCGCAATACTGCATCTCCAGGCGTTCAAGATGCTGCATCCGCAGTACCGGCCCAGGCACCGACACCAGGGGATTGCCACTGATATACAAGATTTCGACGTGGGGAAAAGCCCTGAGAAACCCGTCCGAACCCCGTGTGGTCATGCCCACACCGCTCAGATCCAGCGTTCTGACTGCAGGGATCGGAACTGCCAGCTCCGGCAAATCACCGGTTTGCAGGCCTTGGAAATCCAGGTCCAGCCGGGCTCTGTCGACATGCTCTGTGAGTCCGTTCAGCCAGGCTTCGAAGAGGCGCCTCGCCGCGACCGATCGGTCTCGCGCATTGATCCTGTACGTGTCCGTGCGCACTTCGCGGGTATACAGCCAGTCATTCGCTCGACGGACCAATGCCTCGCAAAGGTGCTGCCATTCGGTGATCCGTGCTTCGATCTGCGCATCGCTCGCCCCCGACGCCCGCAGATTCTGCAAGTGAAGTCGCGCTTGCTCGACCGGCATGATGCGAGTCAAACGTTGCAACTGCGCCGAGGACCCCGTTTGCCCTTGAAGCACCGTCGCGGCTTCTGGAAGCGATAACATCAGGTCGATAAACGACCAGCCTGTTTCCGCAGGAGGGAAAAGCTCCGGCACCGGTTCTGCAGCGAATCGTGCCAGCGTGCCCGGCCCCAGGCCCCTTTGCTGCTCGATTCGCTGCAGCGCCCCGTGCAGGCTTGCTTCACCCTCAGGACTGAATACGTTACCGGCCAGGTTGGCTCTCATCAGCGCGTCGGGATGGGTCAACACCGACGGTGGCAGTGACGAGATCCGGTTGTCTCGCAGGTCGAGCCACGCCAACCGAGGCAGGTTTTCGGCACCGGCGGGCCAGGCACGCAACTGCGTCGATCTCAGGCCCAGGGCACGCAATCGGCTCAACAGGCTGACATCGATGTTGCCCAGCGGGTTGTTACTCAGATTCAACCTACTGAGACGCTGCAACCCGTTGATCTGCCGCTGCACAACAGGCGTTACCTCAATCCTGTTGCCCGATGCATCCAGATGCGTCAGCGCTGACAGCTCATCCGCCGCAAAGGGCAGCTCGGTGAAGGTATTACCGCTGAATTCAAGTGATTCGACATGACTGAATGCGCGGAGAAAGTGCCGAGCCTGTTCAATGGGGACGTCCAGCCTCCCCAGGCGCAGTGTACGCACGTGGGAGAAACTGCCTGCCGGCAGTGGCGGCAACTCGGTGATCAAGTCTGCAGCCGTCAATACGGCTTGGCCTGATCGGGTAACCGGCAGTTCAAATGTCGCCACGTTGGCGGTCAGGCCGTACCGTTGGCGAACCGTGCCATACCAGTTGGTCTTGAGCGCGTTCACAACGTCGGCGTTGGGCCCCATGGACCATTGCCGCCGAAGGGCAGCATAGCGTGTTCCATGCCGCAAGGCAGGTGTGTAGAACGCAGCGAAAATGGCTTCATGCTCCGCCCGAAGCTGTTCGATGGCGGTAACTCTTGCCTGCGGTGTCACCCAGGTCGCGTTGAACGCTTCGGATAACGGGTCAGTGAAACTCGGCATTGGCGCCATCGTATCGAGCTCGGCGCGGCAGAACTCGCCGACCATCTGATGCAGATCAAGCAGGTGGCCCAGTGGGCCGGAATATTGGCTGACGTATTCGTAAGCGCGCCGGAAGGTCGCCGGGGTCACCCTCGACCAGTCGAGCGCCAGCCCGGCCCAAAGTTGCTCGTGATCGTGATACAGCGATTCGGACAGCGTCTCTATCAACGTATGCGTCAAATCCAGACGCTCAAGATGCTCAAGGCGCTCGACGTACGCGGGCCATCGCCACAAGGCACGGGGCGCGTCAATGCGCAGGCTGCGCAGGCGGGTCAAGGGCGTCAGGTCAAGTTCATGCAGGGTGGCTGAGTCGACTCCTGAATAATCGATGCGCAGCGCTTCCAGCCTGACAAGCGAGCTGAGCCGTTGAGAAAAGCCTGGCGCCAGTAACGCCGCATCGGTGGAAAAACGCAGCCGGGTCAGTCCGGGCATCCGGCCGACCGCCTCCGGCAGGGTCGTCAGCGCGCCGGCCACAGACGTGGGGCGATCAGTCTGTTGCCCCAGCTCGCCGATCGACAAATCCGTGACATTCGGGAAGGCCACCAGAAAACCGTCCGCATGGGTATCCGTTATGCCCAGCCCCGCCACGGACAGTTCATTGATATGGGCAAAACGTGTGGAGAGCGCAGGCAACGGCGTATCGCATACCAGCGAGAGACGCCCGGCTTCCACCACTTGCCCGGCCAACGGGCCATTGCGCCAGGCATTTCTGAGTGCCTGAGCAACTTGCGCCCTGTGCAGCGCAGCCCGACTCCCGGTCGGGCCGGCCTGCCATTGCTCAAGGGTGGTATCGAGTCTTTCCCAATCCAACCGACGGAATTCCAGTTCGCGGAAGATCTGCGCATTACTTCTGCCGCGTTGCTGGGTGAGGAACGCCTCGGCCTGCCGCGCCTCCGGATAGAGATGCGCCACCCGTGACTCCAGCGATGGCGCAAGGCTTGGGCCACGGCCACTGGCATAATAGCCCTTGAGCCTTGCGCTCACCCGCACCGGTGGTTTGAACGCTTTGGCTTGCGGCGCGAGAACGTGCGCAGCTTGACGCCGATGAGCATGGGCCGAGCCGATAATTTTATGTTGCAGTTCGCTGCCAGGGCTTCCTTCCGGCAAGTCAATGGCCAGGCGTATGTCATCGGGCAGCGCCTGCAGGAGCGAATGATAGAAACTGTCCTCTGCACCCGACATCCTGCTGAGCGCTTCTGCGCGATCACCAAAGGCCTGATAAGCAGGCCCATTCTTGACCAGATAGCGTTTGACCGGTGCTGCTGGCTCACCGACGCTGTCGAGCACTGCGCCGGTTGTGCTGCCCTCGCGAATTTCCAGGCGCAATGTCTGCGGCCATCCTGGCAACTGTTCCAGAGCAAACAGTGCCAGCCTTCGGCTGTCTGCTGAAGCCAGGGTCTCGCTGTGCAAACCGGCGAACGCACGAACCTGGCGGCCTTGGCGAGCATGCCAGCGGGCCTCTTCGAGCATTTTCAAGGGGGATCGCCCGGTAGCGTCCATTCGGGCCAGTTCCGCCGCCGTTGCATGATCGAGCACATCCTGTGCGGCCGCATCGCTGAGTCCGGGACATTCACGCTGCAGCATGCGCCCACGTATGCCGAGCGGTTCGCTGCCTCTGTAAAGACTGTCGAAAATGGCCGACTGACGTGTATGGGCATAATCGGCGAGCCTGCGACTGAATGCGTCTGGCCTCGCTGGACGAAACTGCGCGTCGGCCGGGCCCAGTAGCTGGCCTACTTCGTTTTCCTGCAGCGCTGCCAGAATTCGCGCAGGCATTTCTCCGTTCAATACCTGCGCACGGCTGATACGGATGACCGGTTTGGGATCAAACCCGGGCAGGGTTGTCTGCGCACCGTACCGAGTCGACGATCCTTCGCCCTCGGCACCGACGAAAAACTCCAGTATCCGATCGGCCGGCCAGTGTGGCATTTCGGTGACCAACGGCAGTGCGTACAGATACCCCTCATCAATGGGCCTCGCTCCGCGCAGTTGCTCGATCATTTGCCTGGCTCCCCTATCGGCGCGAAAAAGACGCATCGCGTCGTGCAATTCGGGAGGTGGCGGCAGATGATCCATGTGCATTTTGCGCAAGGCGTTGTCACTGACGGCGCTGATATCGGCCAGCATCAGCAGGGATTCATCGCTGAAGTCATCGGTGATGTGCCCCATGCGCCGCAGCAGTGTCAGTCGCTCCCAGTTCATCGGCTGTTCCAGCGCCAGCCGCCAGGCGCCCTGACCGTTATGACTCAGGACGGGCTGGTAAGCGTCGGCATCTGTGGGATGTTTGAGCCGCCATTGAGCGGTTGACTCGTCGAGTATCTGCTCGTAGAACCTTCCGCCGTGGCGAAAACAGATTTTGCCGTCGATCCGGTACTGCCCCTGTGCATTCGACCGCACTGATCCACTCAACGTAAGGTGCTGTTCATAGCCAGTGAAGTCGGGCTTCCACAATCGGGTTTCGCCGCTGGGCAAAGTCACGGGGTGCAGTTGCTCCATCAGCGGCTCCGCTTTTACCGCCGTCAGCCATCTGAAACCCGCGCCGGCAGCCGCCATTACACCGATCTGCGCGAGGTTTTCCGCCACATCCACCAAGTGCGCCTTGGCGGCGTGCCTGTCACCCTCGCTCCATTCGACCACGCCCTCGATGGTTTCGAACAACAACTGGCCAGCCATCACCACGAGCATGATCTCGCCCAACACCGGCACAAACATCGACGCCACATTCAGCGCCAGGAGTCCGAATTGCAGCAGGCCTGACAGTTTGGCGTTTCGTGCACTGGCGTCCGCGTCGGCGGTTGGAACCGCGTGGCAGCGGGCATCCGCGAAGACCTTCTCGCGGTGCTTTTCGTAGAGATAGGTCCAGAGGTCGGAATTGGCAGCCCAGGGAAAAGCCTGCACGTGAGGCCTCAACGTGGCGGCAATATAAGGATCGGGCTCCGGCACCCTCTTCTCGTATTTGGGTGAGGTTTTCCAGATCTCGACAGCGGTCAGTGTGACTTCCAGTATTTTGCGCCAGGGCGACGTCAGCCAATCGGCCGCAGAGTCGGCAACCTTCACGAACTGGCTGAAATAGTAAGGACGTTTTTCGTAGGGCAAGAACTGGCTCAAAAACCGCTGGTAAGGCGTCGGACCGATGTCTGGCGACTGCCCTTGAACGCGAGCGGTAAGCAGCCGCTTGAAGGTGCTCTGCATTTGTGTGCCGGTATAGCGCTTCAGCGGATGTACGGGATCATTCGGCACGTAAAGAATCACTGCCTCGGTGGGGCGATTCCTTTCGGCGATCTTGAACGCAACACACCCCACCAACCTGTGCCTCATCAGGCTCAGGTCCTGAAACCAGACCTGATTGCGACCGATTCTGGGATGTCGCTCACCTCTGATGACAGAAATGATCATCGCGTGGTCTTCCGGCAGAATGTCCTTGGTCAACAAAGCTCGATCAGCCGCCGCGCGCATGGCTGATTTTTGGCTGGCAATGAACCGCCGGCGCAACCTCGCCTCGGCCTTGGGTTTTTTGGGATGGAAAAACGAATCGAGATAGGCCTGATACTTCGCACCGATATCCAGTTCACGGCACAGGCCAAGAAAGTTTCTGACCGACACGTTTACCGGCACAGCCGTGTGGACCTCCGTGGCAGGGTTCTGGATTGCAAACCCGGAGCTGTGGTGAAACGCCCCGTACCGACATTCGTCACTTTCAAAGTTGTGCAGCGCAGCCTGCAGCAAAGGGAGCGTCAAGGATTCGTAAGTTCCGATTTCCTCGCCGAGGATACCGGCGCGTATGGGTCGCCGGAGGCATAACAGGGTTTTGTCGACATCAACCTCGACCTGAAAACGGCTTTTCAGCGCCTGCATCAGCATGGGTCGGGCGAACGCATCAATGTCCTTGAACGCCGCCATGGTCTGGTCCAATCGCGTTTGCGTGCTGAAACTGTGTCTGTAGGTTTCATGCAAAATACGACGTTGTGCCGGTGCCATCGCGCTATACCAGTGCGGCAGGACGGTCCTCGCCTGTTTGAACTCGGCCTTTCTGAGGGCAGAAGCACCGATCAGCCATGGCGGCACCGCAGCCTCCAGAAAAGGCCCGTGCAGGCTCTCGGTAGCAGGCGGTGGTGCAGGCTTGTCCGTGGCTTGAGGAATAAGGAAATCGGGGGACATACATTGCTCCTATAAATGGAGCGACAGCACATCACTTGTATCGGTGGGTTGAGCGGTACAGGGTTATAGCAGTTGTAACGACGTGTCTGCGAACAGCCGAGCGCTATTTGACTATGCTTGAGAGGCACAACTTTCAGCGGAGGGATTTATGGACGATCCAGTCGACAACAAACCGCCGACCTTCTGGCAGATGCTGCACAGCGTGATGGCGGCGGCGTTCGGGGTGCAGAGCGGCAAGAACCGCGCAAGGGACTTCACCCATGGCAAACCCAGCCATTTCGTGATGCTGGGCATTCTGTTCACGGCGGTGTTTGCGCTGACGCTGTTTGCCATCGTCAAACTGGTGCTGCATTTCGCCGGGGTCTGACGCGGTCAGCGCATCAGGGTCTGCAAGGTGAACGGGTAGCGATACGACGCCGGTTGCCCCTTGGCCGAGAGCTTGCGGAAATTCACGCCGTAGTCAGGCGACGTGCCCATGGCCAGCATTTGCCGGGCGTGCGCTTTGTCGATCAATTGCAATAAGGGAATCTGCCGGTCACGGCCGCCGTAGTGATTCAAATCGACGCCTTGCTCAACATCATGCAACTCGACCAACGCCCAGCCGCCCAGGGTGAAATGCCCGCCGACCAGCGCGCTCAAACGCCCGTCAACCAACGCCTGCAAGGCCGCCGGTGAGGTATTGATTGCACTGAACAAGGCATCTTTGCCGGGGACTTTGCCGGTCTCGGCGTAAGCGCGCATCGCGCCGAAGGCCATCTCATCATTGGCCGACCACACCAGCGACACCTTCGGGTAACGGGCAAACAGCTGTTTGGCCTGCTCATAGGCGCGCTCTTGGGTCCAGCCGCTGTAGACCAATTGCCGCAGACGCATCTGTGGGTGTTCGGCCAACGCCCGCTGCATGCCGCGCTCGCGCAATTGTGCCGAGGGGGTGACCTTCAACCCGGAGAACGCCAACACTTCAATCGGCTCAGCAGCGGGCGTCGGCGGGTGCAGGCGGATCAGTTCCTTCATCATCAGGTAACCACCCTCCTCGTCGTTCGGCACCAGGCTGCCGATGCGGTCGTTCCGCTCACCGACCAGCGCTTGCTGGTCAGGTGTCAGCGCCGCGTTGACCATAAACAGCTTCACGCCGCTGTTCTCGGCCAGGCGCAGAATTTGCGGGGCGACGTATTGTTCGTTGACGAACACCAGGTACTCGGGACGATTCGGCCCCTGCAACGCAATGCGCGCCTGAGCCAGGGTCAGTTCGGGTTGGCGTTGGGAATAGAGAATTTGCAGATCGATGCCCAGATCATGAGCGGCCGCCTGCATGAATTGCGAATAGCTGACCCAGAACGCTTCCTGCGTCGAGCCCGGATTCAAAAACAGCACAGACTCTGCCCGCGCGCCGGTCTGAAACAGCGCGGCGAACAACAGAAGACTGATGTGGACAAACTTGAACATGAAGCATCCAGGCCCAAGGAAAAATGGCCGCGCATTATAGCCCGCGTTCCACCGGCTATTGATGCCTGATCCCGTTTTTTGTCCGACAATCTGTCGGAAGCGGGCCCGGATGGGTCGTTTACTGATGACTGACCCAGAATACCGCTGTCCCTACTACGAGAATGATCAGGAACAAAATGGCCCACGCATCGACACTGCTGTCGCTTTTTCTTGCCTTGGTCGGATTGCTCATTGCATCGCCTCTTGTCGGTTTTGTCGGTGATTGCAGAAAGACTCGACCACAGTTAAGACGATGATTGTCCGCACGACAAATGTGGGTTAGTTGACAGCCATTCTCGTTAGGCGATTTGGTTCTTTACATATACTCAAACATCACTTTTGCGCATAACTGCAAACGGGTATATTGCCCCGGCTCCGTTAGGGAGTGCGCGGCCGTGCGCGCAGAATTGCAGAGGCACAATCGGACTCCAGCAAGCGAAAACGCAGTGCTACTCCGAATGGCCCAAGCCTGAGAACAGGACTTATATGTACGTATACGACGAGTACGATCAGCGGATCATCGAGGACCGCGTCAAGCAGTTCCGTGATCAGACCCGACGCTATCTGGCAGGTGAGCTGAGCGAAGAAGAATTCCGCCCCCTGCGCCTGCAAAATGGCCTGTACATCCAGCGCTTCGCGCCGATGTTGCGTGTGGCGGTGCCTTACGGCCAGCTGACTTCGCGTCAGACGCGCATGATGGCCAAGATTGCCCGCGACTACGACAAGGGCTACGCCCACATCAGTACGCGGCAGAACGTGCAGTTCAACTGGCCGGCGGTGGAAGACATCCCGGACATTCTGGCTGAACTGGCCACCGTGCAGATGCACGCGATCCAGACCAGCGGCAACTGCCTGCGCAACGTCACCACCGACCAGTTCGCCGGTGTCGCTGCCGACGAAGTGATCGACCCGCGCCCATGGTGCGAGATCGTTCGTCAGTGGACCACGTTCCACCCGGAATTCGCCTACCTGCCGCGTAAGTTCAAGATCGCCGTCAACGGTTCGACCGCTGACCGTGCGGCCATTGAAGTTCACGACATCGGCCTTGAGCCGGTGCACAACGCCGCTGGTGAGCTGGGTTTCCGTGTGCTGGTCGGTGGCGGCCTCGGTCGTACTCCGGTGGTCGGCGCGTTCATCAACGAATTCCTGCCGTGGCAGGACCTGTTGAGCTACCTCGACGCGATCCTGCGCGTGTACAACCGCTACGGCCGTCGCGACAACAAATACAAGGCGCGGATCAAGATTCTCGTCAAAGCGCTCACGCCGGAAGTGTTCGCACAGAAAGTCGATGCGGAAATGGAACACCTGCGCGGTGGCCAGACCACTTTGACCGAGGCTGAACTGCATCGCGTCGCCAAGCACTTCGTCGACCCGGACTACAAGGCGCTGGACAACCAGACCGCGCAACTGGCCGAGCTGGACAAAGAACATCCAGGCTTCGCTCGCTGGCGCACCCGCAACACCCTGGCGCACAAAAAGCCGGGTTACGTGGCCGTGACCCTGTCGCTGAAACCAACCGGCGTTGCCCCGGGCGATATCACTGACAAACAGCTCGACGCCGTCGCCGATCTGGCCGACCGCTACAGCTTTGGTCAACTGCGCACCTCGCACGAGCAGAACATCATTCTTGCCGACGTCGAGCAAAGCCAGTTGTTTGCCCTGTGGGGTGAGCTGCGTGAAGGCGGTTTCGCCACGCCTAACATCGGTTTGCTGACCGACATCATCTGCTGCCCTGGCGGTGATTTCTGCTCGCTGGCCAACGCCAAGTCGATCCCGATTGCCGAGTCGATCCAGCGTCGCTTCGACGACCTCGACTACCTGTTCGACATCGGTGAACTGGACCTGAACATCTCCGGTTGCATGAACGCTTGTGGTCACCACCACGTCGGCCACATCGGCATCCTCGGGGTGGACAAGAAAGGCGAAGAGTTCTATCAGGTCTCCCTCGGCGGCAGTGCCAGCCGTGATGCGAGCCTGGGCAAGATCCTCGGCCCGTCCTTCGCCCAGGAAGCCATGCCGGACGTGATTTCGAAGCTGATCGACGTGTACGTTGAACAACGTACCGAAGACGAGCGCTTCATCGACACCTACCAGCGTATTGGCATCGACCTCTTCAAGGAACGCGTCTATGCAGCGAATCATTAAGAATAACGCGGTCGTCGACGAAACCTGGCACTTGCTGCCCAAGGATTTCAACATCGACGAGATCAGCAACTGCGACGACCTGATCGTGCCGCTGCAACTGTGGCGTGAACACAGTCGCATGCTCAAGGCTCGCGACGGTGGTCTGGGTGTGTGGCTGGACGCCGACGAAGAAGCCGAAGAAATCGGTGAAGACGTCGCCGAGTTTCAGGTGATTGCCTTGAACTTCCCGGCGTTCACCGACGGCCGCAACTACTCCAACGCCCGCCTGCTGCGTGACCGTTACGGTTTCAAAGGTGAACTGCGGGCGATTGGTGACGTGCTGCGCGATCAACTGTTCTACATGCACCGCTGTGGTTTCGACGCCTTTGCCGTGCGTGCGGACAAAGACCCGTACGAAGCTTTGGAAGGTCTCAAGGACTTTTCGGTGACCTATCAGGCCGCCACCGACGAACCGCTGCCGCTGTTCCGTCGCCGCTGAAGGTTTGCTGCGGACAAAAAAACGCCGGTCATGTGACCGGCGTTTTTTTATGCCTGCTCGAATTACCAGAAGCGCTGCTGGGTCAGCCGACTCCACCAGCTCAGCAGTACGCGGTCGACCGAGCCGCTGGCGGCCATGCCAATACGTTCCTGCAAGCTTTTGCGCTCGGCGTAGTGCAGGTGGTAGACCTCAGCCTTTTTCGCCCGGTCGGCCAGGTATTCATCACTGGTCTTTAGTTCATCGACCAGTTGTTTATCCAGCGCCGCGACGCCGAGCCAGACTTCACCGGTGGCCACATCATCGATGGCCAGTTGCGGGCGATAACGCGCAACAAAGTTCTTGAACAGTTGATGGGTGATGTCCAGATCTTCCTGGAACTTCTCCCGGCCCTTCTCGGTGTTTTCGCCAAACACGGTCAGGGTGCGTTTGTACTCGCCGGCGGTCAGTACTTCAAAGTCGATGTCGTGCTTCTTCAGCAAGCGGTTGACGTTGGGCAACTGTGCAACCACGCCGATCGAACCAAGAATCGCAAACGGCGCGCTGATGATCTTCTCGCCGATGCACGCCATCATGTAGCCGCCGCTGGCCGCGACCTTGTCGATGCACACGGTCAACGGCACGCCGGCTTCACGGATCCGCGCCAATTGCGAGGATGCCAGACCGTAGCTGTGAACCATGCCGCCACCGCTTTCCAGACGCAGGACCACTTCGTCCTTTGGCGTGGCGAGCGTCAGCAGTGCGGTGATTTCATGGCGCAGGCTTTCGGTGGCCGAGGCCTTGATGTCGCCGTCGAAATCCAGCACGAACACACGCGATTTGGTGTCGGGTTGTTTCTTCTGCTTCTTCGCATTTTTCTCGGATTTGGCCTCGCCCTTGCGCAAAGCCTTGAGCTGATCCTTGTCGAGCAACGTCTGCTCCAGGCGCTCACGCAGGCCCTTGTAGAAATCATTGAGTTTGCTGACCTGCAACTGACCGGCCGATTTGCGCCGGCCCTTGCTGCGCAATGCGGCAAAACTGGCAAGCACCACCAGAATGGCGACTACCAGGGTGACGGTCTTGGCCAGGAAGCTGGCGTATTCGGTGAAAAACTCCACAAAGACTCCTTAAACGATGCGCGGATGTGAGACACACGCGGGATGGCTCCAGCATACCCATGCGTCGGCTTGTCGGCCAGCCGTGAAACCTCTGGCAACACCCCTGTAACGGGCATTTCAAACAAGCGTATGTTTTTTCATTGACAGCTACCCGTCATCCTCATAACCTCGCCACAACCTTCAACGTACCGGGATGACGCGGACGTGGGCAGCATCTACTTGATACGACATGGCCAGGCCTCCTTTGGTGCAGACGACTATGACGTCCTGTCGCCGACCGGTGTGCGTCAGGCAGAAATCCTCGGTCAGCACCTCGCTGAACTGGGCATCAGCTTCGATCGCTGCCTCGCCGGTGACCTGCGTCGCCAACAGCACACGGCCACCAGCGCGCTGGCGCAATACGCCGCCAAAGGCCTGCCGGTGCCGACCCTGGAAACCGATTCTGCGTTCAACGAATTCGATGCCGACGCGGTCATTCGTGCGCTGCTCCCGGACATGCTGGCGGACGAGCCGGAAGCCCTCGACATCCTGCGCAACGCCGCACAGAACCGTGGCGAATTCCAACGGATTTTCGCCTTGATCATCGAGCGCTGGCTGGCCGGCACTTTTGACACCCCGGGGCTGGAAAGCTGGCTGGGTTTCGTCGAACGGGTTCAGGCCGGGTTACACCGAATCCTTGAACAGGCCGGCGACAAACAGAAAATCGCCGTGTTCACCTCCGGCGGCACCATCACCGCCCTGCTCCACCTCATTACGCAAATGCCTGCCAGACAGGCCTTTGAATTGAACTGGCAAATCGTCAACACCTCGCTCAACCAGCTGAAGTTCCGCGGTCGCGAGGTGGCTTTGGCCTCCTTCAACAGTCATGCACACCTGCAGCTGTTGAAGGCACCGGAACTCATCACTTTCCGCTGAGTCCGGTTAACTGTGAACCTTGCTGTAATCAACCCATAAGGATCGAACCATGACCTCCGTAGCCGATGCCGTAAAAGAAATGCAAGCCAAGTTCAACCCAGCCGCTGCTGCCGGTCTGGATCTGGTTTTCGGTTTCAACATCACTGACGAAGACAAGCAGTACTCGCTGATCGTCAAAGACGGCACCTGCGATATCCAGGAAGGCGAGAACCCGGACGCCAACTGCACGCTGGTACTGGATAGCGAAACCCTGAAAGGTATCGTCAGCGGCGAAACCGACGGCATGCAGGCTTTCATGGGCGGCAAACTGCGCGTTGAAGGCGACATGATGCTGTCGATGAAACTGTCCGAGCTGTTCCCGTCGTAATAGCGCGTTCAGTGACACAAGAATCCCGCCCCCAGTGGCGGGATTTTTGCGTTTCGGCCCTGTAGGAACTGCGGCACGCTGCGATCTTTTGATCTGGCTTTTTAGAACGCAAAGTCAAAAGATCGCAGCCTCGTTTCACTCGACAGCTCCTACAGGGTTACCCGGTGAACGAAGCGGCCAGCAACTCTCGGGTATACGGATGCTGCGCGGCATGAAACAGCGCATTCGTCTCGCCACGCTCCACCACCTCACCGTCCTTCATCACAATCAAGTCATGGGCCAACGCGCGCACCACCGCCAGGTCGTGGCTGATGAACAGATAGGTCAAGCCGTGTTCCGCCTGCAAACGCCGCAATAACGCGACAATCTGTTTTTGCACCGTGCGATCCAGTGCCGAGGTCGGCTCATCCAGCAGGATCAAGTCAGGCTTGAGCACCAGCGCCCGGGCAATGGCGATGCGTTGCCGCTGACCACCGGAAAACTCGTGGGGATAGCGATGGCGGGTGGCCGGATCAAGACCGACTTCACGCAGCACATCGATCACCGCCCTCTCACGCTCATCGGCGTTCAAATCACTGTGCACCTGTAAACCTTCGGCGATGATCTGCTCCACGCACAAACGTGGACTGAGGCTGCCGAACGGATCCTGAAACACCACTTGCAGACGTTTGCGCAGCGGCCTGAGTTGCTTGCCGCTCAAGTGCTCCAGCGCCTCGCCCTGAAAGCGGATGCTGCCCTGGGCATCCAGCAAACGCAGAATCGCTTGGCCCAGCGTCGACTTGCCAGAACCGGACTCGCCAACAATGCCCAGGGTTTTGCCGCGCTGAAGATTCAAATCAATGCCGTTGACCGCGTGCAACCAAGACTTCGCGCGCAGCCAGCCACCGCCCAAACGGAAGCGCACATTGAGATCGCGCACCTCCAGCAAATCCTCAGCGGGTTCCCGACACAACGCCTCGCCACCCGGCTCGGCGTTGAGCAACTCAATGCTGTAAGGATGCTGCGGCGTGCTGAACAACTGTTCACAAGGCGCCTGCTCGACGATCAATCCTCCACGCATGACTGCCACCCGCTGAGCGATATTGCGCACCAGATTCAGATCATGACTGATGATCAACAGCGCCATTCCCAGGCGCTCCTGCAGTTCTTTGAGCAGCAACAAAATCTTGCGTTGCACGGTCACGTCCAGCGCAGTGGTCGGCTCGTCGGCAATCAAAAACTGTGGCTCGCAGGCCAGCGCCATGGCGATCATCACCCGTTGTCGCTGACCGCCCGACAATTGATGCGGATAAGCCTTGAGCCGTTCGCGCGGACGTTGAATGCCCACCAGTTCGAGCAATTGCACAATTCGCTGACGCGCCGCCGCCCCGGCCAGCCCCTTGTGCAGCGCGAGGCTTTCGCCCAGTTGCCGCTCAATCGTGTGCAAAGGGTTCAGTGAGCTCATCGGCTCCTGAAAAATCATCGCGATGCGGTTGCCACGCAATTGGCGCAAGTAGCGCTCATGTACGCCAAGCAACTCCTCGCCAACATAGCGGATGCTGCCATCAATCTGCGTGATGGCCGGGTCAAGCAATTGCAGAATACTGTGCGCCGTCACCGATTTACCGGAGCCGGATTCCCCGACCAGCGCAAGACATTCGCCGGGGCGGATATCAAGGTCGATGCCGTGCACCACAGACTGGCCATTGAAGGCGACGCGCAGGTCGCGTATTTCGATCAGATGTTCGGGCATATCAAGTCCTCGGATCAAACGCATCGCGGCAGGCTTCGCCGATGAATACCAGCAGTGAAAGGATCAGCGCCAAGGCAAAGAACGCGGTCAGGCCAAGCCACGGTGCTTGCAGATTGCTTTTGCCCTGACCGATCAACTCGCCCAGCGAAGCGCTGCCGGCCGGCATGCCGAAACCGAGAAAATCCAACGCCGATAACGTCGCGATCGCCCCGGTAAGAATGAACGGCAGGTAGGTCAGCGTCGCGCTCATGGCATTGGGCAGGATGTGCCGAACGATCACCTGCGCATCGCCCACCCCCAGCGCGCGTGCCGCTTTCACATATTCCAGGCCACGGCTGCGCAGAAACTCGGCCCGCACCACATCGACCAGGCTCAACCAGGAAAACAGCGCCATGATCCCCAGCAACCACCAGAAATTCGGCTCGACGAACCCGGACAGAATGATCAGCAGGTACAACACCGGCAGCCCCGACCAGACCTCCAGCAAGCGCTGACCGATCAGGTCGACCCACCCACCGTAGTAGCCCTGCAATGCCCCGGCGGCGATGCCGATCAGCGCACTCGCCGCGGTCAGCGCCAAGGCAAACAGCAGCGATACACGTGTGCCGAAAATCACCCGCGCCAGCACGTCGCGCGCCTGATCATCAGTGCCCAGCCAGTTGTCGCCACTGGGCGGACTCGGTGCCGGCTCCGTGAGGTCGTAATTGACCGTGTCGAACGCGAACGGGATCGGCGCAAACCACAACCGCCCGCCCTGCCCCTCGATCAATTGCCGCACCTGCGCGCTACGATAGTCCGGTTGAAACGGCAACTCGCCGCCGAAATCCTGCTCGGTGTAACGCTTGAACGCCGGGAAATACCATTCGCCCTGATACGTCACCAGCAGCGGTTTGTCATTGGCCACCAACTCACCGCCGAGGCTCAGGCCGAACAGCGCGAGAAACAGCCACAACGACCACCAACCACGGCGATGCGCCTTGAAGCGCGCCCAGCGGCGCTGGCCGATGGGAGATAATGTCAGCATCAGGCAGCCCTCGCGGTGAAGTCGATGCGCGGGTCGACCAGCGTGTAGCAAAGGTCGCCGAGCAGTTTTATCAGCAGGCCAAACAGGGTGAAGATAAACAGCGAGCCGAACACCACCGGATAATCGCGCGCGACTGCCGCTTCATAACTGAGGCGGCCGAGACCATCGAGGGAAAAGATCACTTCGATCAGCAACGAGCCGCCGAAGAACACCGTCACCAACGCTTGCGGCAAACCGGCGACGACCAGAAGCATCGCGTTGCGAAACACATGGCCGTACAACACCTGCCTTTGGCTCAGCCCTTTGGCGCGCGCGGTCACCACGTACAGGCGCGAGATCTCGTTGAGAAAGCTGTTCTTGGTCAGGATCGTCAACGTGGCGAACCCCCCAATGACCAAGGCAATCACCGGCAGCACCAAATGCCAGAAATAGTCGGCCACTTTGGCCCACGGCGACAGCTCGGCGAAGTTGTCCGAGACCAGCCCGCGCACCGGAAACCAGTCCAGCGCCGTGCCACCGGCAAACACCACGATCAGCAGCAGCGCGAAAAGGAATCCCGGCAACGCATAGCCGATGATGATCGCCACGCTGCTCCAGACATCGAACGCCGAGCCGTTATGCACAGCCTTGCGAATGCCCAGCGGAATTGACACCAGATAGGTGATCAACGTCGCCCACAGGCCCAGCGACAAAGTCACCGGCAGCTTCTGCCAGATCAGTTCCGTGACGCTGGCACCGCGAAAGAAACTCTGCCCGAAATCCAGTCGCGCATAGCTTTTGAGCATCAGCCACAAGCGCTCGCTGGCGGGTTTGTCGAAGCCGTACTGACGCTCGATATCGGCCACCAGTTTCGGGTCCAGCCCCCGGGTGGCACGAGACTCGCCACCAACAGTTTCGACATGGCTGGAACCCACCGCCGCGCCGACGCCAATGCCCTGCAAGCGCGCGATGGCCTGCTCGACCGGGCCACCGGGCGCGGCTTGCACGATAACGAAATTGACCAACAGGATCGCGAGCAAGGTCGGCACGATCAGCAGCAGACGCCGCAGGCTATAGCCCCACATGGCTGTACTCCTTGGGCATCTGCGCTGATGTCAGTGCAGTCGGGCTGATTTCCCACCAGGTGTCGAGACCGGCGTCGTAGAGCGGGGCAATCGCCGGTCGGCCGAAGCGGTTCCACCACACTGTGGAAATTCCCGGCGGGTAATAGTTGGGTACCCAGTAATAGCCCCACTGCAACACCCGATCCAGTGCATGAGCGTGGCGCAGCAGACTCTGGCGATTGTCGGCCTGCACCAGCCCTTCGAGCAGTGCATCGACTGCCGGATCGCACAGCACCATGTAATTGTTCGAGCCGGGGTCAGCGGCGCCATCGGAGCCGAAGTAATTGAACATCTCGCGCCCTGGCGCCTGACTCACCGGGTAACCGGCGACGATCATGTCGTAGTCGCGATTGCGCACGCGGTTGGTGTATTGCGCGGTGTCGACCTGGCGGATATCAAAGCCGATGCCGATCTGCGCCAGGTTGCGTTTGAACGGCAATAACAGCCGTTCGAAACCTTTCTGGCCATTGAGAAAGGTAAAGTGCAGAGGTTCGCCATTGACGTTCACCAACTGATCGCCCTGAGGTTTCCAGCCAGCGGCTTCGAGTAGCTTCAGTGCCTGCAACTGTTCGCTGCGGACGTTGCCGCTGCCGTCGGTTTTCGGTGCTTCAAACACCGTGGTGAACACTTCATCGGGAATCTGTCCGCGCAACGGTTCCAGAATCTTCAGCTCTTCGGCATCCGGCAATGCAGTGGCCGCCAGCGCGCTGTGGGAGAAGTAGCTGCGCTGACGCAGGTACATGTTGCGCATCATCTGCCGGTTGCTCCATTCGAAATCCCAGAGCATGGCGATTGCCTGGCGCACGCGACGATCCTGAAACGGCGGTTTCTGCAGGTTGAACACAAAGCCCTGCGCGCCTTGCGCAGCACCGGGTGCGAGGTGTTCACGAAGCAATTTGCCTTGCTCGAGTGCAGCGCCCGCGTAGCCGATGGTGAAACTGGTGGCGGAAAACTCGCGGTTGTAATCGAAGCCGCCGGCCTTGAGCACCTGCCGTGACACGTCGGTGTCGGCGAAGAACTCCACACTCAGTTGATCGAAGTTGTAGAGGCCGCGAGTGATCGGCAGATCCTTGGCCCACCAGTCCTGTACCCGTTGAAATTTCACGCTGCGCCCGGCATCTACCGCGCTGATGCGATACGGGCCACTGCCCGGCGGAATCTCGAAACCGCCGCCCTCGGCGAAATCACGTGTCCGCCACCAATGTTCGGGCAGCACCGGCAGTGTCGCCAGGTCCAGCGGCAAGGTGCGGCTGTCGTTGTTCTTGAAGAGGAAGCGCACTTGCGTCGGCGACTCGACGATGACCTCGGCGACATCGCGAAACTGCTGGCGGTATTTGAGGCTGCCCTGGGTGATGAACAGGTTGAAGGTGTAGCGCACGTCTTCGGCGGTGATCGGTGTACCGTCGTCGAAACGTGCCTTTGGGTTCAGGTAAAAACGCAGCCAGCGGCGATCCGGATCGAGCTCCATCTGCTGCGCCACCAGACCATAGACGCTGTAGGGTTCGTCCTTGCTGCGATAGGCCAGTGGCGCGTAGAGCCAGCCATCGATGTCGGCCACACCAGTGCCTTTGTCGGTGTAAGGAATCAGGTGATCGAACGGGCCGCTTTCCAGGGAAGACCGGCGCAGGCTGCCGCCCTTCGGTGCGTCGGGGTTGGCGTAGGCCAGGTGCTGGAAGTCGGGGGCGTATTTGGCGGCTTCGCCGTAGACGGTCAACGCCACTTGCGGGGCGGCCAAACTGAACGGCGTTAAAAGCGCACATGCGCTGAACAAAATAAGCCTTGAGAACATGGGCAGATCCTTTTACACGTTGCTGCTACTGGCCTCTTCGCGAGCAGGCTCACTCCTACAGGGTCTGCGGTGAACACAAATCCAATGTAGGAGTGAGCCTGCTCGCGATAGCACCAGAACAGTCAACACACATCCTGCCTACCTGTGATGTGCAACAGGCCGGCGATTTTTATAGAGCAGGCTTTAGATCAATAACTGACTAAAATCCGCACCAACTGCGAAAACCTGGTCTGTAGGAGCTCCCGAAGGCTGCGATTTTTTGCCGTTGGAAGATCATCAGATCGCAGCCTTCGGCAGCTCCTACAGGGCTCGATTCAGAACTTGTAACTGACCCGCGTGTACAGCGTCCGCCCAAACGGATCGCCATATTTGGGGTCGTAGCCGCTCTGGAACGTGTAGGTCTGATTGCTGAACGGTGGTTCGCGGTCAAACAGGTTTTTCGCGCCGAGGGTCACGCTTAAGGTCTTGCGCCAGGTGTAGGTGCCAGCCAGATCCCAGACGTTGTACGAGCCGACGTAATCGTGGGTGTCGCGATCGGAGTCGTGGTAACCGCTGGTGTAGCGGTTGGTCAGGGCCGCGCCGAATGGGCCGTAATTCCAGCTGCCGGTGAGGCTGTGCCGCCAGCGCGCCACGGCGCCCGCCGAAGCAAAGTCGCCGCCACGGAAATCACCCAGCTTGTCGATGTAATCGCCCTTGAGTTGTTGCTGGTAGTCATAGCGGGTGACGTAAGTGCCTTGCAGGCCAATGCCGAAATTACCGTACGGCGTGCTCGGCAAGCGATAGTCGAAGCTGACATCGACGCCATTGGTCTTGATCTTGCCGAGGTTGGCCAGGCCGGTGACGATATGATCGATGGAGCCATCCGGCTTGCGCACCAGGCGATCGGGGTACAGCTCAGGATTCTCGAACACCGCCGATTCCGGGAACTCGGCAATCTGGTTGGCGATGTCGATCCACCAGAAATCCAGCCCGGCAGTCAGGCGTTCGAACGGCTGGTAAACAAACCCAAGGGTGACGTTGCGCGCGGTTTCCGGGCTCAGGTCGGTATTGCCGCCGCTGGTGCGATTGAACTGCTGTGCGCAGTCGCGGTTGGCAATGCCGCCATTGCTCGGATTACCGCCCGCGCACAAACGCGGATCGTTGTAGTTGGCGTTGGTAAAACTGGTAAAGGTCGGGTTGTACAACTCATACAACGACGGTGCGCGGAACCCTTCGCTGTAGGCACCGCGCACTACCAATTCCTTGAATGGCTGGAAGCGGAACGAGTATTTCGGGTTGGTGGTGCTGCCGAAGTCGCTGTACTTGTCATGGCGTACGGCCGCAGACAATTCGAGGCTGTCGAGCACCGGCACGTTGACCTCGGCGTACTCGGCCGAGACGCTGCGATCCCCGGCGACGCTGCCATTCGGATCAACGCCGAGGCTTTGCACATCGCCGGCAAATGCTGCGAAATCCTGATGGAAGTCTTCCTTGCGATACTCGCCGCCCAGCGCCAACGCCGAAGGGCCGGCACCGAACCAGTCGCCGATTTCACGACTGATGCGCCCGTCGATGGCCTTCACCCGCCCTACCGCCGTGGCGTAATCGCCGTCCACCGCGTTGGCCGCCAACAGCGCCGAACCGGCAGCCGTCTGCGGGCCGAACGGGTTGATTACGCCATTGGCAATACCGGTGCTGACGGCACGGTCATTGACGTAGCCGTCCTGAATGCTGTTGATCACTTTGTTCTGATTGTATGAGGCGCCGAGGTTGTAATCCCAGCCGACCAGCGTGCCGTCAAAATTCAGCAGCAAGCGCTGACTGGTGTTGTCGTCTTCGTGCTGACGCGCGCCGACGGCGGTTTCGCGCCAGTTCACGTCGACCGGTTGCGTCGGATCGAGGGCGAAACCGTTCGGCCCGGGGGTGATGCCGTTACCTGGATAGAACGCCGTGCCGGGGTTGACCTGATTGCCCATCAACGTGCCGGGGCCGATTTGCGTGCGGTTTTCGTTACGCGCCCAAAAGTATTCGAGACTGACATTGTGATCGTCGGACAGCTTGCCGGTGGCTTTGGCGAAGGCCGAAGTCTTCTCCGTTTCCGGCACCAGATCGAGGTAATTCCACAGGCTCTGCCGGCAGATGCCGTTGCGCGTCAGCAATCCCGGTGCGTTGCAGCCGGAGCCTGCCAAAGGATTGGTAGCGTTACTGCCCTGACTCCAGTTGGCCGGCGAGGCGGTGCCGGAGGTGTAATCGAGTCCGCGGTTCGGCTGATAGTTGTAGGTGTAACCCCGGTCTTCAGCGGCCAGGCGTTGCTGTTTGTCATAACTGACCACGCCGAACACGTTGAAACGATCATCCTGCAAATCACCGAAGCCCCAACTGCCGCTGAAGTTACGACTTTCACCGCCACCCGAATGGGTTGGCGTGTCGTAGTTGGTGCTGATCTGCCCTTCGGTCAGGCTGGTCTTGGTGATGAAGTTGATCACCCCGCCAATCGCATCGGTGCCGTACAGCGCCGAGGCGCCATCACGCAGCACTTCCACGCGGTCAATGGCGGCGAACGGAATGGTGTTGAGGTCGACACCGGAGCCGTTGATCGCATTGGTGGCGTTGTTGCTCAGACGCCGGCCGTTGAGCAGCACCAAGGTCTTGTTCGCGCCGATGCCACGCAGATCGGCATAGGACGCCCCGCCACTGCTCGACCCCACCGAACGCCCCGAGCCAACCGAAGACTGGTTGGCAGAAATGCGACTGACCAGCTCCTCGGTGGTGGTGACGCCCTGCTCGCGCAGCTCTTCGACGCGCAGGATGGTCACCGGCACCGCCGTTTCTGCATCGACCCGGCGGATTGCCGTACCCGTGACTTCGACACGCTGCAGTTGAGTGGTCGGTTCGGTTGCCGTGCTATCGGCGGCGATGGCCGGCAGCGTATTGATTGCCAGCAGCAAGGCCAGGCTCAAAGGTGATTTGACGGGTGAAAACTGAATCATGAACAGCCATCCCTGCGTTTTGGTTTATGCAGGGATGTGCGATGACGAATAAGGATTTATAGAGGGCGATTTAGACTGTTGGGTGCTGAGGTTATGCAAAAAAAAGCCATGCCTCGATATCAAGCCGATGCCATGTCCCTCAGCAACCGTGTATCCAGACCAAAACGTTCTTGAGAGACCATTTTGAACTGCCCCTCTGCGAGGTC
Organism: Pseudomonas sp. Irchel s3a12; assembly: GCF_900187485.1. Classification (NCBI taxonomy): domain Bacteria; kingdom Pseudomonadati; phylum Pseudomonadota; class Gammaproteobacteria; order Pseudomonadales; family Pseudomonadaceae; genus Pseudomonas; species Pseudomonas sp. Irchel s3a12. The sequence goes on from NZ_FYDN01000017.1 coordinate 171,531, forward strand.
GCAGCTCACCAGCAGATTCCACGAGTGGCGAGTTGCCGCCGAGGGAATCAGGACAAACGGATGTTCATCCAGTAATGCGTCGGCAAACCGCTGTTGATTGGGCGACGGCCACGCGGGACTCAACCAGTACGGATTCGGCACCTCTTCGGGCTGAACGACTTTGACCCGTGCATCGCCGATGACCTCAAAGCACGTCAGCACATAAGGCTCTCTGTCCAGTGCATCAAAACTGTTATTGGCTGCCACCTCCAGAATGGCCGAGGACGGGTCGACAGATGCATAGACGACTCGCCGGCCAGGCGCATTCCATCGACCGCCCTTCAGTTTTGGACCCATCCCGCTGTCCCACGTGTCTCCGTAGGCCTCCTGATCCAGGCGCCAGCCATACCAATGTCCTTCCCAGGGCAAGGGATTCATGGGTAACCCCCGTACAGGACCCGACACAAGTATTGCTCGACCATCTGGAAGCCCAGTGGATGACGGGTCAATTCCAACGGCACGTAGCCGTTAAGGTAAGGGGTCGACTTCTGCATCCATATTTCCGCCTGTGGCAGCCCCCCGAACGCCCGAGTGGCCATCTCCAGCACCAGCGCATATTGGTAGGCGACGACACTCTGTTGCGAGTCAAGCCGTACCGGTTTGCCTTCCTTCAACAGCCGCTGCACGGTTCTGACAGATTTGCCGGTGATGCGTTTGACCATGTCTTCGCGCAGGTACATTTCGGAAGTTGAAAGCATGTTGACGACGTCGCTCAGCTCAAAGCCCTCGTCGGTAAGGCGGACAATCAGCATGGCATCATCACCGAGGTCCTGGCCGTGCACGAGCAAATCGACAGGTTTTCCCTCGGCCTTCTTCAGCACCGTCAGCCGGGGTGCTTTTGATGTGGGCATCGCGACATCCTCCATGGGGCATCTGGCGCGATCGTCGATCCAGAAGTTGCGCAGGGAATAAACAGGGGTTTCATGTTCGATGTGTGGGGTACGCATAATAGATCCTTGATCTGGGAGCCTGAGCGTTCAAGCCGCTCAGCGACTTCAATGTCAGGTCCGATGCTATAGATCGCGCTTCCGACGACCAACCTGAAAAGGTCGTCGGAAATATCCCCTGTTTGCCGCAAAACCCGCCGTTTTCCGTAGGACGTAAAACGCGAAATGCCTGCCATCATCCGCCGAAGTGATAACTCACATCCAGCCACCACTGCCGTCCGTACGGGTCATAGTTGCCGGTCGGGTAATACGGCCAACCCGCCGAGTCATCGTGTTTGATCTGATTGAGCACGTTGTTCACGGTCAGCCCGACACTCGCCCGGTCATTGAGTTTGTAACGCGCACTGGCGTTGAACACCGTCCACGGCGACAGACGTCCGTCACCCGCGCCGTTAGTGACCGAGCCGTAACGAATGCCCATCAGTGTCGCCGTGGCTTTCTGGTAATCCCAGGTCAGGCTGGCGTTGACCTTGCTGCGCCAGTCGTAGTTGGTGCGTGAAGTGCGCCAGTCTTGCGTTGGCGCCTCTTCCGATTCCTTGTAGTAGTGCGACAGCACCAGGGTATAGCCCAGCGCCGAACTGAACGCGCCGTACTGCCCGGCACCCCAGCGGATATTGCTCTTGAAGTCCAGACCACTGACCCGCTCGCTGGCGGCGTTGATCGCATTGACCCGAACGCGCTGCAACTGGTTGGGATCGACCGCGGCATTGCCAGCGTTGCGATCGATGCGCGCCAGGGTCGATTGGCAATTGGCCGAGTTGATGTCCTGCGTGCCATTGCGGCATTCGTTCTCTTGTTGCAGCAAGCGGTTTTCATCGACGGTGGTCAGCAGATCATCGATCTCGACGCGCCAGAAATCGGTGGAGAAATCGAAATTGCGCGACGGTGACCAGACGAACCCGTAGGTCCACGATTTGCCACGTTCGGACTCCAGATTAGCGGTGCCGCTCTGGGTGTAATCGACCCGTCCACGATCACACGCGCCCTCCACGCCCTGGCTGCAACCGTAGTAATCGATCTGCGCCGGATAGTAGCCGTTGCTGTCGGATTGATAGATGTAGTTCAGGTCCGGCGCACGGAAACTGGTGCCATAACTGCCGCGCAGCAACAGGCTGGTCACCGGGCGCCATTCCAGCCCGAGGTTGTAGGTTTTCTGCTGCTCGGTGCGGCCACTGAACTTGTATTGATCCCAGCGCCCGGCGGCGGTCGCCAGCAATGTGTCGGTGACCGGAATACTGAACTCGCCGCCCGACGCATAACGCTTGCGCGAGCCACCGGAACTTTGCTGTGGGCTCACGCCGTAAAAAGTGCCGTCGTTAAGACCATCGTCCGGGTCAACGCGATACTCCTGCTTGCCCGCCTCCAGCACCCCGGCGAATCCCACGGGCCCGGCCGGAAGATCGAACAGATCACCGTTGACCGAGGCGTTGTAACTGGTCGACACCGATTTGCTGCTCTGGGTCAGGTTGCCGCGAAACTGTTGCCATTCCTGCGGTGTCAGCGGCCGGTCGAGACGCGAGGCATCCGGAGCAAACACCGGGTAACCGCCGCTGACACCGAGTTGAGGGCCAAGGTAGAAATCCTGAATCGACGACAGTGGCGTATAACGCGTGGTCCTGACGCTGCGATATTCCGAACGATTGGCCGCCAGATCGTAGCTCCAACCGGTTTCGGCGATCTTGTCCGAGACGCCGAGGGTGCCGGTCCACGAGGTATCGCGCCACTTGCTGTTGTTGCTGGTGCGCCCGCCAATTTCTTCCTCACCGAAACGGCGATACCAGCGCTCCAGATTGCCGCTGTTCTGGTTGATGAAGTCCGGTGAGGTGAAGGTCGGCCCGCGCGTGTTGTTCTGGATGTGGTCGAGGCCGTACATCAAGTCGGCGAAGACCTGGCCGCTGTCGCTGAAATGCCAGGTGCCACGGGTGTAGCCGTCGTAGTTTTCCTTCTGGGTCTGCACGGTCCAGTAATCGTTGTACATCTGGTCGGTGCGGCAGCGCCCGCCGCTGTTGACCAGTTTGTTGTCGAAGGTGCCCTGATAAGCACCGCAACCCGGTCCCAGATAACGACTGTTGCTCAGGTCGCGGCGGTAACCGACGTCCGCCAGCGGGCCGTTTTGCATAAAGCCACGGTCATCGGCCCAGATCGGATCGCGGTTAGTCAGCTCCAGACCGAACAAGCCGTCAAAATCCCCCCAACTGCCGCCGCCGCTGATCTGCAAGCGCTGGTTGTCACCGCCGCCGCGCTCACTGGTGCCGCCCTTGAGGTTGACGTCGACGCCGTTGATCTTGTCCTTGAGGATGATATTGACCACCCCGGCAATCGCGTCCGAACCGTAAATCGCCGAGGCGCCGCTGCTGAGAATTTCGATACGTTCGATGACTGCCGACGGAATATTCGCCAGGTTGGTGAAGTTGACCTTGCCGTCGTACGGCGTCGGGTAGTCGGCGACCCGGCGGCCGTTGATCAGCACCAGCGTATGGTTCGGGCCGAGGCCGCGCAGGTTGAGTGCGCTGGCCGCCGGTTGCCAGGTGTTGCCGTAATCTTCGCCTTGGGTCATGCCGGTGTTTTGCGTTTGTGTCGCCAAGGCGTCGTAGACGTTTTTGTAGCCGCGCGCTTCCATTTCTTCGTGGGTGATGACGTTGACCGGTGTGGCGCCATCGCTCTGCGCTCGGGCGATGCGTGAGCCAGTGACGGTGACTTTTTCCATGCGGTAATCGGCGCTGGTGACCGGCGCCACGGCGGTGACTTTCGCCGGCGCTTCGGCCGCGCGAACCGTTAAACCCTGGGCGCTTTGTTCGACTTGCAGACCGCTGCCGAGCAAGGCCTTTTCCACTGCCTGACGACCGCCCAAAGCCCCGCGCACCGCCGCACTGCGTTTGCCTTGCACCAGTTGCTGACTGAAGGAAATCGGTACGCCGCTCTGCCGCGAGATGTCCAGCAGCACTTCGTCGAGCGGCCCGCTGGCAATGTCGAAGCTGAACAGTGCAGCTGCCGGCTCCTGGGCAATCGCCAGCAATGGGCTGAGGCCCATCGCCAACGCAGCGGCGAGGGTCAATCGAGGTAATTGTTGTTTGATTGAGAACATCGAAGGGTTTCCCTGTTGGAGGCATCTGCAGGGAATGAGCAGCGGGCCGGCGCTTTTTATAGGGCGGCGATTAGGCCAAGAAGTTATGGGTTTATAACCGCGCGTCGATGCTGACCCAGTACGGGTTGTGCCACGTGACGCGAATTGGCAGCGAGCGCTCCAGCAGTTGCAACGTGCGGTCGCTGTCGTCGAGCGGATAGAGGCCGCTGAGGCGCAGATCCGCAACATCGGAACTCAGGTGCAAGATGCCGCGCCGGTAGCGGCGCAGGCTGTCGATGACCTCGCGCAGAGGCCGGTCGCGCACTTCCAGGCGACCTTGCACCCAGGCACTTTCCTGACCGTTGCTGCGTTCCAGCGACAACAGTCCGGCGCCGTTGAACAACAGACTTTCGCCTGCCTGCACCACTTGCCGCGCGCCACCGGTAGTGACCACCTCGACCTGTGAATGAAGCATCACCAATCGCGTCGCCTCCTCGCTGTACTGAACGAGAAACTTCGTCCCCAGCGCCCGCATGCGACCGTGCTCGGTCTCGACCACAAAGGGTCGCGTCGGCTCTTTCGCTACATCGACCAGCAACTCACCGCTGCGCAATGCGAGCAACCGTTGTTGACTGTCAAACAAAGGCACCACACGACTGCGCGCATTGAGCGTCAGCGCACTGCCGTCCGCGAGGGTGAAGTCACGTCGCTCGCCGGTCCCGGTCGACAACTCCCCCGCCTCCGGCAGCCAGCCGTAACGCCGCCCTAGCAACCCGGCCAACAGCGCAATACCCAGCACACTCAAACTGCCGCTGATAAAGCGTCGACGACTCGACGGTGCATTGAGGCTGTGCAACAAACTGCCGCGCGGCACGCTGCGCAGGCTCGGGTTGCGCAGCAAATTCAGGCCGCCGCCCATTTGCTCGATGACTTGCTGATGGCGTGGATCGGCGCCCCGCCAGGCCTCGAACGCGGCGCGCTCAGCCGTGCCCGCCTCGCCCGACTGCAACAACGCCAGCCATTGTGCCGCCTCGTCGATCACTGCCTCGTCCGGCCTCATGCTTGCATCGCCTGATAGCAGCGCTTGAACGCTTCGACCATGTATTGCTGCACGCGACTGGTGGACACCCCGAGGCGCTCGCCGATCTCGCTGTAGGTCAAGCCGTCGAGTTGATGGTAGAGAAACGCCGCTTTGGCTTTGGCTGACAGCCCATTGAGCAAGCGATCGACCGCCAGCAGCGCTTCGATCACCAGCGCCCGTTCTTCCGGAGACGGGTGCACCGGCTCGGGCGCCAGCGCCAGGCTTTCCAGATAGGCGCGCTCAAGGTCCTGGCGCCGCCAGCCTTCGTAAACCAGCCGCCGGGCGATGGTGGTCAATAGCGCGCGTGGCTCGCGAATGGCTGTGGGATCCGGCAGCGCCAACACCCGCAGAAAGGTTTCCGATGCAATGTCTTGCGCACTGTGCGGACAACCGAGCGTGCGGCCAACGGCAGCGCACAGCCAGCGATAGTCCTTTTGGAACATCTGCCCGATGATCTGGTAATGCGGGTTGTGCCCACCCATGCCTTGCTCCCTGAAACGGGTCCCACCCGCTGCGAAAAACCATCGTTCTGCCGGGATCGTCCGGCTCTGATCAGGCGCGACTGTGCAATAGCCTCGAAGACATTTGAAGTAATAAAAAATCAGCACAAGCAAACCATTGAGCATAAGGCGCTTGGTCGCCGCAGAAACATTGGCTGACAGAACGTTGACCTCGATCACTGGCGCGTGGGTGGTCACTGATTAATCTCGCGGCTCAATCGAAGGCCAGGGACGGCTCACCGAGAGCCCACGGCTTAACCCACTCAAGGAAGAGCAAGCATGCGACCACTCAACATCATTCTGCTGTCGTCGGCCTTCAACGGCCTGACCCAACGCGCCTGGCTGGAACTGCGCGAGGCCGGGCACTCGCCCAGCGTCGTGCTGTTTACCGATGAACAAGCCGTATGCGAACAGATCGAACACAGCGGCGCCGATCTAGTGATCTGCCCGTTCCTCAAGGACCGCGTGCCGCAGGCGCTGTGGAGCAACACCGAACGGCCGGTGGTGATCATTCATCCGGGCATCGTCGGCGATCGCGGCGCGAGTGCCCTCGATTGGGCGATTACCAACGAGTTGCCGAACTGGGGCGTCACTGCGCTACAAGCGGTCGAAGAAATGGACGCCGGCCCGGTGTGGGCCACCTGCGAATTCAACCTGCCGGCGGGCCTGCGCAAATCCGAGCTGTACAACGGCCAGGTCAGTGATGCGGCGATTCGTTGTATTCGCGAAGTGGTGGAGAAATTCATCGAAGGGTTTGAACCGGTTGTCCTCGACTATGCCGATACGAAAGTACGCGGACGCTTGCAGCCGAACATGAAGCAGGTCGACCGCAGCTTCAGCTGGCACGATTGCGCACGCTTCATCAAACGCTGCATCGATGCTGCCGACGGCCAGCCCGGCGTGTTGGCGAGCCTCGCTGGCGGTCAGTATTACGTCTACGACGCGCACCTGGATTCGCGCAGCGGCGTGCCCGGCGAGATTCTCGCGGTGCATGACGATGCGGTGCTGGTCGCCGCCGGTGATCAAAGCCTGTGGATCGGCGCGCTACGGCGCAAACCGCAACCTGGCGAAGAGACCTTCAAGCAACCGGCGCGGCACGTGCTGGCCGGGCAACTGGCCGAGGTGCCTGTGCTGGACTGGTCGATCGCCACGCATCCGTTCAGTAACGAAGCCTATCAACCGATCCGCTACCGGGAATCCGGCATCGTCGGTGAGCTGACCTTCGAGTTCTACAACGGCGCCATGAGCACCGAGCAGTGCCAGCGCATGGTCGCCGCGCTGCGCTGGGCCAAATCCCGTGATACCCAGGTGTTGTTGATCAAGGGTGGGCGCGGCAGTTTTTCCAACGGCGTGCATTTGAACGTGATTCAGGCCGCGCAGGATCCTGGCGCCGAAGCCTGGGCGAATATTCAGGCAATCGACGATGTCTGCGCAGAACTGCTGACGGCCCGGCAACTGGTGGTCAGTGGCGTTACTGGCAACGCCGGCGCCGGTGGCGTGATGCTCGCACTGGCGGCCGACATCGTCTTTGCCCGCGCCGATATCGTGCTCAATCCGCATTACAAGAGCATGGGCTTGTACGGCTCCGAATACTGGACCTACAGCCTGCCCCGCGCCGTCGGCCCGGCAATGGCCGAGCAATTGACCCAGGCTTGCCTGCCGGTAAGCGCGGTGCAGGCGTGGCAACTGGGCATGGTTCAGGAAATCGGCCCGCGCTGCCCGGACGAGTTTGACCTGTGGTTGCTGCAACGGGCCAACAGCGTGGTGAGCGATCCGACTTACGCGGCGGTACGCGAGCGCAAGGTGCGGGTTGATCAGGTGTTGATCCAGCAGTGCCGTGAAACCGAGTTGCAGGAGATGCAGGAAGACATGCTGTACAACCGTAATCAGTTTGCCGAGAAGTGCCGAAACTTTGTCTTCAAGCGCAAGGTGTGTGGCACGCCGGCGCGGTTGATTGAAGATTGGGCGCGGGTGCGGTTGACCGAGTTGGCCAGTTGATTTTGGCGGTGACTGCTTTCCCCTCACCCTAGCTCTCTCCCAAGGGAGAGGGAACCGAGCCGGGGATATTGGCGATCTTCACCGACCTGAGGGTCTTGCTCTGAATTCATAATCGACACGGTCTTTCAGGTCGATGTATGACGCCAGACACCTCGGTCAGTCCCCTCTCCCACCGGGAGAGGGTTAGGCGGGCGGCGATCCGATGAGGGGCTTTTGCCTTTACAATGCCCGTCACCTCAAACACCGGCCCGCCCATGGACATCGATCTCGCTCGCACCTTTCTGGAAATCGTCCGTCACGGCAGTCTCGCCGCGGCGGCGCAGAAGCTGTTCGTCACGCAAACGGCGATCACCGCCCGGGTGCAAAAACTCGAAAGCCAGCTGGGCAGCACGCTGTTCGTGCGCAACCGCGCCGGGGCGAAACTGACGCCCAATGGCGAGGCTTTTGTGGTCTACGCCAATCAACTGGTGCAAACCTGGGAAGCCGCGCGCCGCGACCTGCCGCTGCCCGAGGGCTATCACAACGTGCTGCACATCGGCGGCGAAGTCAGCCTGTGCAACCCATTGATGCTCAGTTGGGCGGCGGAACTGCGCGAGAAGATTCCCGGGCATGCCCTGCGCATGGAAATTCGCGACGGCGAAAACCTCCTGCGCCAGCTCGAACTCGGTGTGCTCGACGCCGCGCTGGTCTATCAGCCGGAATACTGGCCGGGTTTGCAGGTCGAGCAAGTGCTGGAAGAAAAACTGATTCTGGTGCGCGCCCCCGATCGTCCCGATCCCTACGTCTACATCGATTGGGGCCCGGACTTCCGCCGCCAGCATGACGCCGCCCTGCCGGAAAAAGCCAAAGCGGCGCTGAGTTTCAACCTCGGCCCGTTGGCCCTGCAATACATTCTCGAACATGGCGGCAGCGGCTACTTCCGCACCCGCGTGGTCCGCACGTATCTGGAAAGCGGCGCCCTGGAAGCGGTGACCAAAGCCCCGGAGTTCGGCTATCCGACTTACCTCGTCTACTCACGTGATCGCGATTCGGCGACGCTGCAGCAAGCCTTCCATCTGCTGCGCGAAGTGATCCGCACCGATGATGACTGGTCGCAACGCTGGAACCCGCTGAGCTGAAGCGGCGGCTTCACAGCCGATCATGGCGCATGTGCCATTGAGGTCCGGCCTGCACATACGGCCGGATCGGCTAATCTGCCGGGTACAACAACAATCCCGCAGGTGATGCAGTGAGGCAGACCACCGAGGCATTTCGCAGCCGCTATCGTGCGGCCATTCATCCGCTGTACAACCCGTGGCTGCACGGCGCCTTCGTGCTGCTGTTCGGTGTGTTGGCCGTTGGTGGTTTCTGGAGCAGCGTGCAGCAGGTCAGCCTGCTGGAATGGCTGACGGTGCCGTTAACCCTGCTGTTTTTCAATTTCGCCGTGTACATGGTCCATCGTCATCTCGGCCACCACAAAAAGACCTTCGCGAAAATGTTCTACGCCCGGCATGCCGGCGATCATCACAGTTTCTTCACCCCCGGCCACATGACCTACGACAGCGCCCGCGACTGGCGAGTGATTCTGTTCCCCGCGTGGCTGATCGTGCTGCACACACTGCTGATCACCCTGCCGTTGTGGTGGCTGATCGCACAGGTAAACGCCAACATGGCCGGGTTGTTTGGCGGCTGCATGGTCCTCGGTTATCTGACTTACGAGATATTCCACGCCTGCGAACACCTGCCGCCACACAACCCGCTGACCCGCCTGCCGTGGATCCGCCAGATGCGCCACTTGCACGAGCTGCATCACCGCCGCGAGCGCATGCAGGAGCGCAATTTCAACATCGTTTTGCCGTTGATGGACTACCTGTTCGGCACCCTTTACCGGGAGCCGGAAATCACCCCTTTGAGCGATTCGAAAATGCCCATGACCCACCTGCAACACCCGATCGATATCGCTGGTGAACCCATCGCCGTGCTGGCCTATGCCGCCAGTGTCAGTCGCTGGCCGGAGTGGCACCCCTCGTCGCTGAAAATCGACGGTGCGCAAGGCCCGTTGCATGCCGGCGCGCGCTTCGAAGAGGACATTCATGCCGGCGGGCGCGCGGGCCATTTGCGCTGGGAAGTCACCGAATACCTGCCCGGCCGGCGCTGGTGCGCGCGGGCGCAGGGCGATCATGGTTTGTCGCTGCTGCTGACCTATGAATGCAGCCCCGAGGGCAGCGGCACGCGTTTTGTGCGCACGCTGGATTATCGCTTCGACGGACTGGGCATGCGCATCGCCAATCGCTTGCTGCTCAAACGGCGCATCGAGCGCGAATCCGCCGCATCGATGCTGGCGCTGCGCGACATGGCCGCCCGCTACCTGGCCTCGGCGAGGGCCAGCGCGTGAAGCTGAGACATCTGCTGTTGTTGCTGGTCCTCATCGTCATCGGCTTTTTATTGTTGATGCCCACCAAGGTCGAACCCGTGGCCTGGACGCCGCCGCCAGCGCCATCGCTGACAGAAGGTCTCTACGCCGAGAACCAGAAACTCAAAGCCGCAGCGCAGGTCGGGCCGAGCGACATCGAAGGGCCGGAAGCATTGCTGCTGGAAAGTGACTTCCTGATCACCGGGCTGCACGACGGCCGACTGATCCGCACCAGCCTCGACGGCCAGCAACGCAAAGTACTCGCCGACACCGGTGGCCGCCCGCTGGGCCTGGCCCGGCATCCGAACGGCATGCTGGTGATTGCCGACGCGGTCAAGGGTTTGCTGTCTCTTGATGCGCAGGGTCAGTTGGTGCCTTTGACCACGGCGGCCAATGGTCTGGCGTTCGGGTTCACCGATGACGTCGCCATCGACAAGTCCGGGCACTACGCCTATTTCAGCGATGCCTCCAGCCGCTGGGGCTACGGCCATGACGGCGAAGCAATCATCGAGCACGGCGGCGATGGACGCCTGCTGCGCTATGACTTCCAGAGCGGCAAAACCAGTGTCCTGCTAGACAAGCTGGAGTTCGCCAACGGCGTGACCCTCGGCCCGGATGACGCCTATGTGCTGGTCAACGAAACCGGCGCCTATCGCATCAGCCGCTATTGGCTGACCGGGCCGAAAGCCGGCACTCACGACCTGTTTATCGATAACTTGCCGGGGCTGCCGGACAACCTGGCGTTCAATGGCAGTAATCGGTTCTGGGTGGCGTTGTATGCGCCGCGCAATGCTCTGCTCGACGATACCGCCGGGCATCCGCTCGTGCGCAAGATGATCGTGCGGGCGTTGGCGGTTTTGCCTAAGCCGGTGGAGAAGCGCGGGTTTGTCCTGGGGCTGGATCTGGAGGGCAAGGTGATTGCCAATTTGCAGGATGCCAGCAGTGGCAATTACTCGCCGATTACCACGGTGCGTGAGTATGGGCCGTGGTTATATTTTGGCTCGTTGAAGGCGACGCATATGGCGCGGATGCCGTTGGATGTGGCCCTGAAGTGAATCTGGCAACTTTGTGGTGATTGCGCTGACGCCTTCGTCGGAACGCCGCCCGGAGCAGGCTCGCTCCCACAGGGTTATTTGCTGACCACAGCATTTGGGCTCAACACAATCCACTGTGGGAGCGAGCCTGCTCCGAAGGCGGTCTGTCAGTTGCTGGACTTGTCGAACTTGTCCGGATCTTCGTCTTCGGGCAGATCCTCATCCGGCTCTTCGGGATTGGCCGTGGTATGTGCCGGGCTGTTCGGTTCGGGATGCGTGGGAACCGGGTCGAATGCGCCCTGCTCTTCACTGGGGAATTTGGGATCGTTCATAAGGCACCTCGCAATGAGTCGGATGGAAGACTCTGTACATTCGAGGTGCCGGTCGTGGCAGTCGTTCCCGTCAATCCGCAACCGCAGGTCGGCGGATCAATGGCGAATCAGGACGGCGCCTGCAAATGGCTGACGATTTCGTCTTTGACCTTCAGGCGCCTCTCTTTGAGCTTTTTCAATGCGTCGTCGGTGGGAGCATCTGAGGTGGCCGTTTCGGCTTTGACCACATCGGCGTCGGCTTGGGAATACTTGTTGATCAGTGAATCCAATCGTGGATCCTGGGTGCGTTTTTGCTGGATCTCTTCCTTCGTGTAACTCAAGTCCTGAAACAGGTCATGGGGAACCGGCATGGAACACCTCCGTCAGTTGATCGGCTGGCCAACGCGACCGATTGCGCTGGCCAGTTATCAGAATGGCCTCGGTTGCACGGTTCTGTCGACCACCTGTCAGACCAGCGGTGCCCGTTCGTCGCCCTGTCGCAAATGCGATCAAACCTTTGCTCGCCGTGTTCCCTCCATTGGTTAACACCAACAAAAACTGCGTGGAGATACACCAATGGACGGATTCAACCTGCGTCATCTGGTTCTGGCTGTCGCGTTGAGCAGCGGCATGGGCAGCGCTTTCGCTGCGACTGACAATGACTTCGTCGATAACGCCGCTGCCGGTGGTATTGCCGAAATCGAAACCAGCCGCCTCGCCCTGGAAAAAAGCCAATCGGCTGACATCAAGGCCTTCGCCAATATGATGATCACCGACCATGGCAAGGCCAACGATGAGCTGGCGACCATTGCCAAAGCTAACGACATCGAAGTCCCGGACACCACGACATTGGTCAAACAGGCCAAGGAAAAAATCCTCGAAGTGCGTGATGAGTCTTTCGACGCGGCGTACGCCAACAATCAGGTGAAGGCGCACGAAGAGACCATCGAGCTGTTCAAGAAACAAGCCAATACCGTGACGGATGACAAGGTCAAAGGTGCGACGGAACTGAAGGCGTTTGCGCAGAAAATGTTGCCGGCGCTGGAGAAACACCTCGCCGCCGCCAAAGAATTGCAGGCCAAGCATCCGAGCAAGTAAAAAGCTTTACCCTCACCCCAGCCCTCTCTGATCTGGCTTAATGATTCTGGACACCCCTAAAGGGCGTTAATCTACGCCCAACGACGAGGTGTGATTTGACCAGACGATATTTTTCGACAGATTTCAAACGGGATGCGGCTTGCCTGGTTTTGGATAAAGACTATTCGGTTAGTGAAGCCTGCGAAGCAATGGGCGTGGGCCCTACAGCTCTG
>NZ_FYDN01000015.1:0-214970 GCF_900187485.1 Pseudomonas sp. Irchel s3a12
TCTGGCTTCGATGAACTGAAGCAACCTGCCGCCGAAACCTACATAACTCATTGAATATCAAGGAGTTTTCCGTTTCGACTGCGCCGGAAGTGGGGCGAATTATAGACATCTGAAATTCGCCGTCAACACTTATTTTCAGCAATCACTCAGATTTCAGAGTGATACGCGCAAACGCCTTCTTGCCAGCCTGGCAAACGTGAGTCGCGCCCAGTACATATATAAAGGAGCGATCAACGACTGCACCATCGACGCGCACACCACCAGACGCCAACAGATCACGCGCTGCCGCCGAGTTCTTGACCAACCCCGCCTTATTAAGAACAGCAGCGATCGGCATATCTTCAGTAGATGCCAACTCGATCTCTGGCAGATCATCCGGCAGCTCGCCATCCTTCATGCGATTGCCCGCTGCACGATGAGCATTAGCCGCAGCCTCCTCACCATGGAAACGCGCGACGATCTCTTCCGCCAGTTTGATTTTGACATCACGCGGATTGGCACCGGCTTCTACATCAGCACGCAGCGCATTGATCTCATCCATCGAGCGGAAGCTGAGCAGCTCAAAATAACGCCACATCAATGCATCCGGAATCGAAACCAGCTTGCTATACATGACGCCCGGCGCCTCCTGGATACCGACGTAGTTGCCCAAGGATTTGGACATCTTCTTCACGCCATCCAGACCTTCGAGCAGCGGCATGGTCAAAATGCATTGAGCCTCTTGACCGTAACCACGCTGCAACTCACGCCCCATCAGCAAGTTGAATTTCTGATCGGTACCACCCAGCTCGACATCCGCCCGCAGCGCAACCGAATCGTATCCCTGCACCAGCGGATAGAGGAACTCGTGAATAGCGATTGGCTGATTGGTGGTGTAGCGCTTATCGAAGTCGTCACGCTCAAGCATGCGCGCCACGGTGTACTGAGAGGTCAGGCGGATGAAGTCCGCCGGCCCCATCTTGTCCATCCAGGTGGAGTTGAACGCAACTTCGGTTTTCGCCGGATCAAGAATCTTGAACACCTGCGTCTTGTAAGTCTCGGCGTTTTCCAGAACCTGCTCACGAGTCAACGGAGGACGCGTAGCACTCTTGCCGCTCGGATCACCGATCATTCCGGTGAAGTCACCTATAAGGAAGATAACTTGATGCCCCAGCTCCTGGAACTGGCGCAGCTTATTAATAAGCACCGTGTGGCCCAAATGCAGATCCGGAGCGGTCGGATCGAAACCAGCCTTGATACGCAGCGGTTGGCCGCGCTTGAGCTTCTCGATCAGCTCGGACTCGACCAATAGTTCTTCCGCACCACGTTTAATCAGCGCTAGCTGCTCTTCAACCGACTTCATAACAGACCCGCAAGGCTCAGATTCAAAGGGAACCAACCATACAAGATCGTGCACCAATTACAAGTTTTGCCCGGCGCACGGACACCAATCCACAAACGCGGCGTCTGCAGACTTGCTTCAGAGATGATTTGGTTATATTTTATACAGTTATTTCATCTTCATCATGTCATTCATCTTTTCCAATTCATCTTTTTTCAAAGTCAAAATTACTTATGACCACAGAACCGTCTAAAGCGCCTCCGCTTTACCCGAAGACCCACCTGCTCGCCGCAAGTGGAATCGCCGCCCTTCTCAGCCTGGCACTCCTGGTATTCCCTTCCAGTGATGTTGAAGCCAAAAAGACGACCCTGAGCCTTGAACTGGAAAGTCCTGCTGAACAACTGACACAAGATCAAGACGCTGCTGACGCAGCTCAAGCCACAAATGAGCCAGTAGCTTCGCCATTTGCTCAAATCGAAAACAGTAGCGAAAACACCCCGCAAACCGCAGAGGCTGCACCTACGCCAGCCGCCGAAAAGCCAAAAGCGCCTGGCCATCGCGAAGTCATCGTTGCCAAGGGCGATACCCTGTCGACCCTGTTCGAAAAGGTCGGCCTGCCGGCTGCCTCCGTTCACGAAGTCCTGGCCAGCGACAAACAAGCCAAACAGTTCAGCCAACTCAAGCATGGCCAGAAACTCGAATTCGAATTGAATCCTGAAGGCCAACTGACCAGTTTGCACAGCAAGGTCAGCGACGTCGAAACCATTACCCTGACCAAGAATGACAAGGGTTATGCCTTCAACCGGGTTACCGCAAAACCAACCGTTCGAACTGCTTACGTCCATGGCGTAATCAATAGCTCGCTCTCACAATCAGCAGCCCGTGCCGGTCTCTCCCATAGTCTGACCATGGATATGGCCAGCGTCTTTGGCTACGACGTCGATTTCGCTCAAGACATCCGCCAGGGTGACGAATTCGATGTGATCTACGAGCAGAAAGTGGTCAACGGCAAAGCCGTCGGCACCGGACCTATCCTGTCCGCTCGCTTCACTAACCGCGGCAAGACCTACACCGCCGTGCGTTACACCAACAAGCAAGGCAACAGCAGCTACTACACCGCTGACGGCAACAGCATGCGCAAGGCGTTCATCCGTACTCCGGTGGATTTCGCCCGCATCAGCTCGAAGTTCTCAATGGGCCGCAAACACCCGATTCTCAACAAGATCCGCGCCCACAAAGGCGTGGATTACGCTGCGCCACGCGGTACGCCAATCAAGGCTGCGGGTGACGGTAAAGTGTTGCTGGCCGGACGTCGTGGTGGCTACGGCAACACGGTGATCATCCAGCACGGCAACACTTACCGCACGCTGTACGGCCACATGCAAGGCTTCGCCAAAGGCGTGAAGACTGGCGGTTCCGTTAAGCAAGGCCAAGTCATCGGCTACATCGGCACCACCGGCCTCTCGACCGGCCCGCACTTGCACTATGAGTTCCAGGTCAACGGCGTTCACGTCGATCCGCTGGGACAGAAGCTGCCAATGGCTGATCCAATTGCCAAAGCCGAACGCGCTCGCTTCCTTGCACAGAGCCAGCCGCTGATGGCGCGCATGGATCAAGAGAAAGCCACCATGCTGGCTTCGAGCAAGCGCTAAGTCATGGCCCTGTATATTGGCGTGATGTCCGGAACCAGCCTCGACGGTCTGGACATTGCCCTGATCGAACAGACCTCGGCGATCAAACTGGTCGCCACGCATTACATTCCCATGCCTGAATCCCTGCGCACCGAGCTGCTTGGCTTATGCGCCAGCGGCCCTGACGAAATCGCCCGCTCGGCGATTGCCCAGCAGAACTGGGTGACACTCGCTGCGCAGGGCATTCATACCCTCCTCGATCAGCAGCGACTCAAGCCGCAGGACATTCGGGCGATAGGCAGCCACGGCCAGACCATTCGCCATGAGCCTGCACGCGGTTTCACCGTGCAGATCGGCAACCCCGCTCTGCTGACCGAACTGACCGGTATCACCGTAGTCAGCGATTTCCGCAGTCGTGATGTGGCGGCCGGTGGCCAAGGCGCTCCGCTGGTACCTGCATTTCATGAAGCGTTATTTGAAGAGCGTACCGGTAACCAGGCCGTCTTGAATGTCGGCGGTTTCAGCAATCTGAGTCTGATTGAGCCGACCAAACCTGTAGCCGGTTTCGACTGCGGCCCCGGGAATGTGCTGATGGACGCCTGGATTCACCAGCAGCGCGGCGAAAACTATGATCGCAATGGCGACTGGGCTAAAACAGGTACAGTCGAGCCGACACTGCTAAACGCACTCCTCAGCGATCCGTTCTTCGTCACCAAGGGGCCGAAAAGTACCGGCCGAGAAGTGTTCAACCTGCCCTGGCTGGAACAACATCTCTCGCACCTGCCAGCCTTTGCTGCCGAGAACGTGCAAGCGACGTTGCTTGAGCTGACCGCGTTGACGATCACTGAATCTTTGCAAAACGCTCAAACCGATACTCAGGAACTGTTGGTCTGTGGCGGCGGGGCGCACAACGCCACGCTGATGAAGCGTCTGGCCGAGCTGCTGCCGACCACCAAAGTCACCAGCACTGCCACTCACGGCGTTGACCCCGACTGGGTCGAAGCCATGGCCTTCGCCTGGCTGGCCCATTGCTGCCTAGAAGGCATCGCGGCCAACCGCCCAAGCGTCACCGGCGCACGCGGGCTGCGGATACTTGGCGCTATCTACCCCGCTTAAAGATTAAGCACAGCAAAACGCCGCAGAACCGTGAGGCTCTGCGGCGCTTTGTTATCTGGAGCGAGGAGCAATCAGATCGAGAACGAAGACCCGCAACCACACGTCGTGGTGGCGTTAGGGTTCTTGATCACGAAGCGCGAACCTTCCAGACCTTCCTGGTAATCCACTTCAGCACCGGCCAGGTACTGGAAGCTCATCGGATCCACCACCAGACTCACGCCTTCGCGCTCGACGATGGTGTCGTCCTCGGCCACATCTTCATCGAAGGTGAAACCGTACTGAAACCCTGAACAACCGCCGCCCGTAACGAATACGCGCAGCTTCAAGCGATCATTCCCCTCTTCATCGACCAGGCTCTTCACCTTGTGCGCGGCACCGTGGGTGAATTGCAAAGCCGTGGGGGTGAAGGATTCGACGCTCATGCTGACTATCTCCCGGCGTTACGCCGCCATAATGCGTGATGACGCGCATTATCCGCTTGTCCGAGAAAATCGGTCAACTATTGTTACGGTATATCAATAAACCCGACGAACTGTTCAGAATGCAAAAAGGCCCGCTTAACGGGCCTTTTGGCTGTGCTGCTTAAAGTATTACGGCAGCATACCGGCGTGGGACAGACCGAAACGCTCGTCCAGCCCGAACAGGATGTTCATGTTCTGCACCGCTTGACCCGACGCACCTTTGACCAGGTTGTCGATCACCGACAGCACCACCACCAGATCGCCATCCTGCGGACGATGAACGGCGATACGGCAAACGTTGGCACCGCGCACGCTACGGGTTTCCGGATGGCTGCCGGCCGGCATCACATCGACGAACGGCTCGTTGGCATAGCGCTTTTCAAACAACGCCTGCAGATCCACCGAGCGATCAACCACGGTCGCGTAGAGCGTCGAGTGAATGCCACGGATCATCGGAGTCAGGTGCGGTACGAAGGTCAGACCGACATCCTTGCCCGCTGCGCGACGCAGACCCTGGCGAATTTCCGGCAGGTGACGGTGACCTTTCACCGCATAGGCCTTCATGCTTTCTGACGTTTCGGAGTACAGCGAGCCGACAGCCGCACCGCGACCAGCACCGCTGACGCCGGATTTGCAGTCGGCGATCAAGCGCGAAGTATCCGCCAGACCAGCCTCGAGCAACGGCAGAAAGCCCAGCTGCGTAGCGGTTGGGTAGCAACCCGGCACCGCGATCAGGCGGGCCTTCTTGATCTGCTCGCGATTGACTTCCGGCAGACCGTAAACCGCTTCGTCCAGCAACTCAGGCGCGCCGTGCGGCTGACCGTACCACTTGGCCCACTCTTCAGCGTCTTGCAGACGGAAGTCAGCCGACAGGTCGATGACCTTGGTGCCCGCTGCCAGCAATTCACCGGCCAACGCATGAGCCACACCGTGCGGAGTGGCGAAGAACACTACGTCGCAAGCGCCGAGGGTCTTGATGTCTGGGACGCTGAAGGCCAGGCCGTCGTAGTGTCCGCGCAGGTTCGGGTACATGTCAGCCACGGCCAGACCGGCCTCGGATCGGGAAGTGATCACTACCACTTCTGCCTGCGGATGCTGCGCCAACAGACGCAGCAGTTCGACACCGGTGTAACCCGTGCCGCCGACGATACCGACCTTGACCATAACCTGCCCTCAAAGAACCCACTGGAAAGCCGTCGATAATAGGGGCCGCGCGGCCCTGCGACAACCGTCAAGGTGACGTGCGGACGCTCAAGCCTCTACTATCCGGCTTACCGTGAACCTGGAATAACTAAAAATGCTCTATCTATGGATCAAAGCTTTTCACATTGTCAGCATCGTTTGCTGGTTTGCCGGGCTGTTCTACTTGCCGCGTCTGTTCGTGTATCACGCGCAAAGCGAAGACACGATCAGCAAAGAGCGCTTCAGTGTCATGGAGCGCAAGCTGTATCGCGGCATCATGGGCCCGGCGATGATTGCGACGCTGATCTTCGGCGGCTGGCTGATTTACCTCAACCCGAGCATCTTCAGCATGGGCGGCTGGATTCACGCCAAATTGACCCTGGTCGTCTTGCTGATCGGCTACCACCACATGTGCGGTGCGCAGGTAAAACGTTTCGCCCGTGGCGAGAACACCCGCAGCCATGTCTTTTATCGCTGGTTCAATGAAGTGCCGGTTCTGATATTGCTGGCTATCGTAATTCTGGTCGTGGTCAAGCCGTTCTAACTTCAACAAGTACAGATCCTTGGGGTGTTCATAATGTCGCTGCCCGCTTTGCTCGAACAACGTCTGCGTTTGCCTGTAGTGGCGGCGCCGATGTTTCTGATTTCCAACCCTGAGCTGGTGCTCGCCTGCTGCCGTAATGGCGTGGTCGGGAGTTTTCCTGCGCTGAACCAACGCGAAAGCAGCGGATTCAAAGCCTGGCTGGAACAGATCGAAGCGGGCCTGGCGACACTGGACAACCCGGCGCCGTACGCGGTGAACCTGATCGTGCACAACAGCAACCCGCGCTTGCAGGCAGACCTGAACATCTGCGTCGAACACAAAGTGCCGATCGTCATCACCAGCCTCGGCGCGGTGAAGGAGTTGGTCGACGCGGTACACAGTTATGGCGGCCTGGTCTTCCATGACGTCACCACTCGCCGACATGCCGAGAAAGCGGCCGAGGCCGGCGTCGACGGATTGATTGCTGTGGCGGCCGGCGCCGGGGGCCATGCCGGGACCTGGAGTCCGTTTGCGCTGATCGCCGAGATCCGTCAGTTCTTCGATAAAACCCTGCTGCTTGCAGGATGTCTTAACCACGGGCATGAGATTCTCGCCGCACAGCTGCTCGGCGCGGATCTGGCCTACTTCGGTACGCGATTTATCGGCACCACGGAAAGTCATGCGCCCGACGCCTACAAGGAGATGCTGCTGACAGCCAAGGCGTCCGACATCATCCATACTCCAGCGGTCTCGGGAGTGCCGGCGAGCTTTATGCGGCAGAGCCTGGAAGCGGCCGGTTTCGACATGGCCGCTCTGCAAGGCAAAGGCGAAGTGAATTTCGGTGACAAGCTCAAGCCAATCAATGATGAAGCCAAAGCCTGGAAGACTGTGTGGTCGGCCGGACAAGGCGTCGGACAGATCGATGACCTGCCGAGCGTGGATCAATTGATCGCACGGCTGGACGCTGAATACCGGCAAGCCCAGGAACACGCAGCACAATTGCCAAAACGCTGGCCGCGCGAATAAAAAAACCGGGCAAGTCGACTCAAGACTGGCCTTACACTGACGACCTTTCAAACCATTCGCGACAAGGATGCCTCGGCCATGAGCGAACCCCGTTACAAGATCGTATTCGACGGTGCTTTGCAGCCCGGTGTCGATATCACTACGGCCAAGCTCAATCTGGCTGATCTTTTCAAAAGTGAAGTGGCGGCCATCGAACGCCTGTTCAATGGCCGCGCCGTAGCACTCAAACGCGACCTGTCCCACAACGATGCACAGGCTTATCTACAAGCTCTGAGCAAAACCGGGATTGATGCACGCATTGAAGCAGAGACGGCAATCGAACTGAATCTATCGGACGTCCAGGAACACTCCACTGTGGTGGCAGAACCGGACTCCCCGTATGCACCGCCTCGCGCCAATGTGGGGGAACATGTTCCGGCGTTCGCCACGCTCAAGCCGTTCAGCGTCGAAGGCCGCATAGGTCGCCTGCGTTTTCTTGCATGGACGATGGTACTGAGCCTGGTCACGCTGCCCATTATCGGGGTATTCGCCCTGTTGGCGCTTGGCCTGGTCAGCGGCGATTCCACCACCGGCCTGATCATCGGCGGAATCTTCGCGTTCTTCCTGTTTATCGCCTTCCTGATCGTCAGCATTCTGTTCAGCGTCCAGCGCCTGCACGATATCGGCTGGTCGGGCTGGCTCTGGCTATTGAACCTTGTACCGTTCGTGGGCAGCTTCTTCCCGCTGGTGATCATGGTCGTACCGGGCAACACCGGCGCCAATCGCTACGGCCCTCCCCCGCCGCCAAACAGCACCGCCGTGAAAGTGCTGTGCTCACTGTGGATCGTGTTCTTCGCACTGATTTTTGTCGGTGGAATGCTCGGCGGCATCTCAGCCATCCAGCAGGAATATGAAAGCAATCTGGAAAGCAGCTACGAAAGTGGCTCGGTGACCACTGATGAAGTCGAAGTAGAGGTCGAAACGCCTGCGGATTCCGCCGACGAGGCAGCCGAAGCGGCGCAGGCCCCTGTAGACTCTGCGAAAGAATGAACAGCGCTCCCCGCCGTGACACCCGCGTCGCCGGCGCGGAGCTGTTGCGATGGAGAATTGCATGACCCGTTACGCACTGATCACCGGCGCCTCCAGCGGCATCGGCCTGGCGATGGCCGAAGCACTGGCCCGGCGTGGCCGCAGCCTGATTCTGGTGGCCCGACAGCGTGATCAGCTCGAAAGCATTGCGATCGAATTGACCCAGCGTTTTGGCGT
The DNA here is from genome assembly GCF_900187485.1 of Pseudomonas sp. Irchel s3a12. Classification (NCBI taxonomy): domain Bacteria; kingdom Pseudomonadati; phylum Pseudomonadota; class Gammaproteobacteria; order Pseudomonadales; family Pseudomonadaceae; genus Pseudomonas; species Pseudomonas sp. Irchel s3a12. The sequence continues at coordinate 8,506 of NZ_FYDN01000015.1, forward strand.
CGAGGTACTGTTCCGCGCCTGCGATCTGGGCGAGCCATTGCGTCTGTCCGGCTTCCTGCTGGAACTGGAAGAAGGTGACCGACAGATCGACTTGCTCGTCAATTGCGCCGGCATCGGCACCTGCGGCCCGTTTCTCGCACAGGACTGGATGACCGAGCAGGATCTGATCGAAGTGAACATCCTCGCCCTCACCCGTCTCTGCCACGCCATCGGCAACAGCATGGCGCTGCAGGGTGGCGGGCAGATTCTCAATGTCGCCTCGGTGGCCGCCTTCAATCCCGGCCCTTGGATGAGCACTTACTACGCCAGCAAGGCGTATGTGCTGCACTTCTCCGAAGCCTTGCGGGTTGAACTGAAACAAAGTGCGGTGAAGGTCTCGGTACTCTGCCCCGGCCCGACACGCACGGCATTTTTCCGCACGGCGCAGCTGAACAGCGACAAACTCAAAGACAGCAAGTTAATGATGAGCCCGGAGGAAGTCGCGCTATACACCGTACGCGCCCTCGACAAGAACCGCGCAATCATCATTCCCGGACGACGCAACCGCTGGTTCGCGTTCTTGCCGCGACTGGGCTCGCGCTGGCTCAATCGCACCATCGTCGGTATGGTCAATAAAGCTTACTGCCCGCGCTGAAGAAACCGGATTCAACGCGGTACACTCGATTCAGCCCAAACAGCGGAGAAAACAGCAGTGGATACTCTGTTCACCAAGATCATCAACCGGGAAATCCCGGCCAAGATCATTTACGAAGACGACCAGGTTTTGGCCTTCCATGACATCGCCCCTCAGGCACCGGTGCATTTCCTGGTGATCCCGAAAAAACCGGTGCGCACCCTCAATGACCTGACCGAAGATGACAAGGCATTGGCCGGGCACATCCTGTTCACTGCGCAGCGTCTGGCACTGGAACTGGGTTGCGAAGAAGGTTTCCGCGTAGTGATGAACTGCAATGAGAAAGGTGGGCAGACCGTCTACCACATTCATATGCACGTACTCGGTCAGCGTCAGATGAACTGGCCACCGGGCTAAAAAGCCCCCTGCGGGAGCGAGCCTGCTCGCGAAGACGTCGGCACGTTCAATATACCAGTGCCTGACACCACGCCTTCGCGAGCAGCATCGCTCCCACAAAAAAGCATGACCGCGCAGCAAATGACCCAGCGCAAACCTTCCACGGCCGATTCGGTTAAACTGGCCGTCGAGATTCTTCCCGGAGGTCAGCATGACTACCCAACGTCACTACTCGCCAATTGACCGTCTTCTGCTGCAAGCCGATGCCGCAATGCGTACCCTGCTGCCCTTCAGTGGCCAACCGTACCGTCCGTCGCCGGCGATTTTGCAGCCGGACACGCAAATGAGCGACGAAGACACCCGCCACGTTGCCGGCCTGATGCGCATCAACCATACCGGTGAAGTCTGCGCCCAGGCGCTCTATCAGGGACAGGCGCTGACCGCCAAGCTGCCTCAGGTGCGCGAGGCCATGGAGCACGCCGCCGAAGAAGAGATTGATCATCTGGTCTGGTGCGAACAACGTATTCATCAGTTGGGCAGCCATACCAGCGTTTTAAATCCGCTGTTTTACGGGATGTCGTTCGGTATTGGTGCGGTGGCCGGGTTGATCAGCGACAAGGTCAGCCTTGGATTCGTCGCGGCGACCGAGCATCAGGTGTGCAAGCACTTGAATGAACACCTGGAGCAGTTGCCGGCTGAGGACGAGAAATCCCGGGCGATTCTGGAGCAGATGCGCATAGATGAAGAACATCATGCGGAAAGTGCGCTGGAGGCTGGGGGTTTTCGGTTTCCGGCGCCGGTGAAGTTCGGGATGAGTATTCTGGCGAAGGTGATGACCAAGAGTACTTATCGGATCTGAGATCTGTGTGGGTGCTGAAGGCCTTATCGCGAGCAGCCTCGCTCCCACAGGGTGCTTTGTTCCAGCAATAAAAAAGGCGACTGTCCTGAGACAGTCGCCTTTTTTTTGTGCCCGGGAATCTTAAGTAGGCATGTTGCGCGCGTAGAAGATTTCGAGCATTTCGTGTTTCACCCGATCGGTCACCTGAGCACGCTGCTCGAGGGACAGATTGCTGGTGGCGTCGCCGAACAGGTAGTTGTCCAGTTCGAAGTTCTTCAGCAGCATTTTGGTGTGGAACAGGTTTTCCTGATACACGTTCACGTCGGTCATCTGGTACGCGTCGCGGGTGTCTTCAGAGAGGTAGTTCTGGATCGAGTTGATCTCGTGGTCGATGAAGTGCTTGTTGCCTTCAACGTCACGGGTGAAGCCGCGCACACGATAATCCACAGTCACTATGTCCGAATCGAACTGGTGAATGAGGAAATTGAGCGCTTTAAGCGGTGAAATGACACCACAAGTCGACACGTCGATGTCCACACGGAAAGTTGCAATACCGTCGTCCGGATGAATTTCCGGATAGGTGTGCACCGTGATGTGACTCTTGTCGAGGTGGGCCAGGATAATTTCGGGCAACGGGCCCGGCGACTCTTCAATCTGGCTTTCAGTCGGGGTTACCGGCTCTTCAGAAATCAGAATCGTGACGCTGGCGCCCTGAGGTTCATAGTCCTGACTGGCAATGTTCAGGATGTTGGCACCAATGATCTCGACAACTTCTGTGAGAATCTGCGTCAGGCGTTTCGCGTTGTACTCTTGATTGATGTACTCAACGTAAGCCTGCTGGTCTTGCGGGGTTTCCGCGTAGCAGATGTCATAGATGTTGAAGCTCAAGGTCTTTGTCAGGTTATTGAACCCGTGGAGCTTGAGTTTGCTTTTCACCGTAAAAAACTCTCTATGTATGCGGCCCGGCCGCGTGATCAAGCATGCCCGTCAAGTGCGAACAACGCACCTGCGTAGGACGGTTAACACCTCTTCGCGATGGCGATTTTGGTTATCTGTTCAGGCGGCTGATCCGTCGGCTGACCGATCACTGCCCTGAAAAAAGTGGCGCATTATGCAGACGTCAGCGGGGGATCGCCAGAGTCTGCACTGCTTTTATGATAGTTGAATGTCGGTTCAACCGAGTTCGACGATTTCGTAGTCGTGAGTGATCGCCACGCCAGCCGCGCCAAGCATGATCGAAGCGGAGCAGTACTTCTCGGCGGACAGTTCGATGGCGCGCTTGACCTGGGCCTCTTTCAAGCCACGGCCCTTGACCACGAAATGCATGTGAATCTTGGTGAACACCTTCGGATCTTCGGTCGCGCGCTCGGCTTCGAGAAAGGCCTCGCAGCTTTCAACGGCCTGACGGGACTTCTTCAGGATGCTGACCACGTCGAAGTTGCTGCAACCGCCGACACCCAGCAGAAGCATTTCCATCGGACGAACACCCAGATTACGACCACCAGCGTCCGGCGGACCGTCCATCACCACGACATGACCGCTACCGGATTCGCCGAGGAACATGGCTTCGCCAGCCCATTGGATGCGTGCCTTCATCGCCCAGACTCCACTGTAAAAAAAGGGTCGCCAGCTTAGCACAGGGCTTTACCCGGACAGCGAGCAACGTTCCTAGGACAGGATGCCTCCACGCTGTAGGTAATTTCTCGAATTTGCGACGAAGTGTCTGTTAAGCTGGCGCCAATTCGCTGGCGCCCATGTCAGCCCGTGTAGCGACCGCCTTCAGCGCCTCATAAAAAATCAAACATCACCGTGCAGTCTTTTCGGGATACAACCATGGTTGCTATTACCCCCACACCCAAAATCAAGAATCTCGACAAGCTGTTGATGCATTGCCAGCGCCGTCGCCATGCGGCCAAGAGCAACATCATCTGTGCGGGCGATCGCTCGGACACGCTGTACTTCATCATCAAGGGTTCTGTGACGATCCTGATCGAGGATGACGACGGTCGGGAGATGATCATCGCTTACCTCAACGCCGGGGATTTCTTTGGCGAACTGGGCCTGTTCGAGCAAGCGGGACAGGAACAGGAACGCAGCGCCTGGGTTCGGGCCAAAGTTGAATGCGAAACAGCGGAAATCAGCTACGCCAAGTTCCGCGAATTGTCGCAGCAGGATCCGGACATTCTTTTCGTACTCAGCGGACAAATCGCACAACGACTGCGCAACACCACGCGCAAGGTCGGCGATCTGGCGTTCTTCGATGTAACCGGTCGAGTCGCGCGTTGCCTGCTGGAACTGTGCAAACAACCGGATGCGATGACCCACCCGGACGGCATGCAGATCAAGGTGACCCGTCAGGAAATCGGCCGGATTGTCGGTTGTTCACGGGAGATGGTCGGCCGCGTGCTCAAGGATCTTGAGGAACGTAACCTGGTCGATGTGAAAGGCAAGACCATGGTGGTCTTCGGTACGCGCTAAGCCCGAAAGTCAGGCGCTGTAGATCTGCGCCAGCATCAATCGAAACAGCTCATCGAGACGCGCCAAGGCCTGTGGCGCGTTGAATTTCTCATGCAGGCCGATGTGGCTTTCAGCCCGCACGCGTTGCTCCAGGCCGCACACTTCATTGAAGCGATTGACCGCGGCGACCATCGATTCGCGCTCGTTATCCATCAGCATCGCCCCGTGCACCAGGCCCACCGGACGTTGCCCGCCCTGACTCTGGCGCCAGCGCTGGGCCGTGCCGACCATTTTGCGACCGTCCAGATTGACGTTGAAGCGACCGTCGCAGAATGCGCCATCGATTTCACCCAACGATGACGAGCCGCCCAACTCCTCCAACAACTGACAGATCGGATCGCAGAGACGGTGGTAGCCGGTTTCGATGCGGTTCAGGTCGCCTTCGCTGCGTGGTGGCGCATAGACCAGGGCGATGTTGATCGTCGCCGCTGATTGCGGGACGGGTTCGCCACCGGTTTCGCGTAGCAGGACGGGCCAGCCAGCGGCGGCTGAGACTTCGCAGGCGTGGTCGAACGCGGCGAGGCGATTGAGGCGGCGAGGCATGACCAACGCACGATCGCTGGGTTGCCAGAATAGAAGGCCGAATTCTGCGTCGCCGGCGCAGACCGAGGCCAGCAAGTCTTGTTCGGCTTGCAGACCGGCTTCGATGGTCAGGGAGGTTGGCAGCGACATAACAGGCTCCGGCAACATGGAAATCATTAGCGGTTTCGATGGACCCTTCGCTAGCAAGCTCGCTCCCACATTGGAATGCATTTCCCCTGGGGGAGTGAGCCTGCTCGCGATGGTCTCGACTCGGTCTAGAGCGAATCAGTCGAGGGTCGAACCGCTGATGGAAGTGCCACGCTCCGGGAAGAACAGTCGCTGCAGTTCAGTGCCCGGATTCTCCGCACGCATGAACGCTTCACCCACCAGGAACGAATACACTTCGCTGATTTCCATCAACTCGACATCGGCACGATTGAGAATACCGCTCTCGGTAATCACCAGGCGATCGCGCGGAATGCGCGGCAGCAGGTCGAGGGTGGTTTCCAGGCTGACGTCGAAGGTGTGCAGGTTACGGTTGTTGACCCCGACCAGCGGCGTGTCGAGGGTTTTCAACGCACGCTCCAGCTCATCGCCATCGTGCACTTCGACCAACACATCGAGACCGACGCTTTTGGCGACAGCGGCCAGCTCGGCCATTTTCACGTCATCCAGTGCGGAGACGATCAGCAGCACACAGTCAGCACCCAGCGCGCGGGCTTCGACGATCTGGTAAGGATCGATCATGAAGTCCTTGCGAATCACCGGCAGTTTGCACGCGGCCCGGGCCTGTTGCAGATAAGCATCGGCGCCCTGGAAGTAATCGATGTCGGTCAGCACGGACAGACAGGTCGCCCCGCCCTTCTCGTAGCTTTTGGCGATGTCGGCCGGAATGAAGTTCTCGCGGATAACACCTTTGCTCGGCGAGGCCTTTTTGATTTCGGCAATGACCGCGGGCTGCTTCTTCTTGGCTTGCGCCAGCAACGCCTGGGCAAAACCACGGGGTGCATCGGCCGCCTTGGCCAGACTTTCCAGCTCACTCAGGCTCACACGGGCGCTACGCTCGGCGACTTCCTGAACCTTGCGGGCCAGAATGTTTTCCAGAACCGTCGGTACACTCATCCCTCATTCTCCACTTTGAATACCGCGGTAAAGGCACCCAGCTCCTCGAGTTTTTCCCGAGCGAGACCGGTGTGCAGGGCGTCGTGCGCAAGCTCCACACCCTGTTTCAAACTACTCGCCACGTCAGCGGCATACAGCGCCGCACCGGCATTGAGCACAATCATTTCGGCGGCTTTCTGGCCGTTTTCGGTTTTGCGCTTGCCGAGAGCATCACGGATCAGCGCCAGCGACGCCTCCGGGCCTTCGACCGACAGACCGTGCAGGCTCTGGCTCTTCATGCCGAGATCTTCCGGCTCGACCCAATACTCGGTGATTTCGTTGTTCTTCAACTCGGCAACAAAAGTCGGCGCGGCAAGACTGAACTCGTCCAGGCCGTCTTTCGAATGCACCACCAGTACATGCTTGCTGCCCAGGCGCTGCAAGACTTCGGCCAATGGCCGGCACAATGCCTGAGTGAACACGCCCACCACCTGATGTTTCACACCGGCCGGATTCGTAAGCGGGCCGAGCATGTTGAACAGCGTACGCAAGCCAAGATCGCGGCGCGGGCCGGCGGCGTACTTCATGGCTTTGTGGTGGGTCTGGGCAAACATGAAACCGATGCCGACGTTGTCGATGCAACGCGCGACTTGCACCGGCGTCAGGTTCAGATAGATGCCGGCGGCTTCCAGCAAGTCGGCGCTGCCGCTCTTGCCCGATACCGCGCGGTTGCCGTGCTTGGCCACGGTGCAACCGGCTGCCGCTACGACAAACGAAGAGGCGGTGGATACGTTGAAGATGTTCGCGCCGTCACCGCCGGTGCCGACCACATCGACCACGCCGTCGAGGGTTTTCAGTTCAACTTGATCGGCCAGCTCACGCATCACCGACACGGCGCCGACGATTTCGTCGATGCTCTCGCTCTTCATGCGCATGGCCATCATGAACGCGCCGATCTGCGCGTCGGTGCATTGGCCGGTCATGATTTCGCGCATCACGTCGCGCATTTCATCGGTGCTGAGGTCGAGGTGATCGACGATACGGCTCAGGGCTGTCTTGATATTCATGGGAAGTCCTTAGCGCGTGCCGCCGGTTTGTTTGAGGAAGTTGGCAAACAGTTCATGGCCCTGCTCGGTCAGGATCGACTCGGGGTGAAACTGTACGCCCTCAATGTTCAGGGTCTTGTGACGCAGGCCCATGATTTCGTCGACCGAACCGTCATCGTGCTGGGTCCATGCGGTCAGTTCCAGGCAATCGGGCAACGTGTCGTGCTTGACGATCAGCGAGTGGTAACGGGTGACGGTCAGCGGATGATTGAGGCCGGCGAAAACGCCCTTGTCCTCGTGGAATACCGGACTAGTCTTACCGTGCATCACTTGGCGGGCGCGCACCACGTCACCGCCAAACGCCTGGCCGATGGACTGATGGCCAAGGCAGACACCGAGGATCGGCAGCTTGCCGGCGAAGTGTTTGATGGCTTCGATGGAGATGCCGGCTTCAGTCGGCGTGCAAGGACCGGGGGAAACCACAATGCGCTCAGGCTTGAGGGCTTCGATTTCAGCGATGGTCAGTTCATCGTTGCGCACCACTTTGACTTCGGCACCCAGCTCGCCGAGGTATTGCACAACGTTGTAAGTAAAGGAGTCGTAGTTGTCGATCATCAGCAACATGGCGTGTCGAACCTCTTGAATTCTGATTTGAAAACAGCCTTCAGATCACTTGCCCGCAGGGCGCTGCACGATGTCGGACGCAGGAAGATGCGTCGGCACAGCGGCATTTCAAACAGGCAAGGAAGGCAAAGCGATACAGATCCGGCGGGGCCGGCAGAAAAGATTCAGGCGCGCCAACGCCAGCGGGCGTGTGCCTTGATGACTTGATCCAGAAGTTTGCTGGTGATCAACACGGGGAAGGTCTCGTTCATACGTTCCGGCACAGTAACTTAGCTGGGCGGAGCGTGCAATATGGCCGGGGCTGCGGCAGATAAAACCGGGGGAGGATTCGCGACCGATGGCAAAACGCCGGGAGTTTTTGGTACTGTCGTTTCGTTCACCTACAACAATAACTAAACGGACTTGCTCATGATCAAACAGACGTTGTTTGTACCGCTGGCCGGCTGCCTGCTTGCACTGGCCTGCGCTCAGGCCAATGCTGCACCCAATCCTTATTCCAGTTTCATTGTGTTTGGCGACAGCCTCAACGACGCAGGCACCTTCACCGACACTGGCGGACCGGCCGGCTCCACCGAGCGTTACACCAACCGGACCGGGCCGGTGTATCAAGATGGCAGCGGTGAACTGCATTCATTGAATTCCACGCAGTTGCTCGGCGGACGCCTTGGCTTTTCGCCAGACCAGACAGCCTCCTCCAGCTCCGCCGTGCGCGCCGAAAACGGCCAGCCGGACGGTAACAACTGGGCGGTCGGCGGTTATCGCACCGACCAGATCCTCGACTCGATCACGACGCAATCCGCTACCGGCGAACGCACCCGCGCCGGTTACCTGCCATCGAACGGCTTCCGCGCCGACCCGAAGGCGCTGTATTACATTTCCGGCGGCGGTAACGACTTCCTGCAAGGTCGCATTCTCAGCCTGCCGCAAGCCAACGCCGCCGCCGATCGACTGGCCGACAGCGTGCAAACCCTGCAAACCGCCGGCGCCAAATACGTGATGGTCTGGCTGTTGCCTGATGTTGGCCTGACGCCAGCGATCAACGGTACACCGCTGCAAGCTTTCAGCAGCCAGCTCGCCACTCAGTTCAACAGCCAGTTGGTCACGCGCCTGCAAGGCATCAACGCCGAAATCATTCCGCTGAACATTCCGGTCCTGTTGTCGGAAGTGTTTGCCGATCCTGGGCGCTTTGGCCTCGCGACCGACCAGAACCTGACCGCGACCTGCTTCAGTGGCAGCGGTTGCACCGAGAACGCGCGATACGGGATCAACAGTGCAACGCCCGATCCGACCAAGCTGATCTACAACGACGGCGTGCACCCGACCGAGGCCGGGCAAAAGCTGATCTCCGATTACGCCTATTCCCTGCTCGCCGCGCCGTGGGAGCTGACGCTGCTACCGGAAATGGCCCACGCCACCGTGCGTGCGCATCAGGATGAACTGCGCAATCAATGGCAGGCGGACTGGGAGAACTGGCAAGCGGTAGGTCAATGGCGCGCCATTGTTTCGGCGGGCGGCCAACATCTTGATGTCGACAGCCAAAGCAGCGGCGCCAGCGCCGATGGCAGCGGTTACAACCTTAACGTCGGCGGCAGCTACCGCTTGAATGAAGCCTGGCGTGTCGGTGTGGCAGGAGGTTTCTACCGGCAGAATCTGGAGGCCGGTCACAACGACTCGGATTACAAACTCAACAGCTACATGGCCACTGCATTTGCCCAGTACCAGCAGAACCGCTGGTGGGCTGACGCGGCGTTGACCGGTGGCAAACTCGACTACGACAACCTCAAGCGCAAATTTGATCTGGGCGTCAGCGAAGGTGCTGAAAAAGGCGACACCGACGGCAGCCTCTGGGCCTTCAGCGCCCGCGTCGGTTACGACATTGCCCAACCGGGCAGCGAGTGGCACCTGTCGCCATTCGTCAGCGCCGACTACGCCAGCGTCGATGTCGACGGCTACTCAGAGAAGGGCAACCGCGCCACGGCGCTGACTTTCGATGATCAGACTCGTGACTCGAAACGCCTGGGGCTGGGCTTGCAGGGCAAGTACAACATCACCCCGCAAACCCAGGTATTCGGCGAGTACGCTCACGAGCGTGAGTACGAAGACGACGTGCAGAAGGTCAACATCGCGCTCAACACCTTGCCGGCGAATGACTTCAAACTTGAGGGCTACACGCCGCAGAGTCATTTGAACCGTTTGAGCCTGGGCGTCAGCCACAAACTCACGGCGGATCTGGCGCTGCGTGGCGGCTACTCGCTGCGTAAGGATGATGACTTTACCCAGCAGGGCGTTAACGTCGGGGTCGTTCTGGACTTCTAAATCGCAGGCAAAAAAAAGCGGCGCTCTCACAGGCGCCGCTTTTTTATGACCGAACACAGATCAAATGTAGGAGTGAGCCTGCTCGCGATTACGGTGGTTCAAACAACATATCCGTTGAATGTTAATCCGCTATCGCGAACAGGTTCACTCCTACAGGGGGTTTTGCGTGAGTTCAGGCTTCCGGGGTTTGCTCGGCCAGGGCCACGGCGCGGAACATCGCGCGGCGTTTGTTCAGGGTTTCTTCCCATTCCAGTGCCGGCACCGAGTCGGCGACGATACCGCCACCAGCCTGCACGTGCAGTTCGCCGTTCTTGATCACCGCCGTACGAATCGCAATCGCGGTGTCCATGTTGCCGTTCCAGGCGAAGTAACCCACCGCGCCGCCATACACTCCACGCTTGACCGGCTCCAGTTCGTCGATGATTTCCATCGCGCGAATCTTCGGCGCGCCCGACAAGGTGCCCGCCGGCAGAATCGCTCGAAGTGCATCCATCGCCGTCAGCCCGGCTTTCAACTGGCCGGTGACGTTGGAGACGATGTGCATCACGTTGGAATAGCGCTCGATAACCATTTTCTCGGTGAGCTTCACCGAGCCGATTTCCGACACGCGCCCGGTGTCGTTGCGACCCAGATCGATCAGCATCAAGTGCTCGGCGATCTCCTTGTCGTCCGACAGCAAGTCCTCTTCCAGCGCCACATCCGCTTCTTCCGTGGCGCCACGTGGGCGCGTGCCGGCAATCGGGCGCACGGTGATCAGGTTGTCTTCGACCCGCACCAGCACTTCCGGCGAACTGCCAACGACGTGGAAGTCGCCGAAGTTGAAGAAGTACATGTACGGCGTCGGGTTGAAGCAACGCAAAGCGCGGTACAGATCGATCGGCGCAGCCTTGAAGTCGATCGACATGCGCTGCGACGGCACGACCTGCATGCAGTCACCGGCAAGGATGTACTCCTTGATGGTGTCGACGGCTTTTTCGTAATCGTCTTGAGTAAAACTCGAACGGAACACCGGATCAGCCGCTTGTTGCTTGCTGAAGTCCAGGCCACGGCGCGGGGTGATCGGCTGACGGAGCTTTTCCAACAATGCCTGCAGTTGCGCCTGACCTTGTTCGAAGGCATCCGCCTGCGCAGGGTCGGCGAGCACGATCGCGTGCATCTTGCCGGCGAGGTTGTCGAACACCACGACGGCGTCGGAAACCATCAGCAGAATGTCTGGCACGCCAAGTGGATCCGGGTTCGGGCACTTGCCCAGGCGCTTCTCGACATAACGCACGCAGTCGTAACCGAAGTAACCGACCAGACCACCGTTGAAGCGCGGCAGACCGGCGATGGTCGGCACGTTGTAGCGCGCCTTGAAGGTTTCGACGAAGGCCAACGGATCTTCAACATCGTGGCTTTCGGTCTCGACGCCATCAACGGTGATGCTCACGTGATGGTCGTGAACGCGCAGCACGGTGCGGCACGGCAGGCCGATGATCGAATAACGGCCCCATTTCTCGCCACCCTGCACCGATTCGAGCAGGTAGGAGTTGGGCTGGTCGGCCAGTTTCAGGTAGATCGACAGCGGCGTGTCGAAGTCGGCCAGGGTTTCGCAGGCCAACGGAATGCGGTTGTAGCCGTCAGCGGCCAAGCGCAGGAATTCTTCGCGGATCATAAGGTGCCTCGTGGTGTGAGGGGCAAATCAGTCAGGTATGCAAACGCGCCGGCAGGCCGGCCAGGAACAAGTCAGGCGCGCCAACGCCAGCGGGCCAGGGCCTTGATGACTTTCATCCAGAGTTTGCGAGTGACCACCACGATGGCGTTTCCAGAATGGGATTGAGCAGCGTCGGGCAACGTTATCTCAGCGGCCGAACCTAGGCAACCGGGAATTAGCTTGCGCAGATCGTCGATGACCAGCGCCGGTGATTCTTCGGCAATCGGTCGACCGTGGTTGTAGCCATAGCTCAGCGCCACGCATTTGACCCCCGCCGCTTTCGCCGCCAGCACATCGCTGCGCGAGTCGCCGACGAAGAGCGATTGCGAGGCCGGGATGTTGGCCATTTTCATCACAAAGAACAGCGCTGCCGGATCAGGCTTTTTCTGCGGCAGGGTATCGCCACCGATGATCCACTTGAAGTAGCGGCCGATCTTCATCTGATCCAGCAGCGGCGCGACGAAACGCTCCGGTTTGTTGGTAATCAGCGCCATGGCCACGCCTTGCTTGTGCAGCCACTTGAGAGTGTCGCGCACGCCGGGATAGACCACGGTCAGCTCATGGCTGGCGCCGTAGGCTTGCATGAACACTTCCAGCGCGTGCTCGGCTTCGACGTCATCCACCGCCGAATGATCGATACCACCGGCCAACGCACGGCGCACCAGTACTGGCGCGCCGTTGCCAACCCACTCGCGCACCGAATCGATGCCCGCCGGTTGACGGCCGAGGGAGAGCAGCATGGTGTCCACGGCGGCTGCCAGGTCCGGAACCGAGTCGATCAGTGTGCCATCCAGATCGAACATCACCAGCCGTGGCAGTTTTCCCGGGAACAGCTGCTCAAAACCGCTCATGGGCGCGCCAGCGCCAGTTCGGAACGCATCTTGTCGATGACTTCCTGATAGTTCGGCGCATTGAAGATTGCCGAGCCGGCAACAAAGGTGTCAGCGCCAGCAGCGGCGATTTCGCGGATGTTGTTGACGTTGACGCCGCCATCGATTTCCAGGCGGATGTCACGGCCCGAGGCATCGATGATTGCCCGCGCTTCGCGCAGTTTATCGAGGGTGCCAGGAATGAACTTCTGCCCGCCGAAGCCCGGGTTGACGCTCATCAGCAAGACCATGTCGACCTTGTCGATCACGTACTTGAGCACATCCAGCGGGGTCGCCGGGTTGAATACCAGACCGGATTTGCAGCCACCTTCGCGGATCAGTTGCAGCGAACGATCAACGTGCAGCGTGGCTTCCGGGTGGAAGGTGATGTAGGTGGCGCCGGCTTCGATGAAGTCGCCGACAATGCGATCCACCGGGCTGACCATCAGATGCGCGTCGATCGGCGCGGAAACGCCGTACTTGCGCAATGCCGCGCAGACCATCGGACCGATGGTCAGGTTTGGCACGTAGTGGTTGTCCATGACGTCAAAGTGGACGAAGTCGGCGCCAGCGGCGAGAACGTTGTCTACTTCCTCGCCGAGGCGGGCGAAGTCGGCGGAGAGAATCGACGGAGCAATTACGAAGGGCTGCATGACGCACCTTTTCTGAGCTAAATCACGATGGCGCGCATTGTATACCTCAAGTTTCCAAGCGCGCACCGTGACCGCGATGATTGGGTTATGCCATGACCGATGACCGGCGCTGACTCAATACGCCGCGCGGTAGATCTTCTCGATATCGACAGCACTGAGTTTGCGCGGGTTATTGCGCATCAGCCGCTCAATGCCCGCGGCTTCCACGGCCATCGCCGGGATCGCCTCTTCCGGCACGCCGAAACTACGCAGCCCGGCCGGGATTTCCACGGCCGCGCACAAATCGGTCATCGCTTGCACAGCTTTGTCTGCCGCTTCGGCTGCACTCAAATGAGCGGTCTTCACCCCCATGGCTTCGGCAATATCCTGCATGCGTTCGACGCAGGCCATCTTGTTCCAGGTCATGACATACGGCAGCAGCAACGCATTGCTCACGCCATGAGCGATGTTGAAGCGCCCGCCCAGCGGATACGCCAGCGCATGCACCGCGCCGACCCCGGCGTTGCCGAACGCCATGCCGGCCATCAGGCTGGCGGTGGCCATGTCTTCGCGGGCCTGCAGGTTGGCGCCATTGGCGTAGGCCTTGGGCAGCGCTTTGGCGATCAGCTTGATGGCGCCAAGGGCCAGAGAGTCGGTGATCGGCGAGGCATTCACCGACAGATAGGACTCGATGGCGTGCACCAAGGCGTCGATGCCACTGGCGGCGGTGACACTGCGTGGGCAGGTCAGGGTCATCTGCGGGCTGACCAGCGCCACGTCCGGCAATAGAAAGTCGCTGACGATGCCTTTCTTCAACTGTGCGACTTTGTCCGAGAGAATCGCGACGTTGGTCACTTCGGAGCCGGTGCCAGCGGTGGTCGGAATCGCGATCAGCGGCGGGCCTTTGCGTGGTACCTGGTCAACACCGAACAGATCCTCCAGTGCGCCGTGGTAACCGGCGTATGCAGCAACACTCTTGGCGATGTCGATGGCGCTGCCGCCACCGAGGCCGATCAAACCGTCATGCCCGCCTTCGCGGTAAACACGCATGCAGTCTTCGACGATGGCAATTTCCGGGTCGGGCAGTACGCGATCGAAAATCTCGTAGTCGCGCCCACCGAGTTGCACCAACGCTAGCTCGACGGTGCCGGACTTGACCAGCGCGGCGTCGGTGACGATCAGTGGATTGTCGATGTCCAGACGCGTGAGCTCAGCGGCCAGTTGTTCGATGGCGGCGGCGCCGGTGATCAGTTTATGAGCGATTTTGAACTGGGACAGACTCATCGTACGCAGCCTCTTATAGATGTGGGAGCTGGGCACAAGATTAGCTGGGGATTTGGGGTTGTCTGCTATTCAGGTGGTGAATGGTTGATCGGTTAGAAAATCAAGAGCCCCTCACCCTAGCCCTCTCCCAAAGGGAGAGGGGACTGATCGAGGTGAATGTGAGAGGTACACCGACTTGAGATACCGAGTCGAACTCGGGTTTTGAAAAGCACAACGATCTGCTCCCTTTTCCCCAGAAGGTAAAAAGACTGACCGAGGTGCATGGAGGAGATACACCGACGTGCGATACCAAGTCGGATTCAGGTTTTGAAAACCATGAAGATTTGCTCCCTTCCCCCTCGCCCCCATGGGGGAGAGGGTTGGGGTGAGGGGGTGGCTTTTGACCTGGCCCTTAAACCTGAGCCGTACGCAGTTTTTCGCTACGCCCGCGCAGCCATTCCAGGGTCAGCAGCAAAATGACGGAGAAGGCGATCAGCAACGTGGCAGCAGCGGCAATCGTCGGACTCAGGTTCTCACGAATCCCGCTAAACATCTGCCGAGGCAACGTCGCCTGCTCAGGCCCGGCGAGAAACAACGTCACCACCACCTCATCAAACGAAGTCGCAAACGCAAACAGCGCCCCGGAAATCACCCCCGGCGCAATCAGCGGCAAGGTCACCCGGCGGAACGCAGTCAACGGCGATGCACCCAAACTCGCCGCCGCCCGCACCAGATTATGGTTAAACCCCTGCAACGTCGCCGACACCGTGATGATCACAAACGGCACACCCAGCACCGCATGCACGACGATCAATGAGAAGAAGCTGTTACCCAACCCCAACGGCGCGAAGAACAGATAACTCGCCACGCCGATGATCACCACCGGCACCACCATCGGCGAAATCACCAGCGCCATCACCAGCGCTTTGCCGGGGAAGTCACCGCGAGTCAGACCAATCGCCGCCAGCGTACCGAATATCATCGCCAGCACCGTCGCCGCTGGGGCAACAATGATGCTGTTCTTCAGTGCGCGCATCCATTCCGCCGAGGCGAAGAAGTCGTGGTACCACTGCAGCGAGAAACCCTGCAGCGGATAGACCAGAAAACTCCCCGAGTTAAATGACAGCGGAATAATCACCAGCACCGGCAGAATCAGGAACAACAGAATCAGGCCGCAGAGGATCCGCAGGCTGTAGAACCACACCCGTTCAATGGGCGACATGTAAGGACTCAGCATTTCGAATTCCCCTTAGCTCAGGCGCAGGCGACTGGCGCCGACCAGCCAGCTGTAAATCAGATAAAGCACCACGGTCGCCAGCAGCAACAGCCCGCCCAGCGCGGTGGCCATGCCCCAGTTGATGCTGGTGTTGGTGTAGAAAGCGACGAAGTAGCTGACCATTTGATCGTTCGGGCTGCCGAGCAGCGCCGGGGTGATGTAGTAGCCGATAGCGAGGATGAACACCAACAGGCAACCGGCGCCAACACCGGCGTAGGTCTGCGGGAAGTACACCCGCCAGAAACTGGCGAACGGGTGGCAGCCGAGGGAAATCGCCGCGCGCATGTAGGTCGGCGAGATGCCTTTCATCACGCTGTAGATCGGCAGGATCATGAACGGCAGCAGAATGTGCACCATCGAGATGTACACGCCGGTGCGGTTGAACACCAGTTCCAGCGGTTTATCGATGATGCCCATGGCCATCAGCCCACTGTTGATCAGACCGCCCGATTGCAGCAGTACGATCCACGCGGCGACGCGCACCAGGATCGATGTCCAGAACGGCAGCAGCACGAGGATCATCAGCAGGTTGCTTTGCCGCGACGGCAGGTTGGCCAGCAGGTACGCCAGTGGATAAGCCAGCAGTAGGCAGATCACGGTGATGACCAGACCCATCCAGAAGGTGCGGGCGAAGATGTCGAGGTAGATCGCCTGATCCGGGGTGGCCGGGGCGATTTCGCCGAGGTCGTCGATACGGTGATCGACCGCTGCCAGCAAGTAGTAAGGCGTGATGCTGCTGGTGTTGCGTTTGACCGCTTGCCAGTAGGCCGGGTCGCCCCAACGCTCGTCGAGGCCTTCCAGTGCTTCTTTATAGGAGGCCGGTTCGCTGGCGAACGGCAGCGCCCGGGCGGTTTTGGTCAGCAGGCTGCGATAGCCGGCCAACTCCATGTTCAAGCGCTTGGACAAATCGCCCAGCGTCTGGTTTTTACGCGCTTCGGCGAGGTCTTCGCCAGCGGCTTTGTAGACCGGTTCAGCGGGCAGGCCACGGCCGTCCCAACTGGCGATGGCCGCCACGGTGCGCGGCATGCCGCCGACCACTTCGGGGTTGCCGACGCTTTTGTAGAGCAGCGCCACGATCGGCACCAGAAACACCAGCAACAGAAACAGCACCAGCGGCGCAATCAGCGCTTGAGCCTTCCAGCGGTTGACCCGCTCGGCGCGCTTGAGCTTCTGCTTCAAGGTGGGGCTGGTGCCCTCGTTCAGGGGAACGGCGATGGCCATGACGTACTCCGCAAATCTTTGATCGTTACAGAGGTGGCGAACGCTACCTCGAACTTTGGGTACTGATCGTTCCCACGCTCTGCGTGGTAACGCATCCAGTGACGCTCTGCGTCACAGGGACGCGGAGCATCCCGGGCGGCATTCCCACGCAGAGCGTGGGAACGATCATCCGGAAAGCCCTCGGTCCGTATGCTCGGGTTACTTCGCAGCCCAGGAATTGAAGCGCTGCTCCAGTTGCTCGCCGTTGTCAGCCCAGAAGCTGACGTCGATCTGCACCTGGTTGGCGATGTTTTCCGGGGTGGTCGGCATGTCTTTCAGGACGTCCTTGGCCAGCAGAGGCACAGCCTGGGTGTTGGCCGGGCCGTAGGCGATGTTTTCCGAGTAGGTTTTCTGCTGCTGCGGCTGTACCGAGAAGGCGATGAATTTCTTCGCCGCTTCGGCGCGCTTGGCGTCCAGACCTTTCGGGATGGCCCACGCGTCGAAGTCGTAGATGCCGCCGTTCCACACCACTTTCAGGTTGGATTCTTTCTGCACCGCCGCGATGCGACCGTTGTAGGCCGAACTCATCACTACGTCACCGGAAGCGAGGTATTGCGGCGGTTGTGCGCCCGCTTCCCACCATTGGATGCTTGGCTTCAGCTCATCAAGCTTCTTGAACGCACGATCCTGGCCACCCTTGCTCGCCAGCTCTTTGTAGACGTCTTTCGGCGCCACACCGTCGGCCATCAGCGCGAATTCGAGGGTGTACTTGGCGCCTTTGCGCAGGCCACGTTTACCCGGGAACTTCTTGGTGTCCCAGAAATCGGCCCAGCTGGTTGGCGCGGTTTTCAGCTTGTCGGCGTTGTAAGCGAGCACGGTCGACCACACGAAGAAGCCCACGCCGCATGGCTGAATCGCGCCTTTGACGTAGTCTTCAGTCTTGCCGAACAGTGCCGGGTCGAGTTGTTCGAACATGTCTTCGTCGCAGCCACGGGACAGCTCTGGCGATTCAACTTCGACCAGATCCCACGACACGCTCTTGGTGTCGACCATGGCTTTGACCTTGGCCATTTCGCCGTTGTATTCGCCGGCGACGATCTTGCCGTTACCTGCCGCTTCCCACGGTGCATAGAAGGCTTTGACTTGCGCCGCCTTGTTCGCCCCGCCAAACGACACCACGGTCAAATCCGGGCCAGCGGCCATTGCGCTTGCCGCACCCATCAGGCCCAGGGTCAGGGCGGTGAACTTCAGGGATCTCAACATTTATTGTTCTCTCCACGTGCAGGGTTGGTGTTGGTATTGCCGGGGCGATCAGTTCGCCTCTAGAAGAGGATCGAGTGCGCGTACGTGCTCGACCTGCCAGCCAAGCGGAACCACGTCACCGACTGCGAGCGCGGGATCGAGCTCGGCAATCGGCTGTTTCACGAAGAAGTCGGTCTTGCCGCAGACTTCCAGGCGCACCCGGACGTGGTCGCCCAGATAGATGAATTCCGCCACCCTCCCTGAGAAGCGGTTAACGCATTGATCGCTCGAACCGTTGAGGCTGACGCGCTCCGGACGGATCGACAGGGTCACCGGTTCGCCGGTCTGGCCGACATTGACCGCCAGCGCCTCGACCTTTTCGCCACGGCCCAACTCGACCACGCAGCGCTCGCCGCTCTGGCTGAGCAGACGACCGTTGAGGCGGTTGTTCTCACCGATGAAGTTGGCGACGAAAGTGTTTTTCGGTTCTTCGTAGAGGGTGCGCGGTGGGGCGATCTGCTGGATTTCGCCTTGATGGAATACCGCAACGCGGTCGGACATGGTCAGCGCTTCACCCTGATCGTGGGTCACGTAGACCACGGTCACACCGAGGCGCTGGTGCAGGTGCTTGATTTCCATCTGCATGTGTTCACGCAGCTGTTTGTCGAGGGCGCCAAGAGGTTCGTCCATCAGCACCAGTTGCGGTTCGAACACCAGCGCACGGGCCAATGCCACACGTTGTTGCTGACCGCCGGACAGTTGCGCCGGATAACGCGAGGCGAACGCGTCGAGCTGAACCATGCTGAGGACTTTTTTCACGCGGTCACTGACATCGCTTTTGTTCAGGCCACGGACGGTCAGTGGAAACGCGAGGTTTTCCGCAACGGTCATGTGCGGGAACAGCGCGTAGTTCTGGAACACCATGCCGATGTCGCGCTTGTGCGGCGGCACGTTGTTGATCGAGCGCCCGGCCAGCAGAATCTCGCCAGCGGTCGGTGTTTCGAAACCGGCGAGCATCATCAGGCTGGTGGTCTTGCCGGAACCGGACGGCCCGAGCAGGGTGAGAAACTCGCCTTTGCGGATGTCCAGGTTGAGGTCTTTGACGATCAGGTTCTCGCCGTCGTAGCTCTTCTGCACTCCACGAAAGCTGACCAGCACATCACTGGCCCCTGCGTTTGTTTCGACCTGGCTCATACCCACACCTTTGTTGTTGATGACTGCTTGTGGATTAAGCCTAGTGGTTGCTGACAGGCGCGCAAATCGGGGCGCAGGAGAGAATCGCCTCAGCCGGATGGAAGGTTGGGGGTAGGGATTGCCCTACAAGGATGGCGCTAATGGATAAGGCAGTGGCGAGGGTTGAGCTGCAAGCTGCAAGAACAAGCAAAAGCGCGTGTCGCTAACAGATATGCTCAAAATTTCTGGCGCTATGGAGATCCCCTGTAGGAGTGAGCCTGCTCGCGATAGCGGTGGATCAGCCACCACAGCAGTGAATGATCCACCGCTATCGCGAGCAGGCTCACTCCTACAGTTTTGATCGCGGTGATCTTTAGAGGAGTTTGTGTTCCATCGCGTATTTGACCAGTTCGGCCAGCGAGGTGATGTTGAGTTTCTGCATCAAACGCGCCTTGTGGGTGCTGATGGTTTTGCTGCTCAGGGCCAGTTGCTGGGCGATGTCGTTGACGTTGGCGCCTTGGGCCAGGCGCTCGAACACCGAGAATTCGCGCTCCGACAGCAACGAATGCAGCGGCCGCGCATCGGTCAGGCCGACTTCGAAGACCATGCGATCCGCCAGATCCGGATCAATGTAACGCCCACCGGCCGCGACCTTGCGAATGGCGGTGAGCAACAACGCCGGATCACTGTCCTTGGTCGCATACCCGGCAGCGCCAACCTTCAGCGCCCGAGCAGCCATCTGCGCTTCGTCATGCATCGACAGCACCAGAATCGCTGGCGGATTGTTCAGAGCACGGATGCGCGGGATCGCTTCGAGGCCATTGACGCCGGGCATGGAGATGTCGAGCAGCACCACTTCGCACGGCACATTGCGCAGGGTTTCGAGCAGTTGCTCACCATTGCTCGCCTCGCCCACCACTTGCAGATCCTTGGCCAGGCCAATCAATTGCTTGATGCCTTCGCGGACAATGGTGTGGTCTTCGGCTACCAGTACACGGATCAAATCTTTTCTCCAGATTTCAGGTACACACCAATCCCTGTGGGAGCGAGCCTGCTCGCGATAGCGTCAGCCCAAACACCACAAACCTTCAAACCTCACTCACCGGCACCCGCACCACCAGACTGGTGCCCTCCCCCGGCTCACTCTCCAGCGTCAGCCGCCCGCCCATGATCAGCACCCGCTCACGCATGCCCACCAGCCCAAACGAAGTCGGCCGACCGGCAGCAGCGACGAATCCTACGCCATCATCGGCGACCGTCAGACACAATTCGTCGCCTTCCAGCGCCAGCGTCAGTTCCACAGTATGCGCCTGGGCATGGCGCATCACATTGGTCAGCGCCTCCTGCAGGATCCGGAACAGGCCAATCGCCTTGGCATCACTGAGCGCCGGCAGATTGTCCGGCACCTGCACCAGGCATGGAATCTGCGTACGCGCCTCGAACCGCCGCGCCTGCCACTCGATTGCCGACGCAATCCCGGCATCGAGAATCGGTGGTCGCAGCGCCGTCGCCACATCACGCACCAATTGAAATAACTGCGCGATCAGGCGCTTCATGCTGTTCAACCGTTCGTTCAGACCGGGATCGAGTTGCGCGTAGGCCAGTTCGCACATCGATGTTTCCAGTTTCAGCACCGTCAACATCTGCCCCAACTCATCGTGAACCTCGCGGGCAATTCGCGCCTTCTCTTCTTCACGCACGCTTTCAAGGTGCGCCGACAGTTCGCGCAGTTGCTCGCGGGAGGCCGCCAGTTCCAGCTCGATACGCTTGCTCTCGCTGATGTCCCAGACGATGCCGTCCCACACGTACGCGCCGTCCTCCAGTTGGCGAGTGATCGCTTTGATCTCGGCCCAGCGCTGCTCGCCCTGACGCGTGAGGATCCGGCCTTGCCATGACCAGTCACTGTCGGTGTCCAGCGCCTGATCCTGAGTGCGGTGATAACTCGCCTTATCTTCGGGATGCACCAGGCTGCGCAGGCCCATGTCGCGATGGGCAATGGTGGCCGGGGCATAACCGACCAGACTTTCGCTGCCCTCGCTGATGTAGGCAAAGTCGATCTGCCCGGTCACTGGCGCCCGCTCCAGACGGAACACCAGCCCCGGCACATTCGCCGCAATGCCTTGCAGACGCGCCTCGCTTTCCTGCAACGCCGCCAGTGCACGGCGGCGCTCGGTGACATCCGTGAGGTAAACCACCAGGTATTCGCTGTCACGAAAGCGCAGGAAACTCAGCGACACGTCCGCAGGCAAAACACTGCCATCGGCGCGCACGCAACTGGTTTCGAAACTCAGCGGCCCTTCTTCGCTGGCCCGCGCGCGCTTCCACAGATTGAGCCAGCGATCCATGTGCAGTCCCGGCTCGAAGTCGATCAGGGGACGCTCGATCAATCCGCCTGAGGGGTAACCGAGCATGTTTTCCGCCGCACGATTGGCGTAGCGCACATGGCTGTCCCAATTAACCCAGAGGATGCCGACGGTGCTTTGATCGATGGAGAACTGCGTCAACCGCAGCGCTTCTTCGCTGGCTGCGCGCAAGGCGATGTCTTCCCGGGCGGCCAGCAATCGCTGCTCAAGGCTGTGCTGTTGGCGGCGCTGCCAGAGCACGATCGCGACACAACTGAGCAGGATCACCGCAAACAACAGACTGAGGTTCTGCCAGAAGCCGGGCGACTCCGACAGTCGCGGGTATTTCGGTTGCAGCCATTGGTTGTGCAGTTGCTCCAGATCTTTGGCCGGGATCGCGCGCAAAGCACTTTGCACAATGCCGGCCAGCTCCGGCCAATCGCGGCGCGAGCCGACTCGCAGCAGTTGCGGCAGGCCGATATCGCCCACCACCACCAGTTCGGCGAACTCCGGCTCTACCGACAACCGCCCGAGTTGTGCCTCGTCGACCACGGCGTAGGCGGCCTGCTGCGTCAACAGCAACTGCAAGGCTTGACGCTCTAGCGGCACGCCTTGCAGGTTCAGGTGTGGATAGTTGCTGCGCAGATAGTCCGCGGTGCTGCTGGGCATGCGCACGGCGACGCGGACCTGGCTGTCGAGTTTCTCCAGATCGACCACGCCACTGGCCTTCTGCTCACTGACCACCAGTTGCGGCACGCGCATGTAGGGATCGGAAAACTGCCACAGACGCAACGCACTCGGGGTTTGACTCAGGCCCGGAGCGATATCGATCTCGCCCTCGCGCACGGCGGTTTCCAGTTGTGCGAGATCCTGAAAGTTACGCCAGCTCAGTTCGACATTGAGCGTCTTGGCCAACAACTTCATCAGTTCGACGTTAGCCCCGGACAGCCGCTGCAAACGCCGGTCGTATTGCGCATACGGTGCTTGCAGGACCAGACCGACGCGCAGTTCATTGTGCTGCGCCAGCCATTGCTGCTGGCCCGCCGACAATTGCGCAACGTGGGCCGGGGGCGCAGGCGCCGCCCAGCCCATCAAGGGAAACCACAAACAGCCGATAACCCACAGGCAGCAAAATCGCTTCATTGAAGTCTCATACACTGACAAATTCTGACCAACCCATTAGGCTGCCGGGATACTTTCTGGCCTGGAATAACCGATGCCCTCTGTTTACCGCCTGGCAATGCCAGCATTGTGCCTGTCGCTGATCCTGCCCTGTGCGTTTTCCGTCAACGCCGCCGACCCCACTCCTGCGGCGGAAAAACCGGCAGAAGAAAAACCGGCCGAACGCCAGCCACTGCTAGAGCGTAGTCAGGAAGAGGCCGCCGCACTGGAACGTAAAGTCCCGGCGCAAGAACAGCAACAATTGCAGGCCGGCAGCGACAGCTTCCTCGCCCTGTGGAAACCGGCCAACACCGCCGAGCCCAAAGGCGCGGTGATCATCATCCCTGGCGCCGGCGAAACCGCTGACTGGCCGCAGGCAATCGGCCCATTGCGGCGCAAACTGCCGGATGCACAATGGAGCAGCCTGAGTATCACCCTGCCCGACCTGCAAAGCGACGCCATCGCACCGCGCGTGGTTGAAGCGCAGGTTGCGCCGAAAGCACCGGAGTCAGGTAGCAAGGACTCCACCACCGCGCAGCCAATTGAACAAGCCGCTGGCGGTGAAGCCGAAGTGGCGGATCAAGTGGTCGCCGAAAACACTGAAGAACAATCCAAGGCTGACGCCGAACGCATCTTCGCGCGCATCGACGCAGCGATTGCCTACGCCGAACAGCAGAGCGCACGCAGCATTGTCGTGCTCGGACACGGCACTGGTGCCTATTGGGCCGCGCGATACCTGAGCGAGAAACAAACGGCGCAGGTAGAGAAATTCGTCATGGTCGATGCACAGATGCCAGCCAAGGCCAAACCGCCACTGGCCGAGCTGACGCCAACCCTGAAGCTGCCGACCGCAGATATTTTCTACATGGACAAGCCGCTGGATCGCAACGCCGCGCTGGAGCGCATGCAGGCGAGCAAGCGCTTGAAGACTTCGGCGTTCAGCCAAGTGGCGCTGAGAGCCTTGCCAGACAACAAGGCTGAGCAGGAACAGTTGTTCCGCCGGGTGCGTGGCTGGCTGAATCCGCAGAACACAGACTGACCGAATAAGACCGAGGCGCCTTCATTCGCGAGCAAGCTCGCTCCCACAATGGATTGTGTACACAGATCCAATGTGGGAGCGAGCTTGCTCGCGAAGGGGCCATCACCGCCAACACAGCTCTAACGACTAGCGAAAATCCCGCCGCTCACGAATCAACGTGTAAGCATTGTGCAGCTCCCGGGTTCTATCAGTCGCTTCACGCACCTGCGCTGGCGTCGCCCCCGTTCCGGCAATCTTGTCCGGATGATGACGACTGAGCAGGCGCCGATAGGCCCGCTTGATCTGCGCCGGCTCACTGGACGCCGACACGCCCAATAAACGCATCGCCTCCTGATAGCTCACTGCAGCACTGACGATCGGACGCTTGCCCGGTTCGTAATCACTGGCCAGCGCCTGCACCTGATGCGTTGTCCAGCCCAGCCATTTGCCCCACTGCGCCAACAATTCACGCTCGCTGACGCCGGCACGACCATCGGCCCAGACCATCCGCCAGCACGCACGCAAGACACCCTCGGCCGCATGGGGCTGCGCGCTCAAGCGCCGCAGATAACCGCGCAGATTGTCATTTTCAGACTTGCCACGGTTGAATGCCGCGATGGCACGGCGCGTTGCCGGCTCACTCATCTCCAGCGCACGCATCTCGTTGCGCGCCTGCTGGATATGCCCGTCGGTAACCCGACCATCACTCTTGGCCAGACGCCCGAGCAACACAAACAACAGTTCGTCGTTGCGCAGCATCGGCCGACCGCCGAGTTTTTCCCGCAAGTGTCCCCAGCTCTGCAAGTGCAGACGCCGATCCAGCGCCTGCCCCAACAATGCCCCAAGCATGGCCCCCGGAATGCTGGCGATTGCAAAACCCGCTCCGGCTCCAATCAGAGTCCCTGGCCACAACATGTCAGCGACTCGCTTCTATCAAGGTTTCTGCTTCGGCCAGACGCTCATGCGTACCAACATCGACCCAGTGCCCTTTCAGGCGCTCGCCACTCACTTCGCCAGCCGCCATGGCTTTGCGCAGCAGCGGTGCCAGCTTGAACGCGCCGTCGGTGCAGCCATCGAACAGTTGCGGATGCAGCACAGCGATGCCGCTGTAGGTCAGGGTTGCAGCATCAGGCTGGCCATCGATCACCTGGCCGTCGGCCAACGTGAAATCACCGTTCGGGTGATGCGTCGGGTTGTCCGCAAGGACCAGATGCGCGAGTCCGTTGATCGGCTGGTGCAGGACGCTGAAGTCATAATCGGTCCAGATATCACCGTTGACCACCAGGAACGCATCATCGCCAAGCATCGGCAGCGCCCGGAAAATCCCGCCGCCGGTTTCCAGTGGCTCACCTTCGGGCGAGTACTGAATGCTCACACCAAATCGCGAGCCGTCACCCAGATAATCCTCGATCTGCTGACCGAGCCAGGCGTGGTTGATCACGATCTCGTTGAATCCTGCGGCCGCGAGGGCGCGCAGGTGATATTCGATCAGGGGAACACCGCCGGCACGCACCAGTGGTTTCGGCGTGGTCAGGGTCAGCGGACGCATGCGCTCGCCTTTGCCTGCCGCCAGAATCATTGCCTTCATGCTGTTGCTCCACCCCGCAGGCTGGTGAACAGCGCTTGCAGTTCGGCCAATTCCGGACGTCGCGCAATCACCGCTTCTATATAGGAGAAGAAACGTGGCACGTCGGCCAGGTAACGCGGCTTGCCGTCACGGTGGCAGATGCGCGCGAAGATGCCGATGACTTTCAAATGGCGCTGCACGCCCATCAGATCGCTGGCGCGCAGGAAGTCTTCAAAGTCGGGCTGCACTGGAATGTTCAGCGCCGATGCTTGCTGCCAGTAATTTTCCAGCCAGCCGTGCACGCGCTCTTCGGGCCAGCTGAGGAAGGCGTCCTTGAACAGGCAGGTCACGTCGTAGGTCACCGGGCCATAAACCGCATCCTGGAAATCCAGCACGCCGGGATTCGGTTCGCTGAGCATCAGGTTGCGGGGCATGTAGTCGCGGTGTACCAGCACTTTGGGTTGAGCGAGTGCGCTGTCGATCAGCAGATCACTAACCTGCTGCCACTGCTGTTGCTGAGTCGAATCGAATTCGACACCGAGTTCACGCTTCACATACCACTCAGGGAACAGTTCCAGCTCACGGCGCAGCAAGGCAACGTCGTAGCTCGGCAACGGTGCAACCATCGGCAACTGCTGAAAAGCCAGCAGCGCTTGCAAGGCATCGGCGAACAATGCGTCGGCATTTTCGCCATCGATCACGTCGAGATAGGTCTGGTTGCCCAGGTCATTGAGCAAAAGAAATCCGCGCTCGAGGTCCTCGGCATAAATTTTCGGCACATTTATTCCGGATTTCGCCAGCAAAAAAGCGATATCCACGAACGGTTTGCAGTTTTCCTGGGGGGGCGGCGCGTCCATCACGACGAAGCTGCGCCCCTCGCCTTCCCAGCGGAAGTAACGGCGGAAACTCGCGTCGCTGCTGGCCGCAGTCAACGTGGCCGGGGGCACGGTGCCCCAGCCCTGATCTGCAAACAGGATTGCCAACTGCTCATCGAGCCAAACTTTCAGGTGTTGCAAGCGTACATCTTGGTCAGGCATTGCAAGGGTCTCCGACGGCGCTAGCCGTCAAGCGGGTCATGCTTTATTATCCAGCATCTTTTTCAGACCATCGAGAGGCGTGCGGCCCACACCGCGGGCAGATGGCACGCAGGAAGCCCGGACTAATAAGATGGCATTGAAATCCCCCGCGTTTCGTAAAAAATTTCCGTTGTTGGTAACCGGCAGTCTGCTGGCTATGCAACCTCTGGCCAGTCAATTCGTTGTTGCCGCCGAGCAGTATGACTGCTCCGTCTCGGCTTCGGGTGGTTGGGCCTGTGCGCCCAAATCAACCGCTGCTGCGTTGCCGCCGCGTCCGGTGCATGACGGCAGTGCCGTCAGTGCTACGGGCGAAGCGGCGACCGAGAACGGTTCGGCTGCCGACACAGCGCCTAAAACGGCGCTGGTCACCGAAGCCAAGGGCCGCGGTTTGAAATCCCGTAGCGAAGACTTCAGTCACCTCGACTGGGTTCCGCGCGAGAAGCTCACCGCCGCCCAATTGGCCGAGACCGGGCCTTACTGCTCTGGTGCCTATATCGAACCGATTCGTCCTGGCATGAATGACAAGACGAACAAAAGCGATGCTCCGACCTTTATCGGCGCAAAAGCCTCGCGCTATAACACCGATGATCAAGTCGGTACGCTGGCCGGTGATGTTGTCCTGCGTCAGGGCAGCATGCAGGTCGAATCCGACGAGGCCAGCCTGTATCAGGCCGAGAGCCGCGCCGAACTCAATGGCGATGTACGTATCCGCGACAACGGCGCGCTGATTGTCGGCGACCACGCCGATGTGCAGCTCGACACCGGTGAAGCCAAGGTCGACAACGCCGAATACGTGATGCACAAATCGCGCATCCGCGGTAACGCGCTGTACGCCAAGCGTGCCGAAAACGCGATCATCCGCCTGAAGGACGGCACGTACACCACGTGCGAACCGAACAGCAACGCCTGGCAGCTCAAGGGCAACAACATCACCTTGAACCCGGCCACCGGTTTCGGTACCGCGACCAACGTGACGCTGCGCGTAAAAGACATTCCGATTCTGTACACGCCGTACATCTACTTCCCGATCGACGACCGTCGTCAGTCGGGCTTCCTGCCGCCGACCATCGGCAGCGGCAGCGATACCGGCTTCATGCTGGTGACCCCGTACTACTTCAACCTGGCGCCGAACTATGACGCCACGTTGTACCCGCGCTACATGAGCAAGCGTGGCATGTTGGTGGAGGGTGAGTTCCGTTACCTGACCAAGTCGAGTGAAGGTCAGTTTGGTGCGGCGTATCTGAACGATGACGATACCGAGCGCAGCAAGCAGACCGACTACGAAAAAACCCGCTACATGTACAACTGGCAGCACAAGGGTGGTCTCGACTCCCGTGTGCTCACCGAAGTCGACTACACCAAGATCAGCGATCCTTATTACTTCCAGGATCTGCAGACTGACCAGATTGGCGTGAAATCCAGCGACTTCGTGAACCAGCAGGGCGCGGTTACTTATCGTGGCGACAGCTATACCGCTCGCTTGAATGCTCAGCAGTACCAATTGGCTACTGTTTCGAACATCACGCCGTATGGTCGTCTGCCGCAGATCACCTTCAATGGTCAGCTGCCGTATCATCCGGAAGGTTTGAATTTCGATTACGAGACCGAGATTGTGCGGTTTGATCGTGATTTGAAAACTGGCAACTTCATCGATGAAAACGGTAACGCGTCACCGCGTCTGGATACCAACGTTCAAGGCCTGGCCCGTGCCAACGGCGACCGTCTGAATTTGAAGCCGGGTGTCAGCCTGCCGATGAACTGGACCTATGGCTTCTTGAAGCCATCGCTGAAGTATCAGTACACCCAGTATCAGCTGGATCTGGACGGTACCGGTAAGTCGCAGATCGTTGCTCAGCAGAATGCTGCAGCTGCGGCAGGCACCGACTACGTAGGTGGCAAGTTCGGTAGCAATCAGAACCGTGGCGTGCCAATCGCCAGCATCGACAGCGGCCTCTACTTCGACCGCAACACGTCTTTCTTCGGCAAGAACTACCGTCAGACGCTGGAACCGCGACTGTTCTACCTCTACGTGCCCGAGGAGAATCAGGAAGACATTCCTGTATTCGACACCAGCGAGTACACCTTCAACTACTCGTCGCTGTTCCGTGACAACCGCTTCTCCGGCTCCGACCGTGTCGGCGACGAGAACAAACTGTCGCTGGGCGTGACCAGCCGCTGGATTGAAGACGACGGTTTCGAACGTCAACGCATCAGTGTCGGCCAGGCTCTGTACTTCAAGGATCGCGAAGTTCAACTGCCAGGTATCGATGCCAAAACCCGTGACGACGCGAAATCCAACGTTTCGCCATATGCACTGGAATACGAATACCGCTGGAACCGCGATTGGCGCACCACGGCCGACTACAACTGGGATCCGGACAGCCGCAGCCCACGTTCCGGCAGCGCGATGTTCCACTACCAGCCTGAAGACAACCCGAACAAGGTTATCAACGCCGGCTACCGCTATCGCAATGACCAGGTCCGTTATGACCAAAACACCGGCAAATGGTCGGTGGGTGGTGGTGACTACGGCACTCCGGGCACACCTGGCTACGTGAAGGACTACTACAAGATCCAGCAGCATGACTTCTCGGTTATCTGGCCGATCGTTCCACAGTGGAACGCGATCAGCCGCTGGCAGTATGACTACAACCGTAACCGTACCTTGGAAGCCTTCGGTGGTTTCGAGTACGACAACTGCTGCTGGAAACTGCGCCTGATCAACCGTTACTGGGTTTCCTATGACGAGTTCAGCCAGGAAGCTCCGCAAAACGAAAAAGGCGACCATGGCGTCTTCCTCCAAATTGTTCTGAAGGGACTCGGCGGCCTCACTGGCGCCAAGGTAGAGAGCTTCCTCGACAAAGGCATTCAAGGTTATCGTGAACGTGAAGACCAAGCTTTCTGATTGTCTGCGCCCGCTGATGCTGGGCGCGCTGTTCCTGGGTACTGCGGCGAACGCCGCAGTTCAATCCATCGACAAAGTGGTAGCGATCGTCGACAACGATGTGGTCATGCAGAGCCAACTGGATCAACGCGTCCACGAAGTACAGCAGACCATCGCCAAGCGTGGCGGCGGCTTGCCGCCTCCTGGCGTACTGGATCAACAGGTGCTTGAGCGCCTGATCGTCGAAAACCTGCAACTGCAGATCGGCGAACGCTCCGGCATCCGCATCACCGATGAAGAACTGAACCAGGCGGTCGGCACCATTGCCCAGCGCAATAACATGTCGGTTGAGCAGTTCCGTGCTGCTCTGGCTCGCGACGGCCTGAACTATGACGACGCCCGCGATCAGATCAAACGCGAGATGATCATCAGCCGCGTGCGTCAGCGTCGCGTGGCAGAACGCATTCAGGTTTCCGAGCAGGAAGTGAAGAACTTCCTCGCTTCCGACCTGGGCAAAATGCAACTGTCCGAAGAGCTGCACCTGGCCAACATCCTGATCCCGACGCCGGAAAGCGCCAACTCTGAAGCGATTCAGAGCGCTGCCCGTCAGGCCATGGAGGTTTACCAGCAACTCAAGCAAGGCGCTGACTTCGGCCAGATGGCCGTTGCCAAATCCGGCAGCGACAACGCACTGGAAGGCGGCGACATGGGCTGGCGTAAAGCCGCGCAACTGCCTCCGCCGTTCGACCGCGAGTTGAGCAGCATGGCTGTTGGCGACATCACTCAACCTGCACGCACGCCGGGTGGTTTCATCATCCTCAAGCTGCTGGCAAAACGTGGTGGCGAAGCGCAGATGCGCGACGAAGTGCATGTACGTCACATTCTGGTTAAGCCGAGCCCGATTCGCGATGAAGCGAAGACCAAGGCACTGGTTCAATCCTTGTACGAGCGCATTCTGGCCGGTGAAGATTTTGCCACTCTGGCGAAAAGCTATTCCGAAGACCCGGGCTCGGCGCTCAACGGCGGCGACCTGAACTGGATCGATCCAAATGCACTGGTTCCGGAATTCCGCGAAGTGATGGCCAAGACCCCACAAGGTCAGCTGTCCAAGCCATTCCAGACTCAATATGGCTGGCACGTTCTGGAAGTCCTTGGCCGTCGCGCCACCGACAGCACTGAACAGGCCCGCGAGCAGCAAGCCATGACCGTACTGCGTAACCGCAAATACGACGAAGAGCTGCAAACCTGGCTGCGTCAGATCCGTGACGAAGCGTACGTAGAGATCAAACTCCCTGGTGCAGACCAGGCAGCGCAGTGAAACCCCAGCGTTTCGCGCTGACACCCGGCGAACCAGCCGGCATCGGTCCCGACCTGTGCCTGCTGCTCGCCTCGCAAGCCCAGCCACATCCCCTGATTGCCATCACCAGCCGCGACCTGCTCTCCGAGCGGGCCGCGCAGCTGGGGCTGGCCGTCAACTTGCTGGATATCGGCCCGAATCACTGGCCGGACGCCCCGGCACCCGCAGGCAGCCTGTATGTCTGGGATACGCCGCTGAGCGCCCCCGTGGTTGCCGGGCAACTGGATAAGGCCAACGCTGCGTTCGTCCTCGAAACCCTGACCCGCGCCGGCAACGGCTGCCTCAACGGCGACTTCGCCGGGATGATTACCGCCCCTGTACACAAAGGCGTGATCAACGAGTCGGGCATCGCGTTCTCCGGACACACCGAATTCCTCGCCGACCTGACTCACACCGCCCAAGTGGTGATGATGCTCGCCACCCGTGGCTTGCGCGTGGCGCTGGTCACCACTCACCTGCCCCTGCGCGAGATTGCCGATGCGATCACACCAGAACGGCTGGAGCGGGTCACACGGATTCTGCACAGCGACCTGCAAAACAAATTCGGCATCGCCCAGCCACGCATCCTCGTCTGCGGACTCAACCCGCACGCCGGTGAAGGCGGACACCTGGGCCATGAAGAAATCGACATCATTGAACCGACATTAGAGCGCCTGCGCGGCGAGGGCATGGACCTTCGTGGCCCGCTGCCTGCCGACACTCTGTTTACCCCCAAATATCTGGAGCACTGCGACGCAGTGCTGGCGATGTACCACGACCAGGGTTTGCCTGTGCTTAAGTACAAAGGCTTCGGCGCTGCCGTCAACGTGACCCTTGGTCTGCCGATCATCCGCACGTCGGTCGATCACGGCACCGCCCTGGATCTGGCCGGCAGCGGCAAGATCGATACCGGCAGCCTGCAAGTCGCCCTGGAAACCGCCTACCAGATGGCCGAGACCCGTTTATGACCGAGCAATACCAACACAAGGCGCGCAAACGCTTTGGCCAGAACTTCCTGCACGATGCCGGCGTCATCGACCGCATCCTGCGCTCCATCAGCGCCAAGTCTGAAGATCGCCTGCTGGAAATCGGCCCGGGCCAGGGCGCACTGACCGCCGGCCTGCTCAACTCCGGCGCACAACTCGACGTGGTGGAACTGGACAAGGATCTGATCCCGATCCTCAACCAGCAGTTTGCCGGAAAGAGCAACTTCAACCTGCATCAGGGCGATGCACTGAAGTTCGACTTCAACACGCTCAACGCCGCGCCAAACAGCCTGCGTGTGGTTGGCAACCTGCCGTACAACATCTCCACGCCGCTGATTTTTCACCTGCTGAACAATGCCGGCATCATTCGCGACATGCACTTCATGCTGCAGAAAGAAGTGGTTGAGCGTCTGGCCGCAGGCCCTGGCGGTGGTGACTGGGGTCGCCTGTCGATCATGGTTCAGTACCATTGCCGTGTGGAACACCTGTTCAACGTTGGTCCGGGTGCGTTCAACCCGCCGCCGAAGGTCGACTCGGCCATCGTCCGCTTGGTGCCGCACGCCGTACTGCCGCACCCGGCCAAGGATCACAAGCTGCTGGAGCGCGTTGTGCGCGAAGCGTTCAACCAACGCCGCAAGACCTTGCGCAACACTCTCAAGCAACTGCTCAGCAATGCCGAGATCGAAGCCGCCGGCGTCGATGGCAGCTTGCGTCCGGAGCAACTGGATCTGGCCGCGTTCGTACGTCTGGCCGACCAGCTCGCGGTACAAGTCCCGGCCTCCCCCGCCGCCGACTGATAAACGATGAACGCTATCGGGCAGGACGCCACTCTGGTTTACTGCCCGATACTTGCCTAGACTGAATCCCCATCAGCTACGCCCCGCGTTCCGCTTCGTTTAAGGCCTCTTGCATGTCCGATTCCCGTTACCAGGTCGATGTCAGCGTCGTCACCCGCTATCTGGCAGACCAATCGCAACCCGAGCACGACCGCTTCGCCTTCGCCTACACCATCACTGTGCAGAACAATGGCGCAATCCCTGCCAAGCTACTTTCGCGGCACTGGGTGATCACCGACGGTGATGGTCATGTAGAGGAAGTCCGCGGCGCTGGCGTGGTCGGCCAGCAACCGTTGATCGATGCCGGCAAAAGCCACACCTACAGCAGCGGCACAGTGATGACCACCAAGGTCGGCACCATGCAAGGCACTTACCAAATGGTCGCCGACGACGGTAAACATTTCGACGCCATCATCAAGCCGTTCCGCCTCGCCGTGCCCGGGTCTTTGCACTGATGGCGACGTATGCCGTCGGCGACCTGCAGGGCTGCCTCGAACCGCTGAAATGCCTGCTCAAGCAAGTGGCGTTCGACCCACAGCTTGATCGACTGTGGCTGGTCGGTGACCTGGTCAACCGTGGCCCGCAATCACTGGAAACCCTGCGTTTTCTATATCGCATGCGTGAATCGCTGGTCTGCGTGCTCGGTAACCACGACCTGCATTTGCTGGCAGCGGCTAGAAATATCGAGCGCTTGAAGAAGTCCGACACCCTGCGCGAGATTCTCGATGCCCCGGACAGCGCGGAACTGCTGGAGTGGGTACGCCAACAAAAGCTCATGCACTACGACGAGCAGCGCGATGTCGCCATGGTTCACGCTGGCATTCCACCGCAATGGTCGCTGAGCCGCGCACTGAAGTGCGCCGCCGAAGTCGAAACGGCCCTGCGAGACGACAACATGCTGCTCGCCTACCTCGACGGCATGTACGGCAACGATCCGGCGAAATGGGACAACGATCTCAAAGGCGTGACACGCTTGCGCGTCATCACCAACTACTTCACCCGCATGCGCTTCTGCACCGCCGAAGGCAAACTCGACCTCAAGAGCAAGGAAGGCCTCGACACAGCACCCGCCGGATATAAACCGTGGTTTCAGCACAAGGATCGCAAGACCAAAGGCCTGCGCATCATCTTCGGCCACTGGGCGGCACTCGAAGGCAATATCCATGAGCCAGGTATCTCGGCGCTCGACACCGGTTGTGTCTGGGGCGGCAGCCTAACCCTGATGAATGTCGACAGCGGCGAACGGCTGTCGTGCAAATGCGACGAACACGGCGGACTCGCGCCAACTGTCGCACCACTTATCCCCGAAACTTCGCCAGTCAGCGCACCGCGCTAGACTGCGCTTTCAGCCGAGCAACAGGAACCCGCCATGAGCGAATTCAAACGAATCCCCCCGGAACAGGCCCAGGCCCTGCGTGAACAAGGTGCTGTCGTGGTCGACGTACGCGACCCGGCGACTTTCGCCGCGCTGCACATCAGCGGCTCGAAGCATCTGGACGACCATTCCCTGCACGCTTTCATTCAAGGCGCTGACCTTGATGCGCCGACCGTCGTCGTCTGCTACCACGGCAACTCCAGCCAGGGTGCTGCGGCCTACCTGATCAGCCAAGGCTTCTCCGACGTCTACAGCATGGACGGCGGCTTCGAGCTGTGGCGTACGACTTATCCTGCGGAAACCGCGCAAGGCACCGCCGAATAATTTTTTTGTCACGCGCAGGCCCCGGCTGCCGTGGGCCCGCGCTGGCAGACGAACGGTCTTGCCACAACTAATTACGTATCTCGCCTTTACCTCCCGAATTCCCAACTATCCTTAAGCCCAGGCCATCCAAAACAGGGGAGAGCCGGTACACCGGCGCACGGGTCATCGGGAGTGACTTTCACGATTGTCGATCGTGAAAGTGTTCTGGGGGGTAAACAAACAGCTGCCTAAACGGTTGTTTGCCAGCATCGACTGAGTGATCCGGCGTCGGCTCCACGTATCGAGCGAGGTGACGTCATGAGTATCTTTAGCCACTTCCAACAACGCTTCGAGTCCACACGCCAGGAAGAACTCTCGCTGCAAGAGTACCTGGAGCTGTGCAAAAAAGACCGGAGCGCCTACGTTTCTGCCGCCGAGCGTCTATTACTGGCCATCGGTGAACCGGAACTGCTCGACACCTCGACCAATTCGAGGCTGTCACGCATCTTCTCCAACAAGGTGATCCGTCGCTATCCGGCCTTTGAAGACTTCCACGGGATGGAAGAATGCATCGACCAGATCGTCTCGTATTTCCGCCATGCCGCCCAAGGCCTGGAAGAGAAGAAACAGATCCTTTATCTGCTCGGTCCCGTCGGTGGCGGTAAATCGTCCCTGGCCGAGAAGCTGAAACAACTGATTGAAAAAGTGCCTTTCTATGCGATCAAGGGCTCGCCGGTATTCGAATCACCACTGGGTCTGTTCAACGCAACCGAAGATGGCGCGATCCTCGAAGAAGACTTCGGTATCCCACGGCGATATCTGAACACCATCATGTCGCCATGGGCGACCAAACGCCTGGCCGAATTTGGCGGCGACATCAGCCAGTTCCGCGTGGTCAAACTGTACCCGTCGATCCTCAACCAGATCGCCGTGGCCAAGACCGAACCGGGGGACGAGAACAACCAGGACATCTCCGCACTGGTCGGCAAGGTCGACATCCGCAAACTCGAGGAATACCCACAGAACGACGCCGACGCCTACAGCTACTCCGGTGCGCTGTGCCGGGCCAACCAGGGCCTGATGGAATTCGTCGAAATGTTCAAGGCACCCATCAAGGTGCTGCACCCATTGCTGACCGCGACGCAGGAAGGCAACTACAACAGTACCGAAGGCCTCGGCGCGATTCCGTTCACCGGGATCCTGCTCGCCCACTCCAACGAATCGGAATGGCACACCTTCCGCAACAACAAGAACAACGAAGCGTTCATCGACCGGATCTATATCGTCAAAGTGCCGTACTGCCTGCGCGTCAGTGACGAAGTGAAGATCTACGACAAACTGCTGTTCAACAGCTCCCTGGCCAAAGCGCATTGCGCGCCGGACACCTTGAAGATGCTCGCACAGTTCACTGTGCTGTCGCGCCTCAAGGAGCCGGAAAACTCCAACATCTATTCGAAGATGCGCGTCTACGACGGCGAAAACCTCAAGGACACCGATCCAAAGGCCAAGTCGATCCAGGAATACCGCGACTCGGCAGGCGTCGACGAGGGCATGAACGGGCTGTCGACCCGCTTCGCGTTCAAGATCCTCTCCAAGGTCTTCAACTTCGACCCGCATGAAATCGCCGCCAACCCGGTGCATCTGCTCTATGTGCTGGAACAGCAGATCGAACAGGAGCAATTCCAGGCCGAAACCCGCGAGCGCTATCTGCGCTACCTGAAGGAATACCTAGCGCCGCGTTATATCGAATTCATCGGCAAGGAGATCCAGACCGCGTACCTCGAGTCTTACAGCGAGTACGGCCAGAACATCTTCGACCGCTACGTGCTGTACGCGGACTTCTGGATTCAGGATCAGGAATACCGCGATCCGGAAACCGGCGAGATTCTCAACCGCGTCGCGCTGAACGAAGAACTGGAGAAAATCGAAAAACCGGCCGGCATCAGCAATCCGAAGGATTTCCGCAACGAGATCGTCAACTTCGTACTGCGCGCACGGGCCAACAACAACGGCAAGAACCCGACCTGGCTCAGCTACGAGAAACTGCGGGTGGTCATCGAGAAGAAAATGTTCTCGAACACCGAGGACCTGCTGCCAGTCATCAGCTTCAATGCCAAGGCCAGCAAAGAGGATCAGCAAAAGCACAACGACTTCGTCACTCGAATGGTCGAACGCGGCTACACCGACAAACAGGTACGGCTTCTTTCCGAATGGTACCTACGGGTACGGAAGTCGCAGTGAAGCAGCTGCAAGCTTTTAGCTACGAGCTGCAAGAACAAAGCGCGTAACCCACTGATGCCCGGGAACCTGCTTTTACTTGCAGCTTGAAGCTCACAACTTGAAGCTGCCCGGAGGGCTTCCTATGAGTTATGTGATCGACCGACGTCTCAATGGCAAGAACAAGAGCACGGTAAACCGTCAGCGCTTCCTGCGGCGTTACCGTGACCACATTAAGAAGGCTGTCGAAGAGGCGGTCAGCCGGCGCTCCATTACCGATATGGAGCACGGCGAACAGATCAGTATTCCCGGTCGCGACATCGACGAACCGGTGCTTCACCACGGCCGTGGCGGCAAGCAGACCGTGGTGCATCCTGGCAACAAGGAGTTCACCGCCGGCGAACACATCGCTCGCCCGCCGGGAGGCGGTGGCGGACGCGGCCCGGGCAAGGCCGGCAACTCCGGCGAGGGCATGGACGAATTCGTCTTCCAGATCACTCAGGAAGAATTCCTCGAATTCATGTTCGAAGACCTCGAACTGCCAAACCTGGTCAAACGCAACCTGAGCGGTACCGACACCTTCAAAACCGTGCGGGCCGGGATCAGCAACGAAGGCAACCCGTCGCGGATAAATATCATCCGCACGCTGCGTTCGGCTCATGCTCGGCGCATTGCCTTGTCCGGCAGCAGCAGGGCAAAACTGCGTGAAGTGAAAGAAGAACTTGAACGTCTAAGACGCGAAGAGCCAGATAACTTCGGCGATATTCAGGAGCTCGAGGCAGAAATCGAGAAACTCAGCGCGCGCATCCATCGTGTGCCGTTCCTCGATACCTTCGACTTGAAATACAACTTGCTGATCAAACAGCCCAACCCCAGCTCGAAAGCCGTGATGTTCTGCCTGATGGACGTCTCCGGCTCCATGACCCAGGCGACCAAGGACATCGCCAAACGCTTTTTCATCCTGTTGTACCTGTTCCTGAAACGGAACTACGACAAGATCGACGTCGTGTTCATCCGCCACCACACCAGTGCCCGGGAAGTCGACGAAGAAGAGTTTTTCTATTCACGGGAAACCGGCGGCACCATCGTTTCCAGCGCCCTGAAACTGATGCAGGAGATCATGGCCGAGCGTTACCCGAGCAACGAGTGGAATATCTACGCGGCGCAGGCTTCCGATGGTGATAACTGGAACGACGACTCGCCAATCTGCCGCGACATCCTGATCAACCAGATCATGCCGTTTGTGCAGTACTACACTTATGTGGAGATTACCCCGCGCGAACATCAGGCCTTGTGGTACGAGTACGAACGCATCGCCGAAGCCTTTTCTGACACTTTTGCCCAGCAGCAACTGGTCTCGGCCGGGGATATCTATCCGGTCTTCCGTGAACTCTTCCAGCGCAGGTTAGTGACATGACCGCCAAAGAGCAGAAGCGCCAACCCATTTCCACCGGCTCCGAATGGACGTTCGAGCTGATTCAGACCTATGACCGCGAAATCGCCCGGATCGCGGCCCGCTATGCGCTGGATACCTACCCCAACCAGATTGAAGTGATCACCGCCGAGCAGATGATGGATGCGTATGCCTCGGTGGGCATGCCACTGGGCTACCACCACTGGTCCTACGGCAAACACTTCCTCAGCACGGAAAAGTCGTACAGCCGTGGGCAGATGGGCCTCGCCTACGAAATCGTGATCAACTCTGACCCGTGCATCGCCTATCTGATGGAGGAAAACACCATCTGCATGCAGGCGCTGGTAGTGGCCCATGCCTGTTACGGGCATAACAGTTTCTTCAAGGGCAATTACCTGTTCCGCACCTGGACCGACGCCAGCTCGATCATCGATTACCTGGTGTTTGCCAAGCAGTACATCATGCAGTGCGAGGAGCGTCACGGCATCGATGCAGTAGAAGACCTGCTCGACTCCTGCCATGCGTTGATGAACTACGGCGTCGACCGCTACAAACGTCCTTACCCGATTTCCGCCGAAGAAGAACGGCGTCGGCAGAAGGATCGTGAAGAGCACATGCAGAAGCAGATCAACGATCTGTGGCGCACCATTCCCAAAGGCGCGGATAAATACAGCGACAAGGATAACGCCCGCTTCCCCGCCGAGCCGCAGGAAAACATCCTGTACTTCATCGAAAAACACGCGCCGTTACTGGAACCGTGGCAGCGCGAGATCGTGCGGATCGTGCGCAAGATCGCCCAGTACTTCTACCCGCAACGCCAGACCCAAGTGATGAACGAAGGCTGGGCAACGTTCTGGCACTACACGCTGATGAACGACTTGTACGACGAAGGGCTGGTCACCGACGGCTTCATGATGGAGTTCCTCACCTCGCACACTAGTGTGGTGTTCCAGCCA
Organism: Pseudomonas sp. Irchel s3a12; assembly: GCF_900187485.1. Taxonomy (NCBI): domain Bacteria; kingdom Pseudomonadati; phylum Pseudomonadota; class Gammaproteobacteria; order Pseudomonadales; family Pseudomonadaceae; genus Pseudomonas; species Pseudomonas sp. Irchel s3a12. The sequence goes on from NZ_FYDN01000015.1 coordinate 47,298, forward strand.
GGTTTCGATAGCCCTTACTACAACGGCATCAACCCCTACGCGCTGGGTTTCGCAATGTATCGCGACATCCGGCGCATGTGTGAAGAACCTACCGAAGAGGATCGTCACTGGTTCCCGGAAATTGCCGGGAGCGACTGGCTGTCGACCATCAAATTCGCCATGAGCAGCTTCAAGGATGAGAGTTTCATCCTGCAGTATCTGTCGCCCAAGGTGATCCGTGACCTGAAACTGTTCAGCATCATGGATGACGATCAGAAGGACGACTTGTTGGTGCCTGCGATTCATGACGAACCCGGCTACCGGATCATCCGCGAAACGCTGGCCGCGCAATACAACCTCGGCAATCGTGAACCGAACGTGCAGATCTACAGCATCGATCGGCGCGGCGACCGCTCACTGACCTTGCGTCACCAACAGCACGATCGCAAACCGCTGGGAGACTCCACTGACGAAGTGCTTAAACATCTGCATCGCCTGTGGGGCTTCGATATCCATCTGGAAACCCTGCAAGGCGACCAGATCATGAAAACCCACCACGTTCCCCCCCGCAGTGAACACAGCGAAGGGGATTACGGTCGACTTGACCTTGCCGTCATTCATCTTTGATCCGGTTCCGGCCTCCGAAAGTCTGACGCAAGGGTTATTCTGTCGGGCTAACGGAGGTTTTTTATGCAGATTTTCAAGGTTGGCGGTGCCGTACGTGATCGCTTGCTGGGCAAACCAGTCACTGACATCGATTGGGTCGTAGTCGGTGCCACCACGGAAGAAATGCTCGCCCAGGGTTATCGCCCGGTCGGCGCGGATTTCCCGGTGTTTCTTCATCCCAAAAGCGGCGAGGAGTACGCCCTCGCTCGAACCGAACGCAAGAGCGGGCGCGGTTATGGCGGTTTCACTTTTCACGCCAGCCCCGAAGTGACGCTTGAAGAAGACCTGATTCGTCGCGACCTGACCATCAACGCCATGGCCGAGGACAATGAGCACAATCTGACCGATCCCTACCATGGCCAGCGCGATCTGGAAGCCCGGATTCTGCGCCACGTTTCTCCGGCGTTCGCCGAAGATCCCCTCCGTGTATTGCGGGTTGCCCGTTTCGCAGCGCGCTATGCCGGGCTGGGTTTTACCGTCGCACCGGAGACGCTGGAATTGATGCATGAGCTCAGCGAGTCCGGTGAGCTGGAGGCGTTGACCGCCGAACGTAGCTGGAAAGAAATCTCCCGGGCACTGATGGAAGATCAGCCGCAAGTGTTCATTCAGGTGCTTCGCGACTGCGGCGCGCTGAAAGTACTGATGCCGGAAGTCGACGCGCTTTTCGGTGTGCCACAACCTGAAGCGCATCACCCGGAAATCGATACCGGCCTGCACACCCTTAGCGTCCTGGAGCAATCGGCGCGGCACAAACAACCGCTGACGGTTCGCTGGGCTTGCCTGCTGCACGATCTCGGCAAAGGTCTGACCCCGGAAGAAGAGTGGCCGCGACACATCGCCCATGAGCACACGGGGTTGAAGCTGATCAAAGCGGTCAACGAACGCTTTAAGGCACCAAAGGATTGTCAGGAGTTGGCCTTGTTAGTCGGCAAGTACCACACCCACAGCCACCGGGCGCTGGAGTTGAAGGCCTCGACGCTGCTTGACCTGCTGCAGAGTTTTGACGTGTATCGCCGACCGCAGCGGTTTGAAGAGTTTATCGCCGCATGCGAAATGGACGCCCGAGGCCGTAAAGGGCTGGAGCAGAGAAGTTATCCACAGGCGGATTATTTGCGCGGTGCGGCGAAGGCTGCGCGAGAGGTTGCGGTGCAGCCGTTGCTGGAGAAGGGATTCAAAGGGCCGGAGCTTGGCGAAGCGCTAAAGCGTGAACGGCTCAAGGCGTTGAAGGCTTACAAAGAGAACGCCTGAAGCAAGATCAGAAGATCGCAGCCTGCGGCAGCTCCCACACGGGAATATGCGTTTCTCTGCAGGACCTGCCGCAGGCTGCGATCTTTTGCTTTTAAAGATTCGGCGGGGTTAACTGCTCACCCCGCCATTCGAACGGCACTGGCGCCAGCACCTGATCAATCTGCGCTTCAGCCCACAAAGTCGCGAAGCTCTTTCCCACCCCCGGATGCACGCGATCCGGCGCAATCAGCGACAGCGGCCACAGCACAAAAGCATTTTTCAGAATCTCCGCGCGCGGCAGAACCAGTCCGTCGAAATTCCCCGCCAGATCACCATACAACAGCACGTCGATATCCAGCGGCAAGCCCTTGCGATCCGGCGCGTAACGTCCGTTATCCGCCTCAATGAATTTCAAGCGTCGGTCCAGCTCCATCAACGGCAGATCGGTATACGCCGACACCACGAAGTTGAAGAACGGCCCGCTTTTGATCCCCACCGGTTGGCTCTCGAACACCGCCGAACAGCGGATATCCACCAGAAACGTCGCCAACGCTTCAAGCCCTGCGCGCAAATGGGTTTCGCGCTCGATATTGCTACCGAGCCCGAGGTAGACCTGAGTCAGCGACATCCGCGCTCGATCTCCACACCCACGCCGCCCTTGGCAGCCGGAACGGCGCCGGGCTTGGTCAGCTTCAGGCGTACCCAAGTGATCTTGAATTCGCTCATCAGCACTTCAACCAGACGTTCGGCAAAGGTCTCGACCAGTTGAAACTGCGCTTGCTCGGCAAACGCCTGAATTCGCGTGGACACGCTGGCGTAGTCGAGCGCCAGGGTCAGGTCATCACCGGCCGCGGCCGGGCGATTATCCCAGGCGAAGCTCAGATCAAGCCGCAGGCACTGGCGGATGCCGCGCTCCCAGTCGTAGGCACCAATCACGGTGTCGACTTCCAGGCCTTCGATAAACACTCTGTCCAAGCACTTCTCTCCGCTGCACGACAAGGGCGCAATGCGCCGTTAGAATCAGGGCGTCCTCGCCCGGAATAGTTAGCATGTTTTGGTTACTGGCGACTCTCGCCTACCTGCTCGGCTCGCTGTCCTTCGCCATTTTGCTCAGCCGCCTGACCGGAAACCCGGATCCGCGAATGAGTGGCTCGGGTAATGCCGGTGCCACCAACATGCTGCGCCTGGCCGGTCGCAAACTGGCGATCCTGACCTTGCTGGGTGATCTGTGCAAAGGCCTGGTGCCGGTGCTGATCGCTTCGACTGCCGGCCTTTCGCTGCAGGATCAGGCGTGGATCGGCGTGTGCGCCGTGATCGGTCACCTGTTCCCGCTGTATTTCCGCTTCCGTGGTGGTAAAGGTGTTGCCACCGCCGCCGGCATGCTGCTGGGCCTGTATCCGCCCGCCGCGCTGCTGGCCATCTGCGCCTGGCTGCTGACGTTCTACCTGACCCGCACCAGCTCGCTGGCGGCCCTTATCGCTACGCCCCTGACCTTGCCTTTGTTGGCCTGGCAGGAACCGGAAGCGCTGCTGCCGATGAGCGCGCTGACACTGCTGATCGTCTGGCGCCACCGCGGCAATCTACGCGACCTGTTTGCCGGGCGCGAACGGCATTTTTAAATACCGGCCATGAGCGCCACTCATCACAACGCCGACAATTGCTCCATCGGCCAGCGCGCCTGCACGCTGATTGCCAGACTTTCCTGCTGACCGGCCTGCAAACGCTGGCAACCGGCAAACGCGATCATCGCGCCATTGTCGGTACAGAACTCCGGGCGCGCATAAAACACATCGCCCTTCATGTCGCCGAGCATCTTTTCCAGCGAAACACGTAACGCCTTATTGGCGCTGACGCCGCCCGCAATCACCAGACGCTTCATACCGGCCTGCTTCAGGGCACGCTTGCACTTGATGGTCAAAGTCTCCACCACGGCCTGCTGGAACGCCAGCGCGATGTCGCAACGGGCTTGCTCGCTGTCGTCCCCGGCGTTGACGCACTGCTGCCAGGCGTTGAGCGCAGAGGTTTTCAGACCACTGAAGCTGAATTGCAGACCCGGGCGATCACACATCGGACGCGGGAAGGTAAAACGTCCTGCGACGCCCTTCTCGGCCAGTTTGGCGATTTCCGGCCCCCCCGGATAATTGAGACCCATCATCTTCGCGGTTTTGTCGAATGCCTCACCAGCGGCATCATCCAGCGTCTCGCCGAGCAGACTGTATTGGCCGATGCCATCGACCTGAACCAGTTGCGTATGACCGCCGGAGACCAACAAAGCGACGAACGGGAATTCGGGCGGTTTCGGCTCCAGCATCGGCGCCAGCAAGTGGCCTTCCATGTGGTGCACGCCGAGCGCAGGAATGCCCCAGGCAAACGCCAGCGCCTGAGCGCAGGAAGCGCCGACCAGCAACGCGCCAACCAGGCCAGGACCCGCGGTGTAGGCGATCGCATCGATCTCGGTCGGCACGCAGTCGGCTTCTGCCAACACCTGACGAATCAAGGGCAGCATGCGCTTGACGTGGTCACGCGAGGCCAGCTCCGGTACCACACCGCCATAAGCGCGGTGCAGGTCGATCTGGCTGAACAGTGCGTCGGCCAGCAGGCCGCGTTCGCTGTCATATAATGCGACACCGGTTTCGTCGCAGGAGGTTTCTAATCCCAGTACTAGCATGGGTTTGCGCCTTGTTTAGGCTGAATTCGAAGGCGCGCATAATAGTCGCCGCGTGATGCCCCGACCAGCGGTTTTCGATCAGAGGCTTTGCATTCCGAGCGATGAGGGGTTAACATCCGCAACCCTTAAAAACCGACGTCTTCAAGTGCTCTTTTGCCGCGAGGATGTTGACCCCGGTAATGAATGAAGGTAGCTCTGGATGCCAGCCGTCAAAGTTAAAGAGAACGAACCCTTCGACGTAGCTCTGCGTCGTTTCAAGCGCTCCTGCGAAAAAGCCGGTGTACTGGCTGAAGTTCGTAGCCGCGAATTTTACGAGAAGCCAACTTCTGAGCGTAAGCGCAAAGCAGCAGCCGCTGTTAAGCGTCACGCCAAGAAAGTTCAGCGCGAACAGCGCCGCGCCGTTCGTCTGTACTAATACACAGACGTTCGTTGCAAGCTTCTTTGCCTAAGCCCGGCTCTCAGCCGGGCTAATGGCATTTGCGTAAAACGCTTGATGCTTCAACGTCGAAGCCGCACACGCGACCAAGACGAATCTGCTTCACACGTCAGACCTGGCTCTTTTGCCAGCGGTGCACGTCTTTTCTGACGAGCCTTTCAAGGCTACTGACGAGCACACCCACTGATTCCTCTTACGACGATCAGCCCAAGGCACCTGCATGCGTGCCCGCTTTATTGAGCTATCCGAGGCCCCTAACCGGCCGTCAGCGGATTCAGCGCAACACTTTCAAATAGTCGAAGGCTGATGAGTACTAACGTCAGTGGATTTTCGGCAGATACACTTCCCGACAGCGATTACGCAGACGACACCGGTCGAGCCGCATATTTTGCGCGCTTCAAACAATGACCCGCGTTCGGCAGCATTTCGCATCGGACTTATTACAGCGCAGACGACGAGTACGCCATGGCCGGGCTGATTCCCCAGAGCTTCATTGACGACCTGCTGAACCGCACCGACATCGTCGATGTGGTCAGTTCGCGCGTGCAATTGAAGAAGGCCGGCAAGAACTACACCGCCTGTTGCCCGTTTCACAAAGAAAAAACCCCGTCCTTCAGCGTCAGCCCCGACAAGCAGTTCTATTACTGTTTCGGCTGCGGCGCCGGCGGCAATGCCCTCGGCTTTCTCATGGATCACGACAACCTGGATTTCCCCCAGGCTGTCGAAGATCTGGCCAAAGCCGCCGGTATGGAAATCCCCCGCGAAGAAAGCGGCCGCGAGCGCAAGCCACGGCAGCCGACCGATTCGCCGCTGTATCCGCTGCTCACCGCCGCCGCCGACTTTTACCGGCAGGCGCTCAAGAGCCATCCAGCACGCAAAGCTGCGGTGGATTACCTAAAAGGACGCGGCCTGACTGGCGAGATCGCCCGGGATTTCGGCCTCGGTTTCGCGCCGCCGGGCTGGGACAATCTGTTCAAGCACTTGAGCAGCGATACATTGCAGCAGAAGGCCATGATCGACGCTGGCCTGCTGATCGAGAACGCCGAAACCGGCAAACGCTATGACCGCTTCCGCGATCGCGTAATGTTCCCGATTCGCGACACCCGCGGGCGGATCATCGCTTTCGGTGGCCGCGTACTCGGCGACGACAAGCCGAAATACCTGAACTCACCGGAAACCCCGGTATTCCATAAAGGCCAGGAACTCTACGGCCTCTATGAAGCACGCAAGAACAACCGCAACCTCGACGAAATCATCGTCGTCGAAGGCTACATGGACGTCATCGCCCTCGCACAGCAGGGGCTGAAGAATGCCGTCGCGACGCTGGGCACCGCGACCAGCGAAGAACATTTGAAGCGCCTGTTCCGCGTCGTACCGAACGTGCTGTTCTGTTTCGACGGCGACCAGGCCGGCCGCAACGCCGCCTGGCGCGCGCTCGAAGCTACGCTTTCAAGCCTGCAAGACGGCCGCCGGGCGCGCTTTTTGTTTCTGCCCGAAGGCGAAGACCCGGATACCTTGGTGCGCGCCGAAGGCACTGACGCCTTCAAGGCCCGGATCAATCAGCATGCTCAGCCACTGGCGGATTATTTCTTCCAGCAATTGACCGAAGAAGCCGATCCGCGCTCGCTCGAAGGCAAGGCCCACATGGCCACCCTCGCCGCACCACTGATCGACAAAGTGCCGGGCGCCAACCTGCGTATTCTGATGCGTCAGCGCCTGACCGAAATTACCGGCCTGAGCAGCGAAACCGTCAGTCAGCTGGCACAAAGCGCGCCACAGGAAGCGCCGCCTGCCTACGATCCGGGCATCGATTACGATGCGATGCCGGACTACAGCGACTACCATCAGCCGCAGGCACAGGACATGTATGTGCCGCAGCAGGAGTGGACGCCGAAAAAGCCCGGTGCTGGCGGCAAGAAGTGGGACAAAAAGCCCTGGGACAAGAACGGCAAACGTGGCGGTGATCGCGATCAGCAGCGCCCGCGCACACCGATTGGCGTCGAGTCGCCAACCCTGACCGCCCTGCGCACACTGCTTCATCACCCGCAATTGGCCAAGCGCGTCGAAGATGCCGGGCACATTGCGGACGAGAATCAGACCAACGCCCAGTTACTTGTGGCCCTGCTCGAAGCTGTACAGAAGAATCCCAAGCTAAACTCATTTCAGTTGATCGCGCGATGGCACGGCACTGAACAGGGACGCTTGCTCAAGGCTTTGGCAGAAAAGGAGTGGCTGATTGACGGCGATAACCTTGAACAACAGTTTTTCGACACCATTACTAGCTTGTCAGCCCGCCAACGCGAGCGAAATCTGGAACAGTTGCTCAGGAAAGCGCGTCAAAGCGAACTGAGCGTTGAAGAGAAAAACCAACTGCGCGACCTACTAAGTCGCAATGTTTCCGCATCAAACCCGACCTCAACTGGCGCGTGAGGTCATAGCTCAGGTATAATCCTCGGCTTGTTTTTTGCCCGCCAAGACCTTCAGTGGATAGGGTGTTATGTCCGGAAAAGCGCAACAGCAGTCTCGTATTATTGAGTTGATCAAACTGGGTCGTGAGCAGAAGTATCTGACTTACGCCGAGGTCAACGACCACCTGCCCGAGGATATTTCAGATCCTGAGCAGGTGGAAGACATCATCCGCATGATTAACGACATGGGGATCCCCGTACACGAGAGTGCTCCGGATGCGGACGCCCTTATGTTGGCCGACGCCGATACCGACGAGGCCGCTGCGGAAGAAGCAGCCGCCGCGTTGGCAGCGGTGGAGACCGATATCGGTCGCACCACTGACCCTGTGCGCATGTACATGCGTGAAATGGGTACGGTCGAGCTTCTGACTCGTGAAGGCGAAATCGAAATCGCCAAGCGTATCGAAGAGGGCATCCGTGAAGTGATGAGCGCAATCGCGCACTTCCCTGGCACGGTTGACCACATTCTCTCCGAGTACACCCGCGTCACCACCGAAGGTGGTCGCCTGTCCGACGTTCTGAGCGGTTATATCGACCCGGACGACGGCATTGCGCCGCCTGCCGAAGTGCCGCCGCCTGTCGAAGCCAAAGTGGCGAAAGCCGACGACGACACCGACGACGATGAAGCCGAATCTTCCGATGACGAAGAAGAAGCCGAAAGCGGTCCGGATCCGGTCATCGCTGCCCAGCGTTTCGGCGCCGTGGCTGACCAGATGGAAATCACCCGCAAGGCCCTGAAAAAGCACGGTCGCAACAACAAGGCAGCGATTGCCGAGTTGCTCGCACTGGCCGAGCTGTTCATGCCGATCAAACTGGTGCCGAAGCAATTCGAAGGCCTGGTCGAGCGTGTCCGCAGTGCCCTGGATCGTCTGCGTCAGCAAGAGCGCGCGATCATGCAACTGTGCGTACGTGATGCACGTATGCCACGCGCCGATTTCCTGCGTCAGTTCCCGAGCAACGAAGTCGACGAAAGCTGGTCCGACGCCCTGGCCAAAGGCAAGAGCAAATACGCCGAAGCCATTGGTCGCGTGCAACCGGACATCATTCGTTGCCAGCAGAAACTGATCGCGCTGGAAACCGAAACCGGTCTGACCATCGCAGAAATCAAGGATATCAACCGTCGCATGTCGATCGGTGAGGCCAAGGCCCGCCGCGCGAAGAAAGAGATGGTTGAAGCCAACCTGCGTCTGGTGATCTCGATCGCCAAGAAGTACACCAACCGTGGCCTGCAATTCCTCGATCTGATCCAGGAAGGCAACATCGGTCTGATGAAAGCGGTAGACAAGTTCGAATACCGTCGTGGTTACAAGTTCTCGACTTATGCCACCTGGTGGATCCGTCAGGCGATCACTCGCTCGATCGCCGACCAGGCCCGCACCATCCGTATTCCGGTGCACATGATCGAGACGATCAACAAGCTCAACCGCATTTCCCGGCAGATGTTGCAGGAAATGGGTCGCGAACCGACCCCGGAAGAGCTGGGCGAACGCATGGAAATGCCTGAGGACAAGATCCGCAAGGTATTGAAGATCGCTAAAGAGCCGATCTCCATGGAAACCCCGATCGGTGATGACGAAGACTCCCATCTGGGTGACTTCATCGAAGACTCGACCATGCAGTCGCCAATCGATGTCGCCACTGTTGAGAGCCTAAAAGAAGCGACTCGCGAAGTGCTGTCCGGCCTCACTGCCCGTGAAGCCAAAGTACTGCGCATGCGTTTCGGTATCGACATGAACACCGACCACACACTCGAAGAAGTGGGCAAACAGTTTGACGTAACGCGTGAGCGGATCCGTCAGATCGAAGCCAAGGCGCTGCGCAAGCTACGCCACCCGACGCGAAGCGAGCATCTGCGCTCCTTCCTCGACGAGTGATACCAGAACCCCCGGCCCAGGCCGGGGGTTTTGTTTATATGGCAGATTAAATCCTTCGCAACGCCCCTCCCCCGCATACCCCGTCTACACTCGAAACAATCATCCCCGAGCCATAACGAGAGCGTTATGCCCAGATTGGCGTCCGTGCTTTTTTTGCTGTCACTGATGATCTGGACCGCAACGGCTGACGCGCTGACTCTGACCGATGAAGAACGTAGCTGGCTGGCGGCTCACCCGGACTTGCGCCTGGGTGTCGATGCGTCGTGGCCGCCCTTTGAGTTTCGCGACGACCAGAGCCGCTATCAGGGCCTGGCTGCCGACTATATCGACGTGATTCGCCAACGCCTGGCAATCAAATTGACGCCCATCGAACCGGTGAGCTGGACGGTGGTGCTCGAACAGGTCAAATCAGGCAAGATCGACCTCCTGCCCGGCATCATGTCCACACCGGAGCGCCAGACTTACCTGTCGTTTACCCGCCCTTATCTCGACTTCCCTATCGTCATCCTCTCGCACATCGGCGGTGCACAACCGCGCAAACTTGACGACCTGTACGGCTTGAAGATCGCCGTGGTGGAAAACTACGCGCCCCACGAACTGCTGCGCACCCACCACCCCGATCTGAATCTGGTGGCCATGCCCAATGTCAGTTCGGCATTACAAGCGTTGGCGACCGACGAAGTGGACGCCGTCGTCGGCGACCTCGCCTCCAGCGTCTGGAGCCTGCGCCAGCTCAAGCTCGACGGTCTGTACGTCAGCGGCGAAACCCCATATCGCTACCAACTGGCAATGGCCGTCCCCCGTGACAACAAGATACTGGTGGGAATTCTCGACAAAGTCCTTGCTGACATGAGCTCTGATGAAATCAGCAGCATTCAGGAGCACTGGGTCGGCAACGTCCTTGATCATCGGACATTCTGGTCGGACCTGCTGATCTACGGTTTACCAGGTCTGTTGCTGTTGGTGACGATTCTCGCCGTGGTGATCCGCATCAACCGCCGCCTGAGTTCGGAAATCGCCCGACGTATCGACCTCGAACAGGAACTGCGCAGCAGCGAATACCACTATCGTGGCCTGGTCGAGAGCCTGTCGGCCATCGCCTGGGAAGCGCGGATGAGCGACTTCACCTACAGCTATGTGTCGCCCCACGCCGAAGACTTGCTTGGCTATCCACAATCGCACTGGCTGATTCCCGGGTTCTGGCACAACATTATTCACCCGGCCGACCTGACCCGTACGCAGAATTACTGCAAAGAAGCGCTTCGCCAGGGTCGCGATCACATCGTCGATTACCGCGTTATCACCGCTGATGGCCGCTGTTTGTGGGTACGCGACATCGTCAGCCTGATCGAACATGGCCACGAGCCGGTGATGCGCGGTTTGATGATCGACATCAGCGAAATCAAGCGCACTGAAGAAGCGCTGCGGCTTTCGGAACAAAAGTTCGCTTCGGTCTTCCAGCAGTGCCCGGACATTCTAGTGATTGCACGGCTGTCCGATGGCTGCCTGCTGGAGGTCAACGAAGCGTTTGAAGAACAAATCGGCTTGAAAGCCGAAGAAGTGCTGGGGCAAACCGCAACTGACCTGAATATCTGGGGGATACCCGGCGTCGGTCCCGGATTGCTGCAGCGCTTGCAGGCGGGCAGCATTCGCAATCTGGAGATGCCGTTTCGCCGCAACAATGGCCAGTTGTTCACTGGCCTGATTTCCGCCGAGCCGTTCGACCTCGATACCACCCCCGCGCTGGTTGTCGTAGTGCGCGACATCACCCAGCTCAAGGAAACCCAACAGCAACTGCAAACCTCCGAAGAGAAGTTCGCCAAAGCCTTCCACGCCTCGCCGGACGGTTTGTTATTGTCACGCCAGAGCGACGGCCTGCTGCTGGAGGTCAACGAAGGATTCAGCCGTATCACCGGTTTCAATAGCGCCATGTCGGTGGATCGCTCGGCACTGGATCTGGGAATCTGGGTCAACCTCAACGAACGCAAACAGATGCTCGATCTGTTGCATCGCGACGGCTTCGTCCGTGACTTCACCTGCCATATCCGCCGCAGTGACGGGCAGATCCGCCTCTGTGAAGTATCCAGCCGTCCGCTGCCGATTGGCGAAGATGACTGCATGCTGACCATCGCCCGCGACATTACCGAGCGGCATCTGATGCAGGAAAAACTGCAGCAGGCCGCCACCGTGTTCGAAAGTACCGCTGAAGGCGTATTGATCACCGACACCCAACAACACATCAGTGCGGTCAATCGCGCTTTCACCGAAATCACCGGCTACAGCGAAAGCGAAGCGCTCGGGCATACCCCGCGCCTGCTCGCATCCGGTCTGCACGACAGCGCATTCTACGCGGCAATGTGGCACCAGTTGACCGACGAAGGTCACTGGCAAGGCGAGATCTCCAACCGACGCAAGAACGGCGAGCTGTACCCCAGCTGGCTGACCATCAGTGCTGTGCGCAATCGCGACAAGTTCATTACCCACTTTGTCGCGGTGTTTGCCGACATCTCCAGTCTCAAGCATGCGCAAGCCAAACTCGACTATCAGGCGCACCACGACCCGCTCACCGGCCTGCCAAACCGCACGCTGTTCGAAAACCGCTTGCTGATGGCACTGAACAGTCAGCAGGAAAACGGCGGTCAGGGCGCCGTGCTGTTTCTCGATCTCGACCGCTTCAAACACATCAACGACAGCCTCGGCCATCCGGTCGGCGACCTGCTGCTCAAGGGCATCGCCGTGCGCCTGAAAGAGCAACTGCGCGATATCGATACCGTGGCGCGTCTGGGCGGTGACGAATTCATCATTCTGCTACCCGGCCTGCAACAGGCCAGCGACGCCGATAACATCGCCACCAAACTGCTCAACTGCTTTGGTGCGCCGTTCCAGGCTGGCGAACATGAGTTCTTCATCAGCGCCAGCATTGGCACCAGCCTCTACCCACGGGACGGTTGTGACGTCGCCACCTTGGTGAAAAACGCCGACGCGGCGATGTACCGCTCCAAGGCCAAGGGTCGCAACCGCGTCGAGAGCTACACCCGCGACCTCACCGCCCAGGCCAGCGAGCGCATTGCGCTTGAGCATGAACTGCGTCGGGCCATTGAACGTGATGAACTGTTCCTCTACTACCAACCGAAAATCAGCCTAGACGATCATCGCCTGGTCGGTGCCGAGGCGCTGATCCGCTGGCGTCACCCGACCTTCGGCGACGTGCCGCCAGAGCACTTCATTCCGCTGGCCGAAGAGAACGGCATGATCCTGCAGATTGGTGACTGGGTGCTCGAGACGGCGTGCCGGCAAATGTTCGAATGGGGGCAGGTCTACGACAGCCTCGGCCCGCTGTCGGTGAACCTCGCCGGTGCGCAACTGCGTCAGCCAAATCTGCTCGGACGCATCGAACAGCTACTCAACGACAACCGCCTGCAGCCGGATTTACTGCAACTGGAAATTACCGAGAATTTCATCATGAGTCAGGCTGAAGAGGCGTTGGCGGTGTTACACCAACTCAAACACCTCGGCGTTCAATTGGCGATTGATGACTTCGGCACCGGATATTCTTCGCTCAGCTACCTCAAACGGCTGCCGCTGGACATCCTCAAAATCGACCAGTCGTTTGTCCGCGGACTGCCCGACGATCCCCATGATGCGGCCATTGTCCGGGCCATCATTGCGCTGGGCCGGAGCATGCAATTCACGGTTATCGCCGAAGGTGTGGAAACCCAGGCACAACAACAATTTCTCGCCGCCGAAGGCTGTGAACAGATCCAGGGCTACATCGTCAGCCTGCCGTTACCACCAGAAGAGTTCGCCGCGACGTTTCTTCGTGTAACCGTATCGGATTATTCGGATAGCACAGCCGAGAAACCGTCGCTATAATCCGCGACCTACTGAGGGCCTATAGCTCAGTTGGTTAGAGCAGAGGACTCATAATCCTTTGGTCCACGGTTCAAGTCCGTGTGGGCCCACCAAACCTGAAAGCCGCGCAAATGCGCGGCTTTTGCGTATCTGAAGCGAAAAAATGCGGCTCCTCAAAATCGCGGAATAGCTTGTTCCGTCCATAATCTGTCCACTCGTGTGCACTGATGCTGCAACAGACACATCACCTTTCGCACTCCCACCGTCAAGGCCTTTAACCAGCGCGCGGCACCGGCAGTTGCTTCGCGACACTTGGTACTGGCTCACCAGCAGCACCCGGACTTGAGGCCTGCCGAGCGTTGCGCCGCTATCGCCCTTTTGCAAGGATTCGCAAAATGAGTGGTAAACCTGCTGCACGCGTTACAGATCCGACCGCCTGTCCATTGCCCGGACATGCAACCAACCCGATCGTTTCGGGTTCCCCCGATGTAATGTTCGAAGGCCTGCAGGCCGCACGACTGAACGACGCCACCGCTTGCGGAGGCCACATTGCTTCAGGAGTATCCTCCACCGTTTTCATCAACGGCCAACCCGCCGCCATGCTTGGCATGCGTCACCGACCACGGTGCACCGGTCATTCAGGGCTTGAGCACGATCATCATCGGCGACACGCACACTCCCGCGCCCTTCATCCCGATCCCGTCTCTACCCGCGCCATTCTCCGGGCGCTTTCAATTGATCAACCAGGAAACCGGCAAGCCCATGCCTGGCCGCAAGGTCAAGGTCTGGTCCTCCTCCGGCACCAGCTTCTTCGACACCACGGATGCCGAGGGTATGACCCGTTGGGTCAAGGATAAATCGTCGCAAACCCTTCATATCGACCTTGTGCAGGGTGAAAGCAATGACTGAACCGTCCGTATCCCAAGGTGGCATGAAACCAGAGGGTCAGATGAACCCTGTCAGCGTCCTGGAACCCAAACTCGACCCGCAGGACCGGGAAGTACTTTGCTCGGCGATGCGTCACTGCAGCGCTACGCCGAACATCAGCAAGGACGGCAAGAGCCTCAAGTTGCTGCGCGACGAACCGCATCTGGACTCTACAAATTCGCTGGCAGAACGCTTGTAGCGGTCTGCGCGCAGAGAAAAACCGATGCTCGCTGCACATGCTGAACCGCCCATGATGGGCGTTTTTTTTGCGTGTGCTTTTCTACTCATGAGATCACCCTCCTGTAAATCAACCATTAACCAGTTCGTTACTTCAGTATCCAGGCCCCACAGCCGTGGCGCATCTGATGATCCGAAAAGGGAGTTTTCATGGTTGATGTCACTCGACGCTCATTCGTTGGATTTGCTGCGACGCTGCCGTTACTGGCCCACAACCCCTGGGCACAGGCTCACATTGAAACCGCCTCGACAGCAGCAACTTCCGATGACGTGCTGATCAACTTCAACGAAAGTCCTTGGGGACCCTCAGCGGCAGCCCGGCACGCGATGCAGGAAGGTATCGCCCTGTCGGGACGTTATCCCTACAAGATCCAGTACCGACTCAATGCACTGTTTGCCCGCCAGCAAGGCATTCCCGAGGATTTCGTCCAGACGTATTGCGGCTCCAAACAGGCCTTGCAGCATGCCGTGCATGCCTTCACCCAGCAGGGCAGTCTGGTAGTCGCCGCCCCCTCCTACGAAGATCCCGCCCAGGCGGCTCGTGGCAGGAAAGTCACTGTCCACGAGGTTCCCCTGAACGCCGAGCATGCCCACGACCTGCCGCGCATGCTGGTTGCCGACCCTCGGCCCGGTTTGATCTATATCTGCAACCCGAATAATCCGACTGGCACTCTCACGGCTCGCAGCGATATCGAACGTGCCCTGAAGGACAAACCCAAAGGCTCGATTCTGTTGGTCGATGAGGCCTACATTGATTTCTCGCAGGCCACGACGTGCATTCCCCTGGTCAAGGAACACCCCGACCTGCTGGTGCTGCGTACCTTTTCGAAAATTTACGGCATGGCCGGCGCAAGGCTCGGTATCGCGGTGGGCAATCCGGTGTTGCTGGAACAACTGGAGGTGTTCGGCAACTACAACGTCCCAGCCGCATCGTCCCTGCTGGGAGCAATCGCCAGCCTTGAAGACGCGTCGTTGTTGAGCCAAAGGAAACACAACAATACGCGCCTGCGCGAGGAAACCGTCGCGTGGCTGAATACGCGCGGTTTTCGCTGCACGGCGTCCCAAGCCAACTGCTTCATGATAGACGTCAGACGCCCGGCGAGTGACATAGTCAAGGCTTTGGCCGAGCGTCGCGTGCATGTCGGTCGCGTCTGGAAAGAATGGCCGACCTGGGTTCGGGTGAGTGTCGGCACGGACGATGACATGCACCGGTTCCGGGAGGCGTTTGCCGAGGTTATGGCCTAAGCAACACGGGCGTGAAGTAACGGTCAGTTTTCAGCAGTTCAATATCGTCGACACGCAGATGAAAACCCGATCATCGCCTGCAAGCGTCCGCTCTATTGAGCCTGTAACATGCGCAAGCCACCGATTCGCGCCAATGGAGCCGCCCCCTTGCCAGACATCCGCCCGCCCGTGCTTGATGAAATCGACCGTCAGCTGATCGCCGCCCTGCAGATCAATGCCCGTGAAAGCGTAGCCATGCTCGCGCGGCAATTGGGCATCGCGCGCACCACTGTGACGTCGCGTCTGGCGCGGCTGGAAAAAGCCAAAGTGATCACCGGTTATGGCGTGCGTCTCGGCCAGCGAGTGGTCGATGGCGGGTTGCAGGCGTATGTCGGGATCAAGGTGCAGCCGCGCTCAGGCAAAGAGGTGTTGCGCCGGTTGAGTGCGATGGCGCAGGTGCAGCAGCTGTGTGCCGTGAGTGGCGAGTTTGATTATGTGGCGTGGTTGCGCACCGATTCGCCGGAGCAACTGGATCAGTTGTTGGATCAGATTGGCAGTGTGGACGGGGTGGAGAAGACGACGACGTCGATCATTCTGAGTAGCAAGATTGATCGGGGGCAGCCAGTTTAAGGTTTTGATCGGGCTTCTCGGCTGGATCAGAGGGCCTCTTCGCGAGCAGGCTCGCTTCTACACGCTGGTCGATGTGCAGTCTCTGATCGTCATATTGATATGTTAATTGGCAAAACGACGACATTTTGCGTCTTATTAACGTGTTCTACGCTCCCTAGAATGGCTGGCATCTTTTCCTATACTCAGACGCGCATCCTGCGTCGGGTCGCCAGCAAGGTCAGCCATGAACAAGAACAATCGCCATCCTGCAGACGGTAAGAAACCAGTCACTATTTTCGGCCCGGACTTTCCGTTCGCGTTCGACGACTGGATCGAGCACCCGGCCGGTCTCGGCACTATTCCTGAACATCATCATGGCGCTGAAGTGGCGATCGTCGGCGCTGGCATCGCCGGCCTGGTAGCGGCTTACGAGCTGATGAAGCTCGGCCTGAAACCGGTGGTCTACGAGGCTTCGAAGCTCGGCGGGCGTCTGCGCTCGCAAGCGTTCAACGGCACTGACGGCATCGTCGCGGAACTGGGTGGCATGCGTTTTCCGGTGTCCTCCACCGCGTTCTATCACTACGTCGACAAGCTCGGCCTGGAAACCAAACCTTTCCCGAACCCGCTGACGCCGGCCTCCGGCAGCACCGTGATCGACCTGGAAGGCAAAACCCATTACGCACAAAAGCTGGCGGATCTTCCTGCACTGTTTCAGGAAGTGGCTGACGCCTGGGCGGACGCACTGGAAGCCGGCTCGCAGTTCGCCGATATCCAGCAAGCCATCCGCGATCGCGATGTGCCGCGCCTGAAAGAACTTTGGAATACCCTGGTGCCGTTGTGGGACGACCGAACGTTCTACGACTTCGTCGCCACCTCCGAAGCCTTCGCCAAACTGTCGTTCCATCACCGCGAAGTGTTCGGGCAGGTCGGTTTCGGCACCGGCGGCTGGGATTCCGACTTCCCCAACTCGATGCTGGAAATCTTCCGCGTGGTGATGACCAACTGCGACGATCACCAGCACCTGGTGGTCGGTGGCGTCGAGCAAGTCCCACAAGGCATCTGGCGGCATGTGCCGGAGCGTTGCGTGCACTGGCCGGAAGGCACCAGCCTGAAATCCCTGCACCGTGGTGCGCCACGCTCGGGGGTGAAGAAAATCGCTCACGCGGCCGATGGCCGTTTCGCGGTCACCGACAATAATGGCGACACTCGCGAATACGCCGCAGTGCTGACCACTTGCCAGAGCTGGCTGCTGACCACCCAGATCGAATGCGACGAAACCCTGTTCTCGCAGAAGATGTGGATGGCCCTCGACCGCACCCGCTATATGCAATCGTCGAAGACTTTCGTGATGGTCGACCGGCCATTCTGGAAAGACAAAGACCCGGAAACCGGCCGCGACCTGATGAGCATGACCCTCACCGATCGCCTGACCCGCGGCACTTATCTGTTCGACAACGGCGACGACAAACCGGGGGTGATCTGCCTGTCGTACTCGTGGATGAGCGACGCCTTGAAGATGCTTCCGCACCCGGTGGAAAAACGCGTTGAGCTGGCGTTGAACGCGCTGAAAAAGATCTACCCGAAAGTCGACATCGCCGCGCGCATCATCGGCGATCCGATCACCGTGTCGTGGGAAGCCGACCCTTACTTTCTCGGTGCGTTCAAGGGCGCCCTGCCCGGCCACTATCGCTACAACCAGCGCATGTACGCGCACTTCATGCAGGACGAGATGCCCGCCGAGCAGCGCGGGATCTTCATCGCTGGCGACGACGTTTCGTGGACACCGGCATGGGTTGAAGGCGCGGTGCAGACGTCGCTCAACGCGGTGTGGGGGATCATGAAGCATTTCGGCGGTTCGACACATAAAGCGAACCCGGGCCCGGGTGATGTGTTCAAAGACATCGGCCCTATCGCCCTGCCCGAGTAAGAGGAATCCTTGATGCGTGTAGCCCTTTACCAATGTCCACCGCTGCCTCTGGACCCTGCCGCCAACCTGCAACGCCTGCATCAAGTGGCGATGGAGGCCAAAGGCGCCGATCTGCTGGTGCTGCCGGAGATGTTCATGACCGGCTACAACATTGGCGCCGAAGCGGTCAGCACCCTGGCTGAGGTCTACAACGGGGAATGGGCGCAGCAGATCGGCCGCATTGCCAAGTCGGCCGGTTTGGCGATTCTCTACGGTTACCCCGAGCGCACGGCGGACGGGCAGATCTACAACGCCGTGCAGTTGATAGACGCCAACGGTGAGCGCCTGTGCAATTACCGCAAGACGCACCTGTTCGGTGACCTTGATCGCTCGATGTTCAGCCCCGGTGAAGGCGATTTTCCGCTGGTTGAACTGAACGGCTGGAAACTCGGTTTCCTGATCTGCTACGACCTGGAATTCCCGGAAAACTCCCGACGCCTGGCCCTCGACGGCGCCGAGCTGATTCTGGTGCCGACGGCGAACATGATTCCGTTCGATTTTATCGCCGATGTCTCCGTACGCTCCCGCGCCTTCGAAAACCAATGCTACGTGGCCTACGCCAACTACTGCGGCCATGAAGGCGATATCCACTATTGCGGGCAAAGCAGCATCGCCGCGCCTGACGGCAGCCGTATTGCTCAGGCCGGTCTGGACGAAGCATTGATCGTCGGCGAACTGGATCGGCAGTTGATGATCGATTCACGCGCGGCCAATCGCTACCTCAGCGACCGCCGCCCGGAGCTTTACGGCGCGCTGAACAAGCGCTAATCCGCTAGCATGGGCACTCCACTGTTCTGGAAGTGCCCATGCCTGCGCCGACTCACCCCCGCCCCCACACCGAAACCCTGGCCAACGGCTTGCGCGTGACCCTGCGTCATGTGCCAGGCCTCAAGCGCAGTGCCGCTGCCCTGCGGGTGGCTGCCGGTAGTCATGACGTGCCATTGGCGTGGCCGGGGCTGGCGCATTTCCTCGAGCATTTGCTGTTTCTCGGCACTGAGCGTTTTCCGGCGGACGAAGGGTTGATGGCCTACGTGCAGCGCCACGGTGGCCAAGTGAATGCCAGCACTCGCGAACGCACCACTGACTTTTTCTTTGAGCTGCCGACGCGCTCGTTCAGCAAGGGGTTGGAGCGTCTGTCAGACATGCTAGCCAAGCCGCGTATGAATCTGGACGATCAACTGCGGGAACGGGAAGTGTTGCAGGCGGAATTTGTCGCCTGGTCGCAAGATCCTGCGGCTCAGCAGCAGTTTGCGTTGTATGAGGGTTTACCGGCAGAGCATCCGTTGCGCGGATTTCATGCGGGGAATCGGGACAGCCTGAAAGTGGAATTGCCAGCGTTTCAACAGGCGTTGAAGGATTTCCACCAGCAGTTCTATCGCACCGGACAAATGAGCTTGAGCCTGGTGGGGCCGCAGAGCCTTGAAGAGCTGCGCGCGCTGGCCGAGCAGTTCGCAGCGGCTTTGCCGGTTGGGGATAAAGTTGCACAGGTGGCGCCCCTGCCGCTGGCGGTGAAAAGTTATCAACAGGCCGCTGAGCGACGCGGCAATCTGCTGTTTGCGTTCGATGATTTGCCGGAGACTTCCGCCGAGGCAATGGCATTCCTCTGCCACTGGCTGAACAGTGCCAAGCCCGGGGGGTTACTGGCGCATCTGCAGGAACAGAATCTGGCGGATGATCTGAAAGCCGCACCCCTGTACTGCTTTGCGGGGCAAGCCTTGCTACATCTGGCATTCATCGCACCAGCCGAATCGATGAACGCCATTAGCGAACGCGCAAAGGATTGGCTGAGCTTCTTCGCGCAACAGGATTGGACGCCGCTGCGGGCGGAATACACGGCCCTGGTTCAGCGCCAGCAACAAGTCAGCGGCGCTCTGCAACTGGCACGACTCGACAGCGAGCGACAAGAGAGTGGTCTGTCCGACAGCGGCATCAGCGCCCTCAAACATCTGCTCCGTGAAATCGGTGTTGTGGATAACTTCAGCGCTCACTGGCGATTACCTGCTGCCAATCCATTCCTGCGCACCAGCGAACCGCTCGCCAATGCAGGCCTGATTCGCGGCCAAACCAGCGCCCACCGTGGCCTTCGTACATTTGCTCAGGATCGCTCGCGCGGCCGTCGCGAACGCTCGCCGATGCAGTTCAGCCAGGTCTTGCCGGACAGCGGCAATGAAGGCGCGATTTATCTGCGTTGGCAGGTTGAGTCTGCCGCCAGCCCTGATCTGCACTCGAGATTGCAACGCAGTCTTCGGGAAACTCAGCAAGACGCGCGCGAGGCTGGAGTCGAGTTGTCTTTCAGCACCACAGGGCATCAATGGTTGCTCAAGCTCACCGGCCTGCAGGAGCCAATGCCCAGCGTCCTGGAGCATGCGCTGAAATGTCTGACGCAAGTTGACGCCGATTCGTTGCGTAGTGAGGCGGAAACGCCGCTGATCCCCATTCGCCAGTTGCTGAAAGCGCTGCCGGAACAGGCGCTGGAATCAGCTAAAACCGGCGACGACGCCCAACAGCTGTGGACAACTTCGCATTGGGACGGCCTCGCGTTGGGACTGAGCCAACAGACCCAGTCCGCCTTGGGCCTGGCCCTGAGCCGGGTTCCCGGCATCCCGGACAACCAACTGGCAGCGCCGGCGGCAATCACCGCGCAAAAACACTGGCGCCATGTCGATACCGCCTCCAGCGAACACGCCGTGCTGTTGTTCTGCCCCGCCACCAGCCGCGACATCGTCGAGGACGCCGCGTGGCGACTGTTGGCGCACGTGTGCCAGACGCCGTTCTACCAGCGCCTGCGCGTCGAATTGCAATTGGGCTATGCGGTGTTCAGTGCGCTTCGTCAGATGAATGGCCAAACCGCCCTGCTGTTTGGCGTGCAATCCCCGAGCGCCAGACCTGCGGAGTTGCTCAAACACATTCAACAGTTCCTCAAAGGTATGCCCGCGCTGATCGAACAGTTTGATGAGGCCAGCCTCAACCAGCAGCGGCATAACCTCGCGGATCAATTCGACGCAGCCAATCTATCCAGCAAAGACGCTGCTGAGCTGCTCTGGCAGGCCAGACTCGCAGGCCACTCGTCGGATTATCTTGGGCAATTACTCGCCGCCATTGGCCAACTGGATCGCCAGGCGTTGTTTAACGCAGCACAGCGCTTGATCAACGCCGAAGGCGGCTGGCTCTGTCTCGCCAGCGACCCCGCACCCGGTAACCCATGGCAAACGACAAATTGATCATTACCGAGGCTGCAAGGAGCTTTCTCGAATATTCACGGGCAAACCCGGTGAAATTTTGAGTAACATAGCCGCCTAACTATTTGGAACATCTTTGCGCTGCCGTGGACTATACCTATGGACAGCGCTATCCCACCCAACCTGAGGAGACACCCTATGTCCTGGACAAAACCGGCTTACACCGACCTGCGTATCGGCTTCGAAGTCACCATGTACTTCGCCAGCCGCTGAGTTCTGCTTACGTAGAATTGCAGTGCAACGCCTCGGCTCGCCGGGGCGTTTTATTTTCCGCGTAGAAATGATGGAGCGTTCATGTTCGTCCAGATTCTGGGTTCGGCCGCCGGTGGCGGTTTTCCGCAGTGGAACTGCAACTGCGTCAATTGCGCAGGCTTTCGCGACGGCAGCCTGAATGCCAAGGCCCGCACCCAATCGTCCATCGCGATTTCCGATGACGGCGTGAACTGGGTACTGTGCAACGCCTCGCCGGACATCCGCGCACAGCTGCAAAGCTTCGCCCCGATGCAACCGGGCCGCGCCCTGCGTGACACCGGCATCAGCGCGATCATTCTGATGGACAGCCAGATCGACCACACCACCGGCCTGCTCAGCCTGCGCGAAGGCTGCCCGCATCAGGTCTGGTGCACGGACATGGTTCATGAAGATCTGAGCACTGGTTTTCCGCTGTTCAAGATGCTCACCCACTGGAACGGCGGGCTGGACTGGAACCGCATCGAACTCGACCAGAGCTTCACCGTGGCCGCATGCCCGAACCTGCGCTTCACCCCGCTGCCGTTGCGTAGCGCCGCGCCGCCGTACTCGCCGCACCGCTTCGATCCTCACCCGGGCGACAACATCGGTTTGATCGTTGAAGACTTGAAGACCGGCGGCAAATTTTTCTATGCGCCGGGCCTGGGCAAGGTCGATGCGCCGTTGCTGGAGATCATGGCCGGCAGCGATTGCCTGCTGGTGGACGGCACGATGTGGGATGACGATGAAATGCAGCGCCGTGGCGTCGGCACCCGCACCGGTCGCGAGATGGGCCATCTGGCGCAGAACGGCCCTGGCGGCATGCTCGAAGTGCTGGAGCAGTTGCCTGAGCAGCGCAAAGTGCTTATCCACATCAACAACACCAATCCGATTCTCGATGAAGATTCGCCGGAGCGTGCTGAGTTGGCCCGGCGTAATGTTGAAGTGGCGTTCGATGGCATGAGTATTGTGCTGTAAGCATTTGAGACCGCTGCGCGGTCTATCGCGAGCAGGCTCACTCCTACATTGGAATGCGATCACTTGTAGGAGTGAGCCTGCTCGCGATAAGGCCGGTACAGACACCAGATATTTCTAGGGTTGTTCCCCGGAGAACCGCAATGACCGACACCCCGCTTTCCCCGGCCGAATTCGAAGCGGCCCTGCGCGCCAAAGGCGCCTATTACCACATCTACCACCCGTACCATGTGGCGATGTACGAAGGCCGCGCCACCCGCGAACAGATTCAGGGCTGGGTCGCCAACCGCTTCTACTATCAGGTGAACATCCCCCTGAAGGACGCGGCGATCCTCGCCAACTGCCCCGATCGGGAAATCCGCCGCGAGTGGATTCAACGCCTGCTCGACCACGACGGCGCCCCCGGCGAGGACGGCGGCATCGAAGCCTGGCTGCGTCTCGGCCAAGCGGTCGGCCTCGACCCTGATCAACTGCGTTCCCAGGAACTGGTGCTGCCCGGCGTGCGTTTCGCCGTCGACGCCTACGTCAACTTCGCCCGCCGCGCCAGTTGGCAGGAAGCCGCCAGCAGCTCGTTGACCGAACTGTTTGCACCACAGATCCACCAGTCGCGCCTCGACAGTTGGCCGCAGCATTATCCGTGGATCGACCCGGCCGGTTACGAATACTTCCGCACCCGTCTCGGTCAGGCGCGACGCGATGTCGAGCACGGTCTGGCGATCACGCTTGAGCACTACAAGACGCGTGAAGGCCAGGAGCGCATGCTGGAAATTCTCCAGTTCAAACTGGACATTCTTTGGAGCATGCTCGATTCCATGAGCATGGCCTACGAACTGAACCGCCCGCCGTATCACAGTGTCACCGAGCAACGCGTCTGGCACAAAGGAATCACCTTATGAGTTTCGACCGCAGCAAAGTCCCGACCTGGCGTCCCGGCTACCGCTTCCAGTACGAACCGGCGCAGAAAGGCCATGTGCTGCTCTACCCCGAAGGCATGATCAAACTCAACGAAACCGCTGCGTTGATCGGCGGTTTAATCGACGGCGAACGCGATGTCGCGGCAATCATTGCCAAACTTGATGAGCAGTTCCCGGGCGTGCCTGAGCTCGGTGACGACATCGAGCAATTCATGGAGGTTGCCCGTGCGCAGCACTGGATCGAACTTGCCTGATCTGCCGCCCAAGCCTGAAGTCGGCCTGCCGCTGTGGCTGCTCGCCGAGCTGACCTACCGCTGCCCGCTGCAATGCCCGTACTGCTCCAATCCGCTGGATTTCGCCGAGCAGGGCAAAGAGCTGAGCACCGAGCAGTGGATCAAGGTGTTCCGCGAAGCGCGGGAGATGGGCGCGGCGCAACTGGGCTTTTCCGGTGGCGAGCCGCTGGTGCGTCAGGATCTCGCCGAGCTGATTCATGAAGCGCGGCAGTTGGGTTTCTACACCAACCTGATCACCTCTGGCATCGGCCTGACCGAGCAGAAAATCAGCGACTTCAAGAAGGCCGGGCTCGATCACATCCAGATCAGTTTTCAGGCCAGCGATGAGCAAGTGAACAACCTGCTGGCCGGCTCGAAAAAGGCTTTCGCGCAAAAGCTGGAAATGGCTCGCGCAGTGAAGGCCCACGGCTATCCGATGGTGCTGAACTTCGTCACCCATCGGCACAACATCGACAAGATCGACCGCATCATCGAGCTGTGCATTGCGCTGGAAGCCGACTTCGTTGAACTCGCCACCTGCCAGTTTTACGGTTGGGCGCAGCTCAATCGTGTCGGCCTGTTGCCGACCAAAGAGCAACTGGTGCGCGCCGAGCGCATCACCAACGAATACCGCGCGAAGCTGGAAGCCGAAGGGCATCCGTGCAAGCTGATTTTCGTCACCCCGGATTACTACGAAGAACGCCCGAAGGCCTGCATGAACGGCTGGGGCAGTATTTTTCTGACAGTCACACCGGACGGCACCGCCCTGCCTTGTCATGGCGCCCGACAGTTGCCGGTGCAATTTCCCAATGTGCGCGATCACAGCATGCAGCACATCTGGTACGACTCGTTCGGCTTCAACCGCTTCCGTGGTTACGACTGGATGCCCGAGCCGTGCCGCTCGTGCGACGAGAAAGAAAAAGACTTCGGCGGCTGCCGCTGTCAGGCGTTCATGCTCACCGGTGATGCGAGCAATGCCGACCCGGTGTGCAGCAAGTCCGAACATCACGGCGTGATTCTCAAGGCCCGCGAAGAAGCCGAGACTGCCACTCAAACCATCGAACAACTGGCCTTCCGCAATGAACGAAACTCGCGCCTCATCGCCAAGGGCTGAGCCATTCAGCGCTTCGCAAGCCGTCGCTGCCGGCATGGACTTCGCCGAACTTCAGCTCGGCGCCAACGGGCTGTTCTGGAATGAATATCGTCCGGAAGATGCCGCGTGCCGGATCTGGCATTGGCGCGATGGCGTGACGAAATGTCTGACGCCGAATGGTTTTAGCGTGCGCAGTCGCGTGTACGAATATGGCGGTGGCGCGTTTTGTCTGACGCCGGATGGGGTGGTTTTCGTCGCTGAGGCGGATCAGCAGTTGTATCGCCAGAAGCTCGGTGGCGAGCCGGAAGCATTGACCTCGGGCGAGTGCCGTTATGGCGATCTGCATTTTGCTTTCGGCCAAGTGCTGGCGGTCGAAGAACAGCAAGATCAGCATCGGCTGGTAGCAATCGATCTGGCTGACGGTGGGCGGCATTTATTGGCTGAAGGCGCGGATTTTTATGCGGCGCCAATCCTTAGTGTGGATGGCCAGCGCTTGGCCTGGATCGAGTGGAGTCGGCCGCATCAGCCGTGGACGTCGACCCGGTTGATGGTGGCTGAGCGTTCGACTGACGGTGCATTTGGTTCGCCGCAATGCATTGCCGGCACCGAGGTTGAAGAGTCCATTCAGCAACCGCGATTCGATGCCGACAATCGCCTTTATTGCCTGACCGATCGTGGTGGATTCTGGCAGCCGTGGGCTGAGACTTCCAACGGTTTGGAGCCATTACCTGCTGCGCAAGCCGATCACGCGCCAGCACCGTGGCAACTGGGCGGCTGCACTTGGTTGCCTGTTGAAAATTCGGTTTTAGCCAGTTGGAGTGAAGGCGGTTTCGGCCGTCTGACATTAGGCGATGACGACTTCACCGGTGACTACAGTCGTTTCCGGCATTTGGCTTTGGATGCGCAATTTATCTACTGCATCGCCGCCTCGCCGATCAGTCCTTCTGCGGTCATCGCCATTGATCGGGCGACGCGCAAAGTGAACATGCTGGCCGGCGGCGTAGCGCCTTTACCCGCAGAGCGCATTAGCCGTCCGCAAACCCTGTGTTACCCAAGCGGTTCGGGCGAAGCGCATGGGTTCTTTTATCCGGCCATGAGCGGCGAGACAAACCCGCCGCTGGTGGTGTTCATCCACGGCGGCCCGACATCGGCCTGCTACCCGATGCTCGACCCGCGCATTCAATACTGGACGCAACGCGGCTTCGCCGTGGCCGATCTCAACTATCGCGGCAGCAGCGGTTATGGCCGCGAATATCGGCAGGCCTTGCATCTGAGCTGGGGTGAGGTGGATGTCGAGGATGCTTGTGCGGTGGTGAGTTATCTCGCCGGCCAGGGTTTGATCGACGGTGATCGCGCATTCATTCGTGGCGGCAGCGCAGGTGGCTACACCACGTTATGTGCGCTGGCGTTCAAGCAAGTCTTCCGCGCTGGAGCGAGCTTGTACGGCGTCAGCGACCCGGTTGCGTTGGCTCGAGCTACGCACAAATTTGAAGGTGATTATCTGGACTGGCTGATCGGCGATCCCGAGCAAGACGCCGAACGCTACGCCGCACGCACGCCGTTGTTGCACGCAAACAACATCCGCGTACCGGTGATTTTCTTTCAGGGTGAACTGGACGCCGTGGTAGTGCCGCAACAGACCCGCGACATGGTCACGGCGCTGGAGCACAACGGCGTCCCGGTCGAAGCGCATTACTACCCCGACGAACGCCACGGCTTCCGCCGCGCGGCCAATCAAGCGCATGCGCTGGAGCAGGAGTGGAAGTTCTATCGCCAGGTAATGGGATTGACGGACTGATCACCGCGCCCCGTTCAAAACCGGGTTGCCCCATTCGCGAGCAGGCTCGCTCCCACATTGGATCTGTGTTGTTCACAAATCCCCTGTGGGAGCGAGCCTGCTCGCGAAAGCTATCTACTTGGCGCCGCAGTACTCAGCGCTTGGCGATGATGTACACCGCATGCACGATCCCCGGAATATAACCGCACAACGTCAGCAGAATGTTCAACCAGAACGCCCCGCCAAACCCGACCTGCAGAAACACGCCCAGTGGTGGCAACAGAATAGCGATGATGATGCGAATGAAATCCATGGGGCAGCTCCTGTATGGGGGTTGGCTCACTTGAGCCATACAAGCTAATCGACCTGCGCCGCTCGTCAGGGTTCAGTGCAACGGCCATTTGATCGCCACCACCTCAAAAAAAACGCCCCACGCCAAAAGAATCAGGCGTGGGGCGTGCGTTATACCGCGAGACGGTTCTGGAAATCGGGTAAGAAACTTCAGTTCAGACGGCAATCCCCTTGCGGCATTGCAGTTGTGCGGTTCGCACTCGCGAGAAGGCGCGGCCCAGGCGCAGGAGCATTTCGTCGATGTTGGTTTTGCTGACGGTAAGGGCCGGGGTGAAGCGCAGGCAGTTGGCTTGCGGGGCGTTGAGCAGCAAGCCTTCGTGAAGGGCGGCGTGGACCACGGCCTCAGCGGAATCGTCCGACAGGGTCAGTCCGTAGAACAAACCTTGGCCACGCAGTTCGCCGTGGTCGTAGCGGTGCGCCAATCGGGCCAGGCCTTCGCGCAGATGCTGGCCATTATCGTTGACCTGCTGCAGGAAACTGCGGTCGTACACGCTGTCGAACACCACCAGGCCAGCCGCTGTCATCAGCGCATTGCCGTGATGCGTGCCGCCCAGTTCACCCGTGTCGAAACAACACGCCTTGCCCCGCGCCAGCAGCGCCGCCAAGGGCACACCGCCGCCAAGGCCTTTGCCGAGCACGACGATATCGGCGCGTACGCCATAGGACTGTTCGGCAAGCAAGGTGCCGCAGCGACCGATGCCGGTTTGTACTTCGTCGAGGATCAGCAGAATGCCCAGCTCTCGGCACAGACGTTCAACGCCTTTTAGGTAATGCTCAGTCGCCGGAACAACCCCGGCATCGCTCTGGATCGGCTCCAGCATGATCGCCACGGTTTGCGCATCGACCGCGGCGTGCAGCGCGGGCAAGTCGTTGAACGGCACCAGATCGAAACCCGGCAGTAACGGCGCGAAACGGTTGTGCAAGTTGCAGCTATCGGAGGCAGAAATCGTCGCCAGACTGCGACCATGACAGCCCTGCTTCGCCACAATGATTCGCGAAGCGCCGCCACGATGCAGTTGGCCCCATTTGCGCGCCAGTTTGATCGCCGCTTCACAGGCTTCGCTGCCGCTGTTGAGCAGATAGGCCTGATCGCTGGAGGTGCTGGCGCACAGCCGTTCAGCGAGGCTGAGCATGCCGCGATTGTGCAGGTTGAAACCGGGATTGATCAGCGCCTGCGCCTGGCTGGCAATCGCTTTGACCAGCGCTGATGGGCTGTGGCCAAGACTGTTGGCGCCACCGGCCTGGGAAAAATCGAGGTACGCGCGGTCATTGCTGTCCCACAGCCACGAACCCTGACCACGCACGAACACCTGTTGCGGCCGTTCGACGCTGGGCATCAGGCGCTCGGAGCTAAGATTTTCGTTGATATCAGAAGGATCAGCCTCAAAAGCGAGGTCATCGAGACTCGGCGTCTGGCGCCGCAAACTGAACAGATTCATTGAAAAACACCACGTTTAAGGTGTTTTGAACTGCCTATGCAAACACTGTCGAAGCGAACGCTATTCATCGCGCTTTCTGGCCCTGTAAGCCTTGTGAATGCGTTTAGACTAGGCTCACTGAGGTCTGCGGGCCATTTCGATTTACCAGCATTTTCGATAAGCATTACTTATGGATTTCAAACAACTGCGTTATTTCGTCGCGGTCTACGAAGAAGGCCATGTCGGCCGCGCCGCCGAACGCCTGTCGATCTCGCAACCGGCACTGTCGCAGCAGATCCGCCAGCTCGAACAGAACCTCGACGTCACCTTGTTCGAACGCAGCAGCAAACGCCTGCTGCCGACCCTCGCCGCGCACACGTTGTACAACCACGCTTTGCCACTGCTCGACGGATTGCAGCGGGCGCGTGAGGCGCTGGGCAACTTCAAGGGGCAGGCCTTGCGCACGCTGGCAATCGGCGTGCTGCAAACGGTTCACACCAGTCTCGTTCCGCAAATGCTTGAGCGGGTGCGCAAGGCACAGCCACATCTGGTGGTGCAGATCTATGAATTGACCGGACTTGAGATCGAGCGGCGGCTGCTCAACGGTTCTTTGGACATCGGCATCAGTTACCTGCCGCCGCGCCAACCCGGCCTGCACGGCGTGATGCTCTACGAAGATGAACTGACGCTGGTCATTCCGGCGGATCATCCGCTGCGTGAATTCAAGAAAGTTTCGATGCGCCAGGCTGCCGAGCTGCCGATGTTGCTGCTGGGCGAAGAGTTTCAGATCCGCCAGATCTGGCAGGCGCAATTGACCGCGCTCGGACGACGCCCGCAGGTGCAGGCCGAACTGAACAATATGGTGGGGATACTCGACAGCCTGCCGCACACCAAACTGGCGACGGTGCTGCCGGGGCGTTCGCAAAAGGAGTACGACGATCAGGATCTGCTCTGGAAACCGCTGAGCGAACCGCGCGTGCCGCTGAAGGTAGGGTTGGTCTGTCGCGATGTGCAGCGCCAGCAGGCGCCTTTGGCGCTGTTGCAGACATTGTTGGAAGAAGTGATGGAGCGCGAAGTGAAGCCGGCGCTTGATCCGCTGGCCTGACTACTTTTCTGCAGGCAAAAGAAAACCCCGCCGAAGCGGGGCTTTGCAGACTGTTTCCCTGACATCCATTTCACTCCGCCACCCTGGCAGAATCCTACGTGTCCGTGTTGTTGCTTTGCGCTTCCTGCGCGACGTCCATGAAATGTAGATTAGCCGTGGATCCAATCTACGCATATGGGAGAACAGCAGCACGTCATGTAAGAGAATGCTTACATGACGTCATCGCATCAGAATTGCGCCGCATCCAGCAGGAACAGCGACTCGCTACCGGCCTTCACCGACGTACTCAACGAGTGAATACGCGGCAGCAAACGGGCGAAGTAGAAGCGCGCGGTGCCCAGTTTGCTGGCATAGAAATCGTCTTGCGCTTCTTTGCCCAGCGAAGCTTTGGCCATCAATGCCCACATGTAGGCGTACGCTGTGTATCCGAATGCTTGCAAATATTCGACCGAAGCCGCGCCG
Organism: Pseudomonas sp. Irchel s3a12; assembly: GCF_900187485.1. Lineage (NCBI taxonomy): Bacteria > Pseudomonadati > Pseudomonadota > Gammaproteobacteria > Pseudomonadales > Pseudomonadaceae > Pseudomonas > Pseudomonas sp. Irchel s3a12. The sequence goes on from NZ_FYDN01000015.1 coordinate 77,265, forward strand.
ATTTCGTTCGGGTTGTTTTTCGCCCGATCCAGCAGCCACGAGGTCAGCTCGTCGAGGGTGTCGACGGCATCGTTCAGCGGTTTGGTGAATTCGCCCAGATCGGCGCTGGCCGTCGCGGTGAAATGGCGGATCTCGTCAGTAAACAGCTTGTAGAAAGCGCCACCGCTGCCGACGATCTTGCGCCCGACCAGGTCCAGTGCCTGAATGCCGTTGGTGCCTTCATAGATCTGGGTGATGCGCACGTCACGTACCAGTTGCTCCTGACCCCACTCGCGGATGTAGCCGTGGCCGCCGAAAATCTGCTGGCCGTGCACGGTGGTTTCCAGACCCAGGTCGGTGAGGAATGCCTTGGCCACAGGCGTCAGCAACGCGACCAGATCTTCCGCACGTTTGCGGGTGGTGGCGTCTTCGCTGAACTTGGCGGTGTCGAGCTGCATCGCTACGTAGGTGGAGAACGCACGGCCGCCCTCGTTCGAGGCTTTCATGGTCAGCAACATGCGCCGCACGTCCGGGTGGACGATGATCGGGTCAGCGACTTTGTCTTTGTTCTGCGCGCCAGTCGGCGAACGGCTTTGCAGACGGTCGCGGGCGTATTCGACGGCGTTCTGATACGAACGCTCGCCAGTCGCCAGGCCTTGAATGCCAACACCGAGACGCTCGTAGTTCATCATGGTGAACATCGCGGCCAAGCCCTTGTTCGGCTCGCCGACCAGATAACCGACGGCTTCGTCGAAGTTCATCACACAGGTCGCGGAGGCCTGGATACCCATTTTGTGTTCGATCGAACCGCAGTTCGCCGGGTTACGCGCGCCCAGGCTGCCGTCGGCATTGACCATGAACTTCGGCACCAGGAACAGCGAAATACCTTTCGGACCGGCTGGGGCGTCCGGCAGTTTCGCCAGCACCAGGTGAATGATGTTTTCGGTGAGGTCGTGTTCGCCACCGGTGATGAAGATCTTGGTGCCGCTGACCTTGTAGGAACCGTCGGCCTGAGGCTCGGCCTTGGTGCGGATGATCCCCAGGTCGGTGCCAGCGTGCGGCTCGGTCAGGCACATCGAGCCGGCCCAGACGCCAGCGTACATGTTCGGCAGGTACGCGGCTTTCAGCTCTTCGCTGGCGTGAGCGTTGATCGACAGGCAGGCGCCGGCGGTCAGCATCGGGTACAGACCGAACGACAGGCTGGCGGAGTTGACCATTTCTTCGACTTGCGCCGACACGGCTTTGGGCATGCCCATGCCGCCGTATTGCGGATCGCCACCGACGCCAACCCAGCCGCCTTCAGCGTACGTCTGATAAGCCTGTGGGAAACCGGCCGGCGTGGTGACGGCACCGTCCTTCCAGTGGCAGCCTTCTTCGTCGGCAGCGCGGCTCAGAGGTGCGATGCTTTTGCTGGTGACTTTGCCGGCCTCTTCGAGAATGGCTTCAACGGTTTCGGCGTCGACAGTCTCGGCCAGGGCCGGCAGTTCGGCCCAGAGCTTGGCGACCTCGAACACTTCATTGAGGACGAAGCGCATATCGCGCAGCGGCGCTTTGTAGTCAGCCATGGCAAACCTCGCAAGATCTAAACAGGTGATTCGTGGAATGATGTTTTCGTTGAGCCCGAGTGTACCTCAACAACTTTTGCGACACATAGGGTCAACCCGTGACCGTTTTGTTATTTTTAGTCATCACAAAAAAGATCGCAGCCTGCGGCAGCTCCTACAGATAAAACTCGGTCCCATGTAGGAGCTGCCGCAGGCTGCGATCTTTTGATCTTGCTTAAAGCGCAAACATTTCCGCCGGCAACTTCATCAAGCAATCACTGCCCGCCTCGATCGCCGCACGATGCGCCGCCGTACGCGGCAACAAGCGCTTGAAGTAAAACTCGCAGGTCGCCAATTTCCCGCGCAGGTAATCCCCCTCGCCCTCGCCCGCCTCCAGTTGCGCCTGCGCCACCAGGCCCATGCGCAACCACAGATAGCCAAGGATGATGTAACCGCTGTACATCAGGTAGTCCACCGACGCCGCGCCCACTTCATCCGGGTTCTTCATCGCCGCCATCCCGACCTTCACGGTCAGGTCGCCCCACTGCTGGTTCAGCTGATTGAGCTGCGCAACGAAACTGCCCAGCTGCGGGTGCTCAGCGTTGGCTGAGTAGAACTTATGGACGATTTTGGTGAAACCGCGCAGCAACTTGCCCTGACTGCCCAGCACCTTGCGTCCGAGCAGGTCCAGCGCCTGAATGCCGTTGGTGCCTTCATAGATCGGTGCAATCCGGCAATCGCGCACCAGTTGCTCCATGCCCCATTCGCGAATGAAACCGTGGCCGCCGAACACCTGCATGCCGTGGTTGGTCACTTCCAGGCCGGTGTCGGTCATGAACGCTTTGCAGATTGGCGTGAGGAACGCCAGCAAATCCTCGGCCTCCTGCCGTGCTTCGGCATCACCGCTCAGATGCGCGACATCGAGCAACTGCGCGGTGAAGTAGGTCAGCGCCCGATTGCCTTCGTTAAAGGCTTTCATGGTCAGCAGCATGCGCCGCACGTCCGGGTGGACAATGATCGGGTCGGCAGGTTTATCCGGGGCTTTGGCGCCGGTCAGCGCGCGCATCTGCAAGCGGTCGTTAGCGTATTTGATCGCGCCCTGGAAGCTTGCTTCGCCCAGACACAAACCCTGCATGCCGGTGCCTAGCCGCGCGTGGTTCATCATGGTGAACATGCAGTTCAGGCCCTTGTTCGGCTCACCGATCAGATAGCCCTTGGCGCTATCGAAGTTCAGCACACAAGTGGCCGAAGCCTTGATGCCCATCTTGTGTTCGATCGAACCACAGGAAACACCGTTGCGCTCGCCCGCTTCACCCGCCGTATCCGGCAAGAACTTCGGCACGATAAACAGCGAAATCCCTTTGGTCCCGGCCGGCGCATCCGGCAACTTGGCCAACACCAGATGGATGATGTTATCGCTCATATCGTGCTCGCCGGCAGAGATGAAAATCTTGCTGCCGGTAACCGCGTAACTGCCATCAGCCTGAGGCACGGCGCGGGTCTTGATGATGCCCAGATCGGTGCCGCAGTGGGCTTCGGTCAGGCACATGGTGCCGGTCCACTGGCCGGCGGTGAGTTTGCTCAGGTAGGTGTCTTTCTGCTCGGCGCTGCCATGGGCATGGATCGCCGACATCGCGCCGTGGGTCAGGCCCGGGTACATGCCCCAGGAAGTGTTGCTGGAGCCGACCATCTCACTGATCACCAGCCCCAGCGAACTTGGCAGCCCTTGGCCGCCGTAGCTCGGATCTGCCGCCAGACCATGCCAGCCACCTTCGACATATTGTGCGAATGCCTGCTTGAAGCCTGTAGGCGTTGTCACCACACCGTTGTCGAAATGGCAGCCCTCTTCGTCACCGCTGCGATTGAGCGGTGCGAGCACGTTCTCGCAGAACTTCGCGCCCTCTTCGAGGATCGCGTTGATCATGTCCGGGCTGGCGTCGTGGGCGCCGAGGGCGGCGTAGTTGCTGTGAAAGTCGAAGACGTGGTCGATCAGAAAGCGCATGTCGCGCAGGGGAGCTTTGTACTCAGGCATGGTGGCTTCTCCGTCAGCAGATTTCTCCAACCTACTGCCGGCCACCACGCCCCACAATCATTGTGCAGGCGCTGAATGCGCCGTCATCACTCAACCTGCGGCCGTGTCCATGCGCACCGCGCCACGACGGTTCTGGCCGAACGCAACCACGCAGTTACGCCCCGCGCCTTTAGCGGCGTAAAGCGCCTCGTCGGCGGACTTCAGCACTTGTTCCGGGTTGCGTTGCTCCACTCGCTCGGCGACGCCGATGCTCACCGTGACCGAAACGCTGGAAGCACCGGAACCGGCGCGGCGCTGACGACCTTGCTGATCATCCTGCGGACGGTTTTCCTGATTGCGCAGTTGAATGCTGTAGGACGCAATCGACTCGCGGATCACCTCAAGGTGCGGCATGCACTCCTCAAGGGTTTTGCCTGCGAACACCAGGGCGAATTCCTCACCGCCATAGCGATACGCCCTACCGCCACCGCTGATTTTCGACAGTTTGCTGGCGACCAGACGCAAAACCTGGTCACCAACATCGTGGCCGTGGGTGTCGTTGAATTTCTTGAAGTGATCGACGTCGCTCATCGCCAATACATAGTTGCGACCCAAGCGCTGCATGCGTTCATTGAGCGCGCGACGGCCCGGCAGTCCGGTGAGTTCATCGCGGAAGGCCATTTGATAAGCCTCATGCGCAACCGCGGCGGCGATCATCAACATCACCTGACTGCACATGATGTTCAGGGTAAACGGCAGGATGAACGTTTTCGGCAGCATCCAGAACACACCGAGCAAACCCACCAGTTGCGCCGCATGCAGCGGACGCGGGTTGCGCCAGTATTGCCAGGCCAGCAGCAGGAACGCCGAGATGAACACTGGATACGAGAGCTGAATCAGACTCATCCACGCGCCGTGTAGCGCCGGCCAGCGAATTTCCGAGAGCCACATCAGCAATGCCTGGGGATAACTTTGCTCAAGCCCCAATGCCACGCTGCCAAAGGCCAGCAACACGGCGAAACGCGCGACCATGTCCTGGAACAGATGTGTACGTTCCTGCCATGCGGCGAACAAGCCGAACAACAACGGCAACAGCAGGCAGACGAGGTGGAAGACCACCGCAGCGTCTTCGCGGACCTTGCCATTGTCGCGGTAATAGTCGGTCTGGGTGTCGAGCAGAAAGTAGGCGATGTACACCGTGAGCATCAGAAACAGCTCGCGCTGACGGCGGTATACCGCGCAATACGCGCCGCCCAGCAACAGCACCAACGTCGGCAACACGTTGAACAGCGACGTGAAGAACACGCTAAGGTCTTTGACGTACGCAGCCGCCAACCCCGCGAGTAACAACAGCAGTGAAGGTAGGAAATGGCTGAAACGTACAGCGGAAGAACGCGGCAAGGGTAAAGCTCCGACCCGTCATGGCAAAGAGATGGCATTGTGCCTGCAATGCATGCAGTTAAGCACACACAATGTGATCCAGATCACACGCAGTCTCTTTAACGGCCGGAAACGCTGATTTCTGAGCCTTCGACCAAGGTTTTTTGCCTCCTTGGAGATGAAATCTCCTTCATGGCCATCATGCTTGATGGCCATGTCGGGAATTTCTTCCAGGAATACCCACAACCGGAGGAAATCCGCGCATAAAAAAACCGCTGCCCCCCCAAGGGAGCAGCGGTTTTTCAACAGACCGCGTTAATGCTTAGTAGCCCAGTGCGAAGTCTTCTTCTTTCATGTCCATCAGGTTGTTGGCGCCCGACAGCATGGTGGCCACATGCGTACGGGTACGCGGCAGGATGCGCTGGAAGTAGAAGCGCGCGGTTTGCAGCTTGGCCGTGTAGAACGCCGCGTCGCCGGTGCCTTCTGCCAGCTTTTCAGCTGCCAGACGCGCCATGTCGGCCCAGAAGTAAGCCAGGCAGGCATAACCGGAATACATCAGGTAGTCCACGGAAGCCGCGCCGACTTCTTCGCGATCTTTCATGGCAGCCATACCGACCTTCATGGTCAGCTCGCCCCATTCCTTGTTGATCGCGGCCAGCGGTGCGACGAACTCTGCAACGGCTTCGTTGCCTTCGTTGTTCTGGCAGAACTTGTGGACGATCTTGGTGAAGCCTTTCAGGGCCTCGCCTTGCGTCATCAGCACTTTACGGCCCAGCAGGTCGAGTGCCTGGATACCGGTGGTGCCTTCGTACAGCATCGAAATGCGGCTGTCGCGAACGTTCTGCTCCATGCCCCATTCGGCGATGAAGCCATGGCCGCCGTAGATCTGTACGCCGTGGTTGGCGGATTCAAAACCGACTTCGGTCATGAACGCCTTAGCGATCGGGGTCATGAAGGCCAGCAGTGCGTCGGCTTTCTTTTTCTCTTCTTCGTCGACGCCGTATTTGACGATGTCGACCTGTTTGGCAGTGAAGTACACCATCGCACGGTTGCCTTCGGCGAACGCCTTCATGGTCAACAGCATGCGGCGAACGTCAGGGTGCACGATGATCGGGTCAGCGGCTTTGTCCGGCGCTTTCGGGCCAGTCAGGGAGCGCATTTGCAGACGGTCGCGAGCGTATTTCAGGCCGCCCTGGAAACCGATTTCGGCGTGGGCCAGACCTTGCAGTGCGGTACCCAGACGTGCGGTGTTCATAAAGGTGAACATGCAGTTCAGGCCTTTGTTCGCCGGGCCGATCAGGTAACCGGTGGCGCCGTCGAAGTTCATCACGCAAGTGGCGTTGCCGTGGATGCCCATCTTGTGTTCCAGCGAACCGCAACTCACTGCGTTGCGTGCACCGACGGTGCCATCAGCATTGGGCAGGAACTTTGGAACGATGAACAGCGAGATGCCTTTGGTACCAGCCGGTGCGTCCGGCAGGCGGGCCAGCACGATGTGGACGATGTTATCGGCCATGTCGTGTTCACCGGCCGAGATGAAGATCTTGGTGCCAGAAACCTTATAGGAACCATCGGCCTGAGGTTCGGCCTTGGTGCGCAGCATGCCCAGGTCGGTGCCGCAGTGTGGTTCGGTCAGGCACATGGTGCCGGTCCATTCGCCGGAAACCAGTTTGGTCAGATAGGCTTCTTGCTGCTCAGGGGTGCCGTGCTCGGAGATGGTGTTCATCGCACCGTGCGACAGGCCTGGGTACATGCCCCACGACCAGTTGGCTTCGCCAACCATCTCGCTCACTGCCAAACCCAGCGATTCAGGCAAGCCCTGACCGCCGTGCTCAACGTCGTGAGCCAGGCTTGGCCAGCCGCCTTCGACGAATTGCTTGTAAGCCTCTTTGAAGCCGGTCGGGGTTTTCACGCCGGACTCGCTCCAGGTGCAACCTTCGAGGTCGCCCACGCGGTTCAGCGGTGCCAGTACCTGCTCACAAAACTTGGCGCCTTCTTCGAGAATGGCGTCAACCATGTCCGGAGTTGCGTCTGCGCAAGCCGGAAGGCTCTGATAGTGCGCTTCGTAGCCGAGCAGTTCGTCACGAACGAAGCGAATATCACGCAAGGGGGCCTTGTAGTCAGGCATAGCGATAAACCTCTGCTGATGTAACCGGGAATGAACGACCGTGTTGATTTGTTGTGACGGTCAAACAGTTGTTTGAAACATACGTTTACGCCGAAATCTTGTCAAGCATCGATCTTTTGCCGTTCGTCCCCGCATCTTTCAAACAGCGGACGCAGCAAACCGCCATGAGCTCGAACGAGTCATGGGCGCTGAAAAAAGATTAGTTGAGGGAGAAGGACTTACAACGAAAAACGCCGCGACAAAGCGCGGCGTTCAGGGTGTAGATGGTGAAAAATCAGGCGAAGGTGTCGATGATCGTACCGAGCATTTCGTCGGAAGCTTTGGCAACTTTTACGCCTAGCTCCACCTGAAATTTGCCCTGGGCCATTTGCACCATGTCGCTGCCCAGGTCCATTTGCTGGCTGCGATCAACGCCGCGCAGACGATCGACCTGCGCTTCCGAAGACTGGCTGGTGACCGAACGCTCAATGGTGTTGTTGGCAATCTGGCTGGCGGCCTGATCAACGCGGTTCTGCCCGCTTTGAATCGAGCTCAGACCTGCATAAAAAGCTGTGTTACCGGAGATTTCCATAACAGTTCTCATCCTTGGGAAGGATCAATGGCGCCATTGAACCAGAGGCGCCAGAAAAACACCCGTCAAAAACACTAATGGCACAGTGCCTGCCCATAGAGAAAAGCTTAGTCGAGCAGATCCAGTTGCAAATGATCCGCTACCGCTTCGGCACTCAAGCTCTTGAGTTTCGGCACGCGCCCAAGGCACGGCGCCGGAATTCTCTCGGCCAATGTGGCGAGGTTCTCCTCAAGCCGCGAAGTCTTCGGATCGATGATATTCGCCACCCACCCGGCCAATTGCAGCCCATCACGGGCAATCGCCTCGGCCGTCAGCAGGGCATGACTGATGCACCCCAGCCGCACACCCACCACCAGAATCACCGGCAGCTTCAACGCAATCGCCAGATCCGACAGATTGTCCTGATCCGCCAACGGCACCCGCCAGCCACCCGCGCCCTCGATCAAGGTGAAATCGGCGTTCATCGCCAGAATCTCGCGCATCGGCGCCAGCAACGATTGCACGGTCAACGCTACTCCGGCCTCACGCGCCGCCAGATGCGGAGCAATCGCAGGCTCGAACGCCACGGGATTGACCTGTTGATAAGTCAGCGGCAGCGAACATTCGGCCAACAGCGCCAACGCATCGGAATTGCGCAGCCCCTTGGGCGTCACTTCGCACCCGGACGCCACCGGTTTGCCCGCCGCTGTGCTCAGCCCGGCCGAACGCGCCGCGTGCAGCAACCCTGCGGCAACCGTGGTCTTGCCGACATCGGTGTCCGTTCCGGTGATGAAATAGGCTGCGCTCATACGGGTTTCTCCAACACGGCGTAGACCACCTGATAAGTCGCCGGCAATCCCGACGCTTCACGGAACTGCTCGTAAGCTTCCACCAGCCCGAGAATCCGCGCGCGCCCGGTCAAACCACCGGGCCGTCCGGGATTCAGATTGTGCGCACCCAAGGCCTTCAATTCATGGGTCAGGCTGCGCACATCGGGGTAATGCAGCACGTGAGGCTGATTCTCCAGGCTTAGCGTACGCAAGCCACTGGCCGTACACAGTTGCTCATAACGGGCGAACTCGCGGAAGCGGTTGACGTGCACCATCCCGTCGACCTGCCGCCAGCTGTCGCGCAACTCAAACAGCGTCCCGACACAAAGACTAGCAAACGCAAAAATCCCACCCGGTTTCAGTACGCGAAAGGCTTCGCTGAGCACTGCATCGAAATCCGCGCACCACTGCACCGCCAGGCTGGAAAAGATCAGGTCGCAAGTCGAGTCCTGCAACGGCAGACGCTCCGCATCGCCAGCAATGAAGTACTCAGCGCCGCCCAACGGCCGCGCGTGATCGAGCATGCCCTCGGCAATGTCCAGCGCCAGACCGTGCCCCTCGATAAAATGCGAGGCCAGTGCCCGGGTGAAATAGCCGGTGCCGCAGCCCAGATCCAGCCAGCGCGACGGTGAAAAATCCGCCGGCAAGCGTTGAAGCAATTGTGTACCCACATCACGTTGCAACTCGGCGACGCTGTCGTAACTGGCCGCCGCGCGGGAGAAAGAGGCCGCGACCTGACGCTTGTCAGGCAAGCCGCCAGGCAGCACAAGAGACAAATCAGTCATCACCGCACTCATGTAAAAAAGCCTGGATAGCGCCCGCCAGTCCGTGGGGGTCTTCCAGAAGGAACGCATGACAGGCCTGTTCGATCAGACCTATTTCGATGTCCGGCAACAGGACGAACAACGCCCCCGCCGCTTCCGCCGGAACGAGAGCGTCCTGTCCGGCGAACAGATGAAATTGCGGGCCGCGAAATGCTTGCAGTGCTTCGCGGGTGTCCAATTGCGCGAGCAATTCCAGGCCCGCCATCAACGCCGACGGCGCCGTGTGCGGTGCGCCGCCGAGCATCAACCGCGACAAGCCGCGCGCATCTTGTGCACCTTGAGCACAGAGCAGCGAAAAGCGTTTGAGGGTCAGCCGGGGATCGGCCTGGCAACCGGCGAGAAATGCATCGAAGGTCTCGCCCGGCATCGCGGTCGGCCACTGTTCATGGGCAACGAAGGAAGGGTTGCTCGCCAGAGTCAGTAAACCGCAGCAGCGCTCGCCACGGCGCGCCGCCAATTCGGACGCGAGCATGCCACCCAGCGACCAGCCACCGAGCCAGACGTCTTGTGGAATGCGTTCATCGAGTTCATCGAGCCAGTCTTGCAGGTCACTGGAATCCAGCTCCGGCAGCGGCTCGATTTCCACTTTCAGATGCTCGTCGAGCCCTTGCAAAGCGGCGGCCAGAGGCTCCATCGGCGACACACCGAGGCCCCAGCCGGGCAGCAGAATCAGGCGATTACGCATGGCTTGGCTCCGACGACAGTTGGGCAAAGCAATCGGCCAGTCCCTCTAACAATAGCTGCACCTGCGCCTCGCTGTGGGCGGCGGTCAGGGTCACGCGCAAGCGCGCGCTGCCGGCGGGCACGGTCGGTGGGCGGATGGCGGTAACCATCAGCCCGCGCTCGCGCAACATTTGCGACAACCGCACCGCGCGCCCGGCATCGCCGATCAAGATCGGCTGGATCGGCGTGAAGCTGTCCATCAACTCCAGGCCGATCTGCTCGGCGCCCTGGCGGAACTGGCGGATCAAGGTCTGCAGATGATCCCGGCGCCAGTGTTCAGTGCGTAGCAACTCCAGACTTTTCAGGGTCGCGCAAGCCAGCGCCGGGGGCTGGCTGGTGGTGTAAATGTACGGACGGGCGAACTGGATCAGGCTTTCGATCAGCTCTTCGCTGCCCGCGACGAAGGCGCCAGCGGTGCCGAAGGCTTTACCGAGGGTGCCGACCAGCACCGGCACGTCCTCCTGACTCAAACCGAAATGCTCGACGATGCCGCCACCGTTCGCACCCAGCGGCCCAAAACCGTGAGCGTCATCGACCATCAGCCACGCGCCTTTGGCCTTGGCTTCACGAGCCAATGCCGGCAGGTCAGCGAGATCGCCGTCCATGCTGAACACACCGTCGGTGACTACCAGCGTATTGCCGGTGGCTTTCTCAAGACGCTTGGCCAGGCTCACCGCGTCGTTGTGCAGATAACGATTGAAACGCGCGCCGGACAACAGACCCGCGTCCAGCAGCGAAGCGTGATTGAGGCGGTCTTCCAGCACCGTATCGCCCTGCCCGACCAGCGCCGTGACCGCGCCGATATTAGCCATGTAGCCGGTGGTAAAGAGCAATGCACGCGGTCGACCGGTGAGATCGGCCAGCGCTTCTTCCAGTGCGTGATGCGGGCCACTGTGGCCAATCACCAGATGCGAGGCACCGCCACCGACGCCCCAGCGTTCAGCACCGGCGCGCCAGGCTTCGATCACTTGCGGATGATTGGCCAAGCCCAGGTAATCGTTGTTGCAGAAGGCGAGCAACGGTTTGCCGTCGACCACCACTTCAGGCCCCTGCGGGGACTCAAGCAGCGGTCGCTGGCGATAGAGATTTTCGGCACGACGGGCAGCAAGGCGTGCGGCGAGATCGAAAGACATGCAGGCCTCGACTTTCAAGTGACACAGATCCCTTGTGGGAGCGAGCCTGCTCGCGAATAGGCCTTCACATCCAACATCAATGTCGACTGAGGCACCGCTTTCGCGAGCAGGCTCGTCCCACAAGGGGTTTTGCATTCCTTCAGAGGAATCCGCGCAGCTTTAAACCGCGGCGTTGTAGAACTGCTCGCTGCTCTTCTGCTCCACCAGCGCCTGTTCGATTGCGGCCTGGTGAACCTCATCGGAATGTTCTTCACGAGCTTCCGGCTGAATGCCCAGACGCGCGAACAACTGCATGTCCTTGTCCGCCTGCGGGTTGGCGGTGGTCAGCAGTTTGTCGCCGTAGAAAATCGAGTTGGCGCCGGCGAAGAAGGCCAGGGCCTGCATCTGCTCGTTCATCGCTTCGCGGCCGGCGGACAGGCGCACGTGGGATTGCGGCATGAGGATGCGGGCCACGGCGAGCATGCGGATGAAGTCGAACGGATCGACGTCTTCGGCGTTTTCCAGCGGGGTGCCGGCAACTTTCACCAACATGTTGATCGGCACCGATTCCGGATGCTCCGGCAGGTTGGCCAACTGGATCAGCAGATTGGCGCGGTCATCCAGCGACTCGCCCATGCCGAGAATGCCGCCGGAGCAGATCTTCATCCCCGATTCACGCACATAGGCCAGCGTTTGCAGACGTTCGCTGTAAGTACGGGTGGTGATGATGCTGCCGTAGAACTCGGGCGACGTGTCGAGGTTGTGGTTGTAGTAATCGAGCCCGGCCTTGGCCAGTGCCTCGGTCTGATCCTGATCGAGACGGCCGAGGGTCATGCAGGTTTCCAGGCCCATGGCCTTCACGCCTTCGACCATTTTCAGCACGTACGGCATGTCTTTGGCCGACGGATGTTTCCACGCCGCGCCCATGCAGAAACGTGTCGAACCGATGGCCTTGGCGCGTGCTGCCTCTTCGAGGACTTTCTGCACTTCCATCAACTTTTCTTTTTCAAGGCCGGTGTTGTAGTGACCGGACTGCGGGCAGTACTTGCAGTCTTCCGGGCAGGCGCCGGTCTTGATCGACAGCAGGGTCGACACCTGAACGCGGTTGGCGTTGAAATGTGCGCGGTGCACCGTTTGCGCCTGGAACAGCAAGTCGTTGAATGGCTGTACGAAGAGTGCTTTGACTTCGGCCAGAGACCAGTCGTGACGCAGGGTGGCAGTGGTGCTCGCGCTCATGGGTAGTTCCTTGGTTATGCTTGGCTGGCGGCTGCGGGAACGGAATACCCACAGGCGCGACACGGATGTTCGGCATATTTAAGGAAGAGTCATGCGCTGTCAACCACGATACGAAGGACAGGTTTACATCTGTTTAAATAATGTACAGAGCTGCTTGCTTTGCGATGAGCCGGCAGAAGCAGAAATGCCAATCTGTGTGGCCTGCGAAACTGATTTGCCGTGGCTCGGCGACCACTGCCAGACCTGCGCTCTGCCACTCTTCGCCGCCGGCCTGACCTGTGGCGAGTGCCTGCTAGAGCCGCCGGCATTCGAACAGGTGGTGGTGCCGTGGCGCTATGGCTTCCCGGTCGACAGTTTGATTACGCGTTTTAAACACAACGCAAAATGGCCGTTTGGTCACCTGCTCGCCGACGTTCTCGGGCAATACCTGCAACATCGCTTCGATGAGGGGTTGCCGAGGCCTGATGTGTTGTTGCCGGTGCCGCTGGCGAACAAACGCCTGCGTCAACGCGGGTTCAACCAGGCTGCGATGCTGGCGCGGTGGTTGAGTCAGTCACTGGATCTGCCGTGCGAAGAACGGGTTCTGCGGCGAATCAAGGATACCGACGCTCAGCAAAATCTCGATGCCAAGGCGCGTAAAGGTAATCTGCGCGATGCTTTCAGCCTGATACCCGACTCCGATGTGAAAGGCCGGCATCTGGCGTTGATCGATGATGTGCTGACTACGGGTGCCACTGCCCAGGCAATCGCCCGGTTACTGATGAACGCAGGCGCTGCGCGGGTCGATGTCTATTGCCTGGCCCGCACGCCAAAACCCGGCACCTGAGCCAGCACAATCCCTGTAGGAGTGAGCCTGCTCGCGATAGCGTCATCATTGCCAACATTTATGCTGACTGATCCACCGCAATCGCGAGCAGGCTCACTCCTACAAGGGATCTCGGCTCGACTTGACTCTCGCGTTGCGAGCGGCCAACTTCCTCCCCCACCGCCACAGCAAAAAAGCGCCCTATCCATGTCCATGCCTTCCCTGTTGTCCCAGCACATCGTCCGCCGTCCGCAGCGCATCGCCTTGCTGCAACATATCGCCGAACAGGGCTCGATCACCCGCGCGGCGAAAAGCGCAGGCCTGAGTTACAAAGCGGCGTGGGACGCCATTGATGAGCTGAACAACCTGGCGCAAAAACCATTGGTCGAGCGCGCCGTCGGTGGCAAGGGCGGCGGCGGCGCGAAACTCTCCAGCGAAGGCGAGCGCGTTTTGCGCCTGTACCAAAAACTGCAGGCCTTGCAGACCCAGGTGCTGGAGGCAGCGGAAGACGCCAGTGATCTGGATCTGCTCGGTCGTTTGATGCTCAGAACCAGCGCACGCAATCAGTTGCACGGCAAGGTCGTGGCGATCGAAGCGCAGGGCCGCAATGACCTGATCCGCCTCGAACTGGCCGAAGGCCTGTGCCTCGACGCGCAGATCACCCACGACAGCACCGTGCATCTGGAGCTGCAAGCCGGCACCGAAGTGGTGGCCCTGATCAAGGCCGGCTGGCTGGAATTGCTCAGCAACGAGCAGCCTGCAACGTTTGGTCACAATCTTCTCAACGGCACCATCGAAACGATCCTCGACGCCGAGGATGGCCCGAGCGAAGTGCGCATTGCCCTGCCCAACGGCCATACCCTCTGTGCCCTGGCGGAACCGCTGGACCTGCGCACTCGCGGGCTGGGCGTCGCACAACCGGTGCAGGTGCAGTTTTCGCCGTCCAATGTGCTGCTCGGCACGCCGCTGTAATCAGGCGCTGCAACGAAAGCGTCATCGACGCTCATTAAGGTGGCTGCCAAAACCATGCAGGGAGCCTGATGTGAGCCTATTAGAAGAAAACCAATCCACTGACCTGGAAAAAATGGTCGGCCTCAGCCGTCGCGGTTTCATCGGCGCCGGTGCGCTGTGCGGCGCGGCGATGTTCCTCGGCGGCAGCCTGTTGAGCCGCAGCGCGCTGGCCACTGGCGTCAGCGCCGGCAACAGTCGTCTGCTCGGTTTCGAGAGTATTCCGGCGGCAACCACCGACGTCATCACCCTGCCCAAAGGCTACAAGTCTTCGGTGCTGATCAGTTGGGGCCAGCCCCTGCAGAAGAACGGCCCGGCCTTCGACCCGAGCGGCAACGGCACCGCGGCCGCACAGGAAGTGCAATTCGGCGACAACAACGACGGCATGAGCCTGTTCGCCTTCCCCGACGACCGCAATCGCGCGTTGATGGCGATCAACAACGAATACACCAACTACCGCTACCTCTACCCGCACGGCGGCATGCCGCAATCGGCCGAAGACGTGCGTAAAGCACTGGCCTGCGAGGGCGTGTCGGTGATCGAGGTACAGCGCAAGAACGGCCAATGGCAGTTCGTTCAGGGCTCACGCTACAACCGCCGCATTCACGGCAACTCACCGCTGCGCATCAGCGGCCCGGCTGCCGGTCACGACTTGATGAAAACGGCAGCCGACAAACACGGCAAGAAAGTCCTCGGCACCTTCCAGAACTGCGCCAACGGCAAAACGCCGTGGGGCACTTACCTGACCTGCGAAGAAAACTTCACCGACTGTTTCGGCAGCAGCAATGCCCAGCAACAGTTCGACCCGGCGCAGAAGCGTTACGGCGTCTCGGTCGCCAGCCGCGAAATCAACTGGCACCCGTACGACCCGCGCTTCGACATGGCGAAAAACCCCAACGAACTCAACCGTCACGGCTGGGTGGTCGAGATCGATCCGTTCGACCCGCAATCGACCCCGGTCAAACGCACCGCGCTGGGCCGCTTCAAACATGAAAACGCCGCACTGGCCGAGACCGACGACGGTCGCGCCGTGGTGTACATGGGCGACGACGAGCGTGGCGAGTTCATCTACAAATTCGTCAGCCGCGACCGCATCAACCACCGCAACGCCAAGGCCAACCGCGACATCCTCGATCACGGCACCTTGTACGTGGCGAAATTCGACAACGGCGACAGCAACCCCGATCACCCGAAAGGCCAGGGCCAGTGGATCGAGCTGACCCACGGCAAAAACGGCATCGACGCCAGCAGCGGCTTTGCCGATCAGGCCGAAGTGCTGATCCATGCACGCCTCGCCGCCAGCGTGGTTGGTGCAACACGCATGGACCGCCCGGAATGGATCGTCGTCAGTCCGAAGGATGGCCAGGTCTATTGCACCCTGACCAACAACGCCAAGCGCGGCGAAGACGGGCAGCCGGTGGGCGGGCCGAACCCGCGCGAGAAAAACGTCTACGGGCAAATTCTGCGCTGGCGCACCGACCGTGACGATCACGCATCGAAGACGTTTGCCTGGGACCTGTTTGTAGTCGCCGGTAATCCGGGCGTGCATGCCGGGACGCCGAAGGGTGGCTCGAAGAACATCACCCCGCAGAACATGTTCAACAGCCCGGATGGCCTGGGTTTCGACAAGGCCGGTCGCCTGTGGATTCTCACTGATGGCGATTCGAGCAACGCCGGCGACTTTGCCGGGATGGGCAATAACCAGATGCTTTGCGCCGATCCCAAGACCGGTGAAATTCGCCGGTTCATGGTCGGGCCGATTGGTTGTGAGGTGACGGGGATCAGTTTCTCGCCGGATCAGAAAACCCTGTTTGTCGGGATTCAGCATCCGGGGGAGAACGGCGGGTCGACCTTCCCCGAGCATCTGCCGAATGGCAAGCCGCGGTCTTCGGTGATGGCGATCACTCGCGAGGATGGTGGAATCGTCGGCGCCTGACAGGCCCTCATCGCGAGCAGGCTCACTCCTACATTTGGAATGCGTGCGTTCCCCTGTAGGAGTGAGCCTGCTCGCGATAGCGTCAGCACAGACACCAACCACCTCCCCCGCTGCCATCTGCGCTACCATGCTGGGCCGGACGCGGCAGCCTGCTGCGCGCAGGAGTCAGCATGGCCCACCCGTTTGAAACCCTCACCCCAGACCTCGTGCTCGATGCCGTTGAAAGCATCGGTTTCCTGAGCGATGCGCGCATTCTCGCGCTCAACAGCTACGAAAACCGCGTCTATCAGGTCGGCATCGAAGACTCCGAACCGCTGATCGCCAAGTTCTACCGCCCGCAACGCTGGACCAACGAAGCCATCCTCGAAGAACATCAATTCACCTTCGAACTGGCCAACGTCGACATCCCGGTGGTAGCGCCGCTGATCCACAACGGCGAAACCCTGCACGAGCATGCCGGTTTCCGCTTCACCCTGTTCCCGCGTCGCGGCGGTCGTGCGCCGGAGCCGGGCAACCTTGATCAGCTGTATCGCCTCGGCCAGTTGCTCGGGCGCATCCACGCGGTCGGCGCGACCAAGCCGTTCGAACACCGTGAAGCCCTCGCCGTGCAGAACTTCGGCCATGCCTCGCTGAACACCTTGCTTGAAGGCAACTTCATTCCAAAAAGCCTGCTGCCGGCCTACGAGTCTGTCGCCCGCGACCTGCTCAAACGCGTGGAAGATGCCTACGCCAACACGCCGCACCAGAACATCCGCATGCACGGCGACTGCCACCCCGGCAACATGATGTGCCGCGACGAGATGTTCCACATCGTCGACCTCGACGACTGCCGCATGGGCCCGGCGGTGCAGGACATCTGGATGATGCTCGCCGGTGATCGTCAGGAATGCCTAGGGCAGTTGTCGGAACTGATGGACGGCTACAACGAGTTCCACGACTTCGATCCGCGAGAACTGGCGCTGATCGAGCCGCTGCGCGCCTTGCGCCTGATGCACTACAGCGCCTGGCTCGCGCGGCGCTGGGATGACCCGGCCTTCCCGCACAGTTTTCCGTGGTTTGGCACCGAGCGTTATTGGGGTGATCAGGTGCTGGCGCTGCGTGAGCAGCTATCCGCGCTGAATGAAGAGCCACTGAAACTCTTCTGATCACCACCTCCCCCTTGTAGGAGTGAGCCTGCTCGCGATAGAGCTTTGTCAGTCGACGTAAATGTTAAATGTCAGACCGCGATCGCGAGCAGGCTCACTCCTACATTTGTCCGGTGTTCACAATTTCCCGACCATTGCGCTACGGCACTCGTAGACAAATCTCCTTACAATCCCTCCTTTGTTAGCTGCCTAAGCAAGGATTCTGCATGCAAGCCGCCAACCCGCGTCGCGGGTACATTCTGGGCCTGAGCGCCTACATCATCTGGGGCCTGTTCCCGATCTACTTCAAAGCCATCGCCGAAGTGCCGGCCGTTGAAATCATCATCCATCGAGTGCTGTGGTCGGCGCTGTTTGGTGCGTTGTTGCTGATGGTGTGGAAACACCCGGGCTGGTTGCGCGAACTGCTCGACAACCCTAAACGTTTGGCGATTCTGGCCTTGAGCGGCACGTTGATCGCGGCCAACTGGCTGACCTACGTGTGGTCGGTGAATAACGGGCGCATGCTGGAAGCGAGCCTCGGTTACTACATCAACCCGTTGGTGAACGTGCTGTTGGGCATGTTGATTCTCGGCGAGCGCTTGCGGCGGATGCAGTGGCTCGCGGTCGGCCTGGCGGCGGTCGGTGTGGCGCAACAGGTGTGGCAGGTCGGCAGTCTGCCGTGGGTGTCGCTGGTGCTGGCGTTGACGTTCGGCTTCTACGGTCTGATCCGCAAACAGGCGCCGGTCAAGGCGTTGCCGGGACTGGTGGTGGAAACCTGGATGCTGGTACCGATCGCGATTGCCTGGCTGCTGTTCAATCAGACCGCGACCAGCGCCCAACCGGAGTTCTGGACCACCTCGCAAGCCTGGTGGCTGGTAGCGGCCGGCCCGGTGACATTGGTCCCGCTGGTGTGCTTCAACGCTGCCACGCGTCACTTGCCCTACACCACCATCGGCTTCTTGCAATACCTGGCGCCGACTTTGGTGCTGCTGCAAGCCGTGCTGCTGTTCGGTGAGCATCTATCGTCCAGCACACTGGTGGCGTTTATCTTCATTTGGGCCGGCCTGGCCGTTTACAGCGTCGATGCCGTGATCAGTTTACGCCGGCGCAGCTGATCAAAAAACGTACAAACCCTCACAGGCCACGGTTCTCGTGGCCTGCATCGTTCCTTCCCAAGGTTATCCACATCGTGATCCCCGCCGTTTGTGTGCAAGTCACTGAATGTTGGCGGTTTTTTGATCAGTTCCGCGCAAGCCCCGGCCGGCTTGGCGCTGCGCCCGGTCTCTACAGGTTATCCACAGGCAGGTGCACGTTAAAACTGGATAACCCGGTCAGCGCTTAACTGTCTGTGCGTAACACCAGTTCGACCATCAGATCATCAGCCAGGGTTTCCAGCCGCGACTGCAATACATCCAGCGACAGGGTTAGCGGTACCGCGAGAATCGCTTCGGCGTGGAACAGCGGTTCGCTGCTCATCGGTGCCGGACGCACTTCAGTCACCAGCCGCTCAAGGTTGACGCCCTGCTCGCTCAACAACCGAGTGATGTCGCGGACGATACCGGGCCGGTCATTGCCCACCAACTCCATGGCGATCGGCTTCCAGGTGCAGGATTGCTCGATGCCACTCTCGGCAATCAATACGCGAATGCCATGCGTCGACAATGCTTGTAAGGCATCGACTAATTCGTCGTAAGCCTCTGCCGGCACCCCGACCCGAAGAATCCCGGCGAACTGCCCGGCCATCCGCGACATGCGGCTTTCCAGCCAGTTACCGCCGTGTTCGGCAATGCATTGGGCGATGCGCTCGACCTGCCCGGGCTTGTCCGGGGCGAATACGGTGAGTACGAGATGGTCCATGGCGCAGCCCTCTTGTCATGACTTTTGTTGTAGAAGGGCAAGTATAGGCAAGGGACGGTCCGCCGCCTCAGACGCCCGAAACAACAAATCGTGTACAACTTTTTATATTTAGCTGGAACAATCCATCTGTTTTTTGAGAACATCCCGTTCCGCGATGTGACCGCAATGCGACATGAGGTCGCAGAACGACGTAATTAGTCTGATTTTCACAAGCGCAACTCATCATGTAGTATGCCGCAGCGCGCACTACATAACGCTGAATCGATGTCTGCCCAAAGCCTGTTCGCAACCCTGAAAGCCCCGTCAGCAAGGCCCCAAGCCGTTGATTGGTCCCAGCCCAGCCGCCAGCAATGGCATGTACTGGTCGGCAGGTTTGTGGTTTAAATGGCCAGAGGCTTCATTGTCAAATTGAAGAGCTGAAAAGCGAAATAGCTGAGCAGAGTGAGGCAAGCAATGACTGAACACGTTCAAGTCGGTGGCCTGCAGGTCGCCAAAGTCCTGTTCGACTTCGTGAACAACGAAGCCATTCCCGGTACCGGCCTCACCGCCGAAAAATTCTGGGAAGGTGCCGACAAGGTCATTCATGACCTGGCGCCGAAGAACAAAGCCCTACTCGCCAAACGCGATGACTTCCAGGCTCGTATTGACGCCTGGCATCAGGAACGCAACGGTCAGGCGCACGACGCCGTGGCCTACAAAGCCTTCCTGCAAGAAATCGGTTATCTGCTGCCAGAAGCGGCTGATTTCCAGGCAACGACACAAAACGTCGATGATGAAATCGCCCGTACCGCCGGCCCGCAACTTGTTGTGCCGGTGATGAACGCCCGCTTCGCTCTCAATGCCTCGAACGCCCGCTGGGGTTCGCTGTATGACGCCCTCTACGGCACCGACGCAATCAGCGAAGAAGGTGGCGCGGAAAAAGGCAAAGGCTACAACAAGGTGCGTGGCGACAAAGTCATCGCCTTCGCCCGTGCCTTCCTAGACGAAGCCGCGCCATTGGCTGCTGGCTCCCACGTCGATTCGACCGGCTACAAAATCGCCGACGGCAAACTGCTGGTCACCCTCAAGGGCGGCAGCAACAGTGGTCTGCGCGACGATGCACAACTGATTGGTTTCCAGGGCGACGCCAACGCGCCAATCGCGATCCTGCTGAAACACAACGGTCTGCATTTCGAAATCCAGGTCGACGCCACTACCCCGGTTGGCCAGACCGACCCGGCCGGCGTCAAAGACATCCTGATGGAAGCGGCGCTGACCACCATCATGGACTGCGAAGACTCCGTGGCCGCCGTCGATGCCGACGACAAAGTGGTGATCTACCGTAACTGGCTCGGCCTGATGAAGGGCGATCTTTCGGAAGAAGTCGCCAAGGGTGGTCAGACCTTCACCCGCACCATGAACCCGGATCGCACCTATACCGCGCCAAATGGCGGTGAAGTGACGTTGCACGGTCGTTCGCTGCTGTTCGTGCGCAACGTTGGCCACTTGATGACCATCGACGCGATCCTCGACAAAGACGGCAACGAAGTTCCGGAAGGCATCCTCGACGGTCTGGTGACTTGCCTGGCGGCGATGCACAACCTCAACGGCAATACCTCGCGTCGTAACACCCGCACCGGCTCGGTCTACATCGTTAAACCGAAGATGCACGGCCCGGAAGAAGCAGCGTTCACCAACGAGCTGTTCGGCCGCATCGAAGACGTGTTGGGCCTTACGCGCAACACCCTGAAAGTCGGGATCATGGACGAGGAGCGCCGCACCACGGTCAATCTCAAGGCCTGCATCAAAGCGGCCAGCGAGCGCGTGGTGTTCATTAACACCGGTTTCCTCGACCGCACTGGCGACGAAATCCACACCTCCATGGAAGCCGGCCCGGTGGTACGCAAGGCCGACATGAAGGCTGAGAAGTGGATCGGCGCTTACGAAAACTGGAACGTCGATATCGGTCTGAGCACCGGCCTGCAAGGTCGCGCGCAAATCGGTAAAGGCATGTGGGCGATGCCGGACCTGATGGCGGCGATGCTCGAACAGAAAATCGCGCACCCGTTGGCCGGTGCTAACACCGCTTGGGTGCCGTCGCCGACTGCTGCTGCGCTGCACGCGCTGCACTACCACAAGGTCGACGTGTTCGCCCGTCAGGCCGAACTGGCCAAACGTGCTCGCGCTTCGGTAGACGATATCCTGACCATTCCGCTGGCGGTCAACCCGAACTGGACGCCTGAGCAGATCAAGAACGAACTGGACAACAATTCCCAGGGCATTCTTGGTTATGTGGTGCGCTGGATCGACCAGGGCGTGGGTTGCTCGAAAGTGCCGGACATCAATGACGTCGGCCTGATGGAAGACCGTGCCACACTGCGTATCTCCAGCCAGCACATCGCCAACTGGCTGCGCCACGGTGTAGTCACCGAAGCGCAAGTGATGGAAAGCCTCAAGCGCATGGCGCCGGTGGTGGATCGTCAGAACGCCAACGACCCGCTGTACCGTCCGCTGGCACCCAACTTCGACAGCAACATCGCCTTCCAGGCGGCGGTCGAACTGGTGATCGAAGGCACCAAACAGCCGAACGGCTACACCGAGCCGGTGCTGCACCGTCGTCGTCGCGAGTTCAAGAAGGCCAACGGCCTGTAACTTGCGCTGAATGCCGGACATGAAAAAGCCCTGATCGAAAGATCAGGGCTTTTTTGTTTGTGCTGTGGATTGGATTTTTGTGGTGGGCTTGAGATCCATCCCCCCTCACCCCAGCCCTCTCCCCCAGGGGGGAGAGGGGGAAAGGGAGCAGATCTGTATGCTTTTCAAAATCTGAGCTCGACTCAGGAATTGCCAAGGGTAGAGGGGAAAGGGAGCCGATCTCTGTGCTTTTCAAAATCTGAGCTCGGCTCAGGAGTTGCCAAGGGTAGAAGGGAAAGGGAGCCGATCTTTGTGCTTTCAAAACCGGAGTTCGACTCGGGAATCTCAGGTCGGTGTACCTCAAACATTCACCGCGGTCAGTCCCCTCTCCCTCCGGGAGAGGGCTAGGGTGAGGGGCTCTTAGGGTTCAATCCCCAATTCATGTTTCACCAACTCCAACAACTTGCCCGTATCAATCGGCTTGAGCAGAAAATCCACCACGCTCAAATGCATCGCCGCGATCGCGTCTTTCACATCGGCATCGCCCGAGACAATGATGATCGGCATCGCCGCCCTTACCGACTCACGCACCTGGCGGATCAGCTCAAGGCCACCGACATGGCCCATGCGCAGATCGGTAATCACCAGCCCGATCGAAGGTTTTTCTTCGAGCATCTTCAGCGCCGTCTCGCCACTGGCTGCGGTCATGCAACGAATGCCATCCAACGCGAGAATCTCCGACAACAGCTCTCGGGCGTCCTTGTCGTCATCGACGATCAGTACACGCTGCGGCGGCAAATCGGGTTCGAGCATTACAGCGCTGAGCGCTTCACGCTCGGCGTCGCTCAAAATATCGTGGTCGGACATGGCGTTCTCTACGTTTTCAAATCAATCACCTGGCACAGTCGTCAGACATCGCTAAGCAGAGCTTCAATGTGCACTTCGTCGGATTTTTTTCCAAGAGGCTGGCGGGCGAATTTCCGACTGTTTTTGTAGGGCACTTCCCAAATGTGCCGAACGGCATGGCAAACCTAGACTTACGTCCAATGGGCACCCCGCCCGCAGGGGTCGACCATGGCCAGAACGATCCGACAACAACAATTCGAAAAAGACTGCGGTAATGGTTATGAGTAAAGCGGACGCCTTCACCCAGGCAGGGAAAACCGCGGTATTGCAGAACATTCAGGGCACCCTGCAATTCCTCCAGCGCTTCCCGCCCTTCAATCAGATGGAACACGCCCACCTGGCTTATCTGGTGGAGCAATGTCAGCTGCGTTTCTACGGCCAGGGCGAAAGCATCATCAAACCCGCCGACGGCCCGGTTGAACACTTCTATATCGTCAAGCAAGGTCGGGTGGTCGGCGAACGTCAGCACATCACCAAGCCCGGCACCGAGACCACGTTTGAAATCACCACCGGCGAATGTTTTCCGCTGGCCGCATTGCTCGGCGAACGCGCGACGCGCACCGAGCACCTTGCGGGCGAAGACACTTTCTGCCTGCAACTGAACAAACTGGCGTTCATCAAACTGTTCGCCCTCTCCAACGCCTTTCGCGATTTCGCCTTGCGCGGGGTAAGCAGTCTGCTCGATCAAGTCAATCAGCAAGTGCAGCAGAAAGCCGTGGAAACCCTCGGCACGCAGTACTCGCTGAACACCCGACTGGGCGAACTGGCGATGCGTCACCCGGTCACCTGCAGCCCCGACACGCCATTGCGTGAAGCGGTGAAGCTGATGCACGAGCAGCAGGTCGGCAGCATCGTTGCGGTGGATGCACACAAGGCGCCGCTGGGCATTTTCACCCTGCGTGATCTGCGTCATGTCGTGGCTGCGGGCGTCGGTGATTTCAGCGAGGCCATCGAGCGCCACATGACGCCTTCGCCCTTTTATCTTTCGCCGGATCACAGTGCGTTCGATGCGGCGATTGCCATGACCGAACGGCACATCGCGCATGTCTGTCTGGTCAAGGATCAGCGTTTGTGTGGCGTGGTCTCAGAACGTGATCTGTTTTCGCTACAACGGGTCGACCTGGTGCATCTAGCCCGGACGATTCGCAGCGCCCAACGCGTCGAACAGCTGGTCGGTCTGCGCGGTGAGATCGGCCAACTGGTCGAGCGCATGCTTGCTCATGGCGCGTCGTCGACGCAGATCACCCACATCATCACCTTGCTCAACGATCACACTGTGTGCCGGGTGATCGAGCTGACCCTCGCGGAAAAAGGCGATCCCGGCGTGCCGTTCAGTTGGCTGTGCTTCGGCAGCGAAGGCCGCCGCGAGCAAACGCTGCACACCGATCAGGACAACGGCATTCTGTTTGACGCCCGCGATGCTGCGCATGCAGCGGAGATTCGCGGCAAGCTGCTGCCAATTGCCCAGCAGATCAACCAGAGCCTGGCGCTGTGCGGCTTCACCCTGTGCAAGGGCAACATCATGGCCGGCAACCCCGAGCTGTGTCTGTCGCGGGCAGAATGGGCACGGCGCTTTGCAGCTTTTATTCGTGAGGCGACGCCGGAGAATCTGCTCGGGTCGAGCATTTATTTCGACCTGCGCGTGGTCTGGGGTGATGAACAAGGCTGTGAACAACTGCGCCGGGGCATTCTCGATCAGGTCGGCGACAACCGTTTGTTCCAGCGCATGATGGCCGAGAACGCCCTGCGCAATCGTCCACCGGTGGGGCGTTTCCGTGAGTTTGTGCTGGCACGCAAGAATGGCGAGAAAGCCACGCTGGACCTGAAGGTGCAGGGGCTGACGCCGTTCGTGGATGGCGCACGATTGCTCGCGCTGGCTAACGGTATCGACGCCAACAATACCCTCGAGCGCTTCCGTCAGTTGGTCGAGAAAGAAGTCATCGAGCGACTGGATGGCGCGGCGTATGAAGAGGCCTATCACTTCATACAGCAGACGCGCATGCAGCAGCATCAATTGCAGACGCGGGAGAACCTGCCCTATTCCAACCGCGTCGACCCGGACAGCCTCAATCATCTCGACCGGCGCATCCTGCGTGAATCCCTGCGCCAGGCCCAGCGCCTGCAAAGCAGCCTGACCTTGCGGTATCAGCTATGAGCCTGTTCTCGTGGCTGCGCCCGGCGAGTGCGGTGGTGCCGGTGGATTTTAAGCAGCGTCTGGCGCAGCTGCCGACGATTACCGAGTTGAGCGAATGCACACTGCGCGAACAACGTTGGGTAGTGCTGGATCTGGAAACCACCGGGCTGAATCTGAACAAGGACCGTGTGTTGTCGATTGGCGCGGTGGTGATCGAGGACGGCGCGATCGATTTCAGTCAGCAGTTCGAACGCACGCTGCAATGTCGCGAGCTGAAGCTCAGCCCCAGCGTGTTGATTCACGGGTTGGGGCCGAATGCGATTGCGGCGGGCAGTGAGCCGGCCGAGGCGTTGCTGGAACTCATGGAATTTATCGGCGACAGCCCGGTGTTGGCGTTTCATGCGCCGTTTGATCAGCACATGCTCGGGCGTGCGCTGAAGGAACATCTGGGGCACAAGTTGCAGCAGGTCTTTCTTGATGTCGCCGACATTGCACCGCTGGTGTGTCCGCAAGCGAATATTCGTGAGGCCGGGCTGGATGAGTGGATCGACTGGTTCAAGCTTGAGGTGTTCGA
Organism: Pseudomonas sp. Irchel s3a12; assembly: GCF_900187485.1. NCBI lineage: Bacteria > Pseudomonadati > Pseudomonadota > Gammaproteobacteria > Pseudomonadales > Pseudomonadaceae > Pseudomonas > Pseudomonas sp. Irchel s3a12. Next base: position 102,536 of record NZ_FYDN01000015.1, read on the forward strand.
GCGGCATAACGCCAGTGCCGATGCGCTGGCCACTGCGGAGTTGGCGTTGATTCTGTTCAGCCGGGCGCGGGGGAAGCAGATTCATAGTCCGTTGAATTTGCAGCAGCGGCTGAGTCAGTGGAAGCGGCGGCAGCAGGCGCCTTCGTTCTGAAATTGAGTCAAGTCCAAGATCCATCCCCCTCACCCCAGCCCTCTCCCAGAGGGAGAGGGAGCCTACCGAGGTGTCTCGGGCTCTTCATCGACCTGAGAAATCGGGTCGATTATGGATTCCCTGAAGTTCGCTCAGGTCGGTGTACCTCCAGAATATCCCCCGATCGATCCCCTCTCCCCCCGGGAGAGGGCTAGGGTGAGGGTCTGCCTTTAAACGCTTACCTGACCAGTGGCCAATTGCTAACCATTCCCACCTCTGCCACAATCGCGAACAATTCGCGTTAGTTAATATTTCCCAATCGGTGATGTCCGGTGTCGTCAGTCCCAAGCCCTAACAGTGAGCTCGTCGGTGCGATGTATCGTGACCATCGCGGTTGGCTGCTGGCGTGGCTGCGGCGCAATGTGGCCTGCCCGCAGCGCGCCGAAGACCTGAGCCAGGACACCTTCGTCCGCCTGCTCGGTCGCGACGACATGCTGACACCCCGTGAGCCCCGCGCCTTTCTGGTGGCGATCGCCAAAGGTTTGCTGTTCGACTACTTCCGCCGTGCGGCGCTGGAACAGGCCTACCTCACCAAACTGATGCTGATCCCCGAAGGCGAACAACCGTCGGTGGAAGAACAGCAAATGATTCTCGAAGACCTCAAAGCCATCGACCGCTTGCTCGGCAAACTGTCGACCAAGGCCCGCGCCGCGTTCCTTTATAACCGCCTCGACGGCCTCAGCCATGCCGAGATCGCCGACAAGCTCGGCGTCTCGGTGCCGCGCGTTCGGCAATATCTGGCGCAAGGCATTCGGCAGTGCTACATCGCCCTGTACGGGGAACCGACATGAGTCCGGCCAGTTCCAGACCGGTGCCGGCGCATGTGCTGGACGCGGCGATTGCCTGGCAACTGACCCTCGACTCAAGCAGCCCGCTGGAGCGTGAGGAATTCGCCAAATGGCATGCGGCCCATGAAGAACACGCCCGCGCGTGGCGGCAACTGGGCATGCTCGATCAGCGCTTCAGCGTGGCCAAAGGTCCGGCCCGCAGTGCCTTGCTGCAGTCACGCGAAGGCATTCGCCGCCGGGTGCGCAGACTGGGCGGTGGGCTGGCCAGCGTTGTGGTGCTGGTCGGTGTGGGGCTGTTCGCCAGCGAACGCTTTCTGCCGCTGGATTACTGGCTCGCCGATCAACGCACCGCGACCGGTGAGCAGCGCACCGTGCGTCTGGCGGACGGCACTGTGTTGAATCTGAACACCCACAGTGCGGTGGATGTGCGGTTCGATGAGAAGCGCCGGTTGATCGTGTTGCAGGAAGGCGAAATTCTTGTCGAAACCGGGCATGGCGATGCGCGCCCTTTTATCGTCGAAACCCGCGAAGGCAGCATGCGCGCGCTGGGTACGCGGTTCCTGGTCAAGCGTGAAGAAGAAGGCACGCGCCTGAGTGTGTTGCAGTCGGCGGTCGCGGCGCACCCGCAATCCAACCCTGCAGAGCAAATCCTCCATGAAGGCCAGCAAGTGCTGCTGCGCAGTGATGGATTGGGTTCGATCGTCGCGCTCAACCCCGGCGCCGATGCCTGGACGCGCGGCATGTTGGTGGTCGATAACGCGCGGTTGGGCGATCTGGTGCACGAGCTCGGGCGTTATCGTCGCGGGCATCTGGGCGTGGCACCGGACGTGGCTGACCTGCGGATTACCGGTAGCTTCCCGCTGCATGACACCGATAAAGCCCTGAGCGCCCTGCTGCCGACCCTGCCGGTGCAGATCGAGCGGCATACGCCATATTGGGTCACAGTCGCTAAGGCCGAGCCCTCCTCCCCTTGACCTGATCGTTCCCACGCTCTGCGTGGGAATGCAGCTCGGGACGCTCTGCGTCCCTGCCGAAGCGGACGCAGAGCGTCCATTGAGGCATTCCCACGCGGAGCGTGGGAACGATCAAGCCCGCAGAAATGTGGCTGTTTCCAGTTAATCGAAATTATTTTCATCCTGCCCTATCACTTTCTGCTTTTCATCCGGCACACAGGCAATTGAGAAATATTTCCATTCAGGAGCCGCCGTATGTCCCGTTCGCTAGACACCTTGTTGCGCCCCGGTCTGCTGGCCGTCGCCATCGCGTTCAGCGCGCCGCTGATCAGCAGTCCGTTGCTCGCCGCTGAACAAGCGTCCAGCGTGCGCGCCTACAACCTGCCGGCGGCGCCACTGTCGACCACCCTGAACCAGATCGCCAGCCAGGGCAGCATTGCGCTGTCGCTGAGTCCGTCGCTGGCGGCAGGCAAAACCTCGGCACCGGTCAACGGCCAGTACGACGCGGCCGGTGCCTTGCGCGCGGCCCTGCGTGGCACCGGTCTGCAACTGGAACAAAGCAGCACCGGCACCTACACCCTTGTGGCGGTGCCTGAAGGGACGTTGGCCCTGCCGGAAACATCGGTTATCGGTGTGGAAAACTTCGAAAGCGCCTGGGGACCGGTCGACGGCTACACCGCCACCCGCACCGCCGCTGGCAGCAAGACCGACACCGCGCTGGTCGAAGCACCGCGTTCGATCTCCGTCGCTACCCGCCAGCAAATGGACGACCGCAGCGTGCACAGTCTCGACGACGCTGTGCGCTACATGCCGGGCATCACCGCCAGCAGCTACGGCAGCGACACCCGTGCCGACTGGCTGCGGGTGCGCGGTTTCGAACCGACCCAGTTCCTCGACGGCCTGCCACTGCCAAAAGGCGTGTACGCCAACCCGAAACAGGAAACCTGGAACCTCGACCGCCTCGCCCTGCTGCGTGGCCCGGCGTCGTCGGTGTACGGTCAGACCCCACCGGGCGGTTTGCTGGACATGGTCAGCCGTCGTCCAAGTGCTGAAGCCAGCAATGAAATTCAGCTGCAGTACGGCAGCGACAATCACCGTCAGATCAACTTCGCCAGCACCGGCAAGATCGATGACGCCGGCCAGTTCCTCTATGGTCTCAGCGGTGTGGTGCGCGACAGCGGCACGCAAGTCGATCACGTCGACAACAAGCGCTACAACATCGCGCCGAGCCTGACCTGGAACATCGACGACGACACCAAGCTCACCCTGCTGAGCCAGTTCACCCGCGACGATACCGGCATCACCAGTCAGTTCCTGCCGATTCAGGGCACCAAGATCAAGTCACCGTTCGGTGATATTTCCCACCACAAGAATCTGGGTGATCCGGACTGGGAATATTACGATCGCACCTACTACGCGCTGGGCTACGCCTTCGAACATCGTCTGAACGATGTCTGGCAGTTCAAGCAGAAGCTGCGCTACACCAAGTCGGACCTGTCGTTCCAGTCGCTGACGCCGGGTTCCTACCCGTTCACCGAAGTGGATGATCAAGGCAACGTCGGGCGCACCAGCACCAGCGTCGACGAAGACATCAGCCAGTTCGCCGTGGACAACAACTTCCAGGCTGACTTCGCCACCGGCGACATCCGCCACACCCTACTGCTGGGCCTGGATCATCAGCGCAGCAACACCAACTACACCTCGATCTTCGGCGACGGTTTGACCACCAACGTGATCACCCCGATCTACGGCCAGCCAATCGTACGTCCAGCGCGCTCCACGGCGTTTTACGATTACGACCAGAAAACCTACCAGACCGGCCTGTACATTCAGGACCAGATGGCCCTCGACCAGTGGCGCCTGACCCTCGGCGGCCGTGAAGACTGGGTGCACACCAGCACAAAGTTCATCAACAAGGGCGATGCCACCAACACCCAGCGTGACAAGGCCTTCAGCGGCAACGCAGCGCTCAGTTATGTCTTCGACAACGGTTTCGTGCCGTACCTGTCGTACGCCGAATCCTTCCAGCCGACCACGGGTGCCGACGCTACCTCGACGGGTTCGCTCAAACCGACCGAAGGCAAGCAGTGGGAACTGGGCATCAAGTACCAGCCACCGGGCAGTAAAACCCTGCTGACCGCCGCCGTGTACGACCTCACCCAAAAGAACGTCTCGGTCAACACCTTCGTCAACAACGTCTCGATCACCAGTCAGACCGGCGAAGTGAAAGTCAAAGGCCTCGAGCTGGAAGCGGTTTCCGACGTCACCGACAACCTGAAAGTCATCGCTGCCTACACCCTGGCCAAATCCGAAGTGCAGAATGGCGTCGACAAGGGCAATCGCCTGCAACTGATGCCGAACCAGCAAGCGTCGCTGTGGACCGATTACACCTGGCACGCCGGCGTCCTCGACGGCTTCGGCATTGGCGGTGGCGTGCGTTACACCGGCAACACCTACGGCGACAAGGCCAATACCTGGCTGGGCAAAGCGGACGCCTACACCGTGTTCGACGCAAGTGTGCATTACGACCTCGGCCGTCTGGACAACAGCCTCAAAGGCGCGTCGCTGGCACTCAACGCGACCAACCTGTTCGACAAGGAATACATTTCCACCTGCGACAGCTTCTACTGCTACTACGGCGACACACGCAGTGTCGTCGCCAGCGCCACTTACAAGTGGTAAGCGCTTGAGCTGAAACAGGCCCTGTGACCAGGCCGTCCTTCGTGGACGGCTTTGGTGTTTTTGAAGGTCATGAAATGAAAAGTAAAACAATTCGTCGCTGGTCGTTCATCCACACCTGGACCAGCCTGGTCTGCACCGTGTTTTTGCTGATGCTGGCACTGACCGGTTTGCCGCTGATCTTTCATCACGAGATCGAGCACCTGCTCGGCGACGCACCCGAAGTGCGCGAGCTGCCAGCCGATACGCCTCGATTGAATCTGGCGCAACTGGTCGAGGCCGCCGAAAAGCATCGCCCCGATGACGTCGTGCAGTACTTCGGCTTCGATGACGATGAGCCGAACGCCGTGCTGACGATCATGGCGAAAACCGCTGGCACCGAACCGAATTCCTCGCACACGTTCATGCTCGATGCGCGAACCGGGGAAGCGCTGGAAACGCCTTCGGCCAATGGCGGCTTGATGCTGTTCATCCTGCGACTGCATGTCGACATGTTCGCCGGGCTGCCGGGCAAATTACTGCTGGCGTTCATGGGGCTGCTGTTTGTCGTGGCCATCGTATCCGGGACGGTGCTGTACCTGCCGTTCATGCGCCGTTTGAAGTTCGGCACGGTGCGTCAGGACAAGTCGACACGGCTGCTCTGGCTCGACCTGCATAACCTGATCGGTGTTGTCACCCTGACCTGGGCGCTGGTTGTCGGCGTGACCGGTGTGATCAGCGCCTGCGCCGACCTGCTGATCGCTGCCTGGCGCAATGACGCACTGACTGCGCTGATCGAACCGTACCGCGGTGCGCCACCGCTGACCCACCTGGCGCCGGCCACGCGTTTGCTCGATATCGCTGCTGAAGTTGCGCCGGAGATGAAACCGGATTTCATTGCCTTCCCCGGCACACGCTTTTCCAGCGAACACCATTACTCGGTGTTCATGAAGGGCGGTACGCACCTGACCTCGCATCTGCTGACGCCGGTGCTGATCGATGCGACCACGCTGCAGGTCACCGCCGTGGCCGAACGGCCGTGGTACATGGACGCCATGGGCATGTCGCAGCCGCTGCACTTTGGTGACTATGGCGGCATGCCGATGAAAATCCTCTGGGCCACTCTGGATGTGCTGACGATCATTGTGCTCGGCAGTGGCGTGTATTTGTGGGTGGTGCGGCGCAGAGCGGCCAGGCCTGTGCTGGAAACGGCGGAGGCCTCTGCATGAAGCCGCGTCAGTCGAGTTTCTGGAAAGTGTTCAGCACGCCGATCGTGATTGCGTTGCTCAGTGCGGCGGGGTTGTTTGCGGCGTTGCTGGGGGATGGGATTTGGGATGCATTGAGCTGGGTCGGACTGGGTGTTCCGGCCTTTCTGGCGATCAGGGGATTGTTGCTGCGCAGGTAGTTTTTGTGCTGTCGGTGATGGCCTCATCGCTGGCAAGCCAGCTCCCACAAGGATCTCTGCTGGGCCTGAAATGTGTGTTCACTGCAAAAACCTGTGGGAGCTGGCTTGCCAGCGATGGCGGCCGGATGGGCGCCATAAATTCCCTCGCCAGCCATCGCGGTTCTGACTAGGCTAACCACCTGCTCTTCGACGATCACCGAGGTTTGCCAATGTCCGCCCCCAGCATGACCCTGTACCACAACACACTCTCCCCGTTTGTGCGCAAAGTGATGGTGTTGCTGCACGAAACCGGCCAGCAGGATCGCGTCGCGCTGCAAGACTGCGTGCTCAGCCCGGTCAGCCCGAGCGCCGAGCTCAATCTCGACAACCCGCTGGGCAAGATCCCTGCCCTGCGCCTGGCCGACGGCAATGTCATCCATGACAGCCGTGTGATCCTCGAATACCTCGACCAACAACACGTCGGCAACCCGCTGATCCCGCGCGAAGGCGCGGCTCGCTGGCGCCGCCTGACCCTGGCCTCGATGGCCGACGGGATCATGGATGCGTCGGTGATGGTGCGTTATGAAATGGTCCTGCGCGCGCCGGAAAAGCATTGGGATGAATGGCTCGAGGCTCAGCGCGACAAGATCCGCCGCGCCCTCGCAGTGTTGGAAAAAGATGCCATTGCCGAGCTGACCAGCCATTTCGATGTCGCGGCGATCAGCGTGGCGTGTGCGCTGGGTTATCTCGATCTGCGTTTCCCGGACCTGGGCTGGCGTGATGCCAACCCGCAACTGGCCAACTGGTTCTTTGAGGTGAGTCAGCGACCGTCCATGATCGCCACGATGCCCAAGCCTTAAATCGGCGGCGCCTGTTCCGGCCTCTTCGCTGGCAAGCCAGCTCCCGCAGGATTTGTGGTAGATCGGGGATTTGTGTCATCACCGAACTCATTGTGGGAGCTGGCTTGCCAGCGATGGCACCACCTCGGTTCCACAGGCAAAAAACCGATCATCCGCGTCACCAATCCCTCCCTCCAGCACTGATCCTCACGCAATCCCAGCGACCGGCTCATTGCATCGCCCCGACATCAAACTCCAACGGCTTCGCCGGTTTCTGACCGATCCCGTACCAATCCAGTTTGCGCGTCAGCACCATGAACACACCGAGCAAACCAAACAGCAACAACGAGCCCATCAACAACGCGTAATCCTCAGCGCTCAGCAAGCCATAAAGCAGGCCATACAACGCCGCCAGCCCCGCCGAAAAACTCAAGCCGTGACGCACACTGCGCAGCACATGGCAGACATAAAATCCGATCAACACCACACAGGCACTGGCCGACAGCAAATATGCCAGGGCAAAACCAATGTGCTCCGACAGCGACAGCAACAACAGATAAAAGAATGCCAGCGCCACACCAACCAGCGCGTATTGCACCGGGTGCACGGCCAGACTCTTGAGTACTTCGAAGAGGAAGAAACCGGCGAACGTCAGGACAATGAACAGCAGCGCATACTTGATCGCCCGGTCACTCTTCAGATATTGATCCACCGGATCGATAAAGCTCACACCGAAGCTACGACCGTTGAACGCCTCGCAATCATTGCTGCTCACGCAACGGCTCATGGCGTCTTGCAGGTTGGTGGAGAAAAACGTGGTCTGCCAATCGGCGCTGAAACCTTGATCATTGATTTCACGTTTGCCCGGCAGGAAGTTGCCGACAAAGCTTGGATGCGGCCAGTTGGCAGTGAGGCTGACGCTGCTGCTCTTGCCCACCGGCAGCACCTGCAATGAACCAGTGCCTTGCAGACGCAGGTCGAAGCCGAAGCTCAGTTCCGTGGTTTTACTGGTGTCGAGCAACGGCAGCGTGACCCGCACACCTTCACCGAGCCAACCGACTTGCGTACCCGGAACGAAATCGAGGCGCTGGCCATCGAGTTCCAGTTTCAGCGCATTTTCGATACCGCGAATATCGCTGATACCGACCGCGAGAAACGGTGCATCGAACTGGTAGTCGCTGAAGTCTTCCTTGATGCCCAATTGCGCCGGCAATGAGAAATGGCCGTTGATGCGGTTATCGGCGTGGAACAGCCGCGCCTCATAAATGCCCCGCGCACGCAGTTCGGTTTGCACCTGGCCGTCCAGTTCAAATCGTTCCGGCAGGAAGTACAAACGCCCGCGTTCTTCGCCCGGTTCGTCGTAACGCTGGTTGGTTTTATCGTTGGTTTTCCAGTTGTGAATCACTTTGCGATACGGCACCACCATCACCGGGCCGCTCAGTTGCTGGCTGTAGCTGGAGCTGCGGGCAATGTCTTCGAGCACGCCATCGCGCAGCTGTTGGCGCTCGTCGATGACGCCGTCGATCATCAGCAGCGGGATCAATAACAGCAGGATCAGCAGGGCGATGGCGCCGAGCTTTATAGTCAGATTCTTGTTCATGGGACTCTCCCTGTTTGGATGGGGAGAGTCTGCTGAGTGGGTGTGGGGGTTTTGTGGGGGGAATGTGGAGATTGTGTGGAAAAATCAAAAGATCGCAGCCTTCGGCAGCGCCTACAGGTGTACGCACCCTATGTAGGAGCTGCCGAAGGCTGCGATCTTTTGACGGAATCAAGGCAAGCGCAATGTCACCTCAACACCACTTTCGACATTACGAATCTGCATCGTCCCACCATGTAACTTGACCACTTCTTCAACGAAGTTAAGCCCCAACCCCGTGCTTTTTCGTCCACTGTCCGGGCGCGGCAATGAGTAGAAGCGTTCAGTCAAACGCGGCAAAGCGTAGTCAGGAATCGGCGCCGTTTCATTGAACAATCGAAATTCGATCTGCTCGCCAACCCGCTCGGCACTGAAGCGCAGCAGCCCCTCAACCGGGGTGAAATCCAGCGCATTCTCCAGCAGATTACCCAACGCCTGACGCAGCAGAAACGGCTCGCCGATCAACAGAAGATCAGCCGCAATCGCCTGTTCGATGCGCAACTGCTTTCCTTCAATCCGCGCCGCCTGCCCCTGCAACAACTGATCAACCAGCGCCGCCAACGGCACGGCGACCCGCTCTTCAAGGCCCTGACGTTGTTCCACTTGTGCCAGATTCAACAACCGCTCGATCAACTGCTGCATCCGCGCACTTTCACTGTCGATGTTGCCGACAAAGCGCAATCGCTGAACCGGCGGCATGTCCCCTTGCAGCAACTCCGCCGCGCCACGAATCGCCGCCAGCGGACTTTTCAGTTCATGGGTCAGCGTGTGCACATAACGCTCGACGTAGGCCTTGCCTTCCAGTTGCGTGCGCATCTGTTCCACGGCGGTAGCCAATTGTTCCAGTTCACCGCCACGGTAATGCGGCACTTCCACCCGCCGGCCCTCACTCACCGCTTGGGCATAACCGGTCAGACGATGCAGCGCGCGGCTCAGCCACCACGACAGCAATGCGCCAAAGAGCAGACCGAGACCGATCAATCCGGCGCCGTAAAACAGCAGGCGCCGCTCGGTGCGATCGACGTAGGGCTGCAATGAGCTGTTCGGCTTGGCCACGGTGACCACACCGATGATCTGGCCGTTGTCGCGGATCGGCGCGCCGACGTGCATCACCGACGAGCTGGCGTCATCCGGATCACTGCGGCTCGAACGTGCGCCGTACTCACCGCGCAGGGTCAGGTAGACGTCGTTCCAGCGCGAGTAATCCTGACCGACCGCGACACCACTGGAATCGAGCACGACGATGCCTTTCGCGTCGGTGACGTAGATACGGTGGTTGACCTGATTTTTCGGCAAGCCCCAGATGGTCGCTTGCGGCTGACGCTCGCCATACGCGCGCAGCAATTCAGGCCAGCGATTCTCACTGAGGGTGCCGGCCTTGAAATCATCACGGAGGATTTCCGCCATCAGGTTGGCGGTATCGACCAGGGTTTCTTCGGTGGACTGGCGCACGCCGGGGCGGATTTCTTCCATCACCGTGTTGAGCACGAAATACCCGGTCAGGCCGACAAACAGCACATACACCAAAAAGATCCGCAGCCCCAGTGACATCAGCTGTGCCCCGGGCTGTAGCTGTAACCAAGGCCGCGATGGGTCTGGATCGGCTCGGCGTCGGCACGCACCAGACGCAGTTTGGCGCGCACGCTTTTGATGTGGCTGTCGATGCTGCGCTCGTAACCGGCGTCGGCCGCCACGCCCAGCGCATCGAGTAATTGCTCGCGGCTGAAGACCCGCTCGGGTTGTTCGAGCAGGCATTGCAGCAGGCGGAATTCGTGGCGGGTCAGGCTTAACGTCTGGCCGCGATAAATGATTTGAATCCGTTCCGGATCAATACGGAACAGCGCTGAACTGGTCTCAATCGCTGGACGCGGCGCCATGCGTTTCAGGATTGCCTTTACTCGCGCCGCGACTTCTCGCGGGCTGAACGGCTTGACCACGTAGTCGTCGGCGCCGATTTCCAGCCCGACCACACGATCAATCTCGGCATCGCGGGCGCTGAGGAACAGCACCGGCACCTCGCTGAAGCGCCGCAGTTGCTTGCAGGTCTCGAAACCGCTGATGTCCGGCAGGCCAATGTCGAGGATGATCAGATCGGCCGGCGTCTGCCGCTGATGTTCAAGCGCCGCCGCGCCTAGGCTCAGCCACGTGGTGGTGAAGCCCTCGCCCTGCAGAGCAAAAATCAGCGTGTCGGCAATCGCCGCTTCGTCTTCGACAATCAGGATATGAGGCATGGCGTCCGAGCCCGTGGGTTAGGTGCGCGAACGGTGCCCCAAGCCTGACGTTACGTCAATGAGACCACTTGGTTCAGCAGTCCGGTTTGTCGGCGGTGAAGCGCCGCGCCGGGTTCACTGCCGCGCCGAATTCACGCAAGGCCTTGGCACCGATCAGCAGCGGGTAGTTGAAGTTGCTGCGGTCGGTCAGGTTGACCTCGACGGTACGCTTGACGTTACCCAGACACAGTTCCAGATCGACCACCGGGCGCTTGGCGACTTCGGTGCTTTCGCCCTCGTCCTCTTCATCCGAACGGCTCTTGATCTTGCTGATCCGCGCGACCTTGTGTTCATAGACCTTGTTGCTGGCGTCTTTGGTGGCGAGGCGGAACCGCACCCATTCATCGCCATCGCGGGTGAAGGTCTCGATGTCCTTGGCCGACAGCGAGGCGGTCAGGGCGCCGGTGTCCATCTTGGCCTTGAGCACTTCACCGCCGATTTCCGGCAGCGCGATGTATTCATAGCGCCCGTACAGGGTCGGCTCGGCGGCCATGACCGGCAGGGCGACGAGGGCAAACAGTGCAAGGAGGGATTTCACGTAAGGGGCTTCCTTGAGAGGTTGGGCAACGGGATTTTAGACCGTTGCGCGCTTGATCGTTCCCACGCAGAGCATGGGAACGATCAGGTTAACGCGACTAAAGTGAAACATTCGTCACCGCCGATTTGGCCTGTCGCGCGAAGCTGCTTATCATGGCGTGCCCATCCGTTTGCAAAGAGTTGCTTATGCGCCGCCTGCTCACCGGCTGTTTCGTCACCCTGCTGCTGTTGCTCAACACCCTGATCCTGATCGGGCCGTTGCTGGTATTTGCTCTGCTCAAACTGATCGCACCAGGCCGCTGGCGCGATTACGCGTCGGGGGCGGTGATGTGGATCGCCGAGACCTGGGCCGAAATCGACAAGCTGATTTTCCGCCTGTGCATCCCCACCCAATGGGACATTCGCGGTGGCGAAGACTTGCGCAGTGACACTTCGTATCTGGTGGTCAGTAACCACCAGTCGTGGGTCGACATTCCGGCGCTGATCCAGACCCTCAACCGCCGCACGCCGTTCTTCAAATTCTTCCTCAAGAAAGAACTGATCTGGGTGCCGTTTCTCGGACTGGCATGGTGGGCTCTGGATTACCCGTTCATGAAACGCTACACCAAGGCGTTTCTGGCGAAGCATCCGGAGCTGGCCGGCAAGGATCTGGAAATCACCAAACAGGCCTGCGAGCTGTTCAAGCGTCAGCCAGTGACCGTGGTGAATTACCTGGAAGGCACGCGCTACACCGCCGCGAAAAGCGCGCAGCAGCAATCACCGTTCAAGTATTTGCTCAAGCCCAAGGCCGGTGGCGTAGCGTTTGTGCTGGCGGCGATGGGTGAACAGCTGGATGCGATTCTCGATGTCACGGTGGTTTATCCACAGGCGAACATCCCGGGTTTCTGGGATTTGATCAGCGGCAAAGTGCCGCGCGTGATCATCGACATCAAGACCCGCGAACTCGACCCGGCACTGTGGCAGGGCGATTACGAGAATGATCCGGCGTTCCGCCAGACGGTCCAGAACTGGGTCAACCAGCTCTGGAACGAGAAGGATCAGCGCATCGCCGAACTGCGCAGCGAACGCGGCTGAATCAGCTACCGGTGCCGGCACCCCAGATGCTGCCCAGGCTGCTCAGCAGCGAACCGCCGACGCCCTGCTGACCGAGGTATTGCAACAGCACAGGGGCAAACTGGCCGATCATGCCGCTGTCCATGCCCAATGCGCTGAAGGCATTGTTCAGGTCATTGGTGTCCTTGACGTTGCCCAGCGCATTCTCCAGCCCGGCGGACTTGCCGGACGAGCCGAGCAAAGCGCCCAACGCCGCCAGATTGCCGCTGCCACCCGACAGTTTGTCGATGCCTGGCACTTCTTTGGCCAACTGCGAATAATCGGTACTGCTCAATTGATTCTTGGCCAGACCGAGCATCGCACTGGTGCCGCCAACGGCTTGCTCCGGCGTGACATCCAGCGCACTGAGAGCACTGAGCAAACCGGCGGTTTCCGAGGTCGGCGCCGCAGCGGCCGCCTTGTCACCGCCCTGCATCCCCGAAACCGCACCAGCGACGTCGTTCAGACTGAAACCGGCAAACACCGGCCCGGCGGCCAGGGTCAGGAGCGATGCCAAGGCAATACCGCGTGAAATCTTCATTCAGACATCCTCTTGCGCTGTGAAAACCACCCGTTGCACGAGCAGTGAAACTGCCGGTTTGACCGGGTATCCGCCGGCATGTTCCGGCGCGGCGCATCCATTTTCGTCCGGCCTGCGTATATAAAACGTGAAATCCCGGACACCTTCGCGATGAATGGCACAACCGCTGTCGCTGAACTAGCCTGTGAACAGTCCGAGCCCAGCCCTCGTCGCTCGACCTTTGCCTGGAGAGTGGTCATTTCCATCGCCGACACCGATCAGTTGCGCCAGCTGTTGGCCCAGTGTGCACTGGGCGATCGTCGCGCCTTCGAAACGCTGTACCGCAGCGTCGGCCCGCGTCTGCATGGCGTCGCCCTGCGGTTTATGGGCCGCACCGATCTGGCGGAGGAAGTGCTGCAGGAAAGCTTCGTGCGCATCTGGAACAACGCCTCGCGCTACGAAGCGCACCTGTCGGCGCCGCTGACTTGGATGATCAACATCACCCGTAATCAGGCCATCGATCAGTTGCGTAAACATCGCGAAAGGCCACTGACCGATCTGGAACAGGACACACTGCCGGACGAAAGCCCCTCGGTTCACGAGCAACTGAACAGCGCCCGTGAGGCCAACGCGCTGAACCGATGCCTCGAAACCCTCGAAAGCATGCAGCGCCAGTCAATCACCGTGGCCTACTTTCAAGGATTGTCGTGCACGGAACTCGCCGAACATCTCGCCACGCCACTGGGGACAGTCAAATCTTGGATTCGCCGTGGCCTCGAACGTCTGCGCCGGTGCCTTGAATCATGAACTACCAGACCCCTGCCCTGCGCCGCGCCCTCGCCGCCGATTACGCGATTGGCCTGATGTCTGCACCTGCGCGGCGGCGCTTTGAACAGTTGCTGCTGGATGACGCGGCATTAAGGGCTGAACTGGCGCAATGGCAGGAAAGCCTCGTCTCTCTCACCGAAGCGCTGCCGGAACATCCGGTGCCCGACCGCGTGTGGCAAGGCATCACCGCGCGCATCGAACCGCAGGTGCTGCATGTGCCTGAGAAACGGCCATTCTGGAACTGGCTGCGACTCACCGCTGCGATCTGCTCCATTGCCGTGCTGGTGCTCCTCGGCTCGCTGTACAACCGCGACGACGCCCGCTACCGCGCCACGCTGCTGACCGCCGATGCGCAACCGGCGCTGAAGGTCGAAGCGCATGCGGATTATCTGCAAGTTGAGCCGCTGACGCTGGCGGCGGTTGATTCGGATCGTAGCCTGGAGCTGTGGGCGATTCCGGCGGATGGCAAACCGATTTCCCTCGGCGTTATTCCGGCGGGCGGCAAAGCCAAGGTTGAGTTGAACGAGGCGCAGAAGGTGTTGATCGGCAAACCGATTGCGCTGGCAGTGAGCCTGGAACCGAAAGGTGGTTCGCCGACCGGGCAGCCGACGGGGCCGGTGCTGTATCAAGGGACGTTGGCGGCCTTGTAAAGCCCCTCACCCTAGCCCTCTCCCAGAGGGAGAGGGGACTGACCGTGGTGTTCTCTCGAGTTTCATCGACCTGAATTACCGAGCCGATTATGGATTCACAGCGGTATTTTCAGGTCGGCGTAAATTGTGAGCATCCCTCGGTCGGCCCCCTCTCCCTCCGGGAGAGGGCTGGGGTGAGGGGTAGCTTTTGACCTTGGCTCTAAACAAAAAAACGGCGCCCCTGAAGTCGCCGTTTTGTATCGAACTTAAGCCTTACGCCGCACTAAACAACTTATGCGGATCAATCACAAACTTCTTCGGCACGCCGGCATCGAACTCGCCATACCCTTCCGGCGCCTGATCGAGGCTGATCACCTGCACGCCCACCACTTCGGCGATGTTGATGCGATCCCACATGATCGCCTGCATTAGCTGACGGTTGTATTTCATCACCGGCGTCTGGCCGGTGTGGAAGCTGTGCGACTTGGCCCAGCCCAGACCGAAGCGAATGCTCAGGCTGCCCATTTTCGCGGCGGCATCGACAGCGCCCGGATCTTCGGTGACGTACAGGCCGGGAATACCGATCTTGCCGGCCACGCGCACCACACCCATCAGTGAGTTGAGTACGGTGGCCGGAGCCTCGGCTTTCACGCCGTCGTGGCCGTGGCCGCGTGCTTCGAAGCCGACGCAGTCCACTGCGCAATCCACTTCCGGCTCGCCCAGCAGTGCGGCGATCTGTTCGTGCAGCGGCGTGTCCTTGGACAGGTCGACGATTTCAAAACCCTGCGCCTTGGCGTGGGCCAGGCGGATGGTGTTGACGTCGCCGACGATCACCACCGCCGCACCGAGCAGACGCGCGGAAGCGGCAGCGGCCAGACCGACCGGGCCGGCGCCGGCAATGTAAACGGTGCTGCCCGGGCCAACGCCGGCAGTGACGGCGCCGTGGTAACCGGTAGGGAGGATGTCGGAGAGGCAGGTCAGGTCGCGGATTTTCTCCATGGCCTTGTCGCGGTCCGGCAGTTTCAACAGGTTGAAGTCGGCGTATGGCACCAGCACGTACTCGGCTTGGCCACCGGTCCAGTCGCCCATGTCGACGTAACCGTAAGCACCGCCGGCACGGGCCGGGTTGACGGTCAGGCACACGCCGGTGTGTTGCTCTTTGCAGGAACGGCAGCGCCCGCAAGCCACGTTGAACGGTACGGAGACCAAGTCACCGATTTTCAGGTTTTCGACGTCGGAGCCTTTTTCGATCACCTCGCCGGTGATCTCGTGCCCCAGCACCAGACCGGTTTGCGCCGTGGTACGGCCGCGCACCATGTGCTGGTCGGAGCCGCAGATGTTGGTGGAAACCACTTTGAGAATGACCCCGTGCTCGATCTTGCGACCGCGCGGGTCCTGCATTTTCGGATAGTCGATTTTCTGTACTTCGACCTTGCCAGCGCCGAGATACACCACACCACGATTGCCAGACATGCTTTCACCTCGCTGTTGTTTTTATGGAACCGCGTTGCCCAGGCAGGCAGCGCGTTGAGTGCTCGGGTACAGATGCTGTTTATGTGTTGCCTGTCAGGGCCTCATCGCTGGCAAGCCAGCTCCCACAAGGTTCGGATTGGATTCAAATCCTGTGTACGACACAAATCCCTGTGGGAGCTGGCTTGCCAGCGATGGCGGCCTAAAGAACGACCGTACGATTGGCGTTGAGAAACACCCTCCGCTCAATGTGATACCCAACCGCCCGCGCCAGCGTCAGGCCTTCAATATCGCGCCCCTTGGCAATCAGATCCTCAGGGTAATGACTGTGATCCACCGCCTCGACACCCTGGGCAATGATCGGCCCTTCATCGAGGTCGTTATTGATGTAATGCGCCGTCGCGCCAACCAGTTTCACGCCCTTGTTGTAGGCCTGGTGATACGGCTTGGCGCCCTTGAAACCCGGCAGCAGCGAGTGGTGAATGTTGATCGCCTTGCCATCGAGCTTGCGGCACAGCTCCGGCGACAGCACCTGCATATAGCGGGCGAGGATCACCAGTTCGGCGCCGGACTCTTCGATCACCTGCCACACCTGACGCTCCTGCGACGGTTTGTCGTTGGGGTCGAGGGGGAAATGGTAGTAGAGAATCTGGTGCCAGTCGGCCAGCGGTTTGAGGTCCGGGTGATTGGAGACCACCGCCGCGACGTCCATCGACAACTGGCCGATGCGCTGGCGGTAGAGCAAGTCGTTGAGGCAGTGATCGGCCTTGGAGACCATGATCACCACTTTCGGCCGGTAGTTCGGCGCGGTCAGTTCGAAGATCATGCCGAAGGCCTGACCACGTTCGGCTAAACCGGCGCGGAAGGATTGTTCGTCGAAGCCGTCGGGCTGACGGAATTCCACGCGAATGAAGAAACGCCCGGAGAGGCGGTCATCGAACGAGTGGTGCTCGGTGACGTAGCAGCCCTGCTCGAACAGAAAACGCGTCACCGCGTCCACGGTGCCGAGGACGCTGGGGCAGTCGGCGGTCAGAATCCATGTGTCTGGGGCGCGGCTCATGGTGCGGTGACTCCTGTTCTTTGTGCGGGGTGTCAGGTTTTTCCCTCACCCTAGCCCTCTCCCAAAGGGAGAGGGGACTGACCGAGGTGTTCATTCGAGCTACGCCGACCTGAAATATCGCGTCGAACTCAAGCTCGAAAAACACACAAATCCGCTCCCTTTCCCCCTCTCCCCCCTGGGGGGAGAGGGCTGGGGTGAGGGGGTGGCTTTTGATCAGGCCTGAACGCTCAACCCGTACTCAGCCGAAGCATCCTGCAACCACAACCACCAGTAATCCGAGAAGCTGCGACGAATCAGCAATTCCCAAGTGTCTTCAGCGGTGTGGCGAATCATCAGCTGCGACTTGGCGAACACCGTGCCCACCGCTTTACCGACCGGGAAGTTATTCGGATGCACGTCATAGCTGGTCGATTTCATCAGCACTTGACGCACGTTCGGGCCGCTCAGTTCGAGCACCTGCTGGCCACCGCTGACGTTGACGATCGCGATGTGCAGATCGCCCAGGGCTTCACGCAGTTTCTGTTCGGCGGCGAATTCTTCACCGCTCGGCACGATCAGTAGCCACTCATCCGGGCCCATCCATTGCAGGCTGGTTTCGCCTTTGACGATCACGCTCAGAGCGCCGGGCAGTTCGATACCCAGGGCCTTGTGCACACCGGCGGCGAACGCGGCATCGTGGCCATCGCCACGAATGGTCAGGTGGCCGAGGAGTTTCTTTTCCCGCACGATCACGCCGGCGTTCTTGCGGCCCTTGCCGACCAGGCTGGCGAGGTCGGCATGGTGCAGCGACGACTCGGCCTTGGCGCCGGTGGTCGGGCGTTGTTGGTAAACATTGGCTGTGGTCATAAAGCACCTTCCTGAATTCTTGATCGTTCCCACGCTCTGCGTGGGAATGCCGCCATGGACGCTCTGCGTCCGCTCTTGGGACGCGGAGCGTCCCGGGATGCATTCCCACGCAGAGCGTGGGAACGATCAGTGTCAGATGTTCTGGCGATCACCCTTCGGATCAAAGAACACCGAAGAAACAATCTCCGCCTCGATCACGCTGCCATCGGCCAGCGGTGCAAACACCCGCTCACCCATGCGCTTCAGACCGCCCTTGACCACACCCATGGCAAACGAATAACCGAGGGAGTTGTGCGCGTAGCTGGACGTCACGTGGCCGACCATGGTCATCGGGATCGCCTGCTTGGTGTTGAACACCAATTGCGCGCCTTCCGGCAGCCAGACATTCGGATCAATCGGCTTCAGGCCGACCAACTGTTTACGCTGATCCTTCACGCAGTCTTCACGGTTCATCCCACGCTGGCCGATCCACGAGAACGGTTTGGTGCGACCGACGCACCAGCCCATGTTCAAGTCATCCGGGGTCATCGAGCCGTCCGTGTCCTGACCGACAATGATGAAGCCCTTCTCGGCACGCAGGACGTGCATGGTTTCAGTGCCGTACGGGGTCAGGTTGTACTGCTTGCCGGCCTCGACGATTTTCTCCAGCACGCCCATCGCATAGTCGGCCTGCACGTTGACTTCGTACGACAGCTCACCGGTGAACGAGATGCGGAACACCCGCGCCGGCACGCCGCCGACCAGACCTTCTTTCCAGGTCATGAACGGGAACGCTTCGTTGCTCAGATCAATGTCGGTCACGGCGCTGAGCAGCTTGCGGCTGTTCGGCCCGGACAGGGTCATGGTCGCCCAGTGGTCAGTCACGGAGGTGAAGTAAACCTTCATGTCCGGCCATTCAGTCTGGTGGTACAGCTCCAGCCACTGCAGCACGCGCGCCGCGCCGCCGGTGGTGGTGGTCATGACGAAATGGTTGTCGGCCAGGCACGCCGTCACACCGTCGTCGAAGACCATGCCGTCTTCTTTGCACATCAAACCGTAGCGAGCCTTGCCCACGTCAAGTTTGGTCCAGGCGTTGGTGTACACGCGGTTGAGGAACTCGCGGGCATCCGGGCCTTGAATGTCGATCTTGCCGAGGGTCGAGGCGTCGAGCAGGCCGACGCTGTCGCGCACAGCTTTGCATTCACGCTTCACGGCGGCATGCAGGTCTTCACCGTTTTTCGGGAAGTACCATGGACGCTTCCACTGACCGACGTCTTCAAACTCGGCACCGTTCTTCACATGCCAGGCATGCAGCGCGGTGTAACGCACCGGCTCGAAGATGTGCCCACAGTGACGACCGGCCACGGCGCCGAAAGTCACCGGCGTGTAGTTCGGACGGAACATGGTGGTGCCCATCTGCGGGATGGTCACGTTCAGCGAGCGGGCCGCGATGGCCAGACCGTTGACGTTGCCGAGCTTGCCCTGATCGGTGCCGAAACCCAGCGCGGTGTAGCGTTTGACGTGTTCGACCGATTCGAAACCTTCGCGGGTCGCCAGTTCGATCGCAGCAGCGGTCACATCGTTTTGCAGATCGACGAATTGCTTCGGCGCCCGTGCGGTGTTCTTTTCATGCGGCACCTGGAACAGCGCCAGCGTCGGCTCTTCTAGACGGCTCAGGGCTTTTGGCAGCACGCCTTCGACGGTCTGGAAACCGGCTTCAGCGGCAGCGCGCACGCCACCTTCAAAACCGTCAGCGAGCGAATCGCCGAGACCGTACACGCCGTTGATGCCACCAACGCACACGCGCTTCTGCGGTGCTTCGCCCGGAACGAAACCGAGGATGTCTTCACGCCAGGTCGGCTTGCCACCGAGGTGCGAGGCCAAGTGAACGACCGGGCTGTAACCGCCGGAACTGGCGATCACATCGCAGTCGAGCCATTCGCCCGGGCTGGTCACGGCGTGCGCTTTGACATCGATCGCGGCAATACGAGCAGCGGTGACGCGCTTGCTGCCACGGGCTTCGATCACGGCGCTGCCGGTGAGAATGCGGATGCCTTTGGCGCGGGCTTCTTCCACCAGCGCACCACGCGGATTGCTGCGCGCATCGGCGATGGCCACCACTTGCAGACTGGCGTCGAGCCAATCCAGTGCCACGCGGTAGGCGTGATCGTTGTTGGTGCTGAGGACAAGCTTCTTGCCCGGTGCTACGCCGTAACGACGCACGTAAGTCGACACCGCACCGGCAAGCATGTTGCCCGGCACATCGTTGTTGCCGTAAACCAGCGGACGCTCGCAAGCACCGGTCGCCAGCACGACACGCTTGGCGCGAACACGGTGAATACGCTGACGCACCTGACCGATGGGCGCACGGTCGCCGAGGTGATCGGTAAGGCGTTCGTGAATGGTCAGGAAGTTGTGGTCGTGGTAACCGTTGACCGTGGCGCGCGGCAACAGCAGCACGTCCGGGGTGTTCTTCAGTTCCGTGATGACGCTGGCGACCCAGTCCATCGCCGGTTTGCCGTCGAGGCTTTCGCGGGAATCGAGCAGGCTGCCACCGAACTCTTCCTGCTCATCGGCCAGAATCACTCGGGCACCGCTGCGCGCAGCGGCCAGGGCAGCGGCCAGACCGGCCGGGCCAGCGCCGACGATCAGCACGTCGCAGTGCTGGTTCATGTAGTCGTAGGTGTCCGGATCATTCTCGGTCGGCGAACGGCCCAGACCGGCAGCCTTGCGAATGTACTTCTCGTAGGTCATCCAGAACGACTGCGGGTACATGAAGGTTTTGTAGTAGAACCCCGGCGGCATCAGCTTGCCGCCGACCTTGCCGAGAATACCCATCATGTCGTTGTTGACGCTCGGCCAGCCGTTGGTGCTGGTCGCAACCAGACCTTGATACAGCGCCTGTTGCGTGGCGCGCACGTTGGGAATCTGCGTGGCTTCGGTAGCACCGATCTGCAGCACCGCGTTCGGCTCTTCGGCACCAGCAGCGAAAATCCCGCGAGGACGCGAATACTTGAAGCTGCGGCCGATGATATCGACGCCGTTGGCGATCAGTGCGGCGGCCAGCGAGTCACCCTCGAAGCCTTTGTAGCTCTGACCGTTGAAGGTGAAGCTCAGCACTTTGTTGCGGTCGATCCGTCCACCATTGGACAGGCGATTGGTCTGGCTCATACCTTCTCTCCCAGCGCCGTCGTGGCTGTTTTCGCCGAATCAGCCTTGTCGGTGAATTGCGGCTTGGTGCCGATCTTGTAGGTTTCGAGAATCTCGTAAGTCACGGTGTCGCGGGTGACGTTGAAGTACTGGCGGCAACCGGCGACGTGATCCCACAGTTCGTGGTGCAGTCCGCGCGGGTTATCGCGGAAGAACATGTAGTCGCCCCACTCCTCGTCGGTGCAGGCGCCTGGATCCAGCGGGCGCGGAATGTGCGCCTGGCCGGATGCGTGGAATTCCTCTTCGGAGCGCAACTCGCCGCAGTGAGGACAGAAGATATGCAACATGGGGATTTCTCCTGTTAGTGGGCGACGGCAGCAGCGCCGTGTTCGTCGATGAGTGCGCCGTTGTGGAAACGGTCGATGGAAAACGGTGCGGCCAACGGGTGCATTTCACCCTTGGCCAGACTCGCGGCAAACACGTTGCCCGAGCCAGGTGTGGCCTTGAAGCCACCGGTGCCCCAACCGCAGTTGAAGAACATGTTCGGTACCGGGGTTTTCGAAATGATCGGGCAAGCGTCCGGGGTGGTGTCGACGATGCCGCCCCACTGGCGGTTCATGCGTACGCGGGACAACACCGGGAACATCTCGACGATGGCCTGAATGGTGTGTTCGATCACCGGGTACGAACCACGCTGGCCGTAGCCGTTGTAGCCGTCGATACCGGCGCCGATCACCAGGTCGCCCTTGTCGGACTGGCTGATGTAACCGTGCACGGCGTTGGACATGATCACGCTGTCGATAATCGGTTTGATCGGCTCGGACACTAGCGCTTGCAGCGGGTGGGATTCGATCGGCAGGCGGAAACCGGCGAGTTTGGCCATGTGCCCGGAGTTACCGGCCGTGACCACGCCGACGCGCTTGGCGCCGATGAAGCCCTTGTTGGTTTCGACACCGATGCACACGCCGTTTTCCTTGCGGAAGCCGATCACTTCGGTCTGCTGGATCAAGTCGACACCGAGGGCGTCAGCGGCACGGGCAAAGCCCCAGGCCACGGCATCGTGACGGGCAACGCCGCCGCGACGCTGAACAGTCGCGCCCAACACTGGGTAGCGAGTATTTTTCGAGCAGTCGAGGTACGGAATCTCGTCAGCGACTTGCTTGGCGTTGAGCAGTTCGCCATCGACGCCATTGAGGCGGTTGGCGCTGACCCGACGCTCGGAATCACGGATGTCCTGCAGGGTGTGGCACAGGTTGTAGACGCCACGCTGGGAGAACATCACGTTGTAGTTGAGATCCTGCGACAGGCCTTCCCACAATTTCATCGCGTGTTCGTACAGGTGCGCCGACTCGTCCCACAGGTAGTTGGACCGCACGATGGTGGTGTTGCGCGCGGTGTTACCGCCGCCCAGCCAGCCCTTCTCGACCACGGCGACGTTGGTGATGCCGTGTTCTTTGGCCAAGTAGTAAGCCGTCGCCAGACCGTGCCCGCCGCCGCCGACGATGACCACGTCGTAGACCTTCTTCGGCGTCGGCGTGCGCCACATGCGCTGCCAGTTTTCGTGGTGGCTGAGGGAGTGTTTGAAGAGGCCGAAGCCCGAATAGCGTTGCATAGTCAGTTACTCCAGAACACTCAGCGATAAACCGGGAAGTCTGCGCACAAGGCCGACACTTGCTGGGCAACATTGGCCTCGACATCGGCATCGCCGAGGTTGTCGAGGATGTCGCAGATCCAGCCGGCCAACACTTCGCACTGGGTCACCTTGAAGCCACGAGTTGTGACGGCCGGGGTGCCGATGCGCAGGCCCGAGGTCACGAATGGCGACTGCGGGTCGTTCGGCACGGCGTTCTTGTTGACGGTGATGTGCGCACGGCCAAGGGCGGCGTCGGCGTCTTTGCCGGTCAGGCCCTGACGGATCAGGCTGACCAGGAACAAGTGGTTGTCGGTGCCGCCGGACACTACATCGTAGCCACGTTTGATAAACACGCTGGCCATCGCCTGAGCGTTGTCGATCACTTGTTGCTGATACGCCTTGAAGCCGGGCTCCAGCGCTTCCTTGAAGCACACGGCTTTACCGGCGATGACGTGCATCAGCGGGCCGCCCTGGGCGCCGGGGAACACGGCAGCGTTGAGCTTCTTCTCGATCTCTTCGTTGGACTTGGCCAGGATCAGCCCGCCACGTGGGCCACGCAGGGTTTTGTGCGTGGTGGTGGTGACCACGTCGGCGTACGGCAGCGGGTTCGGGTACAGGCCAGCAGCGACCAGACCGGCGACGTGGGCCATGTCGACGAACAGCAGCGCGCCGACCTTGTCAGCGATTTGACGGAAGCGCGGGAAGTCCAGGGTCTTCGAGTAAGCGGAGAAACCGGCGACGATCATTTTCGGCTTGGATTCGACGGCGAGACGCTCGACTTCGTCGTAATCGATCAGCCCGGTGTCGGTGTTGATGCCGTACTGCACGGCGTTGTAGAGCTTGCCCGAAGACGACACTTTCGCGCCGTGGGTCAGGTGCCCGCCGTGGGCCAGGCTCATGCCGAGGATGGTGTCGCCTGGCTGGATCAGCGCCAGGTACACGGCGCTGTTGGCCGAAGAACCGGAGTGCGGCTGGACGTTGGCGTAATCGGCGCCGAACAGTTGCTTGGCGCGTTCGATGGCCAGTGCTTCAACTTTATCCACATGCTCGCAGCCACCGTAGTAGCGCTTGCCCGGGTAGCCTTCGGCGTATTTGTTGGTCAGGCCGCTGCCTTGCGCTTGCATCACGCGTTTGCTGGTGTAGTTCTCCGACGCGATCAGCTCGATGTGATCTTCCTGACGTTGCTCCTCGGCATTCATCGCCGCCAGCAGTGCATCGTCGTAACCCTGGATCTGGTCTTGCTTGCTGAACATCGCGTCTCTCCCAGCGGCATCTGTGCGCCATTCGTCTCGGTAAGGCACTGGCAATGAAGGCAGTGCCCTTTGATGCCGATGGTATGACCGGCGCAGACAGCTCAAATGCCTGCGCGCGCCACGCAAAGGTGCGTTTACGACATGGCCTGAAATGCCATTGCCAGACTCGATCTCGAAAACACTGGAGAACCTTGTGGGAGCTGGCTTGCCAGCGATGGCGGCGGCACATCCGGCATTGATGGTGGCTGACCCACCGCTATCGCTGGCAAGCCAGCTCCCACAGGGTTATGCGGCGACCTGGCGGATAAGTAGCAAGAGGAGAAAATGCGCGGGATAAAGGGTATAGGCCCAGCGCCGCATCGGTGTCGGCTGGAGATATCGCCCATGTCGCAACAGGAACATTCCTAGCATTGGCGCAAACAGGCATGTCGCAATACCGAGAATGGCGACGCTACTGCCGAACCTCGCCGAGTCGTACAGCACTTGCCATTGATTCGCTGCGAGGCATATCAAACCCGGCAGGAAGCTGAAGTACCACGGACGGCGAAACACCAACAGCATTGCCAGCGGTAGCAGAATCCCGAAGAAACCGAACATCAGCCGTTCCGGAAACATGGCGGCCAGCACCAGCACAGCAACACCGAGCAATCGCGACATGATCGAGGGATCCTGCCACCCCCGCGCCACCAGCAAGCCCAACGCCAGCGTCGGCATCACGTTCAACGTATCGGGCTCAGGAATGTACAGCCGATAGGGAATCTCACTGACTGCACTGAACAGCATCAACCAGCCCAGATAGCGCCATTCCATCCTCCGCGACCCGGCGCGCGCCAGATTCGCCGCCATCGCCAGGCAAAACCACGGAAACGCCAGCCGCCCAGGCACATACAGCCAATCGGCGGAGAACCCGGCATATCGCAGGTGATCGAGCAACATGCACAGCAGCGCCAGCCACTTGAGCAGATCCAGTGCGCCGTCGCGTTTGCTCAAGTGCATAATCGTCCTACAAACTGGTAATTTCCTGAACGTGACATCCCGTGTGCTCCCCGGAAGATCTTCGGTAAAGTGCGCACCCTCATTGACCACGAGCCTTCACAAGAGTCTCGACCACGGAAGCCGGCCATGACCGACAAGAGCCAACAATTCGCCAGCGACAACTACTCCGGTATCTGCCCTGAAGCCTGGGCTGCAATGGAACAGGCCAACCACGGCCACCAGCGCGCGTATGGCGACGATGAATGGACCGCACGCGCGGCCGACCATTTCCGCCAATTGTTTGAAACCGACTGCGAAGTGTTCTTCGCCTTCAACGGCACCGCCGCCAACTCGCTGGCCCTGTCGTCGCTGTGCCAGAGTTACCACAGCGTGATCTGCTCGGAAACCGCCCACGTCGAAACTGACGAATGCGGCGCCCCGGAATTTTTCTCCAACGGCTCGAAACTGCTGATCGCCGGCACCGAAAACGGCAAGATCACCCCGCAATCGATCCGCGAAGTCGCGCTCAAGCGCCAGGACATTCACTACCCGAAACCGCGTGTGGTGACCCTGACCCAAGCCACTGAAGTCGGTAGTGTCTACACCCCGGAAGAAGTCCGCGCCATCAGCGCCACTTGCAAAGAACTGGGTCTGCACCTGCACATGGACGGCGCGCGTTTCTCCAACGCCTGCGCCTTCCTCGGCTGCTCGCCGGCGGATCTGACCTGGAAGGCCGGTGTCGATGTGCTGTGCTTCGGCGGCACCAAGAACGGCATGGCCGTGGGTGAAGCGATCCTGTTCTTCAACCACAAATTGGCCGAAGATTTCGATTACCGCTGCAAACAGGCCGGACAACTGGCGTCGAAAATGCGTTTCCTCTCGGCACCCTGGGTCGGCATTCTCGAAAACGGTGCCTGGCTGAAATACGCCCGCCACGCCAACCACTGCGCGCAACTGCTGGCCGAGCTGGTCAGCGACATTCCAGGCGTCGAACTGATGTTCCCGGTCCAGGCCAACGGCGTGTTCCTGCAACTGTCGGAACCGGCCATCGCCGCGCTGACCGCGAAGAACTGGCGCTTCTACACCTTCATCGGCAAGGGCGGCGCGCGCTTCATGTGCTCCTGGGACACCGAAGAAGAACGCGTCCGCGAACTGGCCCGCGACATCCGCGAAGTCATGTCCGCCTGATCCCCCTGCACTGATCGTTCCCACGCTCCGCGTGGGAATGCCTCCCGGGACGCTCCGCGTTCCCGCCTCACCACTGTCGACATGCTTAACACCGCTATGACGCAGAGCGTCGACGGCTGCATTCCCACGCAGAGCGTGGAAACGATCTTCGATCGGGAATGATTTTTCCCACCGCAACACCAGACTTCTCTTCTAGCGAGAACATGCCACCCGCCTCATCCTGATCGTTCCCACGCTCCGCGTGGTAACGCACCCCGGGACGCTCCGCGTTCCATCTCCAATGCACCGCAAGATTCAAGGAAGAATCCCATGGGCCGCAGCCGCTACACCCTTACCGAAACCGACAAGCCACATTTTCTGACCTGCACGGTCATGGAGTGGTTGCCGCTGTTCATCCGTCCCTACATCGTCGACCACCTGCTCAACTGCTGGCGTTATCAACAGACCCACCATGACTTGAAGCTGTACGGCTACGTGATTCTGGAAAACCATCTTCACTTCGTCGCTCAGGCGCCCGACCTGAGTAAATGCCTCAGCCAGTTCAAATCTTTCACCGAGCGACAAATCATCGATGATCTGCAAAGCAAAGGTGCAGACAAAGCCCTGCAACGTCTGCGCTTTAGCAAACGTGCGCACAAGCAAGACCGGGTTTACCAGTTGTGGCAGGAAGGCTCCCACGCTGAGATGGTTTATAGCGAATCGGTCATGCGCCAGAAGCTTGAATACATCCACAACAACCCGGTGAAACGCGGGTATGTGGATTTGCCAGAGCATTGGCGTTATTCGAGTGCCAGAAACTACACGGGAATGCCGGGGCTGATTGAGGTTCAGTGCTGGTATTGAAATGGGACGCGGAGCGTCCCGGGCTGCATTCCCACGCAGAGCGTAGGAACGATCAGATCCGACTCCACCCCACTGATCGTTCCCACGCTCCGCGTGGGAATGCCTCTCCGAACGCTCCGCGTTCCAGCCTCACCACTGTCGACATGCTTAACACCGCTATGACCCGGAGCGTCGACGGCTGCATTCCTACGCGGAGCGTGGGAACGATCAAACGCCTTCCTTCTGCCCTGAAAGACTTGGTCTACATTGTCTGTCGAGCCCTCCGCTCACATAACAATAAGCAGGAGCATCGGCATGTCGTTACAAGGCAAAACCCTGTTCATCACCGGCGCCAGCCGTGGCATTGGCCGTGAGATTGCGCTACGGGCCGCCCGGGACGGGGCCAATATCGTGATTGCGGCGAAGAGCGCCGAACCCCACGCAAAGTTACCCGGGACCATTCACAGCGTCGCAGCGGAAGTCGAAGCAGCGGGCGGCAAGGCTTTGGCCCTGCAAGTCGATGTGCGTGATGAAGACGCCGTACGCCAGGCACTGGCTCAGGCCAACGAACATTTCGGCGGCATCGATGCATTGGTGAACAACGCCGGGGCGATCAAACTCACCGGTGTGCAACACATCGAGCTCAAACGCTTCGACCTGATGCACCAGATCAACACCCGCGCGGTGTTGCTGTGCAGCCAGGCCGCCCTGCCTTATCTGAAAAAGTCCGCCGGGCACATTCTCAACCTGTCGCCGCCGCTAAATCTGGCGAGCAAATGGTTTGCACAGTTCAGCCCTTACACCGTGACCAAATACGGCATGAGCATGCTGACGATCGGGATGAGCGAGGAATTTGCCAGTTACGGGATCAGTGTCAATTCGTTGTGGCCGCAGACGATGATTGCGACGGCGGCGATTGAATTTCAGTTGGGTAATCGGGAGTCGTTCAAGCAGGCGCGAACGCCAGCGATCATGGCGGATGCGGCGCATGTGATTCTGGATAGCAGCGGGCGGCAGATTACCGGGCGGTTGTTGATTGATGAGGAGATTTTGCGGGAGAGCGGTGTGACGGAGTTCGGTCAATATCGCTTTGATCGAGAAAGCGACGCGGCACTCATGCCGGATTTGTTTATCGACTGAAAAGCCCCTCACCCTAGCCCTCTCCCGGAGGGAGAGGGGACTGACCGTGGTGTTTATCAGAGCTACGCCGACGTGAAATTCCCCGCCGAACTCACATTTTGAAAAGCCTAAAAATCGGCCCCCTCTCCCTCTGGGAGAGGGCTGGGGTGAGGGACAAGCCGTACGCAAAAATTCGCCCCACTCAAAAATCGATTCGCACATCCCCTTTAGGCACACTGCAGCAAGACAAGATAAAACCTTCCGCCTCATCGTCCTCGGTAATCCCGCCGTTGTGCTCCATCTCCACCTCGCCGCCCAGCTTGAGCACCTTGCACGTCCCGCAAATGCCCATCCCGCACGCCTTCGGAATCATCAACCCCAGCTTGGCCGCCGCCGCATGCACCGTCTCGCCCGGTGCAACACGAATGCTCTTGCCCGACGAAGTGAATTCGACCTGATGCAGATCCGCTGCATCGATTTCTGGCGCATCGGCTGCCTGTTCGGCTTGCTCGACCGCATCGGCACGAGCTTCCGGTGGCGTAGCACCGAAGGATTCCTCGTGATAACGCGACATGTCGTAACCGGCCACTTCCAGCAGGCGCTTGACCGCGTTCATGTACGGCGTCGGGCCGCAGCAGAACACTTCGCGCTCAAGGAAGTCCGGCACCATCAACTCAAGCATCTTGTGATTGAGGTAGCCGCGATACCCGGCCCACGGCTCGCCCAAGCCGTGCTTCTCGCAAATCAGGTGCAGGCTGAAGTTGTCAATCCGCGACGCCATGTGTTCCAGCTCGCGGTGGTAAATGATGTCTTTCGGCGAGCGCGCGCTGTGGATAAAGGTCATGTCGACGTTGGCGTTAGTGTCGTAGAACCAACGCGCCATCGACATGCACGGCGTGATCCCGACGCCGCCGCTGAGGTACAGCACTTTCGGGCTCGGAAAGTCGATGGCATTGAACAGCCCGACCGGCCCGTGCACCGCCAGCTCCTGGCCTTCATGCAGCGTATCGTGCAGCCAGTTGGAAACCTTACCGCCCGGCACCCGTTTGATCGTCACCGAAAAGCTGTACGGCACCGACGGCGAACTGGAGATCGTGTACGAGCGCATGATCGGCTGGCCTTCGATTTCCAGCTCCAGGGTCACGAACTGCCCGGGCTTGAAGAAGAACAGGATCGGCTGATCGGCCATAAAGCAGAAGGTGCGCACGTCCCAGGTTTCCTGGATGACTTTGACGCAACGGACGATGTGTCGGCCATTGGCCCAGGTCTGGGTGGTGACCGGATTCAGGAAGCTGTTGGACATGCTGTTCTCCACGGCCGACTGTCGGCCTCATGTCGGCGATTCTGCGTATAGCGCGAACCGCCCGTTTACCTATCCGCGACATCGGCATACTTATCGCGACCAGCCCCCAACCACCGGGGGTTGCGCGTCGGGAACAGATTGCACCATGTCGCCCATGGATAAGGTTCGCGGCAGCGCCGGCCCCACACTCGCCCCAACACCAATACAGATTCTTTACACCTTGCGTAGCAACCGTTAGCAGCACACCTGATCAGCCACTTTTCGCCGGCCACGCAGATGGCCATGAGGATCACATCGATGGACGTCACCGCAAAAATCAGCCTGGGCGATCCGCTGGAACCCGCACGCAAGGCCACCGCACAAATGCTCCAGGAGCGCGAGCGCACGTTTTCGCTGCCGCAACCGTTCTATAGCGACGAGCGGCTGTTCGATATCGACATGCAGGAGATCTTCCAGAAAGAGTGGTTGATCGCCGGCATGACCTGCGAGATCCCGGCCAAGGGCAACTACCTGACCCTGCAGATCGGCAAAAACCCGATCATCGTTATCCGTGGCGCCGAAGGCGTGGTGCACGCGTTCCATAACGTCTGCCGCCACCGTGGTTCGCGACTGTGCACCAGCGAAAAAGGCAAGGTTGCCAAACTGGTCTGCCACTACCACCAGTGGACGTACGAGCTGGACGGTCGCCTGCTGTTCGCCGGCACCGAGATGGGCGCCGACTTCGACATGAAGCAATATGGCCTCAAACCGGTGAACGTGAAGACTGCTGGCGGCTATATCTTCATCAGCCTAGCGGAGAATCCACCGGCCATTGATGACTTCCTGGCGACGCTGAACCACTACATGGAACCGTACGACATGGAGAACACCAAGGTGGCGATCACCACCACCTTGATGGAAAAGGCCAACTGGAAACTGGTGCTGGAAAACAACCGCGAGTGCTACCACTGCAACGCGTCTCACCCGGAACTGCTGAAAACCCTGCTGGAGTGGGACGACGTCACCGACCCGCGCGCCGATCAAGCGTTCAAGGATCACGTTGCTGCGTCCGCTGCTGCCTGGGAAGCTGAGAAAATCCCTTACGCCCACGCCAGCTTTGGCCTGCGCAACCGCATCGTGCGCATGCCGCTGCTCAAGGGCACCGTGTCGATGACCCTCGACGGCAAACAGGGCTGCGCGAAACTGATGGGCCGGATCAAGAACCCGGATCTGGGTTCGATGCGCATCCTGCACCTGCCGCACTCGTGGAACCACTGCATGGGCGACCACATCATCGTCTTCACCGTGTGGCCGATCAGCGCGCAGGAAACCATGGTCACCACCAAATGGCTGGTGCACAAGGATGCGGTTGAGGGTGTCGATTACGACGTGGAGCGTATGCGTCAGGTGTGGGACGCGACCAACGATCAGGATCGTCGCCTGGCCGAAGAGAACCAGCGCGGGATCAACTCCACCGCCTACCAGCCCGGGCCTTACTCCAAGACCTATGAGTTTGGCGTGGTTAACTTCGTCGACTGGTACAGCGAGCGCCTGTTGAGCAACCTCGGCGCCGAGCCTGCGCCGTACCTAAAAGGTGTCCCGGTCCAGGGCTGATGTCTTCTGCTTGATCGTTCCCACGCTCTGCGTGGGAGTGCAGCCCGGGACGCTCTGCGTCCCAAAAGGCCGAACGCGGAGCGTCCGTTGAGGCGTTCCCACGCAGAGCGTGGGAACGATCAGTCAGTGTGATGACCACCTCACCGATCCATCCTCACCAATAAACTCCTCAAATATCTCCTCCCCCACCAACCTGATTTTCGCGTACCCGTTCAACACCCGCAGCGGATATGCCGGGTCCTTGGCATCCTGCGTCTCCGACCACAACACCCGCGAATGCCCGTCCAGCTCGCTGGCATTGCCATAGGGAATCGCCCCGTGCCCGGCACAACGCGCATGCAAACCACCCTGCTGCGCATACACGATGCCGTTGTGCAGATGCCCCCAATACCAATAATCCGGCTCGCGCCCCAGCGCATCGCACACCGGTTGATACAGCGCGGTCTTGTTGTGCCCGGAAATATCGAAGCCCTGATGATGGCTGAGCACCATGAGCTTTTTGCGTTTTGGCAGGCCTTTCATCCACGCGATCTGCGGCTCGTTCAAAGTGCCGTCCATGTACAAATTCATCGCATCAGACGCGTACGCAGAATCCAGCCCTACCACCAGCCAGTCATCGTTGATCAAGGCGAAGTAACTGGTGCCCTGCTGCCCCGGAAAACGCTTGGCCAGTTCCTTGAAGTAGCCGTGGGCGCCGCTGTACATCTCGTGGTTGGAATTGAGGGTAAACGAGCCATGCGTACCCATCGGCCAACCGGCCATGTCGACGTCTTCCTGGGAATGACTGCCGGCGTAATACACATCGCCCAAATGAATGGTGAAATCGGCCTGGGCCAGTTGCATCTGATTGGCCACCGACACCGCCGGCGCATGACTGTCGAACGGCCCGGTGCCCCAGTCGCCGGCAATCGCCAGGGTCACGTCGCGATCCATTTGCACCACCGCCGGGTCAGTACCGAAGGTCGCGTGATGGCGCAGGTTTTCGATCCACTTCAGCAGCGCCTCGCTCCACAGCAGATCCAGCAGTTCCCACTTGCGACAGCCGAGCAGGCTGCCGTCCTTGAGCACCCGGGTCGCCAGTTGATCGGTGGACTGCGGCAACGGTGCGGCGTTGCCGATGCGCAGGATCGACAGACCGTGGGACAGCTCCCAGGGTACGCTCGGTTCGTCGTCCGGCAACTCGCCGTTCTTCAGCACGTACTGCGCCTGATCATGCCCGCGTTGCAGCAGCTTGATGATCGCCTGAAACTCCTGCGGCTCGAGCTCGCTGATGAGTTTCATCCAGGCCATTTCCATGCGCGTGAACAAGCCGTGAATGCGCACTTTGACCTTGTCGTATTCGTGTTCCCAATGACTGACCAGTGACATGGTGTAATCCTCTCTCCGTAAGGGTTCACAGGGTTTTCATGAATTCGATCAATGCACGCTTGTCGTCGTCCGACAGGGTTGTGCCGTACAGGTGACCGCTGTTGTGGTTGCCCTCCAGCCGCGTGTCGTATTTGAAGTCCGCCGAGGCTTTGGCCTGGGCGCCGCTGGTGACGAAACCGACGTTGACCGGGTCGTAAATATCCGAGCCGGTGATGAACACCTGCGGACGTTTTTCCGGCGGTTGCAGTAAGTCCCATAGGGTCGGCACCGAGCCGTTGTGCAGGTACGGCGCGCGCAACCAGACGCCGTCGGTGGGCGTGTTGCTGTAGCTCTGGGTCTTGCGGTAGGCGCCGAAATCGAACGGCGGTTTTTTGAAGGTGTGGAACGCGGCCACCAGACCGGTGGTGAACGAGTCGAGCCGGTGCGGATCAGTGCCGAGCTGATCGATATTGGTCGTGACCTGCCCGGTATCGGCGCGCCCGAAGTCATGACAAGCCGCGCAGTTGGCCTCCCAGATCGGTTTGCCCTGGGCGACCTTGGCCTGATCCAGCGCCCACGGCCACGCAGGCGCCTTGTGCCCGAGCAGCCAGTTGGTCACGCGGTTGAAGCTCGGCGGCAACACCGATTCTGGCGTTGCGCCCACGGCCATCGCGGCGGCGTAGTTGCGTTCGTGGATCTTGTTGTTATTGCCGTCCCAGTGCAGGTACATCGATTCGCGGGGTTTCTGGTTCCACACTTGCGGCAGGTCGACGGTGCCGATGGTCGAGTCATCCGGGAAGCCGAACACCACCATTTTCGTCGGATTGAAGGTGTCGGTGCGGCCCGGGCCTTGTTGCGGACGCAGCTTTTGCCAGGCGTAAGCCTGCTTCTGCTTGAGCAGTGCGCTTTTGGCCATCGGCATGATCAGGTAGCGGTTGTAGAGCTTCTCAAAGAAGCCCAACTGAAACTTGCTGTTGATCGCCGCCATCACCGCGTCGGTGGTGAATTTCGGATCGCTGGCGCAATCGTAAGCGAACCACTGGAAGGCTTGCAGTTGCAGGGTGTTGGCCGGCGCGCTCGGCACATTGACGGCGACGTCGCTGGCATTGGCGCGGTAGGAGCCGGTATGGCACAGCGCGCAGTTCGGCTCTACCGTCGGGTAGCCGATCTGCCGCTTGGCCATGCCGATCGGCAGATCCTTGCCGTTTTCAAAGAGGAAACCGAAAACCTCCCAGCCACCGGGTTTGGGCATTTTCTCCGGGCACATCTGCGGCAGCACGGCGAACAGGTAATACGGGATGCGCGCTTCGATGCCGAGGCCGATGGCAGCGTACTTGTAGTGGTCTTCGTCGGAGGCATATTGCTGTTCAGGCACGACGCGGAGCATCTGATACCAGGTCTCGTAACCGATGAAACCGAGTACCGCGACGACAATCAGCGTGCCTACCTTGAAGGCGTGACTCTGCCATTGCCGCTGCCATGCCGCGCGCCACTCGCGCCAGCCATCGCAAAGCAATGCCCAAGGGCGGTTCTCCGGTGCGGTGCCGAGGTAGAGCAGAATGCCGAGGATCAGAAAGAAGCTCAGATCGCCCATCAACATCGGCACGAATACCGAGCCTTGAGAGCTGGTGTTGATCAGGTAAATCCAGAAAATCACCGCGATCAATCGCGTCAGCACACACAACCAGGAATGCACCACGTAACGCGGCGCGTTGAAACCCGACGGCATGTAAAACACGCTGATGCCAACCAGCAGCATCCCAGCGTTCTCCAGCCATGGGTCAGAGAGTTGCGGCGGCAGCCCGACCACCGATGTCAGCAACCCCGGCGCGAACAGCGCAGGGAGGGCGAACACCATGTTCATCGCAATGCCTATCCAGATGAAGCGTTGAAACCAGCGGATGTAGCTGTCCATATCAGTTCCCCTGATCGTTCCCACGCTCTGCGTGGGAATGCATCCCGTGACGCTCTGCGTCACACAAGCGGACGCAGAGCGTCCATGGCGGCATTCCCACGCGGACGGTTCGACGCCTCGACGTGGGAACGATCAGTGACTACCCGAGGGCGGTTTTCTCCAGGTGTGCAAGGATGATCGGGTAGACATCGACCACCGCGTTCTTGCCGAACATGCAGTCAATGTGGCCGTAGCCCGGCACCACTTGCCGGCTATAGCGCTCCGGCCCATGCATTTCGCACAAGCGCTGGTAGGTCTTGAGGGTGCTTTCCGGCAGGTAGCACTGGTTGTCGGCACCGCTGATAAAACAGATCGGCATGGTCAGTCGATCAAAGTGCGGCATGTACACATCGTTGCCTTTGAAATCCACCAGGTGCCCTTTGCGCACGATCAGCGCCAGGTGCTCGAAGGTTTCGATGTTCGACTCACCGAACAACTCGTGCAGGTTGTCGTGCAGGGTTTCGTTGAGGGTGTCGTGGCGATACAGCGACGCGTACATGAAGGTGATCCGGTGGCACACCGGATTGGTGCAATAGCCCTGCGCCTCGATCCGCGCGTAGCCGTTGAGGGCCTTGTCGTAGAGTCTGTTGAACCAGTTTTCCTTGCTGTCGGCGTAAGCGGTCATCGACTTGATGCCGATCGCATCGAGCATCCCCGGCAGGTGCAATCCGGCCTTCAGCCCTGTGGCAGTAGCAACTACGGTGTCAGCGGCAATCTGCGAGCAGACCACCGAACGCACACCCTGCAAACCGGCGAGCAACGACATGAAGAAGGTCGTTGCGCCGTAGCAATGCACCACGCACTGCACGTCCTTGGCCTGGGTCTGCTGCTGAATCTGCGCGATGGCAGCCTTGAAATCGTATTGGGCGATCTGGTCGCCGTTCCACTCTTTCTTGCTCGCCGGCAACAGGATACTCACGCGAAAATCCAGCAACCACACGTCGTAGTCGTGCTTGCACAGATATTCCAGCAGATTGGTCTGGATGGTGTCGGTGGAAAAGATATTCGAACCCACGCCCAAGCCATGCACCAGCATCACCGGGCCTTTGCTCCCGGCCTGATACCGGGTCAGGCGCAATTCAACGCCGTCTTCGGTGGGGAAGAAATGCACCGCCGGCGTCGGCGCATCCAAGGGCCGTTTCAACCGTGGCGGCGCGTCGGGATTGAAGTAGATATCGCCGGCAAACACCCCGCCGTAACTTTCCCAGAGGATCCCGGCGAAGAACTTGCCGAACCGCGCCAGGCCTTCAATGCGCTCGCGCTCGTTGCGCGCATTGAGGACTTTCATGGTGGTCATCTGTTTGGCGAAATCGGTCGGATGAATATGCATCACCCCGGAACCGATCACCTCACCGGTCTTGTCCGGCCCGCGATACAGCGTCACGTACAGCGTGCTGGTGTCATGCCAGATATTCAGCACGCCGTTGTCTTCCGGCACGGTTTTGAAGGCGCTGAAGAAATAGTCGTTACCGTCCTCGGCGGTCAGTTTCATGTCGTACTGCATGTGGCGCGTATCGACCTGTTGCTCGAATTGTTCGAACAGGTTGAACACGCCGTTGCTCGCGGTCAGCGGCTGCGGTGACAGCGCTGGGGCGATGACAGTGC
The DNA here is from genome assembly GCF_900187485.1 of Pseudomonas sp. Irchel s3a12. Lineage (NCBI taxonomy): Bacteria > Pseudomonadati > Pseudomonadota > Gammaproteobacteria > Pseudomonadales > Pseudomonadaceae > Pseudomonas > Pseudomonas sp. Irchel s3a12. The sequence continues at coordinate 138,157 of NZ_FYDN01000015.1, forward strand.
CAACGATGGTCGCCGCGTGCTCGGGTTCCTTGATCATGCGGTTGAGGTCGTTGGCGGTGATGGTCAGGGTGAAGTCGATCGGCGAATTGTCCGCCTCGCCGCGTTTGGCCGCTGCTTCGTAGACTTTCAGGTCGGTGCTTTGCGCCTCAGTGAAAGCCCGGGAGAAATAGCCCTTCATGGTTTCGGTGAACTGCACGCCGAGGGTTGGCGGTGCCACTGGTTTACGCGGTGCGGATGGCAGCGTGTAGTCGATCTGCCAGCCACGGTCGGCGGCAAGCAGGCCCATGTTGCGCTCACTCACAGCAGAGATGGTCAGCAGCGGATTGACCGCCAGCGAGGTCGGAATCACCGCACCGTCCGTCACGTACAGGTTGGCGTAAACATCGCTGCCACTGGCACCGCTGAACACCTGCCCCTTGTGATTGACCACGCCTTGCGCCGCGTCTTCACCCATCACGCAACCGCCCAACGGGTGGACTGAAACGATGCTGTGCTTGAGCAATTTGGTCCAGATCGGGTTCTCCACCCACACGCCGCCGAGCGCCTTGGTGCTCTGGTGCAAACGCTCGTTGCCGAGCTTGAAGTTCTCCTGCTCGCCAACGCCCGGCCAGTCGATACGCAGTTGATCCTTGTTGTCGAGGACCATCCGTCCCTGGCCGCTGTCGTGGCTCATGATCAGGTAAGTCTGCATGTTGTGCAGTGCGCCGTAATACGGGCCGCGCAGAAAGCTTTCCGCTTCACGCGCCTTGTATTTGACCTTGCCGCTGAAGCTGTCATCCGTGGCGACGCCTATCATCTCGGCAAACCCGGCCATGGCCGGCACCATCGGCCGGCCGAGCGCGCCGGGGATCGAGCCCTCCTCGATGACCATGCGGCTGCGCCAGTCGCCTTCCGTGCGCATGTCGATCACCGAGGTGATGCACGGGCCGACCGGGTGCAGTTCCTTGGCCGGGTGCGCACCGAAACCGATGCCGTTGATGGTCTGCTCGCAGTTGTGGCCGAAGCCGAGGATGTCGCCGTTGCCGCTCATGTTCTCGCCGAGCTGGGCGGACATCACCACGCCTTTGTCGCGCGTGCGCAGAAGAATTTCCGTGGAGCCGAGGGTGCCGGCGGAGACCACGACGATGTCGGCCTTCACGAACAGCGTCGGCGCGTTGAACATCTCCCGCCCGCTGTCGAGGTACTGGAAGTGCACGATCCAGCCTTCACCATCACGCTCCAGGTGCCGCACTTCGGCCTGGCAGAAAATCTCCGCGCCGTAGTTCCAGGCGTCCGGCAGATAGTTCATCAGCGTGGTGTTCTTGGCCTTGTTGTTACAGCCCGACACGCAGTCGCCGCACTGGTTGCACGGCAGTTGCTCGACGCCGACATGGTTGAGGTTGTTTGGCAGCTTGTCGAAGGTCACGTTGATCGGCGGCTTGTAGAAATGCGCGCCCTGCTTGAGGTATTCCGCGGATTTCTTGTTGGCGTCGAGTTTGGGCAGGTTGGGTGCAGTGCTCGGGTAGGGATTGGGTTTGAGCATTTCCCGGGCGCGGGCATAACCGTCCTTGAGCAACGTATCGCGGTGCTCACGCACCGCTTGCGGCCAGCGCGGATCGTCGAATACGCCCGGCTCCGGTTCGAGGGCCACGTTGGCATTGATCAGCGACGTGCCGCCGAGGCCGCAACCGACCACGACGTTCTGCTGGGCATTCACATGCAAGTCGAACAGCCCGGTGCGCGAGCCGATATGGCCGTCCGGGTCATGCACCTGCAGTTCCTCGGTGGCGGCGATCATGGTGTTGGGGTATTCGCCGGGCTGGATTTCCCGACCGCGTTCGAGCAGGCACACACGTTTGCCGGCACGGGACAGGCGCGAGGCAGCAATGCCGCCGCCGTAGCCTGAACCAATGACAATCACATCGTAGTGTTCCTTGATCTCGCTGATGGGCGTTGCGATCCGTGTCATGAGGTGGTTCCTCTAATCAGGCAGATGGGGCAACTCTGCGGTTGCCTGCAATCAATGGGCGGACGGGCACCTGGCCACCGGATCAAGTCCGGCGACAGCACAGCGGTCTGGCGGGTGGGGCGCGCTACAGGCGAGCGTGCTGATTGGCGGCGCGCCGTAGCGTGCGCTTGCGTGGCGAGGGCGGGGGGCGGTGCGGCTGACTATCCATCATGCGTTCTCCCAGAACCTGATGTGGATAAGTGACGGCTGTCCTTGTGCCATTGCAGTGAAGACAGCGCAGGAATCGAAGTCAAGGCAACGTCTTAGAACTGTATGAAATGTGATCAATTGCCATTTGGACTATGCCGGACGGGGCTTGCGGGGTTTGACGAACAAGTTATCCACATAGCCACCCACAGCAAATGGGGGTAACTGTGGATGATTAAAAAAATAACTTGCTGATTTGTAGAGAAAAATCGTGACTTATCCAGAATGACGGTTTGCCAGACGTATTGGTTGTTTTTTGATCACATTCTTGCAAGCCACGTTCTGTAAGGCCTGTAGGGGATGGCAAACACGTTATCCACAGAAGCGCCAACAGAGATCGGGGGTAACTTTGTCTTGTCTGTGGAAAAGCGTTGAAGGCTGTGTGAAATCGAGGTTTGTGCGGGAGTTTTTCGTTGAAACAGATGATTTGATTGTTTTTTGATCGATCCTTCGCAGGCCACGTTTAGTAAGGGTCTCAGCGGATAGCGAACATCTTATCCACAGAAACGCCAACAGAGATTGGGGGCAACTTGCTGAGTTATCCTGCCGAAAAAGCCCTGAAAATCCGTGACTTAGGCTGGTTGTTTTTTGATCAAAGGGCTGTAGGGCTTGATTGGCGCGGGGTGCAGGGATGGGCGAACACGTTATCCACAGATCCGCCAACAGGGATTGTGGGTAAACAGCCCCCCTCACCCCAGCCCTCTCCCTCCGGGAGAGGGAGCCGACCCAGGTGTATTGGAAATATGCAGCGACTTGCGACTTATGCGGTTTCCTTAGCTTGGCCAGACCTGAGTTCACGCCGATCTCTCAGGTCGATGTAACGCTTGAGTACGCCACCCTAGCCCTCTCCCTCCGGGAGAGGGCTAGGGTGAGGGGCTTTTCAGCGAACCACACCTTCTTCAATCAGCAACTTGAGAATCGCTTCAGCGCCAGCCTGTGCAGTAACACCCTTGAGCACCTGCCCCCCGCCGCCACTGGCCTTGGCCGTCGCGGCCTTCATCCGGTCCGCCCCACTCTTGGCCTTGATCACCTTCAAGCGTTTCGGCCGTGGCTTGGCCGGTTGCAAAGTAGCAACCGCGAGCAACTCATCGTCCACCACTTCGACGTCGTCAGCCTGCAAGACCCCGCGTCGCGCCGGCCCGTAGGCACTCTGCCGAGGTTTCGGCGCGGCGTTATCCACAGTCGCCAGAAACGGCAGCTTCACTTTCAACCGGCGCCGTTGCCCGCGCGGCAACGCTTGCAGCACCAGTGCTGAACCGTCATTGATCGACTCGACCTGCGCCAGTCCCACCACCAGCGGCCAGCCCAGACCTTCCGCCAGCAAGAACGGCAACATCCCCGAACCTTCACCGGTCTCTGCCTGGCTGCCGGTCAGCACCACCTGCGCACCGGCATCACGCAGATACGCGGTCAGCGCCGGCAGCGCATCGGCACCAGCCGGTTGCTCCAGCACATGCATCTGCTCAAGACCCATGCCCAGATAGGCGCGCAACGCCGGCTCCGCAACGTCGCCGGAATGCAGCACTTGCAAGTTATCCCCAGCCAGTTGCAAACCCAGTTCCACGGCGCGCGCGTCCTGATCAGCGCGGCGTGGCCGCCCGGAAGTAGGGTGAGCGCCGATTGAAACCAGACTGATTACTTTCGTGTTCATAGCGTTTCCTTAAGCCGCATCGCGCTTGGCTTCGTTGCGGTAAGCCGCCACCGCCTCGATCAACGCCTGAAGAATCTCTGCGCTCTCGCCGATCACAGAGAGGTCTGCACGCTTGATCATGTCGCAACCCGGATCGAGGTTGATCGCCACCACCTTGTCACAGGCACCAATGCCTTGCAGGTGCTGGATCGCCCCGGAAATCCCCACCGCAACATACACCCGCGCGGTAACCCAGGTGCCGGACGCACCGACCTGGCGATCACGGGCCATGAAGCCATCGTCCACCGCCACCCGCGACGCACCTTCGGTAGCGCCGAGTGCCGCCGCCGTTTCGTGGAACAGTGCCCAGTCCTTGACGCCGTTGCCGCCGGAGAAAATGAACTCCGCTTCGGCCATCGGAATCGCTGCCGGGTCGACCGCAACGGCGCCGAGATCTTCAATCCGCGACAGGCTACGAGCGACACTTGTGGATAACTCCACCGGCAACGCTTCGTGACGGGTTTCACTGACCGGCTCCGCGCATTCGGCCGCCGCCAGAATCAACCGTGCGACGGGACGGGCAAGGTCTTGCAGCCCCGCGCCAGCGCGGCCGATGCATTCCTGATCCTTGACCTGCCAGACCCGTGTCGCCGGGCGCTCGCCCAATGCCGCCGCAAAGCGTCGACCGAGTTCACCGCCACCGCTGCGGCTGTCCGGCAGCAACCAATGACGCGGGTTGAACTGGTTATCCACAGCGCGCAAACCTTGCACCCGTTGCTCCGGTGCATAACCACTAAAGGCTTCGCCCTCGAGTACCAGCAAGCGATCGACGCCAGCGGTCGCGAAAGCGTTTTCCTTATGCTCGCCAAAGACCACCGCCAGCACCGCGCCGTCATTGCCGGCGAGCTGATGAGCGAGGCCGAGCAAGTCGCGATCGTGGCTGCTCAGGCGGCCGCCGACCATGTCCGGAACCACACTGATATAGAACGCCGGCGCGGGCACCTGATGCAGCGGCAATTGCACTTCCACAGCCGCCGAGCGTTTGACCGCCCCGCCCTGTTGCGCGCCGCTGCGGTCGATACGCTTGATGCCGTTGGGGCCGATAAAACCGATGCCATGCAGATTCTTGCGAATGACGCCGTTGGGCCCCATCCAGCTGTGTTGCGCCGGTTGCATGGCCGCGTGCAGCGGGTGCAGGCGGTTACGCGCAATCCATTCGGCGCGCGGGTCGCGGCGGATAATGTCGCTCATCAGTGGGCCTCCGCAGGTTCACGTTTGGCCGGAGTGGCAGGCTTGCTTGGCGCGGCGTCTTCGAGCAGCGCGTCGGCGACCAGTTCGGCGATGTCCTTGATCAGCGGCCGCGGTTCGACCACGCCTTCGAGCATCGCCGTGCACTGTGGACAACCCACCGCCACCAGTTCGGCGCCGGTCTCGCGGATGTCTTCCATGCGCATATCAGGAATCCGTTGCTTACCCGGAATGTCGGTGATCGGCGCCCCGCCACCGCCGCCGCAGCAGCGCGAACGGAAGCCGGAACGTTGCATCTCTTTGACTTCAATACCGAGGGCACGCAGCACTTCGCGCGGCGCTTCGTACTCGCCGTTGTAACGACCGAGGTAGCACGGGTCGTGATAGGTCACGCTGTTGCCTTTGTGCTGACCGAGGTTCAACGCACCGGCCTGAATAATTTCCGCCATGTAGGTGCTGTGGTGTTGCACCAGATAGTTGCCGTCGAACGCGCCGTACTCGTTTTTCAACACATGGAAGCTATGCGGATCGCAGGTAACGATGCGGTTGAAGCTGTATTTGGCCAGGGTCTGGATGTTGCGCTTGGCGAGCAACTGGAAGGTTGCTTCATCGCCGAGACGGCGGGCCACGTCGCCACTGTCACGTTCTTCCAGCCCCAACACGGCGAAGTCGATTTTCGCCGCTTTCAGCACTTTGACGAACGCGCGCAAAGTGCGCTGGTTGCGCATGTCGAAGGCACCGTCGCCGACCCAGAACAGTACGTCGGTGGATTTCTTCTCGCTAAGCAGATTGAGGTTCAGATCCGCCGCCCAGTTCATCCGCCCGCCCGGGGCGAAACCGCCTGGGTTGTCGGTGGCGATCAGGTTTTCGAGGACCTCGGCGCCCTTATTCGGGGTCGCGCCTTTTTCCAGGGTCAGGTGCCGGCGCATGTCGACGATGGCGTCGACGTGCTCGATCATCATCGGGCACTCCTCGACGCAGGCACGGCAGGTGGTGCACGACCACAGGGTTTCGGCGTCGACCAGACCGTTAACGATCGGTTGATGTGGATTACCGCTGTGTTCGCCCACTGGTTTGCCGGGATACGGGCTGCCGGCGAACTTCGCATCGGTGCCACCGGCGAGACCGACGACCATGTCCTGAATCAGTTTCTTCGGGTTCAGCGGCTGACCGGCAGCGAACGCCGGGCACGCCGCTTCGCACTTGCCGCACTGCACGCAGGCGTCGAAACCGAGCAACTGGTTCCAGGTGAAATCCTTGGGTTTCTCTACCCCTAATGGCGCTGAAGGATCATTGAGATCCAGCGGTTTGAGGCCGGTGGAACGACCACCACCAAAACGTTCAGCGCGACGGTGCCACGCCAAGTGCAAGGCACCGGCAAAGGCGTGTTTCATCGGCCCGCCCCAGGTCATGCCGAAGAACAGTTCCGACACGCCCCACAACACGCCGATCCCGAGGATGACCGCGAGTATCCAGCCGCCAAAGTTTTCCGGAAGAATCCCGGCCACCGGCAAGGTCAGCAGAAAGAACGACGCCGAGAACGCCAGCAGGCTTTTCGGCAGGCGCATCCACGGGCCTTTCGACAGCCGCGCCGGCGGGTTGCGCCGACGCAGATAAACGAAGATCGCACCGACGAACATCACCGCCGTCATCAGCAGCAAGGCGTAACCGAGTATGCGGTTATGCAGGCCGAAACCGTGCACCAGCAGCGCCAGCACAATCGACGCCACCGCACCGCCGGCCGTGGCCACGTGGGTGTTGGCGATGTATTTGTCCCGCGCCACGACATGGTGCAAATCGACCATGTAGCGCTTGGGCATGGCGAACAGGCCGCCGATCAGATCGACCTTCGAGGCCCGGCCCCGGCGCCACATCGCTACCCGCCGCAACGCGCCGAGGACACCAAGCCCGATAGCTGCGAACAACAGGATTGGAAGAAGGGTGTTCAACATGGTGAAGCTCCCACCAGTACAACCTGGAGAAACACGGCGTTCAATGATCGTTCCCACGCTCTGCGTGGGAATGCATCCCGGGACGCTCCGCGTCCCAAGCGGACGCAGAGCGTCCATTGCGGCATTCCCACGCAGAGCGCGGGAACGATCGGTTCACTAGCCCTTAGAAATCCTTGCAGAGCCGCAGGGCGTCGTAGATCGCGGCGTGGGTGTTGCGCTGCGCCACGCAGTCGCCGATGCGGAACAGCAAGTAGCCGTCGCCGGTGGTGCTCAGCGAAGGTTGCGGCTGGATCGCGAACAACGCTTCAACGTCGATCTGGCCCTTGTTGCGCGAACCCTCTTTGAGCGCGTAGTAGATTTCTTCATCCGGACGCACGCCGTTCTCCACCACCACCTGGTCGACCACCCGCTCCTCTTTGGCGCCGGTGTATTCGTTTTCCAGCACCGCGACCAGTTTGTCGCCTTCGCGGTAAACCTTCTCCAGCATCATGTCGCCGGTCATGATCACTTCTTTCGGGTACATGCTGCGGTAGTAGGTCGGGAACGACGTACCGCCGATGGCCACGCCCGGTTTGATGTCGTCGGTGACAATCTCGACCTGGCTGCCTTTGTCGGCGAGGAAGTCAGCAACCGACATCCCGGTGAACTCGCAAATGGTGTCGTAGACCAGCACGTTCTTGCCCGGCGCGACCTTGCCGTCGAGCACGTCCCAGCTGCTGACCACCAGCCCTTCGGCGGCGCCCCAGTGTTCGTTCTGTTCCAGGTACGGATGCCCGCCGACCGCCAGCACCACCACGTCCGGACGCAAGTCCATGATGGTGTCGGCATCAGCTGCCGTGCCCAGGCGCAAATCGACTTTCAGCCGCGCCAGTTCCAGTTGGAACCAACGGGTAATACCGGCGATCTGGTCACGCTGCGGCGCTTTCGATGCGGTGGTGATCTGTCCGCCGATGAATTCCTTCTTCTCGAACAGGGTCACGTCGTGGCCACGCTCGGCAGCAACCCGTGCCGCTTCCATCCCGGCAGGGCCGGCACCGACGATCACCACTTTGCGCTTCGGCCCGGTGGATTTCTCGATGATGTGCGGCACGCCCATGTATTCACGGGACGTTGCAGCATTCTGGATGCACAGCACGTCGAGGCCTTGATACTGGCGGTCGATGCAATAGTTGGCGCCGACGCACTGTTTGATCTGGTCGATCTGGCCCATCTTGATCTTGGCGATCAGGTGCGGGTCAGCAATGTGCGCGCGGGTCATGCCGACCATGTCGACGTAACCGCCTTCAAGGATGCGCGTGGCCTGGTTCGGATCCTTGATGTTCTGTGCGTGCAGCACCGGCACCTTGACCACTTCCTTGATCCCGGCGGCCAGATGCAGGAACGGCTCCGGTGGATAACTCATGTTCGGAATCACGTTGGCCAGGGTGTTGTGAGTGTCACAACCCGAGCCGACAACACCGAGGAAGTCGAGCATGCCGGTGTCGTCGTAGTACTTAGCGATCTGCTTCATGTCCTCGTGGGACAAGCCGTCCGGGTGGAACTCGTCACCGCAGATACGCATGCCCACGCAGAAGTCGTCACCGACCTCGGCGCGCACGGCTTTCAGCACTTCCAGACCGAACTTCATCCGGCCTTCGAAGGTGCCGCCCCATTCGTCGGTACGCTTGTTGACGCGCGGGCTCCAGAACTGGTCGATCATGTGCTGGTGCACCGCTGACAGCTCAACGCCGTCGAGACCACCGGCCTTGGCCCGACGCGCCGCCTGGGCATAGTTGCCAATCACCCGCCAGATTTCTTCCGGCTCGATGGTTTTGCAGGTGGCGCGGTGTACCGGTTCACGGATGCCCGAGGGCGACATCAGCGTCGGCCAGTTGAAGCCGTCCCAGCGCGAGCGCCGGCCCATGTGGGTAATCTGAATCATGATTTTAGCGCCATGCTTGTGCATGGCATCGGCCAGGTTCTGGAAATGCGGAATGATGCGGTCGGTGGACAAATTCACCGAGCTCCACCATTCCTGCGGGCTGTCGATGGCGACCACAGAGGAGCCGCCGCAAATCGCCAGGCCGATGCCGCCCTTGGCTTTCTCTTCGTAGTATTTGACGTAGCGGTCGGTGGTCATGCCGCCGTCCGTTGCGTAGACCTCAGCGTGCGCGGTGCTGAGCACGCGGTTGCGGATGGTCAGTTTACCGATCTGGATCGGCTGGAACATTGCTTCGAAAGCCATGGCGGGTTCCTCGACTTACAACGGCTTGACGGTGAACAGGCCGTCGTCGTGGCCTTCTTCGGAGCCACCGTAGACTTGCTCGGCGACGGTGCGAATCTTGCTGCCGCGAGCCTCAAGAATCTGATCCATGGCCCCGGCAAACCAACCGGTAAACATGTAATCGACTTTGCGCCCGACCTTGCCGTAGACGTAGACGAATGCCGAGTGTTCGAGCTTGACGCTGGCAGTGCCTTTGTCGAGGTCGATGTCCTGAATCTTGAACAGGCCCCAGCCGCGCTGCGACAGGCGCTTCATGTAATGCTCGAATACCGCGACGCCTTCCAGGCCGTGGCATTCAGCTTCTTTCTCGCACCAGTGCCAGGCGGACTTGTAGCCGGCCTTGTAGAGGATCTCGGCATAAGCTTCAGCGCCCAAAACCTCTTCGATGCCCATGTGGTTGTTGACGAAGAAGTGACGCGGTACGTACAGCATTGGCAGGGCGTCGGAGGTCCAGACACCGGTCTCGCTGTCGACTTCGATTGGCAATTGCGGGGCGATCTTGGCCATGGAAACTTAACTCCAGAAAAATTCGTGGTTGGTGCCGAGCAAAGCTTTTGCTCTGCTCTTATAAACAAGCCGTATGAATGACTTTGGAGCCGTAGCGAGCACGTCGAGAGCAAGGAAGGACCGGAGCGACAAGCGAGACAGTACGGGACGTACGGCGAGTTTGGCGCGAGGACCTGACGCAGCTATCGGCGAGCGGAGTAGGCTCCAGAGTTATTCATTCGCCCCAGACGTCTTTGAGGACGTTCACCCAGTTTTCGCCCATGATCTTGCGCACGACGCGCTCGGAGTGGCCGCGCTTGAGCAGGGTTTCGGTCAGGTTCGGGAACTCGCCGACGGTGCGGATGCCCAGCGGGTTGATGATCTTGCCGAAGCTGGTCAGACGGCGGGCGTAGCCCTTGTCGTGGGTCAGGTATTCGAAGAAGTCCTGACCGTGACCCTGGGTGAAATCGGTGCCGATGCCGATGGAATCTTCGCCAACGATGTTCATTACGTATTCGATGGCTTCGGCGTAGTCGTCGATGGTCGAATCGATGCCCTTGGCGAGGAACGGCGCGAACATGGTCACGCCGACGAAACCGCCGTGGTCGGCAATGAACTTCAGTTCTGCATCGGACTTGTTGCGCGGGTGCTCTTTGAGACCCGACGGCAGGCAGTGGGAATAGCAGACCGGTTTTTTCGATTCGAGGATGACTTCTTCGGAAGTCTTGGAACCGACGTGGGACAAGTCGCACATGACGCCAACGCGGTTCATCTCGGCGACGATTTCGCGACCGAAACCCGACAGGCCGCCGTCACGCTCGTAGCAACCGGTGCCGACCAGATTCTGGGTGTTGTAGCACATCTGCACGATGCCGACGCCGAGCTGTTTGAACACCTCGACATAGCCGATCTGGTCTTCAAACGCGTGAGCATTCTGGAAGCCGAAGAGGATGCCGGTCTTGCCTTGTTCCTTGGCGCGACGGATGTCGGCAGTGGTGCGCACTGGCATCACCAGGTCGCTGTTTTCGCGGATCAGCTTCTGGCTGGCAGCGATGTTGTTCACGGTCGCCTGAAAGCCTTCCCACACCGACACAGTGCAGTTGGCCGCCGTCAGACCGCCCTTGCGCATGTCTTCGAACAGCTCGCGGTTCCATTTGGCAATGATCAGACCGTCGATAACGATGCTGTCGGCGTGTAATTCGGCTGGGCTCATCAGGCGTCCCCTTATTGGCGATTCATGCGCCGAATCGTCTGCCGGCGCTTTGGGGCCAGCATATGCCTCGGTGCCGGGGCGACCGGGTGCAAAAACGACAGGGGAATTGCCGAAAGCGTCAATCCGCGACAAAGGGTCGCCAGGCGCCCCGATCAGCTACCTGTTCAAGCCCGCCAGCTTGAGCCAGAATCTGGCCCATCTTGGAAACACCACTGGATTAGAGCGGCGACAACAATGAAATCGATCTTCCTGGCTTTGGCTTTGCTTGCGACCGGCGTACACGCCGCTGAAGAGTCCGACAACAACCCGTGCGACGCCGTCGAAAACGACGTCCAGACCCTGGAATGCTCGACCTACAGCCGCACTACTGCAGAAGACCTGCTCAAGGACAACTACGCCAGCCTCAACGAACGCATGCAGACGGCGTATGGCAAGAACCCGACGCAATTGGCGGACATTACCGCCAAGATCAAGACGGCTCAGCAGCAGTGGTTGAAGACGCGGGACGCGGATTGTGCGGTGGAGGCGTTCCCGGCTACGGCGGGGAGCAAGGCGTTCACGATTGCGCAGAATGATTGCGTGGCGCGGATGAGTGATGAACGGTCGGAGTTTTTGGAGTCGATTGGGCAGGAATAGTCCTCAAAATTTGAAGGAAAATTGGCACTGCTTTCTGCAATTGCCTCGTGAATCTCTTCTTCTTACGGCACATGCCGACTTCGCCTACACCTATTGCGTGAAAGCCCCGATCTACGGGCGCTTCACGCAATATCCTGACAACTGTTCTTGATTGGCCGCCTTGAAAATATAAGCAAAGATTCGCGAATCTTATAAAAGACTTATATTCTTCCATGAACAGCATCCACTGGACACGAAAGGCCGTTAAGCAACTCCTGAAATTGCACTGCGCTCATCAAGGACAGGTTCGTGATGCCATCACGGCGCTCGCTAACATGCCTAATGTCGGCAACGTCAAATCATTGGTTGGACATGAATATGCTTACCGATTGCGAGTCGGCAACTATCGGGTCATGTTCGACTGGGACGGCGCAATCAAAGTGGTCAGTATTCAAGAGGTCAAAAAACGCGATGAACGCACCTACTGACATCCAAATCATCAACGACGCCGAGGGCAAACCGGCCTTCGTGGTCATTCCCTATGCGCAATATGTCGCGCAGAAAATGCAGCCCGATCTGATTCCCCATGAAGTGGTCAGTCGGATGGTCGACGGAGCGACACCGATCCGTGCCTGGCGCGAATACCTAAACCTGACTCAGGAAGAAGTCGCCAAACGCATGGGCATTTCGCAACCGGCGTTTGCTCAACAGGAAACGGTGTCCAAGCCACGAAAAGCAACTCGCGAAAAGATTGCGGCGGCCTTTGGAATCACCTCTGAGCAGCTTGAGCTCTAGCCGGTAACGGCGTGTTTGCCTGCTGCAAAAGCCAGGCATTCACACCGCCACCCGATGCCAGCATCAGTCGTGAAATGGAGAACGAGGTTTCACATGATCGAGGATCAGACGTGGCGCCTCATACTCATACCCCAAGTCAGTAATGTCGCTCACATTCCGAGCAGACTGCGCAAACGGCTCGAGCACATCATCGTAGTTATGTCCCTTCGGACCATTGATCAGCGGCGCGTAATGCGGCGCCCAACGTTCGTTGCTCTGGAGCATCAGCGACTGCCAGTCTGCCCACACTTTGTCGACAAAGCAGTGATGAAGGAAGAACACCGGATCATCTGGAGAGGTCATCGGCAACATATTGCCGCCCACCCAGAGGTGGACGCGATTATGCAGTTGTGAACCCGCAGTGGTTACCTGCGGATCACCGCGCTGGGTGATCCAGCCTTCCAGACGATTTCGGAAGCCGCGCACAGTCGGGCCTGAATCATAAGGCGGGGTGTCGTAAAGACTTTCACGCAAGGCCATTTGCAGATCTTCCGGGGTCGGCAATGAGTTCACGACCAGCCCGAACTGGCGCTTCAAACCAGGACCTGGCAAATCGTCATCCGGATAGGAGGGAACCGGCCATTGTCCATGCTTAAAGGCAAACCGACCGGTTGCGACACGCCAGTCATCGCCTTCAACACCATTACCGCCCATGAAATCCTCAGCCCATACCGGAGAGTTGAGCGGGTCGGCAGCATCTTCGGTCCAGTTCCAGTACGGAATCGTGATGGAGGGGTCAATCGCCTGAAGGTCATTTTCGAACTTCAGCAAAAACGCGCGGTGCCATGGCAGGAATGAAGGCCCCCGATGGGCGCCATTGCGGTAGTTTGGATCGTTTGGTTCATGTGGCAGAACTGTAGGCTTCATGACTTGGTGATGCAGGTGTACATACTCGTCATATTGACCTGACTGTTTGAGCTGGAGGCAGGCGGCGACGAAGTTGGTTTTTTCGTTTTGGGTCAATGAGCGAATGTTCTTGCGTAGTTTCATGTCTTCAGTCCCTTGAGCGAGGTCACGAATGGGAAAGGACGATAATCGTCCCAATCCCCCGGCAACCAAGCTAGGCGCCTGCCGGAAGGCCGTCTACTGTCAGAAATTACAGGTCAGTAACGAATTCCGACCAGCGGTATTGCACCGCTGGGGCACCGACGCGAGTGACTTGACCGCCCGACTGCGTCAACATGACTGCCATCCAATTCGCTCATAAGGTCACTCGCCCATGAACATCTGCGGCATCGAAATCAAAGGCAGCGAAGCGATCATCGCCGTGGCCGCTCTCGACGGTTCGACCTTGAGCCACATTCCCCTTGCCACCAAGAAAATCGCCCTCGAAGACGATGACGAAGCGGCCAACGTGAAGTTGTTCGCGGCGCAGGTGGCGTCGTTTGTGCGGGAGAATTCGGTTGACCGGATTGCGATCAAGAAGCGCAGCAAGAAGGGTGAGTTTGCCGGCGGGCCGACCACTTTCAAGATTGAGGGGATTTTGCAGCTGCTGGATGGCTGTGAAGTGACGTTGTTGTCGCCGCAGACGATCAATGCGCAGGCGAAGAAGCATAATTTCGAACTGCCGGGGACGCTGAACAAGTATCAGCATGAGGCTTATAAGGCTGCGTGTTCGGCGTTGGTGAAGAAGTAACGCGATCAAACTGTAGGAGTGAGCCTGCTCGCGATGACGAAGTGTCAGTCGACATCAGTGTTGTCTGACTTACCGCTATCGCGAGCAGGCTCACTCCTACAGGGGTTTTGGGTACATCCATTCAGGCCTGGGCGGTACGGCGGTCTTCGCGGGGACAGCGGGCGAATTTTGCGCGGTAACTGCGGGTGAAGTACGACGGCGATTCGAAGCCGCAGGCGATGCTGACTTCGAGCACGCTCATGTCAGTCTGGCGCAGCAGTTGCCGGGCCTTTTCCAGGCGCAGACGCAGGTAGAAATTGCTCGGCGTGTCGTTCAGGTGCAGCCGGAACAAGCGCTCCAGTTGCCGCCGCGTGACCTTGATCGATTCCGCCAATTGCAGCGTAGTCAGCGGCGGTTCGCTGTGCTGCTCCATCTCGCCAATCACCTGCACCAGTTTCTTGTTGCTGATCCCGTAACGCGTGGCCACTTCCATGCGCTGGTGATCTTTTCGCGGTCGAATTCGCCCCAGCACAAATTGCTCGCTGACCTGAATCGCCAGTTGCGCCCCATGGGCCTGGGCGATCAGATCGAGCATTAAATCGATGGAGGCGGTGCCGCCCGCTGAGGTGATGCGCCGACGGTCGATCTCGAACAGCTCCTGAGTGACGCTGAGCTGTGGATAAGATTCCTTGAACGCATCGATCGCTTCCCAGTGCAGCGTCAAGCGATGGCCGTCGAGCAAACCGGCTTCGGCGAGGACGAAGCTGCCGGTGTCAATGGCACCAAGGGTCACGCCTTCGTTATCCAGCCGCCGCAACCAGTGTTCAAGGGTTGGCGTGGCGAACTTCAGTGGTTCAAACCCGGCCACCACCAGCAGCGTCGCGCCTTTCTTCAACGGCTCCAGCGCCGCGTCGGCGTTGACCGACATGCCGTTGCTCGCCAGCACCGCCCCGCCATCGGCACTCAACACATGCCAGCGGTACAACTCGCCACGAAAGCGGTTGGCCACACGCAGCGGTTCAATTGCGGAAATAAAACCGATGGCGGAGAACCCCGGCATCAGCAAGAAGTAGAAATCCTGGGACATGTGCGCACTCGATTCGCGGGTAACGAGAGGGAGGGTAGCGTGGCTCGTTGATACGCCGATTGTCGTCGGCGTTCAAGGGCACAGGTCGCTACAGTGCAAATGCCAGTCGCCGCAGTGCGCTTTCACCGGCCCACAGCTGCGTAACTTTGCATCACCGGCGCATCAGACACCGGAACTCACAATAAACGACCTGCCGAGGAACCCGACATGAAACGACTGATCAGCAGCTGTGTTCTTGCACTCAGCGGTACCGCTTTCTTGAGCGCCAGCGTCATGGCGGCCGAACCCGCCTCGTGCCAGAACGTGCGCATGGGCGTGGTCAACTGGACCGACGTGATCGCCACCAGTGCCATGACCCAGGTCCTGCTCGACGGCCTCGGCTACAACACCAAACAAACCAGTGCGTCCCAGCAAATCATCTTCGCCGGGATCCGCGATCAGCGCCTGGACCTGTTCCTCGGTTACTGGAACCCGCTGATGACCCAGACCATCACCCCGTTCGTCGACGCCAATCAGGTCAAAGTCCTCGAAGCGCCAAGCCTGAAAGATGCCCGTGCGACCCTCGCCGTGCCGACTTATCTGGCCGACAAGGGCCTGAAAACCTTCGCCGACATTGCCAAGTTCGAAAAAGAACTGGGCGGCAAGATCTACGGCATCGAGCCAGGCTCGGGCGCCAACACGCAGATCAAGGCGATGATCGCCAAGAACCAGTTCGGCCTCGGCAAGTTCCAGTTGGTCGAGTCGAGCGAGGCCGGCATGCTCGCCGCCGTCGACCGCGCCGTGCGCCGCAAAGAGGCCGTGGTGTTCTTCGGCTGGGCGCCGCACCCGATGAACGTCAACGTCAAGATGACTTATCTGACCGGCAGCGACGACGCCCTCGGCCCGAACGAAGGCATGGCCACCGTGTGGACAGTGACCGCGCCGAAATACGCCGAGCAATGCCCGAACATTGGTCGCCTGCTGACCAATCTGACGTTCACCGCCGAGGACGAGAGCCGGATGATGCAGCCGCTGCTCGACCACAAGGACGCCTTCGAATCGGCCAAGCAATGGCTCAAGGATCACCCGGAAGACAAGCAGCGCTGGCTGGAAGGTGTGACCACGTTCGATGGCAAACCGGCGGCTGAAAACCTGCAGCTGACCAGCAAATAACCCTCTCATTTAAAAGCCCCTCACCCTAGCCCTCTCCCAAGGGGAGAGGGAACTGAACGACGCTTCGCAGCCCGGAAAAGGGCTGCGGACAGACCCATCACGCCTGAAGGAAACCGCACCATGAACCACGACGTCATCATCACCTGCGCACTCACCGGTGCTGGCGACACGACCGCCAAGAGCCCACACGTGCCGGTCACCCCGAAACAAATCGCTGCGGCGGCCGTTGAAGCGGCCAAGGCTGGCGCCACGGTTGTGCACTGCCATGTGCGCGATCCGCAGACCGGCAAGTTCAGCCGCGACGTGGCGCTGTACCGCGAAGTGATGGAGCGCATCCGCGAGGCCGACGTCGACATCATCGTCAACCTCACCGCCGGTATGGGCGGCGACCTGGAGATCGGCGCGGGCGAGAACCCGATGGAGTTCGGCCCGAACACCGATCTGGTCGGCCCGCTGACCCGTCTCGCCCACGTTGAAGAGTTGCTGCCGGAAATCTGCACCCTCGATTGCGGCACGCTGAACTTCGGCGATGGCGACACCATTTATGTCTCCACTCCGGCGCAACTGCGTGCCGGCGCCAAGCGCATTACCGAGCTGGGCGTGAAGGCCGAGCTGGAGATTTTCGACACCGGTCACCTGTGGTTCGCCAAGCAGATGATCAAGGAAGGTCTGCTCGATAACCCGTTGTTCCAGCTGTGCCTGGGCATCCCGTGGGGCGCGCCGGCGGATACCACCACGATGAAAGCCATGGTCGACAACCTGCCCGCCGATGCGGTGTGGGCCGGGTTTGGCATTGGCCGTATGCAGATG
Organism: Pseudomonas sp. Irchel s3a12; assembly: GCF_900187485.1. Lineage (NCBI taxonomy): Bacteria > Pseudomonadati > Pseudomonadota > Gammaproteobacteria > Pseudomonadales > Pseudomonadaceae > Pseudomonas > Pseudomonas sp. Irchel s3a12. Next base: position 155,256 of record NZ_FYDN01000015.1, read on the forward strand.
CCAATGGCAGCGCAAGCGGTGCTGTTGGGCGGCAACGTGCGGGTCGGGCTGGAAGACAACCTGTGGCTGGACAAGGGCGTGCTGGCGACCAACGGCCAACTGGTCGAACGCGCCACCGAAATCCTCAGCCGCCTCGGCGCCCGGGTGCTCACCCCGGCCGAGGGCCGCAAGAAAATGGGCCTGACCCAGCGCGGTTAACCCTCAGCTCAAAAAATGGGGCTCTAACTGCCCCCCAAATTTCACCTGTAGGAGCTGCCGAAGGCTGCGATCTTTTGATTTTGTTTCTCAAGATCAAGATCAAGATCAAAAGATCGCAGCCTTCGGCAGCTCCTACAGGGATTACCTTCCACGGGAAAATTCCTATGAGCTTTATCACCGAAATCAAAACCTTCGCCGCGCTGGGCAGCGGTGTCATCGGCAGTGGCTGGGTCGCGCGCGCCCTCGCCCATGGCCTCGATGTGGTGGCCTGGGACCCGGCACCGGGCGCCGAAGCGGCGCTGCGTAAACGCGTAGCCAATGCCTGGGGCGCACTGGAGAAAAACGGTCTGGCGCCGGGCGCGTCGCAGGATCGTCTGCGCTTTGTCGCGACCATCGAAGAATGCGTACGCGATGCCGACTTCATTCAGGAAAGCGCCCCGGAACGCCTGGAACTGAAACTCGAGCTGCACAGCAAAATCAGCGCCGCGGCCAAGCCTAATGCGTTGATCGGTTCGAGTACCTCGGGCCTGCTGCCAAGTGAGTTCTACGAGAGCTCAACGCACCCCGAACGTTGCGTGGTCGGCCACCCGTTCAACCCGGTTTATCTGCTGCCGCTGGTCGAAGTCGTGGGTGGCAAGAACACCGCGCCCGAGGCCGTTCAGGCAGCGATGAAAGTCTACGAATCCCTCGGCATGCGTCCGCTGCACGTGCGCAAAGAAGTGCCCGGTTTCATCGCCGACCGCTTGCTCGAAGCGCTGTGGCGTGAGGCGCTGCACCTGGTCAACGATGGTGTCGCGACCACTGGCGAGATCGATGATGCGATTCGCTTTGGCGCCGGCCTGCGCTGGTCGTTCATGGGTACGTTCCTGACTTATACCTTGGCCGGGGGTGATGCCGGCATGCGCCACTTCATGTCGCAATTCGGCCCGGCGTTGCAGTTGCCGTGGACGTATCTGCCAGCGCCGGAACTGACTGACAAGTTGATTGATGATGTGGTTGATGGCACCAGTGATCAGCTTGGTCGTCACAGCATTTCGGCGCTGGAGCGCTATCGTGATGATTGCTTGCTGGCGGTGCTTGAGGCGGTGAAGACCACAAAGGAAAAGCATGGGATGGCGTTCAGCGAGTGATATGTCTGCCGTGACATTGCAGTCCCTCACCCTAGCCCTCTCCCGGAGGTAGAGGGGACTGACCGTGTTGATTGTTCGAGTTACGCCGACTTGCACCACCGAGCCGAACTCAAGTTTTGAATAGCATAAAGATCGGCTCCCTTTCCCCCTCGCCCCCTTGGGGGAGAGGGCTGGGGTGAGGGGGTAGCTCTTGATCCTAACGACCCGCCCACTGCCGGAACCCAATCATGCCCACTCTCACCACCTACCAAACCACAATCATCCCCGACTGGGTCGACTACAACGGCCACCTGCGCGACGCCTTCTACCTGCTGATTTTCAGCTACGCCACCGACACCCTGATGGACCGCCTCGGCATGGACAGCAACAACCGCGAAGCCAGTGGCAACTCGCTGTTCACCCTCGAACTGCACCTCAATTATCTGCACGAAGTGAAACTCGATACCGAGGTGGAAGTACGCACGCAAATCATCGCCCACGACAGCAAACGCCTGCACCTCTATCACAGCCTGCACAAGGTCGGTGACGAGCAGGAACTGGCCGGCAACGAACAAATGCTCTTGCACGTCGACCTCGCCGGCCCGCGTTCGGCAACGTTCAGCGCGGACACCCTGAGCCGCCTGCAAAGCATCGTCGCCGAGCAGAAAGACTTGCCCGCTCCCGCTTACATCGGCCGCGTTATCGCACTGCCACCCGCCAGGTAATCCATCGATCACAAGGAGCCGCCATGAACACCGCTGCCGCTGTTGCCGATTTCCGTACTTATCCGTTGATCAGCGCGCTCGGTGGCGTGCAGACCCTGGCGGATCGCGTTGCCATCGCATGGGCTGACGGTCGCATCAGCCCGTTTCACCACGTCTGGTTGCGGGATAACTGCCCGTGCCCGCAGTGCGTCTACAACGTTACCCGCGAGCAGGTGTTCGAGATTGTCGATGCCGCTGAAGACCTCAAGCCTGCCGCCGCCCATATCGATACCGACGGCTGCCTGCGCATCGACTGGCAGGACGGTCACCTCAGCCGTTTCGATCCCGGCTGGCTGCGCGCTCATGCCTACGACGATGATTCCCGCGCCGAACGTCTGGCTGGCAAACCCAAGCCTTATCTGTGGCGCAGCGACTCGCAGCTGCCGGTGTTCGAATACGCGGCACTGATGAACGACAACGCCGCCCTGCTGCAATGGCTGCTTGCCGTACGCGACATCGGCCTGACGCAAGTGCGCGGCGTGCCTACCGAGCCCGGTTCACTGAAGCTCATCGCGCAACGCATTTCCTTCATTCGCGAGAGCAACTTCGGTGTGCTGTTCAACGTGCAATCCAAAGCCGATGCCGACAGCAATGCCTACACCGCTTTCAACCTGCCGTTGCACACCGATCTACCGACCCGCGAGCTGCAACCGGGGCTGCAGTTTCTGCATTGTCTGGTGAATGACGCCGAGGGTGGCGAGAGCATTTTTGTCGATGGTTTTGCGATTGCCGATGCGTTGCGCAGTGAAGACCCGGAGGCGTTTCAGGCGCTGTGTGAAATCCCCGTGGAGTTTCGCAACAAGGATCGCCATAGCGACTATCGCTGCCTGGCGCCGATCATTGCTTTGGACGCCTTGGGACGTGTGGCGGAAATTCGCATGGCAAACTTTCTGCGCGGAGCGTTCGATACGTCGGTAGAGCAGATGCCACGGTTGTATCGGGCTTATCGACGCTTTATCGCGATGACACGCGAGCCACGGTTTCGGCTGATGCAGCGGCTTAATTCCGGTGAGCTGTGGTGCTTCGATAATCGCCGTACGTTGCACGCGCGTAATGCCTTCGATCCGGCGACCGGGGCGCGGCATTTTCAGGGCTGCTATATCGACCGGGATGAGTTGTTGTCGCGGATCCTCGTGTTGCAAAGATAGACCGCGTCATCGTTCATCGCGGGCAAGCCCGCTCCCACAGGGTTCGGCGGCGTTTCACAAATATGCGACCAGACTCAAAACTTGTGGGAGCTGGCTTGCCAGCGATGACGTCGGCAGGAACAACAAATTTCTAACTGATTCACAGACAAAAAAAGCCCCGATACCAGCCGTGACTGGATCGGGGCTCAAGCTACTGTTGAGGAGCTGCCAAGCGAGGGTGACCAAACCTTCGTGTTGCAAGCTGAGTTCAGTGTGCCCACTCCCTTGAGCGGCGAGTTAGCCGAAAACGACCTGTTCATAGCCGTCGCAGCCACTGCGACAAAACGCCCTTGCCGTGCCCCGACGTGGCTACCAGAATCGAGCCACGACCTCCGTTACCGAAGAAGGATGCGCGTCATGATGTATGCCGATTTGATCGATCAGGAAGATTTGTTGGGCCAGCTCAAGGCGTTGGGTATTCAAGTGCCCAGTGGCACTACTGCCGATAAGGCTTGCGAGTGCGCGGTGCGCGGTCTGGATAATGTTCGCGCGTTTGAACTGCGCAAAATGGTCAAGGACATGTACACCAGCGGCGCCAGTATCCAGCCGGCGGTGCGCCAGGCGATCGACAAACAATTACTGCCGGCATTGGCGGACTATCAGCAAAGCCATAGCGCCTGACGTTGCTCACCTGATCGTTCCCACGCTCTGCGTGGGAATGCCTCAACGGACGCTCCGCGTTCGGCCTTTTGGGACGCAGAGCGTCCCGGGCTGCGTTCCCACGCAGAGCGTGGGAACGACCCTCATCAGAGCCTTACGCTGGCAAACGTCGACTCATTCCGAGCCTGACTCAACGCCGACATCGGCCCCGACAGCGGCGACATCACGATGGCCTGCGGCAGTGGCAACATCGCCACTTGTTGAGTGGTGTTGGAACCCACACGCTCGTCACGCGGCGGAATGCCGAAGTATTCGCGATAGCACTTGGAGAAGTGCGGCGTCGAGACGAAACCACACACGGACGCCACTTCGATGATCGACATCGGCGTTTGCTTGAGCAACTGCCGGGCGCGGATCAGGCGCAGCTTCAAGTAGTAACGCGACGGCGAGCAGTGCAGGTATTTCTGGAACAGGCGCTCCAACTGTCGACGCGACACGGCGACGTACACCGCCAGTTCATCGAGGTCGATAGGCTCTTCCAGATTGGCTTCCATCAGCGCGACGATTTCCTGCAGCTTCGGCTGGTTGGTGCCGAGCATGTGCTTGAGCGGCACACGCTGGTGATCCTGTTCGTTGCGGATTCGTTCGTAGACGAACATCTCCGAGATCGCGGCGGACAGTTCACGGCCGTGATCGCGGCTGATCAGGTGCAGCATCATGTCCAGCGGCGCGGTACCGCCGGAGCTGGTGAAACGGTTACGGTCGAGGGTGAACAAACGGGTGCTCATGGCCACGCGCGGGAAGGCTTCCTGCATCGCCGCCAGACATTCCCAGTGCACGCTGCAATCGAAACCATCGAGCAACCCGGCGCAGGCCAAAGCCCAACTGCCGGTGCACACGGCGCCGAGGCGCTTGGACTGACGCGCCTGGCTTTGCAGCCAGGAAACGTGTTCACGGGTAACGGTGCGTTGAATGCCGATGCCGCCGCAGACAATCACAGTGTCCAGTGGCGGGGCTTTGTGCATGGAAGCGTCGGGAGTGATTTGCAGACCGTCACTGGCCCACACCTGGCCGCCATCGACAGTGAGGGTACTCCAGCGATACAGCTCGCGACCGGACAATTGGTTGGCCATGCGCAGGGGTTCTACTGCGGACGCCAGAGAAATCAGCGTGAAATTGTCCAGCAGCAGAAAGCCGATGGATTGAGGCGCACGGTTCTGGGGTTGGGCCCCGGAGTTGAACGACGTCATCGCGGTATCTCCTCACACAAAGCGGGTGATGGCCTCAGGCGGAGGCTCTTGTTATTGCCAGCGTTCTCGCGTGGGAGACGGGCTTTGTTATGACAGAGCAAATGCCATGCCTAAAATTGAATGGCTGTTCAATAACTCCTGAAAACGACGTCGCGACGTGTCTATACGAGCCGTCCGACGAAAGGTGTTTCGAAGTGCCATCAGCGTTGCTGAACGCCCTGCCCCCAGGGGTGTGAGCAAATCGGTAGCACTTGTGGGAACTGGCCTGCGCGCGATTGTCGGACAGTGTCACCGCAAGCACGGGTGACGGACGGTAGGAGAGCTGAGCGCGTGTAACAGGTGGGAAAGACTCTTATCTGATTGCGACGCGCTAAAAGGTGGCGTGATTTATTGTCTGTGTTCACTTGGTGAGCAGTTTTGACTGGTCTGGCGCTATCGCGAGCAGGCTCACTCCTACAGGGGAACGCGTTCCAAATGTAGGAGTGAGCCTGCTCGCGATTGAGGCGACTCGGTCTCAGCACTCCACAGCGCTGACCGCCAACCCACCACGCGATGTCTCTTTATATTTGTCATGCATATCAGCGCCGGTATCACGCATGGTGCGGATCACCCGATCCAGCGAGATAAAGTGCTGACCATCGCCACGCAGTGCCATCTGCGCCGCGTTGATCGCCTTGACCGCGGCAATCGCATTACGCTCGATGCACGGCACTTGCACCAGACCACCGACCGGATCGCAGGTCAGCCCGAGGTTGTGTTCAAGACCAATCTCCGCTGCGTTGCACAACTGCTCCGGCGTGGCACCAAGAATCTCCGCCAGCCCCGCCGCCGCCATCGCACACGCCGAACCGACTTCGCCCTGGCAACCCACTTCGGCGCCCGAGATCGAAGCATTCTTTTTGCACAGAATCCCCACCGCCGCTGCACCGAGGAAGTAATCGACCACGTTGGCGTCAGTCACCGCTTCACTGAACTTCATAAAGTAGTGCAATACCGCCGGAATGATCCCTGCGGCGCCATTGGTCGGCGCCGTGACCATGCGCCCGCCCGCCGCGTTTTCTTCATTAACCGCCAGAGCGAACAGGTTGACCCACTCCATCGCGCTCAACGTTGAACCGATCACATTGGGCTTGCCCAGTTCCTGCAGGCTGCGATGCAGCTTTGCCGCGCGCCGACGCACATTCAGTCCGCCGGGCAAGATGCCTTCGTGTTTCAGGCCCTGCTCGACGCAATCCTGCATCGCCCGCCACAACTTCATCAGCCCGGCGCGGATCTCTTCTTCACTGCGCCAGACCTTTTCGTTGGCCATCATCAATTCGGCGACGCGCAGGTTGTTTTTCTTGCACAACTCCAACAGTTCAACCGCACTGGAAAAGTCGTAGGGCAACTCAGTGCGATCCAGATCGACCACGCCGCTGGACGCCTGCGCTTGATCCACGACAAAACCGCCGCCCACCGAATAGTAGGTGTCGCGATGCAGTTCGCCGTGATCACCCTCGGCAACGATAGTCATGGCATTGGGGTGGAATGGCAGGTTCTCGTCGATCAGGCGCATGTCCCGTGCCCAGACAAACGGCACCGACAAACGACCATCCAATAACAGTGTGTGAGTTTCACGCAGGGCCTGTATGCGCGGGCCGATCTGCGACGGGTCGATTGCGTCCGGCCACTCGCCCATCAAACCCATGATCACCGCGTTGTCGCTGCCGTGACCAATGCCCGTGGCCGACAGCGATCCGAACAATTGCACTTCTATACGGCGCACCTGTTCCAACTGGTGCTTGTCCCGTAGCGACTCGACGAACAACGCCGCGGCGCGCATGGGCCCGACGGTGTGGGAACTGGAAGGGCCGATGCCGATTTTGAACAGGTCGAAAACGCTGATAGCCATTGCTGCAGAGCTCCTGAGGATGCCGGTCCGGGGCGTGAAGCGCCCGCTGGCGGAGCTGCTACGCTCAAGCTGCGATCCGCCGGAATGCCCGCATCATCAGGCTTTTGTCGGAGCGCACGGCGTCTGACACCGACGCACTCATGTCCACCAGCGCCGCGCCGTTTTCGCCCCGGTTTTTCGCCGTTTTTGTGCGGTTCAGATGGCCATTCGGGGCTGAAAAAAGCTGTAAACGACGTCACTGACACTGGATGCGACCATCCCTGTACTGGATACGACCCCCCCTGTAGGCGTCAGATTTTCACTGGTACATGATCGTTATGACTCGATTGCAAGGCGCCGTGGTAGAGCTGTCTCCAGAACGCCATCCAACCGCAACCTATAAGTGCGGTGGTCCACAGTCGGAACACTGCCAAAAAAAACACCAAGGAGTCCATCCATGAAAGGTTCCCCGTCGTTGTTGTTGGCCGCCATGCTGAGTCTGCCGTTACTGGCGCAAGCTGCAGAACCGGCACAGTGCAGTACCGTTAACTTCTCCGATGTCGGCTGGACCGACATCACCGCTACCACCGCTACCACCTCTGTTGTGCTCAACGCCCTCGGCTACAAGACCAAGACCACCATGATCTCCGTGCCCGTGACCTACAAGTCGCTGGCCGACGGCAAGAACATGGACGTGTTCCTCGGCAACTGGATGCCGACCATGGAAAACGACATCAAGGCTTACCGCGACGCCGGCACCGTGGAAACCGTGCGCACCAACCTCAAGGGCGCCAAGTACACCCTCGCCGTGCCGCAAGCCCTGTATGACAAAGGTCTGCATGACTTCGCCGACATCGCCAAATTCAAGAAAGAACTCGACGGCAAGATCTACGGCATCGAGCCTGGCAACGACGGCAACCGTCTGATCCAGAGCATGATCGACAAGGACGCCTTCGGCCTGAAAACCGCCGGTTTCAAAGTCGTCGAATCGTCGGAAGCGGGCATGCTCTCGCAGGTGGATCGCGCGCAAAAACGCGACACCGCCGTGGTATTCCTCGGCTGGGCGCCGCACCCGATGAACAAGCGCTTCAAGATTCAATACCTGACCGGTGGCGATGATTTCTTCGGCCCCGATTTCGGTGCTGCGACCGTGGCGACCAATACCCGCAAGGGTTATGCCGAGGAATGCAGCAACGTCGGTCAGTTGCTGAAGAACCTGGAGTTCACCGTCGACATGGAAAGCGAACTGATGGGCAACATCCTCGACGACAAGATGAAGCCTGACGCGGCCGCCAAGGCCTGGCTGAAAAAGAATCCACAAGTGCTCGATACCTGGCTCGCTGGCGTAACCACCATTGACGGTAAACCTGGCCTGGAGGCCGTTAAAGCCAAGCTTCAGTAATCGCTTATGCCGGGTGGGCTCGCCCACCCGGGCTGTTTATTTCCTTGCATGCGGACGTTCACTACCATGCTGATTGATCAGAAAATACCTTTAGGCCAGTACATCGCGGGCTTCGTTGAATGGTTGACGCAACACGGCGCCAACACCTTCGACGCAATCGCCGTGACACTGGAAACGATGATCCACGGCGTGACGTTCGCGCTGACCTGGTTCAACCCACTGGTCTTGATTGGCCTGATCGCCCTGCTCGCGCACCTGATCCAGCGCAAATGGGGATTGACCGCTTTCGTGATCGCCTCCTTCCTGCTGATCCTCAATCTGGGGTACTGGCAGGAAACCATGGAAACCCTCGCCCAGGTCATGTTCGCGACCCTGGTCTGCGTGGTCATCGGCGTGCCGCTGGGCATCGTCGCCGCACACAAACCGATGTTCTACACTGTCATGCGTCCGGTACTCGATCTGATGCAGACCGTACCGACCTTCGTTTACCTCATTCCTACCCTGACCCTCTTCGGGCTGGGTGTGGTCCCGGGCCTGATCTCCACGGTGGTGTTCGCCATCGCTGCGCCGATCCGCCTGACCTATCTGGGCATCCGCGATGTCCCGCAAGAACTGATGGACGCCGGCAAGGCCTTCGGCTGCTCGCGTCGCCAACTGCTCTCACGGATCGAACTGCCTCACGCCATGCCGAGCATCGCGGCCGGCATCACCCAGTGCATCATGCTGTCGTTGTCGATGGTGGTGATCGCGGCACTGGTAGGCGCCGACGGACTCGGCAAACCGGTGGTCAACGCACTGAACACTGCTGATATCGCCCTGGGCTTCGAAGCGGGCCTGGCGATCGTACTGCTGGCGATCATGCTCGACCGTATCTGCAAACAACCCGACGCCAAAGTAGGGGGTGACGCATGAGCATAATTCGCTTCGAAGACGTCGACGTAATCTTTTCCAAAGATCCACGCGAGGCACTCAAGCTGCTGGATCAGGGCATGACCCGCAACGAAATCCTGAAAAAGACCGGACAGATTGTCGGCGTGGAAAAAGCCACGCTGGACATCAACAAAGGCGAGATCTGCGTGCTGATGGGCTTGTCCGGCTCGGGCAAGTCGAGCCTGCTGCGCTGCATCAACGGCCTCAACACCGTGAGCCGCGGCAAGCTGTTCGTCGAGCATGAAAACCGTCAGATCGACATCGCCTCCTGCACCCCGGCCGAGCTGAAAATGATGCGCACCAAACGCATCGCCATGGTGTTCCAGAAGTTCGCCCTGATGCCGTGGCTGACGGTGCGCGAGAACATCAGTTTCGGTCTGGAAATGCAGGGTCGACCGGAGAAGGAACGCAAGAAACTCGTCGATGAAAAACTCGAACTGGTCGGCCTGACCCAATGGCGCAACAAGAAGCCTGATGAACTCTCCGGCGGCATGCAGCAGCGTGTCGGTCTGGCACGAGCGCTGGCGATGGACGCCGACATTCTATTGATGGACGAACCGTTCTCGGCCCTCGACCCGCTGATCCGTCAGGGTCTGCAGGATGAACTGCTGGAACTGCAACGCAAGCTGAGCAAGACCATCGTGTTCGTGAGCCACGACCTCGACGAGGCGCTCAAATTGGGTAGCCGCATCGCGATCATGAAAGACGGCCGGATCATCCAGTACAGCGTGCCGGAAGAGATCGTGCTGAACCCGGCGGACGACTATGTGCGCACCTTCGTCGCACACACCAATCCGCTCAACGTGCTCTGCGGCCGCAGCCTGATGCGCACGCTGGACAAGTGCAAACGCATCAACGGTTCGGTGTGTCTCGATCCGGGCGGCGATTCGTGGCTGGACCTGGCCGAAGGCAACACCATCAAGGGTGCGCGGCAGAATGGTTCGGTGCTGAACCTGCAGAACTGGGCACCGGGGCAAGCGGTGGAAGGACTGGAGCGCAAGCCGACGCTGGTGGATTCGAACATCGGCATGCGCGATGCGTTGCAGATTCGTTATCAGACCGGCAACAAGCTGGTGTTGCACGATAACAATCATGTGGTGGGGATCCTGGGCGACAGCGAGTTGTATCACGCGTTGCTGGGCAAGAACCTCGGTTAAGGGGGATAAAAAAAGGGATCGCGGTGAGCGATCCCTGATCGTTCCCACGCTCCGCGTGGTAATGCAGCCCGGGACGCTCCGCGTCCCACAACAGCGGACGCGGAGCGTCCATTGAGACATTCCTTTGCTGAGCGGGGGAACGATCATGCAAAAGGGGCTCAATCGAGCCCCTTTTGTTTTAGCGGTTTAGCTGTACACCCGGCCAAGGAGCTGCCGATGGCTTTCAAACTGATCGAGCACATCGCGTGTGATCTGATCCTGCGTGAAGCCCATCAGGTCGTAATCCTGGCTGCCGTTGTGCAGATACACTTCAGCGCGGTAGTAACGCTGACGCGCTTCATCGGACTGCGCCGATTCGGTCGGGGTCGCCAGATAGCCATCCAGGCTCACTTCGTAAACGAAAGGGTTGCCCTCTTCCATCTCGACGCGCACGCCCATGCAGCGCTTGGATTTACCCAGCAGCGTCTGCACTTCCAGACCCTGCGCACGCATCTGCGCGGTGGCATCTTCCAGCGCCGGGCTGACCTGCTTATCCATGAAACGCTGCACCACCGATTGGCTCGGTTGCAGGTCCAGTTGCGTCAGACGCTCGCTGAAACCACGACGACCGCGCTCCGCCAGCTGCGCCTGCTCCTGTTCGATCTGCACGTCCTGACGCATGGCCTTGTGCAGGCCGAACATGAAGAACACCAGCACCACCGAGAACGGCAGACCCGCCAGCACCACCATGGTTTGCATGGCTTCGAAGTTACCGGCAAACAGCAGACCAATGGTCACCAGGGTGATCACCACCGACCAGAAGATCCGCAGCCAGTGCGGCGCATCTTCATCGACGTTGCCGCCCTTGCAGGACAGATTCGCCATCATCACCGCGCCGGAGTCAGCTGGGGTCAGGAACAGTACGAAGCCAACAAAAATCGACACACCGATAACGACTTTCGACGCCGGGTAGTGTTCAAGCAACTGATAAATCGCCATCGACGGCTGTTCCAGTGCCGTCTTGCCAAGCTCCACAGCCCCCTGGTTCATCACCAGATCCAGCGCCGAGTTACCGAAGATCGACAGCCAGGCCAAGGTGAAGCCCAGCGGAATCAGCAGCACGCCGGCGACCAGTTCACGCACGGTACGACCACGGGAAATACGCGCGATGAACATGCCTACGAATGGCGCCCAGGAAATCCACCAGGCCCAGTAGAACAGGGTCCACAGGCCCATCCAGCGCTCGGACTTGGCGTTGTCGCCTTCGTACACATAAAGGTCGAAGGTTTTCAGTACGATGCCATTGAGGTAGTCGCCGATGTTCTGCACGAAGCCGTTGAGCAGGTGCAAAGTCGGGCCAAACAACAGCACGAAAATCAGCAGACCGCTGAACAGTACGATGTTCAGGTTGGACAGACGACGGATGCCGTTTTCCACGCCGGACACGGCAGCGATGGTCGCCACGGTGCTCATCACGATGATCACGATCAACAGGTTAGTGTTGCTGTGTTCCATGCCGAACAGGTTTTCCAGGCCCGAGGACACTTGCAGCGAACCAATCCCCAGGTTGGTCACCAGACCCAGCAGGGTCACGAACATGCCGAAGCCGTCCACCGCGTGACCGGCCGCGCCTTTGACCCAACGCTCACCGACCAGCGGATACAGCGCCGAACGCAGGGCCAGCGGCTGGTTGTGACGGTAGGCAAAGTAAGCCACCGCCAGACCGACCAGTGCGTAGATCGCCCAGCCGTGCAGGCCCCAGTGCAGGAACGTCAGCTGCACCGCCTGACGCGCGGCCATGTTGGTGGCCGCTGCGCCTTCCGGCGGATTGAAGTAGTGATCCAATGGCTCGGATGCGCCGAAGTACAGCAGCGAAATACCGATACCCGACGAGAACAGCATCCCCGCCCAGGCACCGTAACTGAAATCCGGGGTGTCGTCCTTGCTGCCCAGTTTGAGTTTGCCGTACGAGGAAAACGCCAGGCCCACGACAAATACCAGGTAGGCGGCGATCACCACCATGTAGTACCAGCCGAAGCTGCGCGACAACCAGGCCTGAGCGATACCCAACAGTCTGCCGGCCTCTTGCGGGGCGATAATCAGAATGGCGGTCAACAACAGAATCAGCGCGGTAGAGGTGTAAAACACCCAACCGTTGACCGTCACCTTCTCGGGCGGGGTCTTTATAAGCGAGGCAGAACTCATGGCACAAATGCTCCAGGCAGTGCGAGAGAAGAACACAAGGCAACACGGAACCCGACCAATCGGTTAGTTGGCAGCCGACCGGCGGGTGATATAAAGACACCCCGAAAAATGCCCGAACCTGCCGAAATGGCGCTGCGAATCGCTTTCGTGGCCGAAGGTGGACGGACGTTCATCCGAAACCTGGCCCTGAGCGTCTTGCCCTTTCAACACGTCCATCGAATCGCGAACCGCGCCATGCCCCACGCAGGTTTCGAGCTGTTTCGGATGTCGGTTTTATCGCCACTTACACGTAGGAAAAATCTGTAGGCAGCGACGATTTGTCGCAGATCTTATTCTTTGTTGATTGAACGTTCAATCAAAACAAAATAGACTGGCCGCTAATCCGATAGGCGTGATTCGCCGCTCGGAAGGCCTAAGGAGATGTGCAAGATGCCCAAGGTCGGTATGCAACCCATCCGCCGCCAACAACTGATCGAAGCCACTTTGCAGGCGGTCGATCAGGTCGGAATGGGGGACGCCAGCATTGCGCTGATCGCCCGTTTGGCCGGTGTCTCGAATGGCATCATCAGTCATTACTTTCAGGACAAGAACGGCCTGATTGCCGCCACGATGCGGTATCTGATGACCGCCCTCAGCGAGAGCGTCACCGCGCGCCGGCAGGCGCTGGCAGATGACAGCCCACGGGCGCATCTGCAGGTGATCATCGAAGGCAACTTCGACGCCAGCCAGGTCAATGGCCCGGCAATGAAAACCTGGCTGGCCTTTTGGGCCACCAGCATGCACCAGCCGTCTTTGCACAGGTTGCAGCGGATCAACGATCACCGTCTGTATTCCAACCTGTGCTGCCAGTTCCGCCGTGTGCTGCCGCTCGAAGATGCGCGCAGCGCAGCGCGGGGGCTGGCAGCGTTGATTGACGGCTTGTGGTTGCGCGGCGCGCTGTCGGGAGACGCTTTCGATACCGCGCAGGCGCAACAGATCGCTTACGAATACATGGATTTCCAATTGGCCAAGAAGGTGAGCTAGAGCACACAGAAAACGCTCGGCCCCTGAACGCCACCGCAGCCTCACCGCGGTGGTCAACGCCAACCACCAATGCACTTGCGAGGACACTATGGCCCGTTTCGAACTGCAAAAACTTTACATCGATGGCGCGTACTCCGACGCCGGCAGCGATGCCACCTTCGAAGCCATCAACCCGGCTAACGGTGAAGTCCTCGCACTGGTGCAACGTGCGACCAAGGAAGACGTCGAGCGCGCCGTGGTCAGCGCTGAAAAGGGCCAGAAAATCTGGGCTGCGATGACCGCCATGGAGCGTTCGCGCATTCTGCGTCGTGCCGTCGACATCCTGCGCGAGCGCAACGATGAACTGGCCGCGCTGGAAACCCTGGACACCGGCAAATCCTTCTCCGAAACCAAGTACGTCGACATCGTTACCGGCGCTGATGTGCTGGAATACTATGCAGGCCTGGTGCCAGCGATCGAAGGCGAGCAGATCCCGCTGCGCGACACTTCTTTCGTCTACACCCGTCGCGAGCCGCTGGGCGTTGTCGCCGGTATCGGCGCGTGGAACTACCCGATCCAGATCGCCCTGTGGAAATCCGCTCCAGCGCTGGCCGCTGGTAACGCGATGATCTTCAAGCCAAGCGAAGTGACCTCGCTGACCACCCTGAAACTGGCCGAGATCTACACCGAAGCCGGCGTTCCAAACGGTGTGTTCAACGTCCTGACCGGCAGCGGCCGTGAAGTCGGCACCTGGCTGACCGAGCACCCGCGCATCGAAAAAATCTCCTTCACCGGCGGCACCGACACCGGCAAGAAGGTTATGGCCAGCGCTTCGGCTTCGTCGCTGAAAGACGTAACCATGGAACTGGGCGGCAAATCCCCGCTGATCATCTGCGACGACGCCGATCTCGATCGCGCTGCCGACACCGCGATGATGGCCAACTTCTACAGCTCCGGTCAGGTCTGCACCAACGGCACTCGCGTGTTCGTTCCGGCGCACCTGAAAGCCGCTTTCGAAGCCAAGATCGTTGAGCGCGTTGCACGCATCCGCGTCGGCAACCCGGAAGACGAAAACACCAACTTCGGCCCACTGGTCAGCTTCGCGCACATGGAAAGCGTGCTGGGCTACATCGCCAAAGGTAAAGAACAAGGCGCCCGCGTGCTGTGCGGCGGCGACCGTCTGACCGACGGCGAATTCGCCAAAGGCGCGTTCGTGGCACCTACCGTGTTCACCGATTGCACCGACGACATGACCATCGTTCGTGAAGAAATCTTTGGCCCAGTGATGGCGATCCTCTCCTACGAGACCGAAGAAGAAGTGATCCGCCGCGCCAACGACACCGACTTCGGTTTGGCCGCCGGTATCGTCACCAAAGACCTGAACCGCGCACACCGCGTGATTCATCAACTGGAAGCCGGTATCTGCTGGATCAACGCCTGGGGCGAGTCCGACGCAAAAATGCCGGTCGGCGGTTACAAGCAGTCGGGTGTTGGTCGTGAAAACGGCATCAGCTCGCTGAACAACTTCACCCGCATCAAATCGGTACAGGTCGAGCTG
The DNA here is from genome assembly GCF_900187485.1 of Pseudomonas sp. Irchel s3a12. Taxonomy (NCBI): domain Bacteria; kingdom Pseudomonadati; phylum Pseudomonadota; class Gammaproteobacteria; order Pseudomonadales; family Pseudomonadaceae; genus Pseudomonas; species Pseudomonas sp. Irchel s3a12. The sequence continues at coordinate 170,467 of NZ_FYDN01000015.1, forward strand.
GGCGATTACGTTTCGGTGTTCTAACCCGAGATTTGCATTGCCCGCGAAGGCCTCTTCGCTGGCAAGCCAGCTCCCACAGTTTTGGGGTCGTCCATCAAATCTGTGGCAGCCCCCAATCTTTGTGGGAGCTGACTTGCCAGCGATTCGAGTGCGCAGCACTCGCCGAGGTCAGACCTGACCATATCTAAAGAGGGTGCATTCAATGTCCCAAGAATTCGATTACATCATCATCGGTGCCGGCTCGGCCGGTAACACCCTGGCGACCCGTCTGACTGAAGACGAAGGCGTCACCGTTCTGCTGCTCGAAGCCGGCGGCCCTGACTACCGTCTCGACTTCCGCACGCAAATGCCCGCTGCCCTGGCATTCCCGCTGCAAGGTCGTCGCTACAACTGGGCCTACGAAACCGATCCAGAGCCACACATGGACGGTCGCCGCATGGAATGCGGTCGCGGCAAAGGCCTCGGCGGTTCTTCGCTGATCAACGGCATGTGCTACATCCGTGGTAACGCTATGGACTACGACGGCTGGGCGAAACTGCCAGGCCTGGAAAACTGGTCGTACCTCGACTGCCTGCCGTACTTCCGCAAAGCGGAAACCCGCGACATCGGCCCGAACGACTACCACGGTGGCGAAGGTCCGGTCAGCGTGACCACGCCGAAGGCGGGCAATAACCCGCTGTTCCACGCCATGGTTGAAGCAGGCGTGCAGGCCGGTTACCCGCGCACCGAAGACCTCAACGGTTACCAGCAGGAAGGCTTCGGCCCGATGGACCGCACCGTGACGCCGAACGGCCGTCGTGCATCTACCGCCCGTGGCTACCTCGACACCGCTAAAAAGCGCTCGACCCTGACCATCGTCACTCACGCCCTGACCGACAAGATTCTGTTTGAAGGCAAGCGTGCGGTCGGCGTGCGTTACCTGGTCGGCGACGCCGAAGAGCGCGTTGAAGTCAAAGCGCGCAAAGAAGTGCTGCTGTGCTCCGGCGCCATCGCTTCGCCGCAGATTCTGCAGCGCTCCGGTGTCGGCCCTGCCGAACTGCTGAAATCCCTCGACATCCCGGTCGTTCACGACCTGCCGGGCGTCGGTGAAAACCTGCAGGATCACCTTGAGCTGTACCTGCAATACGCGTGCACTCAGCCGGTTTCGCTGTACCCGTCGCTGCTCTGGTACAACCAGCCAGCCATCGGTGCCGAGTGGTTGTTCAACGGCACCGGCATCGGCGCCAGCAACCAGTTCGAAGCCGGCGGTTTCATCCGTTCGCGTCCGGAATTCGAATGGCCGAACATCCAGTACCACTTCCTGCCAGTCGCGATTAACTACAACGGCAGCAACGGTGTGAAAGAGCACGGTTTCCAGGCGCACATGGGTTCCATGCGCTCGCCAAGCCGTGGTCGCATCCAGGCCAAGTCGAAAGACCCGCGCCAGCACCCGAGCATCCTGTTCAACTACATGGCTACCGAACAGGACTGGCAGGAATTCCGTGACGGCATCCGCCTGACCCGCGAAATCATGCAGCAGCCGGCACTCGACGCTTTCCGTGGCCGTGAAATCAGCCCGGGCATTGAAGTGCAAACCGATGAGCAGCTGGACAAGTTCATCCGCGAGCACGCCGAAACCGCGTTCCACCCGTCCTGCTCGTGCAAGATGGGCACCGACGAGATGGCTGTAGTGGATGGCGAAGGTCGCGTGCACGGCATGCAGAGCCTGCGTGTGGTCGATGCCTCGATCATGCCGATCATCACCACTGGCAACCTCAACGCGCCAACGATCATGATCGCCGAGAAAATCGCCGACAAGATCCGTGGCCGCCAGCCGCTGCCGCGCAGCACCGCGCCGTACTACGTCGCGGGTGATGCGCCGGTGAAGGGCAAACCGATGCGTGATATCACCCCGGCTGCGCAGTAGCCTGAAGTGATCGTTCCCACGCTCTGCGTGGGAATGCATCCCGTGACGCTCTGCGTCACACAGCGGACGCAGAGCGTCCATGGCGGCGTTCCCACGCAGAGCGTGGGAACGATCTCCTGCCTCGCACAGTAAATCCCCCTACACCCCCTCTTCACTTGATCCTACCCCCACGCAGGCCTACTCTAGACCTCGCGCAACCGTTTCACCCCCTCCCCGCCGCTGCTCTACCGCTTCCCCCTGACAAGGAGGTTCCCGAATGTTCGATTTCCACCCCCAGCTCAAGCAGCGCTTTGCTGCCTTGCGCACGGGCGCTGAGTTTTTTTCCCTGCGGTATGTACGCGAGTCCGGGCAATATCTGTCGGTGCGCAAGAATGTCGCCGAGCCGCCGAGCCTGAGCCGCGACGAAGGCGCGATGCTCACCGTTCGCGTCAACGGCGTTGAAGCCTATGCCGCGACCAATGACCTGTCGCAACAAGGTCTGCAAGCCGCCCTCGAACGCGCCGAGCAGCAAGCCCGTCGCCTCAAGCCGCACGCCTTGCTCGACCTGCGCGATCAGCCGGTGTCCAGCGATCGCGCTGATTACTTTTCACCCAATCTCAACCAAGCCTTCCCGTCCCTGAGCGAATGTTTTGAGCTGCTCGGCGCGGAATCCGCCTCGGTGCCAAAGGATGAGCGCCTGGTGAACTGGCAGGTGAGCATTGGCATTACCCACGTCGAACAGATTTACCTGAGCAGCGCCGGGGCTGAATTGCGCCAGGCCCAACGCTTCGTCTATCCAGGCCTCGACGTCACCGCCTACGACGGTAACGACAGCCAGACCCGTAGCCTCGGCCGCGAGAACTTCGGCCAACAGGGCGGCGCTGACGTGATCAGCCGCTGCGGCCTGATCGGCGCCGGCCCGCAAGTCGCCGATCAGGCCTTGCAACTGCTGCTCGCGCCGAACACCCCGCAAGGCCCGCGCGACCTGCTGTTGATGCCGGACCAGATGATGCTGCAGATCCACGAATCCATCGGCCATCCTCTGGAACTCGACCGCATCCTCGGCGACGAGCGCAATTACGCCGGCACCAGTTTCGTCAAAGCCAGCGACTTCGGCAGCCTGCAATACGGCTCGAAACTGCTCAATGTGACGTTCGATCCGGGCATTCCCGAAGAACTCGCCAGCTACGGTCATGACGACGACGGCAGCAAGGCCAGCAAACAATTCCTGATCCGCGATGGCCTGTTGTTGCGCCCGCTGGGCGGTGCGCTGTCGCAGTTCCGCGCCGGTCTCGATGGCGTTGCCAACAGCCGCGCCTGCGGCTGGAACCGGCCGCCGATCGACCGCATGGCCAACCTCAATATCGAACCGGGCGATCAGCCTCTGAACAAACTGATCGAAGGCATCGAGAACGGCATCCTGATGAGCACCAACCGCTCATGGTCGATCGACGATGCGCGCAACAAATTCCAGTTCGGCTGCGAATGGGGCCAGTTGATCGAAAACGGTGAACTCAAAGGTGTGGTGAAAAACCCGAACTATCGGGCGATTTCCGCGCACTTCTGGAAAAGCCTGCGCGCCGTCGGCGACGCCAACACCGTCAAGGTGCTGGGCACGCCGAACTGCGGCAAGGGCGAACCGAACCAGGTGATCCGCGTCGGCCACGCTTCGCCGGCCTGCGTATTCAGCAACGTTGATGTGTTTGGGGGAGACGCCTGATGAGCATTTCGAAGAGTCAGTCCGACGCCTTCAAGGTCATGGTCGAGTGGCTGCGCGACAGCGTGCGCGAGCCGGAACAGTTCACCCTCAGCTTTGCCGCCGAATCCTCGGCGTTCGTGCGTTTCAATCACGCCAAGGTGCGTCAGGCCGGGCAAGTGCAGCAGGCCAATATCGTTCTGAAACTGATCAACGACGGTCGCCACGCCGACCTGCAGGTCACCCTGTCCGGTGATCAGGAAGGCGATCTGCGACGCCTCGCCGAAGGTCTGCAACAACTGCGCGAAACCCTGCCGCTGCTGCCGCAGGATCCGTACCTGTTGCTCAACCACAACGGCTGGCAGAGCAAAAATGTGCAGGAGCATCCGCTGCCGGACACCGAGCAGGTTGTCGATGAAATCTGCGCTGCCGCTGAAGGTCTGGATCTGGTGGGCTTCTATGCGGCCGGCCCGATCAGTCGTGGTTTCGCCAGTTCAGCGGGGGCGTTTGGCTGGCATCAGGCGAACAGCTTCAACTTCGATTTCAGCCTGTTCCACGAGAACGGTGAAGCGGTGAAAGCCAGCTACGCCGGGCATGACTGGAGCAGCGAAGGCTTCGCCAAGCGCTTCGGCCAGGCTCGCGAGCAACTGGAGTTTCTCGGCCGCCCACTGCGCACCTTGGCGCCGGGGCAGTACCGCGCGTATCTGGCACCGGCGGCGCTGGAAGAAATCATGGGCATGCTGAGCTGGGGCGGTTTCTCGGCGCAGTCGATCGCCAGTAAGAGCAGCCCGTTGCAGAAGCTGTATGTCGGCGATCAGGCGTTCAGTCCACTGCTGTCGCTGGATGAGAAAGTCAGCGAATCGCTGAGCCCGGCGTTTTCCGGCGAGGGGTATCCGCGCAGTGATTTGCGCCTGATCGTCGAAGGCAAGGCTGGCGATCAACTTGTCGGCTCGCGCAGTGCAGCGGAATATGGCCTGACCGCCAACGGCGCCGGTGGCGGTGAAATGCCAAGCGCGTTGAACATGGCGGCGGGTGATCTGGCGCAAGCAGAGATCCTCAAGCAATTGGGTACCGGGCTGTACATCAGCAACCTGTGGTACCTGAACTTCTCGGATCAACCGGCGGCGCGCATGACCGGCATGACCCGTTTCGCGACCTTCTGGGTCGAGAACGGCGAGATCCAGGCGCCGGTCAGCACCATGCGCTTCGACGATAGCGCTTACAGCCTGCTCGGTTCGCAGCTGGAAGCGTTGACCGCCGAGCGCGAGTTGCTGCTGTCGGCGAGTACCTACAGCCAGCGCAATACTTCGTCGGCGTTGCTGCCGGGGGCGCTGGTCAGCCGTTTGACTCTGACCCTCTGACGGCGAGCATTCCCACGCTCTGCGTGGGAATGCAGCAGGGGACGCTCTGCGTCCCAGCCAAAAGCGGACGCGGAGCGTCCGTGGAGGCATTCCCACGCAGAGCGTGGGAACGATCATGGATATGCATTAACTCCAACGACAAGAGGTTCCATGCCCAACCGCCCGCCTCTCGACGCCATCACCGCCCGCTGGTTGCCGTGGGTCGTCGCCATCGCTTTCTTCATGCAGTCCCTCGACGGGACCATTCTCAATACCGCCCTGCCCGCCATGGCTCGCGATCTGGCCGAAGATCCCTTGCGTATGCAGGGCGTGATCATCGCCTACATGCTCACCGTGGCCTTGCTGATTCCGGCTTCGGGCTGGATCGCCGACCGTTTCGGCACCAAGAAAATTTTCTTCGGCGCGATCTTGTTGTTCAGTTTCGGCTCGCTGCTCTGCGCCTTGTCGAGCAGTCTGAGCATGCTGGTCGGCGCCCGAGTGATTCAGGGCCTGGGCGGTGCGCTGATGCTACCGGTCGGGCGACTCGTCGTACTGCGCGCCTATCCGCGATCCGAACTGGTGCGGATCATGGGCTTCATCACCATCCCCGGCCTGCTCGGTCCGCTGATCGGCCCGACCATGGGCGGCTGGATGGTCGAGTACCTGACGTGGCACTGGATTTTCCTGATCAACCTGCCGGTCGGCGTGATTGGTTGCTACGCGGTGTGGAAATTCATTCCCGACCTGCGCGGCACCGAGCGCACGCGTTTCGATAGCCTGGGTTTCCTGCTGTTCGGCGCGGCGATGATCCTGATCACCATCGCCATGGAAGGCCTTGGCGAACTGCACTTGCCGCATCTGCGGGTGATGTTGCTGCTGTTCGCCGGTCTGGCGTGTCTGGCGGCGTACTGGTTGCGCGCCGGGCACATCGAAAACCCGCTGTTCGCGCCATCGCTGTTCAAGACCCGCACGTTTGCCGTCGGCATTCTCGGCAACCTCTTTGCCCGCCTGGGCAGCGGCGCATTGCCATTTCTGGTGCCGTTGCTGCTGCAAGTGGCGCTGGGCTATTCACCGTCGCAAGCGGGGATGAGCATGCTGCCACTGGCGGCGGCGGCAATGTTTGCCAAGTGGATGGCACGGCCGCTGATTGAGCGGCTTGGTTATCGCATCGTGCTCACCGGCAACACCCTGGCACTGGGGATCATGCTGGCGAGCATGGGCCTGGTCAGCGAGCAGACGCCGTACTGGTTGCTACTGTGTCTGCTGGCGATTCTCGGCGCGATCAACTCGCTGCAATTCACCGCGATGAACACGGTGACGCTGATCGATCTCGACGATGCGAGCGCCAGTAGCGGCAACAGCTTGCTGTCGGTGGTGGCGCAATTATCGTTGAGCCTGGGGGTGGCGTGCGCCGGTGCTTTGCTCGGTGGGTTTACCGCAGAGATCGGTAACGATGGCGTGGAGACCGTGCTGGGTGCGTTCCAGCTGACCTTCGTCACCGTCGGCATCATGGCGATGCTGGCCGCGACGATCTTCTCGCAACTGTCGAAAGAAGACGGGCGCCGCGCCAAACGTCCGGAAGAACACATCGAACATTAACCACTGTTCGTCCAGAACTTTCGAAGAAAGTGGCACGGGGCTGCTACACTGCGCGACATTTTGTTTTGCAGGCCAGTCCCGTGACCACCATCGCCACCGCTTTTAATACTCTGCCGCTGTCCGCTGCCATGCTGGCTAACCTCGAATCCCTCGGTTATGCCCAGATGACGCCGATCCAGGCGCAGAGCTTGCCGGTGATCCTCAAGGGGATGGACCTGATCGCCCAGGCCAAGACCGGCAGCGGCAAGACCGCCGCGTTCGGCATCGGCCTGCTCAACCCGATCAACCCGCGCTATTTCGGTTGCCAAGCGCTGGTGATCTGCCCGACGCGTGAGCTGGCCGACCAGGTCGCCAAGGAAATCCGTCGTCTGGCCCGTGCCGAAGACAACATCAAGGTCCTGACCCTGTGCGGCGGCGTGTCGTTCGGCCCGCAAATCGCTTCGCTGGAGCACGGCGCGCACATCATCGTCGGCACCCCGGGGCGTATCCAGCAGCACTTGCGCAAAGGTTCGCTGGTGCTCGATGGCCTGAACACGCTGATCCTCGACGAAGCCGACCGCATGCTCGACATGGGTTTCTACGACGCCATCGAAGACATCATCATCAAGACCCCGGAGCGTCGTCAGACCCTGCTGTTCTCAGCCACTTACCCGGTAGGCATCAAGCAACTGGCGTCGAAATTCATGCGTGATCCGCAAACGGTGAAAGCCGAAGCGTTCCACGATGACACGCAGATCGAGCAGCGTTTCTACGAGATTTCCCCGGAAGATCGCATGAGCGTGGTGACCAAAGTCCTGCACCACTTCCGCCCGGCATCGTGCGTGGCGTTCTGCTTCACCAAGCAGCAAGTGCAGGAAACCGTTGATCACCTGACCGCCAAGGGCATTTCCGCCGTCGGCCTGCACGGCGATCTGGAACAGCGTGACCGCGATCAGGTGCTGGCGATGTTCGCCAACCGCAGTACCTCGGTACTGGTTGCCACCGACGTCGCCGCCCGTGGTCTGGACATTGATGCGCTGGACATGGTGATCAACGTCGAACTGGCCCGCGACTCGGAAATCCACATTCACCGCGTCGGCCGTACCGGTCGCGCTGGCGAAAAAGGCATCGCGATCAGCCTGGTTGCACCGGGCGAAGCGCACCGCGCGCAAGCCATCGAACAACTGCAGAAGTCGCCGCTGAACTGGGATCAGGTCGATAACCTCAAGTCCCAGGGCCTCGCCCCGCTGCAACCGCCGATGACCACGCTGTGCATCGGCGCGGGCCGTAAAGACAAGGTTCGCCCGGGCGACATTCTGGGCGCACTGACTGGCGATGCCGGCATTCCGGGTGCGCAGGTTGGCAAGATCGCGATTTTCGACTTCCAGGCTTATGTAGCCGTGGACCGCACCGTGGCCATGCAAGCCTTGCAGCGTTTGAACGACGGCAAGATCAAGGGCCGTTCGCTGCGCGTCCGCATCCTCTGACCTGATCGTTCCCACGCTCTGCGTGGGAATGCATCCCGTGACGCTCCGCGTCACATAACAACGGACGCAGAGCGTCCATGGCGGCATTCCCACGCAGAGCGTGGGAACGATCATTGTGTGAGGACACCGTTTTGCGCTCTACCGAAGTCGTGATCATTGGCGCTGGCGCCGCTGGGTTGATGTGTGCACTGACCGCTGCCGGACGCGGGCGTCAGGTGTTGCTGCTCGACCACGCGAACAAGGCCGGCAAGAAAATCCTGATGTCGGGCGGTGGTCGCTGCAATTTCACCAACATGTACACCGAACCGAGCAATTTCCTCTCGCAGAACCCGCACTTCTGCAAATCGGCACTGGCGCGCTACACCCAGTGGGATTTCATCGGCATGGTCGGCAAACACGCCGTGCCGTACCACGAGAAGAAACTCGGCCAGTTGTTCTGCGATAACAAATCCAGCGACATCCTCGAAATGCTCCTGACCGAGTGCGATCAGGCCGGTGTCGAACTGCACCTCGACACGTCGATCCAGACTATCGAGAAGGTCGAAAGCGGTTACTTGCTCGACACCACCCTCGGTCAGGTCCAGTGCCAGTCGCTGGTGATCGCCACCGGCGGTCTGTCGATCCCGACGCTGGGCGCCACCGGTTTCGGTTATCAAGTGGCCAAACAGTTCGGCCATGAACTGCTGCCGACCCGCGCCGGGCTGGTGCCGTTCACCATCACCGATCAGCTCAAGGAACTGTGCACCGAGCTGTCCGGCACTTCGGTGGATTGTCTGGTGAGCTGCAACAATCAGAGCTTTCGCGAGAATATTCTGTTCACTCACCGTGGCCTCAGTGGCCCGGCGATTTTGCAGATTTCATCGTTCTGGGAATCCGGCGACACGGTTGAGATCAACCTGCTGCCGGATCACGACGCGGCGAGCTGGCTGCAGCAGCAAGTGGCCGAGCGTCCGAACAGTGAATTGAAAACCATGCTCGGTGAGATTTTCACCAAGAAGATGGCCAATCTGCTGGCGGACAACTGGTTCGTGTCCAAGCCGATGAAGCAGTACACCCACGCGGAACTGGCGGAAATCGCCGACAAGCTGGGCAGCTGGAAAGTGGTGCCGGCGGGGACCGAAGGTTATCGCACGGCCGAGGTAACGCTCGGTGGCGTCGATACCCGCGAGGTGTCGTCCAAGACCATGGAATCACTGAAAAGCCCTGGCCTGTATTTCATCGGCGAAGTGCTCGACGTGACCGGGCATCTGGGCGGTTTCAACTTTCAGTGGGCCTGGGCCTCCGGCTACGCCGCCGCGCAGTACGCTTAATTCAAAGCTAAATACAAAAACCTGTGGGAGCTGGCTTGCCAGCGATGAGGCCGGCAGATCCAACATCATTGTTGACTGTCATGCAGCCATCGCTGGCAAGCCAGCTCCCACAGGGTTCCGTGCCCAATTCAAGATTTAGTTCTACACAAGATCTCAAAGGAACACTTTTTGCTGTCAGATGTGATCGGCGCCATTGCGTCGGCGTCATTACTGGCTCAATTTAGCGGCATCGCCTCGGAAGGCCTTCGCACGTCATGTCCTCGACCTCGTTTCGTCAGTCTTTGCGGCGCCTGTGGGCGCTGGATAAATTCAGCTACAGCGTGCGGGTGTTCATCGCCCTGACCGGCAGCATGGCGCTGTGTTGGTATCAGGATGAAATGGGCCTGCTGATCCCGTTGTTCCTCGGCATCATCGCCAGCGCCCTGGCCGAAACCGACGACAGTTGGCAGGGCCGCCTCAACGCCCTCGCCGTGACCCTGGTGTGCTTCAGCATCGCCGCGCTGTCGGTGGAATTGCTCTTCCCCTACCCCATCGTGTTTGCCATTGCTTTGGCGCTGGCCAGTTTCGGCCTGACCATGCTCGGTGCGCTCGGCGAGCGTTATGGCGCGATTGCCTCTGCGACGTTGATTCTGTCGGTGTACACGATGATCGGCGTTGATCAGCGCGGCGGCGCGGTCACCGATTTCTGGCACGAGCCGATGCTGCTGGTCGCCGGCGCGGCGTGGTACGGCTTGCTCTCGGTGTTGTGGCAGGCAATGTTTTCCAACCAGCCGGTGCAGCAGAGTCTGGCGCGTTTGTTCCGCGAACTGGGCTTTTACCTGAAGCTGAAATCTTCGCTGTTCGAGCCGATCCGGCAGATGGACGTCGAAGCCCGGCGGCTGGAACTGGCCCAGCAAAACGGTCGCGTGGTGGCGGCGCTGAACAGTGCCAAGGAAATCATTCTGCACCGCGTCGGCAATGGCCGCCCCGGCTCGAAAGTCAGCCGTTATCTGAAGCTGTACTTCCTCGCTCAGGACATCCACGAACGCGCCAGCTCCTCGCACTACCCGTACAACGCACTGGCCGAAGCGTTCTTCCACAGCGACGTGCTGTTCCGCTGCCAACGCCTGTTGCGCCAGCAAGGCAAGGCCTGCCGCGCTCTGGCCGAATCGATCCAGATGCGCCAGCCATTTATTTATGACGCGAGTTTCGCCGAAGCCCTCAGCGACCTCGACGCCTCCCTCGAACACCTGCGCATCCAGAGCAATCCGGCCTGGCGCGGATTGCTGCGTTCGCTGCGCGCACTGGCGGCCAACCTCGGCACCCTCGATCGTTTGCTCAGCGACGCGAGCAACCCGGATGCCTTGGCCGATGCGACCGACAGCAGCCTGCTCGACCGTTCGCCGCGCAACCTCAAAGACGTCTGGGTGCGCCTGCGCACGCAACTGACGCCGACGTCTCTGCTGTTCCGGCATGCCCTGCGCCTGCCATTGGCGCTGAGTATCGGTTACGGCATGGTGCATTTGATTCACCCGTCGCAGGGTTACTGGATCATCCTCACCACGCTGTTCGTCTGCCAGCCGAACTACGGCGCGACGCGGCGCAAACTCGGTCAGCGGATTTTCGGTACCGCCATCGGCCTGACCGTGGCGTGGGCGCTGTTCGATCTGTTCCCGAGCCCGTTGGTGCAGTCGTGTTTCGCCATCGCTGCCGGCGTGGTGTTCTTTACCAACCGCACCACCCGCTACACCCTGGCGACAGCGGCGATCACCATCATGGTGCTGTTCTGCTTCAATCAGGTCGGTGACGGTTACGGACTGTTCCTGCCACGGTTGTTCGATACCTTGCTTGGCAGCCTGATTGCCGGTCTGACGGTGTTCCTGTTCCTGCCGGACTGGCAGGGCCGACGCCTTAACAAAGTGCTGGCCAACACCCTGACCTGCAACAGCATCTACCTGCGCCAGATCATGCAGCAATACGCCGCCGGCAAGAGTGATGACCTCGCCTATCGGCTGGCCCGCCGCAACGCGCACAACGCCGATGCGGCGCTGTCGACAACGCTGGCGAACATGCTCATGGAGCCGGGGCATTTCCGTAAGGAAGCCGATGTCGGCTTCCGCTTTCTGGTGCTGTCGCACACCTTGCTGAGTTATCTGTCAGGGCTGGGCGCGCATCGCGAGACGCAGTTGCCGGCGGATGTGCGCGAGCATTTGATCGAAGGCGCCGGGGTGAAACTGGCGACGAGTATTGATGAAATCGCCCAAGGGCTGGCCAACAAGCAGCCGGTGGCGATTCAGAGTGATGAAGAAGAAGCGCTGGCCAATGAGCTGGAGCAGATGGCCGATGAGATCGATGAGGGGCAGCGGTTGGTGCAGACGCAACTGGCGTTGATTTGCAGGCAGTTGGGGCCGCTGCGGACGTTGGCGGCGCATCTGATCAAGGACACCGCCGAAGTTTGAGTTGCCTTGGCGGGCCTCATCGCTGGCAAGCCAGCTCCCACAGGATTTGTGTACACCGCAAAACCTGTGGGAGCTGCGGTGCGACGATTCGACTTGCCAGCGATGAGGCCATCAGCAACAACGCAACTCTGAAATCAGAAACTCACATCCCATGCTGCCTCAACAACTTGTCATAACTCCCATCCGCCTTCATCGCCGCAATCGCCTTATCAAACCCCGCGACAATCTGCTCATGCTGCGGATTCTTCAGGCTCACCAATATATGCAGGCTGTTCTCACTCAACGGCTTGGGTAAAAACTCCACCGAATCGCGCACCTTGGCGGATTCCCGCGCCAGGTAATACTTCGCCACATATTCATCCTCCAGCGTCAACTTGACCCGATCTGCCGCGAGCATGCGCACGGCCATGGCGAAGTTATGCACAGGGACTTTCTGCAACGCCGTGTCGGCATCGAACGGCGCCGAATAGGCGTAGCCGCGCACCACCGCAATCGGATAGGTGTGCAGTTGCTGCAGATTGGAATAGTCGAGTGGCGTGTCTTTGCGCTTGAGAAAGCGGATGCGGTTGAGCAGGTATTCCCCGGAGAACTGGCCGAACCTGGTGCGTTCGTCGTTGTACCAGGCGTTGACCAACACATCGTAGCGGCCCTCGCCGACGCCAAGCAGCGCCCGCGCCCACGGCACCTGCTCATAACCGCTGGCATAGCCGGCCCGGGCGAGTGCGGTGGTGACAATGTCGGTAGCCAGACCGCCGTTGACTAGCGTGTCGTCGGTAAAGGGTGGCCAGATATCAAACACCAGCCGCAGCTTCTCCGCTGCAGCGGTCTGAGCCAGCAAGAGCAATCCGGTCAAAGCAACGGCTCGATGCAAACGCGGCATGCTTGAAAATCCTTAGCGGGCGAGTTGCCCAGCATGTTTTCAGCCAAAACCCCAAGGCCCCTTACCGGCAAAACCCAGGCCCTAACATTAGCTCATTGCAGCCAGTGCACAGGGCTCTCCAGCAGATTACACAAAGTCACCGAGGCTGCGAGAAAGGAATGATGGCATTTTGACCTTTGTCACAGACTCTTACGCCATACAGACATCTTTGCCGTGGGCGCTTAGTATCGGGCGACACGTTCAAGGAATCGGCAAATGACAATCGAATGGGTCTGCAAACATCACAGTGATCTGGGCAAGGAACAGCTATACGCGCTGTTGAAGCTGCGCTCGGACGTGTTCGTCGTCGAGCAGAAATGCGCCTATCCGGACCTCGATGGCCAGGATCTGGAAGGCGACACCTACCATCTGATGGGGTGGGAGGATGACCAGTTGATGGCGTACCTGCGCCTGCTGGATCCGGAATCCCAGGGGGGTGACGTGGTGATCGGCCGCGTGATTACCGCACCGCAAGGGCGCGGCAAAGGGCTGGGGCACGAAATGATGGAGCAAGCACTGAAACAGGCCGAGAAGCACTGGCCGCAAGTGCCGATCTATTTGTCGGCGCAGGCGCATTTGCAGGGGTATTACGGTCGGTACGGGTTTGTTGTGGCGGGTGAAGAGTATCTGGAGGATGACATTCCACACATTGGGATGCGTCGGGCCTGAACAGCCCTCACCCTAGCCCTCTCCCAGTGGGAGAGGGGACTGACCGAGTTGTCTTGCGTCAGACATCGACCTGAAAAACCGCGTCGATTATGGATTCACAGCAATTCGTTCAGGTCGGCGTATCTCTCCAATATCCCCCAATCGGCGCCCTCTCCCTCCGGGAGAGGGCTGGGTGAGGGGCTCTTTTTCAGGGATACTCCAGAACTGCCTTGATCTGCCGCAAATTACGCTCGATCCACCCACGATCAATCGCTCCCCACTCGCGAATCCGATAGCGCCCGGCGTGATTGCGCGCGCCCTCTTCCTGCTCGAACTCACAAACGATATCCAGATCGGCCAACGCGGCAATCGTGTCCTGCGCCGTGCGCCGGGGCATGCCGGTCACGTCGGTCAGCGTCGGCACACTCGGCGCCAGACCGCTGTCGATCAGGTACGCCACATATAAGCGACGGTAGAAACTGCTTTTGGTCTTGCTGACGTCCATCCACACCTTCCTGGTTGCGTACTGTTAAGCCTGCATATCGCGCCACGTCAGATACACACGCAGATCAAACTCGACCTGGTGATACCCCGGCAGCATGTGCTCGCACAATTTATAGAACGCCTTGTTGTGATCCGATTCCTTGAAGTGCGCCAGCTCATGCACGACGATCATTTTCAGAAAGTCCGGCGCGGCCTCCTTGAACAACGAGGCGATACGAATCTCTTTCTTGGCCTTGAGCTTGCCGCCCTGCACTCGCGACACCGTGGTGTGCAGACCCAGTGCGCGGTAGGTCAGGTCAAGGCGGTTGTCGAACAGCACCTTGTCGATGGCCGGGGCGTTGCGCAGGTATTCCTGCTTCAGGTCCAGCGCGTAGCTGTACAAAGCCTTGTCGCTCTGCACGTCGTGGCGCCCCGAATAGCGTTGATTCAGGTAATCACCCAGACGCCCTTCGGCAATCAGTTGACGCACCTGATCCTGTAATTGCGCGGGATAGGCCTGGAGGTACTTCAACACAGTCATGGACGAGCGACACGGTTCGAAAAGGTGCGCCAGTGTAGCGAATTCAACCGGGCAGTGCGCTCCAGTCAAACGGTTCGGCGAAGCTGACCGCATCCTCGGCCATCAGCGGCCGCGCGACGAGGAAACCCTGCACGTATTCGCAGCCATGGGCTTGCAGCCATTGGTATTGCTCGATGGTTTCCACCCCCTCGGCAATCACCAGCAAACCGTATTGTTTGCACAGACTGATCACCGTACTGACCAGCGAGGCGTCGCGTTTGGAGTCCGGCAACCGCGCAATAAGATGGCGATCAAGCTTGAGGGTATCCAGCTCCAGATCACGCAGATGCGCCAGCGAACACGGCCCGGAACCGAAGTCATCCAGCGCCACCCGCACGCCCAGATTGCGCAGCAACCGCAGTTGTTTGCGGGTTTCGTCGGGATTCTGCATCAGCGCTTCTTCGGTGACCTCGACCTCCAGTTGCCGAGGCTGCAAGGCATGTCGTTCCATCACCTGACGCAACTCGGTGACCAGATTCGGCAGGCTGAACTGGGTGTTGCTCAAACTCACACCGAGCACCAGATCCTCGGCAAACAGGGTTTCCCAGGCTTTGCGCTGGCCGGCACCACGATGATAAATCCAGCTGCCGAGGCGGCTGATCAGCCGCGCCTCTTCCAGCAACGGCAAGAACAACCCCGGCGGCACATCGCCAACGCTCGGATGCTGCCAACGCAACAAGGCTTCGAAGCCACGAATCTGGCCCGTGTCGATGGCCACTTGCGGCTGATACACCAAGTTGAAATCGCGGTTCTCGATGGCCGCACGCACACTTTCTTCAAGCATCAATCGCGAACGCGCCCGGCCGTTCATTTCATGATCATAAAAGCGATATTGCTGACGTCCGGCGCGCTTGGCTTCATACATGGCGATGTCGGAGGCACGCAGCAATCCGTCAAGGTTGGAGCCGCAGTCCGGGTAAGTGGCGATGCCGATGCTGGCACCGAGAGCGATGTCCAACCCTTCAATCTGCTGACAGATCGACACCCGTTCGATGAGTTTTTCGGCAATCTTCGCCGCTTGCTCGGGAAACTCCAGATCCAGCAGCGCGGTAAATTCATCGCCGCCCATGCGCGCAAGAATGTCGAACGGCCGCAGACATGCCTTCAATTGCTCGGAAACCCAGCGCAACACCCGATCGCCGGCATCGTGACCGAGTGAATCGTTGACCCGTTTGAAGCCATCAAGATCCAGATACAGCAAGACCCAACTGCTATCACTGCGCTCACCACGCAACAGCAGATTTTCAACAGTCTGGTAAAACCCGCGCCGGTTGAGCAACCCGGTCAGTGGATCGGTCACCGCCTGGAATTCCAGTTGTTGGTGCAAGTGACGCACCACCGACATATCGAGCACGGTCACCACCATCGCATGCTGTTCGGCGGGCAACGCCGCACAGGACAGCGCCACCGGCACTTGCTGGCCGGGCGCGGTGCGCAGCAAGGCGTCGTGCAGCCTTAACGTCTCGCCACGCTTGTAGCTGGCATAAAACTCGGAATCGGCCCACAGCGGAATGTGCGGCTTCTGTAGAAAGTCGAGAAACTCCTGACCTTCCAGCTCCTTCACCGGCGCATTCAGCAACCGCGAAATCGCCGGATTGGCGAAGCGGATCAAACCATCCTCGCCCACCACTAATATCCCCTCGGCTGCGTTATCCAGCACCGAAGCATTGAAGGCGCGCGCCACTTCCAGGTCATGACTCAGGCGCTGCAAGGCGCGACGATTGCGCTGGTGTTCCAGCAACGCCTGCACCTTGGGCTTGAGGATCTGCGGGTCGAACGGTTTGAACAGGTAATCCACCGCGCCACTGGCATAGCCCTTGATCACGGCGTCCTGGGATTGCTCGTTGGCGGTCAGAAAGATAATCGGCGTCAGGCGCGTGCGCTGACTGCCACGCATCAGGCGCGCGACTTCAAAGCCGTCCATGCCCGGCATCTGCACGTCCAGCAGCACCAGATCGACGTCGTGGGAGAGCAGAATATTGAGCGCTTCGAAACCGGAGGCTGCCGTGAGGACGTGCCAATCCTGACGCTGCAGCAACGCGCGCATGCTGATCAGATTTTCAGGGTAATCATCAACGATCAAAAGGACAGAGCTGCCTTCACCTGGCGGGGGTTGCGCGCATTCCATGCTGCTTCTCTTGTCGGGACTTTCGGTCGGTTTCCGGTAAAAACCGCACACATACTGAGCCTTCACTCTAGTACTGGATCCAAGAAAGCAGAAGCTGTCATCAGGCCATCATTTAACCAAAGCGTGAATTTGCCGACTAACGGTCACCGCTGAAGCCCCCGGAAACCGGCAGAGATGGCATTTCGACAGGATGTTGACGTCAATCATCTGCCAAACGGGCATTAACAAAAAATCCCTCTACGCTTATAAAGTCCGCCCCAAAACGTGCGGGCTAGAGCTTCTGGCACGTACGTGCAGTGAAACTTGAGTGGAAGAACCGACATGATCGATCTCGCAACCTGGAACCTCAGCGTTCCCGTTGGCAGCCCGCCATACACCGTCGAAACCTCCAAACTGGTGAACGGCTTCAAAGATCAGTACTTCCATTCCGACACCGGCACCTTGTTCTTCTGGTCACCGGTTACCGGGTCAAAAACCGAAAACGCCATCTACCCGCGCACCGAACTGCGCGAAACCTACAGCAACGGCACCCTGCGCAACTGGTATTACCCGGATGCCGACAATTCATTGCGCGCGACCGTCACGGTGAACAAAGTACCGAGCTCGGGCAAGATCGTCATCGGCCAGATTCATGCTTATGAAAGCCAGAAGCCGATGGTCAAACTTGAGTATCAGTACAAGACAAAAACTGAAACCGGCAACCTGGTAATCAAGGTGCGCATGCACCCCGATGATGACGAAAGCCGTGTCATCACCCTCGCCACCGGGGTCAAACTGGATCGCGAATTCAATTACCTCATTCACCTCAGTCCTGGCGGTGCACTGGGTGTGAGTGCGGCGGGTTATCAGTGGGATTCACAGATCAGTGCGACGTGGCGCAACAAGCCGCTGTATTTCAAGGCTGGGGTTTATGTGCAGGACAACACGGGGTACACCAGCGAGGGTGGCCAGGTAACCTTCTCCAAACTCGACATCGATCACGACAAATAACCCAATCCGCACTGTAGGAGCTGCCGAAGGCTCGGGCCGCGATCGGACGATCTTTTGATCTTGTTTTTGATTCTAAAAAGACAAAATCAAAAGATCGCAGCCTTCGGCAGCTCCTACCTTTAAACAGTGCTGTTTAGATCTGTCGGCGGTTACTTCCGGATGCCTACAACAGCTTGCGCCGTTGCCTACCACTACGCCAGAATCCGCCGGCTTGTGCGCCTGGCGGGCCATCGGTAACTTGATTCGCGTCACTGATTTCCAGTGATCGGGTTTAGTAGCCCGTGGTTACGCGATGCGCATTGGCACCATTCAGTCGGGCATAACCCGCGCTTGATGGTAGCTGTACGCAGGGCGCCTTCGGGTGCGCCGGTCGCGTCTCCCCGGTCTACTAACCTGCGTTCAGCTGCCACCCTCTTCGTTTAGTAGCGATCCGGTGTCGGCTCCATTTACCGGAGACGAAACATGATCAGATCAACGCCTCACCCGCCAGAAACAGATCTCGCATCCCCTTACGAATCCCTCGATTCCAAAAAACTCAACGACGCCGCCGAGCGCGCCCTCGACCATTACCTCAAACCGTCCGCCTTCATCATGGCCAGCACGCACAAACCCGAGCCCATGTACCTCGCCAACCCGAAGTACAACACCGAATCGCTACTGGCCAACGCCAGCGAAACCCTGGGTTCAGCCAGCGAAATGCTCAACAACTTCGCCGCCATGCTCGACACCTCACACCGCAAGACTGCCCTAGGCATTGCGCAAGTGGTCATGCTCGGTGAATTGGCGGTAAATCAGGCACTGGATCACGTTGAACTAAAGGAGTAGTCGTTCACAAAGAAGCCCGTCTCACGACGGGCTTCTTGAGCCAAATAGATTAAATGTTCCGCATACGCCACATTGAGATCAAAATGTTACGGTAGCGCAACATGGATTACTCTCTTTTTAATTACCCGTCTGGGCATTCAATTACGTGAAAAACGTATAAATCGTGGCCTGACGCAGGCTCAGCTTTCCGATCTGGCGGAACTGACGCGATACAAAGTCATAGCGGTGGAGAAAGGTACCCTTTCTGTTGGCATGATCGCTTACGCGCGCGTTTTGGCTGCGTTGGACTGCGAACTCTCGGTGGTTCCAGCAACGATGCCAACCTTTGAAGAGATTAGAGATTTATTCAAATAAAAGGGAAAAAGGGGACAGACTTATCTAGTCCATTGACGGGCAGTCCGCGTTTCACAGAAGAAATTGAAAACATCACGAGAATGCGGATTTCACAACGCTCTAGAGGTAACCTGGAGATTTAATAAATCTGTCCCGTTTTGTGCTCAACTGGAAGGGTGACGGATGGCGGGCCTTTTGGTGTTACGTCCTTAGTTGCCATTGATAAATAAATCGTCGCCTTTTTCTACTAAGCCCCTTTTTCTATAGATCATATTGCACAGATCATTATTTCAAAAGCATATAAAAACCTGTCACTTTTTACAGGTGACAACGAATAACGCTGAAAACTAGTCTGTTCTCGCAGCAACGGCTCCTTAGGGACAACTCAAAGGAACTGAATTCAATAATTTACAGCGGAGGCTTCAAATGTCCCATTCAAATATGAAAGGTACTTACAACTCGTTTCCGAAAGGCCATCAACTTGTAATCACTACCATGGATGAATCGGCTGGTCGCTTTACAGGTACTTTTCTCACCGCTGCTGGCAAGGAAAACATCAGCGGCGGATTTCACTTTAACAACGCAGCCAAGAAAACTGATTTGAGCTTTTCAACATCCGACGCAAATTGGGCGTTCGAGGCTAAATACAACAACGATGGTCCAGACTTCGAGGAGTGGAACGGTCTTAAAAAAGAAAAATCCAACCCCGAGGCCACTGCGCTATGGCCATTTTATAAGGACTTGTCGGGGGGTACTGCAGGACTGATAGTTGACGGAAATTTAATGTAGGCGAAATATCCAAACAGCTCAGCGAGTGTCGATTCTGAGTTGACCATTCCTAATGCACTAAAAAACCGCCCGACGGCGGTTTTTTAGTGCATCTACAACTCGAAGGCTCAGTTAACCTTAGCGTTCAACTCACCCTTCAGATAACGCTGGTACATCGCTTCCAGCGAGATCGGCTTGATCTTCGAAGCATTACCGGCAGTACCGAACGCTTCATAACGAGCGATACACACGTCACGCATTGCAGTAACAGTCGCGCCGAAGAATTTACGTGGGTCGAACTCGCTCGGGTTGGTGGCCATCAGGCGACGCATCGCACCGGTGGATGCCAGGCGCAGGTCGGTGTCGATGTTGACTTTGCGCACGCCGTACTTGATGCCTTCGACGATTTCTTCAACCGGTACGCCGTAGGTTTCTTTGATGTCGCCGCCGTACTGGTTGATGATCGCCAGCCATTCTTGTGGCACCGACGAGGAACCGTGCATCACCAGGTGGGTGTTCGGGATGCGTTTGTGGATTTCCTTGATGCGGTCGATCGCCAGCACGTCACCGGTAGGTGGCTTGGTGAACTTGTAGGCGCCGTGGCTGGTGCCGATGGCGATGGCCAAGGCATCGACTTGGGTGCGCTTGACGAAGTCAGCGGCTTCTTCCGGGTCGGTCAGCATTTGGCTGTGATCCAGAACGCCTTCGGCGCCGATGCCGTCTTCTTCACCGGCCATGCCGGTTTCCAGCGAACCCAGGCAGCCCAGCTCGCCTTCTACCGAGACGCCGCAGGCGTGAGCCATGGCTACGGTTTGTTGGGTAACGCGGACGTTGTAGTCGTAGTCGGTCGGGGTCTTGCCGTCTTCGCCCAGCGAGCCGTCCATCATCACCGAGCTGAAGCCCAGTTGAATCGAACGCTGGCAGACGTCAGGACTGGTGCCGTGGTCCTGGTGCATGCACACCGGGATGTGCGGGAATTCTTCGATCGCGGCGAGGATCAGGTGACGCAGGAAAGGCGCGCCGGCGTATTTACGGGCGCCGGCCGAAGCCTGAACGATCACCGGGGAGTCAGTCTTGTCAGCGGCTTCCATGATGGCGCGCATCTGCTCAAGGTTGTTGACGTTGAAGGCTGGAACGCCGTAGCCGAATTCGGCTGCGTGGTCCAACATCTGGCGCATGCTGATAAGTGCCATTGTGTGTGTCTCTCCCGGTTGAGGGTCGTTAATCGTGCCAGCCTGCCGGAGCGGCGGCGGCTATTCAAGTGATTGCAGATCGGGGGTTGAGGCCCGGTCTGGTGATTCGATAAAGCCAATTCTTCAGAACTGCGCAGAACCCCTGTAGGAGTGAGCCTGCTCGCGATAGCAATCTTTCAGTCAATATTGCAGCGACTGTCAGGCCGCTATCGCGAGCAGGCTCACTCCTACAATGGGCCTGCGGTGTTGCAATTACTCGGCTTTGCAGCCGCGGCCGATCAGGTCATTGGTGGCGACCCAGTACACCAGGCCTTCCTCTCCCTTGACGTGAAACGCCAGCATGCCGTCGCTGTACAGCGTGCCCGAGGCGCCCGGTTCTTCTTTCAGGCGATAGACCTGATCACCGCCACCCAGTCGAACATCGACTTCCTTCTGGCCGGCATCGGCGTAGCGCCACAGCACTTTGGCCTGGCTGTCGCAGGTCCAGGTGGTCCAGTTGTCCGCCGGGGCAGAAGACTGAAACAGGTTCAACTGCGCGCAACCGCCCAACAATGCCAACGCCGCAATGGCGATCAAGCCTTTCATCCGTGTTCCTCGACTGACAGCACACGCCGCCAGCCCTGAGTTAAAGAGTCAGACCCGTCAAGGACAACCATGTTCCTTGGCCGGGGTTTGCGTCTCGTATTTGTCCAGGCCATCCGGCCCCGAGCGCTTATTCAGCACCGGGTTGGTTTCGGCCTGCCAGTCGGCCTGATAACAGCCCTTCTGCGACTCGCTCGGCGCCGGCGTGGCTTCGGCCTTCGGGTTACTCCCGCAGGCCGCCAGCGTACCGGTCAGCAACAACAGTGCTAACGACTTGACCATGTAAACACTCCTTTGCCTGGCCAAACGGGCGGCCTTAGGCCTTGGCCCGGCTTTCCAGGACTTCTACGGCTGGCAGCACTTTGCCCTCGACGAATTCGAGGAACGCGCCACCACCGGTGGAAATGTAGGAGATTTGCTCAGCCACGCCATATTTATCGATCGCGGCCAGGGTGTCGCCGCCGCCGGCGATGGAGAACGCCGAGCTTTCAGCGATGGCCTGCGCCAGCACTTTGGTGCCGTTGCCGAACTGGTCGAATTCAAACACGCCGACCGGGCCGTTCCACAGAATGGTTTTCGAAGATTTCAGCAGTTCGGCGAAGTTGGCTGCGGTTTGCGGGCCGATGTCCAGAATCATGTCGTCAGCCGCGACGTCAGCGATCAGCTTGACGGTGGCTTCTGCGGTTTCAGCGAATTCTTTGGCAACCACTACGTCAACCGGCAGTGGCACGCTGACTTTGGCAGCGATAGCGCGTGCGGTGTCGAGCAGATCCGGTTCGTACAGCGACTTGCCGACCGGGTGACCGGCCGCCGCGAGGAAGGTGTTGGCGATGCCGCCGCCGACGATCAGTTGATCGCAGATCTGGCTCAGGCTGTTCAGCACGTCGAGTTTGGTCGAGACCTTGGAGCCGGCAACGATGGCCGCCATTGGCTGAGCCGGCGCGCCGAGGGCTTTGCCCAGTGCGTCCAGTTCAGCGGCCAGCAGTGGACCAGCAGCCGCAACCTTGGCGAACTTGGCCACGCCGTGGGTCGAACCTTCGGCGCGGTGAGCGGTGCCGAAAGCGTCCATCACGAACACGTCGCACAGAGCAGCGTATTGCTGGGCCAGTTCGTCAGCGTTCTTTTTCTCGCCTTTGTTGAAGCGCACGTTTTCGAACAGCACGATGTCGCCGGCCTTGACGTCAACGCCGCCCAGGTAATCAGCCACCAGCGGCACTTCACGGCCCAGGGCCTTGCTCAGGTAGTCAGCGACAGGCTTGAGGCTGTTCTCGGCGGAGAACTCGCCTTCGGTCGGACGGCCAAGGTGCGAGCAGACCATCACGGCCGCGCCTTTTTCCAGGGCCAGCTTGATGGTCGGCAGCGAAGCCAGGATTCGCGCATCGCTGGTGACAACACCGTCCTTGACTGGGACGTTGAGGTCTTCGCGGATCAATACGCGCTTACCTTGCAGATCGAGGTCGGACATCTTCAACACGGTCATGGGTCGCACTTCCTACGGTTTTTTTGAAGTTGCTGTTTGCAGATAGTGTTCTGCAACGTCCAGCATTCGGTTGGCAAAACCCCATTCGTTGTCGAACCAGGCCAGGATGTTCACCAGCTTAGGGCCGGAAACACGGGTCTGACTGGCATCGACGATGGCCGAATGTGGGTCATGGTTGAAATCACAGCTAGCGTGCGGCAACTCGGTATAGGCGAGCAGACCTTTGAGCGGGCCGCTGGTGGCGGCTTCGCGCAGGATCCGGTTGACCTCATTGGCATCGGTCGCGGTGGCGGTCTGCATCGTGATGTCGAGGCAGGACACGTTGACCGTCGGCACGCGTACGGCTTTGGCCTGAATTCGCCCGGCAAGTTCCGGCAGCAGGCGCTCGATACCACGCGCCAGACCGGTGGACACCGGGATCACTGACTGGAATGCCGAACGGGTGCGGCGCAGGTCTTCGTGGTGATAGGCGTCGATCACCGGCTGGTCGTTCATTGCCGAGTGAATCGTGGTGATCGACACGTAATCGAGGCCAATGGCCTTGTCGAGCAAGCGCAACAGCGGCACGCCGCAATTGGTCGTACAGGAGGCGTTGGACACCAGCAGTTCGTCGCCGGTCAGGCAATCCTGATTGACGCCGTAAACGATGGTGGCGTCGACATCCGCCTCGCTGGCCATTGGCTGCGAGAACAACACACGTGGCGCGCCAGCGTCGAGAAAACGCTGGCCGTCTTCACGGGTGTTATAGGCACCGGAACACTCAAGCACCAGATCGACGCCCAGTGACGCCCAATCGATGCCTTCGGGGGTGGCACTGCGCAGGACCTTCACGCAGTCGCCATTAATATGCAGACAATCGCCTTCTACTCGCACCTCGCCCGGAAAACGGCCGTGAGTGGAGTCGAAGCGTGTCAGGTATTCGATGCTGGCCATGTCCGCCAGATCGTTGATCGCGACAATTTCAAACCCGGCTTTCTCGCCTCGCTCAAACAACGCACGCAAGACGCAACGACCAATGCGGCCGTAGCCGTTGAGTGCAACTTTGAAGGGACGCGGTTGAGGCATGGGGTTCTCGATAGTACGCAGGCAGACGTAATGTTTGTTGCAACACAACCCCTGTGGGAGCTGGCTTGCCAGCGATAGGGCCATTCGCTTCAACATATATGCTGACTGAACGGACGCTATCGCTGGCAAGCCAGCTCCCACAGGGATTGCGGTGACCCTGAGGCCACCGCGCTGTGCCTTAGTCTTCCAGCAGCTCTTCAGCCTGACCGAGGATGTTTTCCAGGGTGAAGCCGAACTCTTCGAACAGGGCCGAAGCTGGAGCCGATTCGCCGTAAGTGGTCATGCCAATCACGCGACCTTCCAGACCCACGTACTTGAACCAGAAGTCGGCGTGTGCCGCTTCGATCGCGATACGCGCGCTCACCTGCAACGGCAGCACGGCTTGCTTATAGCCCGCGTCCTGAGCATCGAACACGCTGGTGCAAGGCATCGAAACCACGCGCACTTTGCGGCCCTGCTCGGTCAGCTTGTCGAAAGCCTGAACCGCCAGACCGACTTCCGAACCGGTGGCGATCAGGATCAGCTCAGGCTCGCCTGCGCAGTCCTTCAGCACGTAACCGCCACGGCTGATGTCGGCAATCTGGCCGGCATCGCGTTCCTGGTGTTGCAGGTTCTGACGCGAGAAGATCAGCGCCGATGGGCCGTCCTTGCGCTCCAGCGCATTTTTCCAGGCCACGGCCGATTCAACGGCATCGGCTGGACGCCAGGTGTCGAGGTTCGGCGTGGTACGCAGGCTGGTCAATTGCTCGATCGGCTGGTGCGTCGGGCCGTCTTCGCCCAGACCGATGGAGTCGTGGGTGTAGACGTGGATGACCTGCTTCTTCATCAGCGCCGACATGCGCACGGCGTTGCGGGCGTATTCCATGAACATCAGGAAGGTCGCGCCGTAAGGCACCAGACCGCCGTGAAGGGTCACGCCGTTCATGATCGCGGTCATGCCGAATTCGCGCACGCCGTAGTACATGTAGTTGCCGCTGGCATCTTCAGCGCTGACGCCCTTGCAACCTTTCCACAGGGTCAGGTTGGAACCGGCCAGGTCAGCCGAACCGCCGAGCAGTTCCGGCAGCAATGGGCCGAACGCGTTCAGGGTGTTCTGGCTGGCTTTACGGCTGGCGATGGTTTCGCCTTTGGCCGCAACTTCAGCGATGTAAGCCGAAGCTTTTTCGGAGAAATCGGCCGGCAGCTCACCGCTCAGACGACGCACCAGTTCGTTGGCTTCGGTCGGGAATGCAGCGGAGTAGGCAGCGAAACGCTGATCCCACTCGGCTTCGGCCGCGCGACCTTTTTCCTTGGCATCCCACTCGGCATAGATGTCGGCCGGGATTTCGAACGGGCCGTGGTTCCAGTTCAGCGCCTGACGGGTCAGCGCGATTTCCGCATCACCCAGTGGAGCGCCGTGGCAGTCTTCTTTGCCT
The DNA here is from genome assembly GCF_900187485.1 of Pseudomonas sp. Irchel s3a12. NCBI lineage: Bacteria > Pseudomonadati > Pseudomonadota > Gammaproteobacteria > Pseudomonadales > Pseudomonadaceae > Pseudomonas > Pseudomonas sp. Irchel s3a12. The sequence goes on from NZ_FYDN01000015.1 coordinate 195,610, forward strand.
TGCTTGTTCGGCGAGCCGAAACCGATGGTGGTCTTGCAGCAGATCAGGGTCGGCAGCGGGCTCTTGCGCGCGGTTTCGATGGCGGTCTTGATCTCTTCCGGGTCGTGACCGTCAACGTTGCGGATCACTTGCCAGTTGTAGGCTTCGAAACGCTTCGGCGTGTCATCGGTGAACCAGCCTTCGACTTCGCCGTCGATTGAAATGCCGTTGTCATCGTAGAAAGCGATCAGTTTGCCCAGACCCAGCGTACCGGCCAGGGAAGCGACTTCGTGGGAAATGCCTTCCATCATGCAGCCATCACCCAGGAACACGTAGGTGTGGTGGTCAACGATGTTGTGGTTTGGACGGTTGAACTGCGCTGCCAGGACTTTTTCTGCCAGAGCGAAACCGACGGCGTTGGCCAGACCCTGACCCAATGGGCCGGTGGTGGTTTCAACGCCCGGGGTGTAGCCGAATTCCGGGTGGCCCGGGGTGCGGCTGTGCAGTTGACGGAACTGTTTGAGGTCTTCGATCGACAGGTCGTAACCGGTCAGGTGCAGCAGCGAGTAGATCAACATCGAGCCGTGGCCGTTGGACAGCACGAAGCGGTCACGGTCGGCGAACGATGGATTGCTCGGGTTGTGCTTGAGGTAGTCGCGCCAAAGCACTTCGGCGATATCTGCCATACCCATAGGGGCACCGGGATGGCCGCTGTTGGCTTTTTGCACGGCATCCATGCTGAGGGCACGAATGGCGTTGGCACGCTCACGACGGCTAGGCATCGCTGATCTCCTGGGTGTGAATAGATTGAAACGGAAAAAAGGAGGGCATTTTCCCTCACCGGAGCGCCTCGGGGCAATGACAGATAGTCATCCGGAGGCGTTTTTCCAATGGATAGCAGTGGTTTCGGTAGGTGAAACCTTTCCGCTGTTCGTTTGTAGAGTTAACCGTTTCGGGAGAAGTGCCATTTATCGAGCAATATCAAAACTTTTTGATATTGGCCTTGCGATGATTTGCCCCCCTCTCTAGACTGCCAGCCCTATGAACTTACGCGTGCCTTCCATTCGCCATGACGATTGCGACGAGCTGGCGGCCCTGTGCAAGGCCGGCGGCGATCCGCTGCGCCTGAATGTATTGCGCGCGCTGGCCAACGATTCGTTCGGTGTTCTGGAACTGGCGCAGATTTTCGGCATTGGCCAGTCCGGCATGAGCCACCACCTCAAGGTACTGGCCCAGGCTGATCTGGTGGCGACGCGCCGCGAAGGCAACGCGATCTTTTATCGCCGCGCCCTGCCCCACACCGAATTGCTCGGCGGTAAGTTGCACGCTGCATTGTTAGAAGAAGTCGACAATCTGGATCTGCCTGACGACGTGCAAGCGCGCATCGAGCAGGTTCACGGCCAACGTGCCGCGGCCAGTCAGGACTTTTTCACCCGGGTGGCGGAAAAATTCCGTGCCCAGCAAGACTTGATCGCAGGCCTGCCGCAGTACCGTGACAGCGTGCTGGCCCTGCTCGACAAACTGAACTTCGATGGTGCAGCCACGGCCATTGAAGTCGGCCCCGGCGATGGTGCTTTTTTGCCGGAACTGGCGCGTCGCTTCGGCACCGTAACTGCGCTGGACAACAGCCCGGCGATGCTCGAACTGGCTCGCCAGGTATGTGAACGTGAACAGCTGGCTAACGTCAGCCTGCAATTGGCCGATGCATTGAATGGCACAAGCCTTACGGCCGATTGCGTGGTGTTGAACATGGTGTTGCACCATTTCGCCGCGCCGGCCGACGCACTCAAGCATATGGCCAACCTGCTGCAACCGGGCGGTAGCCTGCTCGTGACAGAGTTATGTAGCCACAACCAGAGTTGGGCCAGGGAGGCCTGCGGTGATCTGTGGTTGGGGTTTGAACAGGACGATTTGGCCCGTTGGGCCACCGCTGCGGGACTCGTTCCCGGGGAAAGCCTCTATGTAGGCTTACGTAATGGTTTCCAGATCCAGGTCCGCCATTTTCAGCGACCGGCTGGCGACACTCACCATCGGTAAATTCAGGAAAACATCGAGATGAGCGAATACTCCCTCTTCACCTCCGAGTCCGTGTCCGAAGGACATCCGGACAAAATCGCCGACCAGATTTCCGATGCGGTGCTGGACGCCATTATTGCCCAGGACAAACATGCACGCGTTGCCGTGGAAACCCTGGTCAAGACCGGCGTGGCCATCGTTGCCGGTGAAGTGACCACCAGCGCCTGGGTCGACCTGGAGCAGATCGTCCGTGACGTCATCTGCGACATCGGTTACACCAGTTCCGAAGTCGGCTTCGACGGCGCGACATGCGGCGTGATGAACATCATTGGCAAGCAGTCCCCAGACATCAACCAGGGTGTTGACCGTGCCAAGCCTGAAGATCAGGGCGCCGGCGACCAGGGCCTGATGTTCGGCTACGCCAGCAACGAAACCGAAGTGCTGATGCCAGCGCCGATCACCTTCTCGCACCAGTTGGTGCAGCGCCAGGCCGAAGCCCGTAAATCGGGTCTGCTGCCTTGGCTGCGCCCGGACGCCAAGTCGCAAGTGACTTGCCGTTACGAAGGCGGCAAGGTTGTCGGCATCGACGCCGTTGTTCTGTCGACCCAGCACAACCCTGAAGTGTCGTACAAAGACCTGCGCGAAGGCGTGATGGAGCTGATCGTCAAGCACGTGCTGCCTGCCGAACTGCTGAGCAAAGACACCCAGTTCCACATCAACCCGACCGGCCAGTTCATCATTGGCGGCCCGGTAGGTGACTGCGGTCTGACCGGTCGCAAGATCATCGTCGACAGCTACGGCGGCATGGCCCGTCACGGCGGCGGCGCATTCTCCGGTAAAGATCCATCGAAGGTTGACCGTTCGGCGGCCTACGCTGGCCGTTACGTGGCCAAGAACATCGTCGCGGCCGGCCTGGCCGAGCGTTGCGAGATTCAGGTTTCCTACGCGATCGGCGTGGCTCAGCCTACCTCGATCTCGCTGAACACCTTCGGCACCGGCAAGATCAGCGATGACAAGATCATCAAACTGGTGCGTGAAGTGTTCGACCTGCGTCCATACGCAATCACCACCATGCTCGATCTGCTGCACCCGATGTACCAGGAAACTGCAGCGTACGGCCACTTCGGTCGCGCGCCAGAGACCAAGACCGTTGGCGAAGACACCTTCACCACGTTCACCTGGGAAAAAACCGACCGCGCCGACGCCCTGCGTTCTGCTGCTGGTCTGTAAGACTCCCTGGCGGTACAAAAAAGCCCCGCACGGTTCGCCCCGTGCGGGGCTTTTTCATGCCTGAAACCGGGAGTTCAACTCAGAACGCTCAGGTCGATGCATATCCAACAAACCACTCGGTCAGTCCCCTCTCCCCCCGGGAGAGGGTTAGGGTGAGGGGCTGTTTTCACGGCCCAGAAACAAGCCGTAAAACACCCTTCCGGCGGAGTAAATATCTTCGCCTAACCTTCAAGCACTCCCCTTGAGCAAGGACGCTCACGATGCTTGCCACGCTGCGCCTGTTATTTATTTTCCTGCTGATGCCCGCAACATTCAGCGCGCAAGCCACCTGCCCAAACTGGCCCGCTGCACACGCCCAACGCGAAATCACCGCCCTGCAAAACCAGATCAATCAATGGGACGACGCCTACCACCGCGAAGGCCGCTCACTGATTGCCGACGAACTCTACGACCAATCCCTTGCGCAACTGAACGATTGGCGAGCGTGTTTCAAAGTGCCCTCGCCACCCGATCCTTTGCACACAGTTTCAGGCTCAAACGCGCACCCCATCGCCCATACCGGCCTGGATAAAATCCACAAAGATGAGGCCGTGGAGGCCTGGCTACATGATCGCAAGGATGTCTGGATACAACCCAAGATCGACGGCGTCGCAGTAACGCTGATTTATCGCGCGGGCGTTTTGCAACAGGTCATCAGTCGCGGTGACGGGGTTCGCGGGCAAGACTGGACGCCATCAGCACAGAAGATCGGCGCCATTCCTCAACACCTGACACAACCGCTGGATATGCTGGTGCAGGGCGAACTCTATTGGCGCTTGAACGAGCACGTGCAAGCTCGATCCGGCAGCGTTAACGCTCGCTCCACCGTCGCGGGACTGATGGGACGCAAAACCCTGGATGCCGCGCAAGCCGCCGGTATCGGACTGTTCGTCTGGGACTGGCCACAAGGCCCAGCGCAATTGCCCGAGCGAATCGCCACGTTGGCGACGCTGGGTTTCGCCACGATTGAACCGTACAGTCATCCTGTCGCCGACTTTGCTGCAGCACAGAAATGGCGCGATCACTGGTATCGCTCACCCCTGCCCTTTGCCACTGACGGCGTGGTACTGCGCCAGAGCCAACGACCACGCGCCGAACGCTGGCAGGCTCGCGCTCCGTATTGGGCAGTTGCGTGGAAGTATCCTTTTGCTCAAGCGCTGGCCGAAGTGCGCAAGGTCAACTTCAAGATCGGGCGCACCGGGCGCATCACGCCAGTACTCGAACTCAAACCCGTCATGCTCGATGACCGGGAAATCAAACGGGTCAGCGCCAGTTCCTTCAAACGCTGGCAAGACCTGGATATCCGCCCCGGCGACCAAGTGGCAATCAGCCTCGCCGGCCTGACCATTCCACGGCTCGACAGCGTGGTGCTGCGCGCCGCCGAACGCCCAGACCTCAACATCCCCAACGCCGACGACTTCCACGCATTGAGTTGCTGGCAACCCTCGCCCGGCTGCGAAAGCCAGTTTCTCGCTCGCCTGACCTGGCTCAGTGGCAAACAAGGGCTGGCGCTGCAACATGTCGGTCGTGGCACTTGGGAGAAACTTCTCGAAACACGCCGCGTGAACAACCTGCTGGATTGGTTGACCCTCGACGCACCGGAGCTTGCTAACATTGCCGGCTTTGGCGAGCGCAGCAGCGAACGCCTGATGAACAGCTTTCACAGCGCCCGCCAGCGACCGTTCACTCAATGGCTCAAAGCCTTGGGCTTGCCGCCAACCGGTCAGGCACAACTGCCTGATTCATGGCAGGCGCTGGCACAACGAGACACCGAACAATGGCAGGCAGAACCCGGTATCGGCCCCGGTCGCGCAGCGCAATTGAGCGCCTTCTTCCGCGACCCGCAGGTGTTAGCCTTGAGCGATACCTTGCGGACCGCCGGCATCGACGGTTTCTGAGCACGCAATCCCGGTACCCCGGGAACCCAACCACCACCGAGGCGCTCCAACAGCGCAGTGCCGCCCCGACCCGATTGCCTTTGCACATGGAGCTTTTATGAAATTTCTCGCACCGCTCGCCATGCTGACCCTTTGTGGCGTGATGGCCACCCCTGTCATGGCCGACGAAGACGCCCCGGGCCTGACCGGTTGCGCGGCCAAGAAGCAAGGCATCATGAACCAGATCGAACAGGCCAAGTCGCGCGGCAACGCTGATCAGCAGGCAGGCCTGGAAACTGCCCTGCGTGAGGTGACCGAACACTGCACCGACGCGGGCCTGAAGAAAGAACGCGAAAACAAGGTGCTCGACGCCAAGCACGAAGTGAGCAAGCGCCAGGCTGATCTCGACAAGGCGATGAAGAAAGGCGATCCAGAGAAGATCAACAAGCGCAAAGACAAACTCGCCGAATCGCGCAAAGAACTTCAGGACGCGCTGGACGAAATCGATAAGTAAAAATCAATAGATCGCAGCCTGCGGCAGCTCCTATATTGATCAGGGTAGGAGCTGCCGCAGGCTGCGATCTTTTAAATATCAATGATCGCGAAACTGTTTATGACAAGCGCTGCAGGCATCTTCGACTTTCTGCACCGCAGGCCCGAGGTTGCTGGCCTTGTACGGTTGAATCTGACTGGCAATCACCAATTCACCGGTGGCAGCTTCGAGAGTGCGGGCCATTTCCTGAAACTTCGCCTGCTTCTGCCAGACATCGTCCTTGGCGCTGGTGTGATCTTCTTCGCGAACCTGCGGGAAATGCTTCCACGGCTCATGGGACAACGCATTGAGTTTGACCGCGCCTTCGGCGAACTTCGGCCCGTCGAACGGGATGCGTCCACGCAACATACCGCCGAGGTCTTCACCAGTCTTGAGCATCTGTTTGAAAATGGCCTTGCGCTGGCCCAGTGGAGAATTCGGATCGACACCGCCACAGGCGGACAAGGTCAGACAGGCCAGCAATACAACAGAAATGCTTTTAAGAGTCATGGTGGCTTCAGGTCACGGAATTCGGCGGCCAGTATCCTCGCGTCACCGCCAAACACCAATAGCCCTATTAAAAATACGGGTTGTTCGAGCGCATGGAGCACTCGGTCAACCGGCACAGGAATTACTCCATGAACAGCCCTTTCAAGGCCTGGCGTCACCCGCTGATCGCATCCCTGCCTCTAATGGCGATTCTCGCTGGCTGCACCGGCGGTGATAGCGCCAAACCAAAAACCCACGCACTGGCCACTTATTCCAGCGCCACCTGGGAAGCACTGCCGGCAGTATCCGATAGCGATCTGGTCGCCGGTTTCGGTTCGTGGCGTAGCGCCTGCACCCGACTCAAAGCTGATGCCGTATGGGGCTCCACCTGCGCCGCTGCGGCCAACGTACCGCAAAGTGCTGGCGAGATTCGCGCTTTCCTTAAGCAAAACCTCGACGTTTACGGCCTGCGCGCTGAAAACGACAACCCCAACGGTTTGATCACCGGTTACTACGAACCGGTCTACCCCGGCAGCCTGACGCCCACCGACACGGCCAATGTGCCGGTGTACGGCGTGCCCGAAGACATGATCATTGTCTCGCTGGACAGCATTTACCCGGAGCTGAAAGGCAAACGCTTGCGCGGCCGCCTCGAAGGTCGCGTGCTCAAGCCTTACGACGATGCCGCCACTATTGAATCCAAAGGTGTAAAAGCCCCGGTGGTTGCCTACCTGACCGACCCGATGAATCTGCAATTCCTGCAGATCCAGGGTTCCGGGCGAATTCAGACCGATGACGGCAAACAGTTGCGCATCGCGTACGCCGATCAGAACGGCCATCCGTATCGCCCAATCGGGCGCTGGCTGGTCGAGCAAGGCGAGCTGAAGAAAGAAGACGTGACCATGAGCGCGATCAGCAACTGGGCCAAGGCCAATCCTTCGCGCATTCCGGAACTGCTGGGCAGCAACCCGAGCTACGTGTTCTTCACGCGCAACCCGGACAGCAATGAAGGCCCGCGCGGTTCGCTGAACGTGCCGTTGACTGCCGGTTATAGCGCGGCAGTGGATCGCAAGGTGATTCCGTTGGGCAGCCTGCTGTGGCTGTCGACGACAAAACCGGATGGCACGGCACTGGTTCGCCCGGTGGCGGCACAAGATACCGGAGGTGCGATTGCTGGCGAAGTGCGGGCGGATCTGTTCTGGGGCACCGGTGATGCGGCTGGACAACTGGCCGGGGACATGAAACAGCAGGGGCAGATCTGGATGCTTTGGCCCAAAGGCGCAGCGCTGCCGCAAGTGCCGCAGGTGGCTGATACAGAGAAGAAGTAACCCTTGGAATCTGCTGAGGTAATCAGATAGCTATCGCGAGCAGGCTCACTCCTACAGGGGAACGCATTCCTAATTTAGGAGTGAGTCTGCTCGCGATGAGGCCATCAGCAACACCGATAATCAAACAGACACAAAGAAGAACGAAGCAATCAACCCCATCCCCACAAACCACACCAGCGAGCGCAAGATCGCCCAGTCCGCCAGGTAGCAAATGATGTAAAGCAGGCGACTGGTGATAAACAGCACCGCCAGCACATTGACCGTTACCAGCTCCGCCGTCCCAACCAGGTGCGCAACAATCACTGCCGCCGCAAATGCCGGCGTCACTTCAAAGCTGTTCATCTGCGCGGCATGGGCACGCCTCGCCACGCCGTTGAGACTTTCGAGAAAGTCGCGCGGATCGTGGTTATCACTCAGCCGGTAGCCGCCCACGGCTTTCGCCACGCCGGTGCAGATATACGGCAGAAAAATCGCAATCAACACACACCACAGAGCCACCGTCATAACGCCGTCCTTTTTCGAGTTATAGAGTTCGCGAGCAGTCAGAACTTCATTACCAGCATGCCGATCAGTACCAGCCCACAGGCTAAGAGCCGCGGCCGGCCAAAAGGTTCTTTGAGGTAGCGCATACCGAACAGCACCACCAGAATTACGCTGATCTCGCGCAATGCCGCCGCTTCCGCAATCGAACCCAACTGCATCGCCCACAGCACCAGAGCGTAGCTGGCCAATACGCAGAAGCCCACCGCCAACCCCAGCTTCCATTGCTCACGCCAGAACAACATGAACGCCGGACGCTTGGCGACCCATGCCAACAGCGGAAACGGCCAGGCGCTGAGCAGCGTGACCCAGACCAGATAATCCAAAGGATGGGACCAGCGCCGCAACGCCTGGCCATCGATGTAGGTGTAGCAACCGATACACAGGCCGATCAGCGCCACCACCGGCAACATCGACCATGGCAAATGCTTGCCACCGCCACCCTGCCATAGCAGACAAACCATGCCGAACGGGATCAGCATGATGCCGAAGATTTGCTGCGTGGTGAGCACCTCTCCCGCGAAGATCAGGGTCAGCGCGAGCACCACCAAAGGCGATAATCCGCGCATCAGCGGATACACCAGCCCGAGATCGCCGACCCGGTAGGCTTGAATCAGAAGATAGCGATAAAGCAGTTCAAAAGCTGCCGAAGCGAGAATCCACGGCCAGATTTCCATGGGCGGCAAGCTTACGAATGGAAACGCGATGGCAACGACCAGCAGCGCCACGGTGTCCATGCACGCCACCACCAATAGTCGCTCGGCGCTGAACTTGATTAACGTATTCCACGTCGCATGCAACAGCGCCGCCATCAATACCAACCCCGTCGCCAGCACGTCTTACCCCTTATTTTTATGAGTCCCCATGTAGGAGCTGCCGCAGGCTCGGGCCGCGTTCGGACGATCTTTTGATTTTGATTTTTAACAGCAAGATCAAAAGATCGTCCGAACGCGGGCCGAGCCTGCGGCAGCTCCTACAGTGAATCGTCGAATAGTCAGATTATTGATTCGCGATGTGTCAGCAGCTGTTTATACTGCAAGCGACCACGCCGCACTCAGTTGCGCACAGAAAAATACCAATAATTCCTGCCTGCCCTGCTCTCATTCGAAAGCGGTCGTCGGCCTGCGTATGCCTGATCAAAGCGTCAAGACTACCGACAGAGACCTTGCGCATGCCACTCGCCTTGCTTGCACTCGCTGTTGCCGCGTTCGGCATCGGCACCACCGAATTCGTCATCATGGGCCTGCTGCCCGACGTCGCCCGGGACCTCTCCGTGAGCATTCCCCATGCGGGCCTGCTGATTACCGGCTACGCCCTGGGCGTGGTGTTCGGCGCCCCGATCCTGGCGATCGGCACCGCGAACATGCCGCGCAAAGCGACGCTGTTGGGAATGACGCTGATGTTCATCCTTGGCAACGTGCTCTGCGCACTCGCGCCGAACTACGCGACGCTGATGGCCGCTCGCGTGGTCACCGCGCTGTGCCACGGCGCGTTCTTCGGCATTGGCTCGGTGGTTGCCGCCGGGCTGGTCGCACCGAACAAACGCGCGCAGGCGATTGCAATGATGTTCACCGGCCTGACCTTGGCCAACGTTCTCGGCGTGCCGCTGGGCACGGCGCTCGGACAGTATGCCGGCTGGCGCTCGACGTTCTGGGCGGTGTCGGTGATTGGTGTGATTGCGGCGCTCGCGCAATGGTTGTGGCTGCCAAAACACATCCCCATGGACAAGGCCAACCTCGCCAGCGAATTCAAGGTACTGGGTAAGGTCAACGTGTTGCTGGCTCTAGGCATGAGTGTGCTCGCGTCGACCAGTCTGTTCAGTGTGTTCACTTACATCGCGCCGATCCTGCAGGACATCACCGGCGTCAGCCCGCATGGCGTGACGGTGATGTTGCTGTTGTTCGGCGTCGGCTTGACCGGTGGCAGCATGCTCGGCGGGCGCCTGGCGGATAGCCGTTTGCTGCCGTCGCTGGTTGGTGTGGCCTTGGCGGTGGTGGTGATTCTGGCGGCGTTCAGTCAGACCAGTCGCTCGGTGGTACCAGCGGCAATCACGCTGGTGCTGTGGGGGATTTTCGCTTTTGCGCTGTGCCCGATTCTGCAACTGCTGATCATCGATCAGGCCCATGAAGCACCGAACCTGGGCTCGACGCTGAACCAGAGTGCATTCAACCTTGGCAACGCAGCGGGTGCGTGGATCGGCGGGCTGGTGGTGGCCAGTGGCGCGGATCTGGCGGACTTGCCGTGGACGGGGGCGCTGGTCGGTGTATTGACGGTGCTGACGGCGCTGTTTTTCATCTATCTGCAACGTCGCGAAGCGGCTGCGGTCAATGTGTCCGGCTAGCCCTCACCCTAACCCTCTCCCAGAGGGAGAGGGGACTGACCGGGGGATGCTTCAGAAGTACGCCGACCTGAACGCGCATTGCCGAATCCATAATCGACTCGGTTATTCAGGTCGATGCATGCCGCAAGACAATAAGGTCGGCTCCCTCTCCCTCCGGGAGAGGGCTGGGGTGAGGGAAGCTTGTGCCCTCTGTCGCTCTCAGCCCATCAAACCCCTGCGCCCAAGCATCGGGCGCGCTCCACTCACCCCTCATCCAAAGGACCCCGGATGCTTGAACTTGTCGCCGCTTTCATCTGCCTCACCACCCTCCTCACCTTCGTCAATTTCCGCTTCATCGGCCTGCCGCCGACCATCGGCGTGATGGTCACCGCTCTGCTGTTCTCGCTGATCCTGCAAGGCCTGAGCGTGCTCGGTTACCCCGGTCTCGAAGAACGCGTGCAGCAACTGATTGGCCAGATCGACTTCGGCGATCTGCTGATGAACTGGATGCTCTCGTTCCTGCTGTTCGCCGGCGCCCTGCACGTCAACCTCAATGATTTGCGCAGCTACCGCTGGCCCATCGGCCTGCTGGCGACCTTCGGCGTGTTGATTGCCACCACGGTGATCGGCAGTCTCGCCTATTACATTTTCGCCCTGTTCGGCTGGCACGTGAGTTTCCTGTATTGCCTGTTGTTCGGCGCGCTGATTTCGCCGACCGACCCGATTGCGGTGCTCGGCGTGCTGCGTACCGCCAATGCCTCGAAACCGCTGAAAACCACCATCGTCGGCGAGTCGCTGTTCAACGACGGCACGGCCGTGGTGGTGTTCACCGTGTTGCTGGGCATCGCCCAACTCGGCGAAACCCCGACCATCAGCGCCACCGCGATGTTGTTCGTTCACGAAGCGATTGGCGGCGTGCTATTTGGCGGCCTGATCGGTTATCTGGTTTATCGAATGATCAAAAGCGTCGAGCAGCATCAAATCACCGTGATGCTGACGCTGGCGCTGGTCATTGGTGGTTCGGCGATGTCTACCGAGATTCACGTTTCAGCGCCGATTGCGATGGTGGTCGCCGGTCTGATCATCGGCAATGTCGGGCGCAATCTGGCGATGAATGACATGACCCGTCGTTATCTGGACGGTTTCTGGGAATTGCTCGATGACATGCTCAACGCGCTGCTGTTCGCGTTGATCGGCATGGAGCTGTTGCTGCTGCCATTCAACTGGTTGCACATGGCCGCGGCAGGTTTGTTGGCGGTGGCGATTCTGCTGTCGCGCCTGCTCACTGTGGCCCCGGCGATTCTGCTGCTGCGCCGTTGGCGGACGGTGCCGGCCGGCACCATCCGGATTCTGACCTGGGGCGGTTTGCGCGGCGGTGTTTCGGTGGCACTGGCCCTGGCCCTGCCGCTGGGTCCGGAGCGCGATCTGCTGCTGAGCATCACCTATATCGTGGTGCTGTCGTCGATCCTGTTGCAGGGCCTGACCATCGGCAAACTGGTCAAGTACGCAACTCGCAACGAGCCCGTGACCATCAGCGAAGCCGCTCACCACTGATCATTTTTTGATCTCCTGCGGATCAGGTTTCCCGGCCTGATCCGCCGTTTCCTTCGGCGCGCCGCTCTCGCTGCGGATCTGCGCATGGCTGATCAGCGCAAAGATAAAGCTGCCGCCAATGATATTCCCCGCCAGCGTGGGGCCTGCGAATACCGCCCAGAAATCACTCCACGGCAATTCGCCCGCGAACACCAGATACGAGACCTCCGCCGAACCCACCACGATGTGAGTGAAGTCGCCGAGCGCCATCAGGTAGGTGATAAGGATGATGATCCACATCTTCGCGCTCTCCATGGACGGGATCATCCAGACCATGGTGGCGATCATCCAGCCGGAAACGATGCCCTTGGCGAACATCTGGCTGGCGTGGTTTTCCATGACCTTGCGACCGATTTCGAGGAAAGCTTGATCGGTTTTGGTGTCGAAGATCGGCAATTCGAGCATCACGTACGCGACCAGAATCGTCCCGCACAGATTACCGACCAAAACCACTGTCCACAGGCGGATCAACCGGCCGAAATTTTGCAGGGTCGGCTTGGTCATGACCGGCAATACGGCGGTCAAGGTGTTTTCGGTGAACAGTTGCTGGCGGGCGAGGATCACTGCGAGAAAACCCGCGCAGTAGCCGAAACTGGCGATCACCTTGAATTCGTCACCGTCGGGCAGGCGCGAGTTGAGCAGGCCCATGCCCATCAGTGACAGGCCCATGGTCAACCCGGCCGCCAGCGCCGACCACCAGAGTGCGGCGATACTGCGCTCCAGTTCCTGATCGCCTTGGCTGCGGATGATTTCGTGCAGGACAGCCGCGCGGGGCGGCTGGTTTTTCTCGACTTCGTGCTGTTCTTTGGCCGAGAGGTCGGGGGTCTTGCCGTCGGTGGGAGTGGTCATGGCGTGGGAACCGTGGGGGTGGTGTTTACCTACGACCCCGGCGGTTCATGGCTGTTCAGTGGGCAGATGATTCTTCGCTGACTGAACAACCGCTTTCGCGAGCAGGCTCGCTCCCACAGGTACAGCGTGATCCTTGTGGGAGCGAGCCTGCTCGCGAAGAAAGCGCCGCCGATGTCACTTGGTAACTAACTCATCTTCCTGGAACTGATCTTTCACATATTTGATTTCAGTGCGCCCGTGCGGTGCGGGCAAGCCGTCTTCGCCCAGATTCACGAAAACCATCTTCTCAACCGTCAGAATACTCTTGCGGGTGATTTTGTTGCGCACTTCGCAGGTCAGGGTGATCGAGGTGCGGCCGAACTCGGTGGCAGTGATACCCAGTTCGATGATGTCGCCCTGGCGCGAGGCGCTGACGAAGTTGATTTCGGAAATGTACTTGGTCACCACGCGCTGATTGCCCAACTGGACGATCGCGTAAATCGCCGCTTCTTCGTCGATCCAGCGCAACAGGCTGCCACCGAACAGGGTGCCGTTGGGGTTGAGGTCTTCGGGTTTTACCCATTTGCGGGTGTGGAAATTCATCTTCACTCCTGAGTGTCTTACCGAACGATGGACGGTATCTTGGCAGACTGAGCGGTCAGGCTCCATGCAGCTACGACTATGGTCGCCATTAACGATCTTCATCTGGCCGACAGAAACCCTTTGGAAGATCAGTCTAGACAGCTATAATCGCCCCCGTTTCAAAACGGTAACGTTCACTTGCTACCGTTTTCCCGCCACCTGTCCGAGGGGCGCTGCAGCAGGTTCAACCTGTCAGGCTCGGATGGGGCGTTGACTGGCTCAGGCCGGACACTAAACGCACAACGGCGCCCATTCGCATACATTACGAATGGAGGCTCTTCATGAGCGCTGTTATCACGCCTGCAGATTTTAACGATTACAAAGTTGCCGACATGTCCCTGGCTGCCTGGGGCCGTCGCGAAACCATCATCGCCGAATCGGAAATGCCGGCCCTGATGGGTCTGCGTCGCAAGTACTCCGGCGAACAGCCGTTGAAAGGCGCCAAGATCCTCGGCTGCATCCACATGACCATTCAGACTGCCGTGCTGATCGAAACCCTGGTTGCCCTGGGTGCCGAAGTACGCTGGTCGTCCTGCAACATTTTCTCGACTCAGGATCAGGCTGCTGCCGCTATCGCTGCTGCCGGTATCCCGGTTTTCGCCTGGAAAGGCGAAACTGAAGAAGAGTACGAGTGGTGCCTGGAGCAGACCATCCTGAAGGATGGCCAGCCATGGGACGCCAACATGATCCTCGACGACGGCGGCGACCTGACTCAGCTGCTGCACGACAAGTACCCACAAGTACTGGATCGCGTTCACGGCGTGACCGAAGAAACCACCACCGGCGTACACCGTCTGCTGGACATGCTGGCCAAGGGCGAGCTGAAAATCCCGGCCATCAACGTCAACGACTCGGTGACCAAGTCCAAGAACGACAACAAGTACGGCTGCCGTCACAGCCTGAACGACGCGATCAAGCGTGGTACCGACCACCTGCTGTCCGGCAAGCAAGCGCTGGTCATCGGTTACGGTGACGTGGGCAAGGGTTCGGCTCAGTCGCTGCGTCAGGAAGGCATGATCGTTAAAGTCTCCGAAGTTGACCCGATCTGCGCCATGCAAGCATGCATGGACGGTTTCGAACTGGTTTCGCCGTTCATCGACGGTATCAACGACGGTTCCGAAGCGAGCATCGACAAAGCGCTGCTGGGCAAGATCGACCTGATCGTGACCACCACCGGTAACGTCAATGTTTGCGACGCGAACATGCTCAAAGCCCTGAAGAAGCGCGCTGTTGTCTGCAACATCGGTCACTTCGACAACGAAATCGACACTGCTTTCATGCGCAAGAACTGGGCATGGGAAGAAGTGAAGCCACAGGTACACAAGATCCACCGTACCGGCGCTGGTGCTTTCGACGCGCAGAACGACGACTACCTGATCCTGCTGGCCGAAGGCCGTCTGGTCAACCTGGGTAACGCCACTGGCCACCCAAGCCGCATCATGGACGGTTCGTTCGCCAACCAGGTGCTGGCGCAGATCTTCCTGTTCGGCCAGAAGTACGCCGACCTGTCGCCAGCCCAGAAAGCCGAGCGTCTGACCGTTGAAGTACTGCCGAAGAAACTTGACGAAGAAGTGGCCCTGGAAATGGTTCGCGGCTTCGGCGGCGTGGTCACGCAACTGACCAAGCAACAGGCTGACTACATCGGCGTGACCGTCGAAGGCCCGTTCAAGCCGCACGCTTACCGCTACTAACAGGCGCTTGCTCGCTCTCCCTGTGGGAGCGAGCCTGCTCGCGAAGGCGTCTCAACGTTCAACATCCGTGTTGTCCGACCCAGCGCTTTCGCGAGCAGGCTCGCTCCCACACGGGATTGCAGCGCCTCGAAGGTTCTTGTTTCCAAGGGTATGACCATGTCCCAAGACCGTCGCTACAGCTTCGAGTTCTTCCCGACCAAGACCGATGCTGGGCATGAAAAGCTGCTCAACGTTGCCCGTCAGTTGGCAACGTACAATCCCGATTTCTTCTCCTGCACCTATGGCGCTGGTGGTTCGACACGTGATCGCACCCTCAACACCGTTCTGCAACTGGAAAGCGAAGTCAAAGTACCGGCCGCACCGCACCTGTCGTGCGTCGGCGACAGCAAGGACGACCTGCGCGGCCTGCTGAACGAGTACAAGGCTGCCGGCATCAAGCGTATCGTCGCCCTGCGTGGCGACCTGCCATCCGGCATGGGCATGACCAGCGGTGAGCTGCGTCACGCCAATGAACTGGTTGAATTCATTCGTGAAGAAACCGGTGATCATTTCCACATCGAAGTTGCCGCTTACCCGGAGATGCATCCGCAAGCGCGCAACTACGAAGACGATCTGGCCAATTTCATCCGCAAGGCCCGTGCCGGCGCCGACAGCGCCATCACCCAGTACTTCTTCAACGCCGACAGCTACTTCTACTTCGTCGACCGTTTGCAGGCGCAGGGTGTGGATCTGCCGATCGTTCCGGGGATCATGCCGATCACCAACTACAGCAAACTCGCGCGCTTCTCCGATGCCTGCGGTGCGGAAATCCCGCGCTGGATCCGCAAGCAACTGGAAGCCTACGGCGATGACACGCAAAGTATTCAGCGCTTTGGTGAGCAAGTCGTCAGCGAGATGTGCGAACGCCTGCTGCAAGGTGGCGCGCCGGGTCTGCACTTCTATTCCATGAACCAGGCTGAGCCTAGTCTGGCGATCTGGAATAACCTGAAGTTGCCGCGTTAAGCATCATAGAAAGATCAAAAGATCGCAGTCTTCGGCAACTCCTACAGGGGTGTCGCAACTGCGATCTTTTGCTTTTAAAGGCCCGAAACAGAGCTTGTGCAGGCACTTTCTGGCTCTTTCGCGTTTCTCGTCGTAATCTCAAGCCATGCCTTTGATCACGCAGTTATTCGCCGTGCTGGTTTTTGCTTGCCTGAGCTTCGCCGCTCGAGGCGAGAAGTTGCGTATTGTCACCGAGCCGTGGGCGCCATATGTCTACGAAGAGAACGGTAAAAACCTCGGGCTGGATTACGAAACCACGGCCATTGTCTTCAAACGTCTGGGCATCGAAGTCGAATGGCAGTTCTTGCCGTGGAAGCGCTGCCTGTCGATGCTTGAGACCGGTCAGGCCGACGGTGCACTGGATATTTTTCACAGTGATGAACGCGACGCGACCCTGCTTTACCCAAGCGAGCCGCTGTCGGACGTCGAGTTCGTGATGTTCTACGCCAACGACCGGCCACACCCGTTCAGCAAACTCGAGGAACTCAAAGGCCTGACCATAGGCACCTCGCCGGGTTATCTGTACAGCCCCGATTTCAGCGAATCAACACTGTTTACCCGTGAACCGGCACCGACCCACGAAGCCAACTTCGGCAAACTGGTGCGCGGTCGCATCGACTTGCTGATCACCGATCGCCGTGTCGGTCAGCACTTGCTCGATGAGCTGAATATTCGCGATCAGATCACCGAAAACCCCACTGTCATTAGCCGCCAGAGCCAGTTTCTCGCGGTTAGACGCAATGCCGGCATGGATTTGCTGGTGCAGCGATTTGGCGCCGAGCTCAAGCGATTCAAGCGCGAACCGGCTTACGCCGAGCTGAGCGCACGCTACGGCGCGGCTCCCGCCATGGCTGCGCCGCTGGGCAATGCCACGGCCAGCGGTAAAACCGTTGAGCAGCAGGAAAGCAGCGCGCAGTGATTGCTCTGTTATACTCCGGCGTTCCCGCCAGGCTCACGCCCGGACGCCCGGAACCGTAACAGGCCTCTCGACCCGCTACAGCGCAGCTTTGCAGCCCGCGCGAGCACTCCAGACGTGCCTTCGGAACCGCAGCAGGACCGGACGGGATTGCGTCCTCTTAAACGCCATTCGCGCCAGGCAAGACTCCCATTGGGCCAAGCCCTAACTAAAACAGGATTACTCATGTCCTTTGCTTCCCTCGGTCTCTCCGAGGCTTTAGTCCGCGCCATCGAAGATGCGGGCTATACCGAGCCTACTCCGGTGCAACAGCGGGCCATTCCCGCCGTGTTGCAAGGTCGCGACCTGATGGTTGCGGCACAGACAGGTACCGGTAAAACCGGCGGTTTCGCCCTTCCGATCCTGGAGCGGTTGTTCCCCAACGGTCACCCGGACAAATCCCAGCGTCATGGCCCGCGCCAACCGCGCGTACTGGTCCTGACCCCGACCCGCGAACTCGCGGCCCAGGTTCACGAGAGCTTCAAGATCTACGCCCGTGACCTGAAATTCGTCAGCGCCTGCATCTTCGGCGGCGTCGGCATGAACCCACAGGTTCAGGCCATGTCCCGCGGCGTCGACGTACTCGTTGCCTGCCCGGGTCGCTTGCTCGACCTCTGCGGCCAGGGCAGCGTTGACCTGTCCCACGTGGAAATCCTCGTCCTCGACGAAGCCGACCGCATGCTCGACATGGGTTTCGTGCACGACGTGAAGAAAGTCCTCGCGCGCCTGCCGTCCAAGCGTCAGAACCTGCTGTTCTCGGCAACCTTCTCCAAAGACATCACCGACCTCGCCGGCAAGCTGCTGCACAACCCGGAACGCATCGAAGTGACGCCGCCGAACACCACGGTCGAGCGCATCGAACAACGCGTATTCCGTCTGCCGGCCAGCCACAAGCGTGCGCTGCTGGCACACCTGATCACCGCCGGCGCGTGGGAACAGGTGCTGGTCTTCACCCGCACCAAGCACGGCGCCAACCGTCTGGCCGAGTACCTGGACAAGCACGGCCTGCCGGCTGTAGCGATCCACGGTAACAAGAGCCAGAACGCGCGCACCAAAGCGCTGGCCGACTTCAAGGCCAGCCAGGTACGCATTCTGGTTGCGACCGACATCGCCGCACGCGGTCTGGACATCGATCAGTTGCCACACGTGGTCAACTTCGAACTGCCGAACGTCGATGAAGACTACGTGCACCGTATCGGCCGTACCGGCCGTGCCGGTCGTTCGGGCGAGGCGATCTCGCTGGTTGCCCCGGACGAAGAGAAACTGCTGAAAAGCATCGAACGCATGACCAAGCAGAAAATCGCCGACGGCGACCTGATGGGCTTCGATTCGAGCACCATTGAAGCCGAGAAGCCGGAAGTGCGTGAGCGTCCGGACGTGCGTAACCCGCGCAATCCACGTGGCCCACGCGGCGACGGGCCGAATGGCGGCGGCGGTGGCGGCGGTCGTAAAGACAAAGGCAAAGACAAGGGCAAGGAAAAACCGGCCGGTGAACGTGGCGAGCGCCCTGCCCGTCAGCAGAAACCGCGCGAAGGCACTCCGAGCCGCGAACAGCGTCCGAGCCAACCGCCACGTGCGGCGGCTGATCGTGCACCGGACGAGTTCCTCGACGACGATATCGATAACTTCGGTAACCGCGTTGATTACGTACCAAAACCAGCCCCTGCCGGCGGCCGTGGCCGTCGTCCAGGCGCACCGGCTCAAGGTGCAGGCGCAGGTTCGGGCGCAGGTTCGGGCGCACCACGTGGCGGTCAGTCGCAGGGTCGTCAGAACGGTCCGCGCAACAGCAACGGTTCGAGCACCGGCACCCCGCCAGCCAAGCGCAGCGGCCCGCGCAACGGCGCACCGCGTGATGGTCAGTCGGGTCGTCGCGACGATTCCGCCTCGTCGTCGCGCAACCGCCGTCCGGCCCGTGACGATCAGCCACGTAGCGAACCAGCCGTGCAGAACCCGCGCAGCAACGGCCCGAAGATCATGCACAAGGAATCGAAAGCCGACCGCTTCCCGACGCCTGAGCAGCTCGATCAACTGCCAAGCCGCCCGCGTGGCGAAAAACCAGCATTGCTGACCCGCAATCGCTGAGTTAACGCCGCCATAAAAATGCCCCGTCTCGCAAGAGCCGGGGCTTTTTTTAGGTTCTTCACGGATTACCGGGAAAGACGCTCTTGATCTTCATGAAAAAGAACTCGCTATCCCGGTAACCGTACGCCATCCGCTTGATCACCTTTATTCGATTGTTTATTCCTTCCAACTGACCGGTG
>NZ_FYDN01000027.1:0-16654 GCF_900187485.1 Pseudomonas sp. Irchel s3a12
TTCACTCGTTGATCCATTGGGGACTCTTGATTCCAGGGCATGGTCAGCACCTCCTGACCATGATTAATACCTGTAAACCATGTCCCCGGTCTCAAACGTAAAGGATGTACCCGGTCTTTACCCACCCCAGCCCTCTCCCGGAGGGAGAGGGGGCCGACCGTGGGATGCTCACAAGTTACGCCGACCTGAAAATACTGCTGTGAATCCATAATCGACTCGGTGGGGCTGGTCGATGTATGGCGCCAGACACCTCGGTCGGTCCCCTCTCCCTCCGGGAGAGGGCTAGGGTGAGGGCGCTCTTGATCATTACGCTCAGCGTAATGATTCACCACCGCGCTTGATTGATGCCCCCACCCCACACGCCTACCTTAGCTCCACGACAGCGAACCCGTGGAGTGAGCATGACAACAACAATTTCCCCCGACTCGCGCTGGACGCGGCGGCGCGATGAGAAGCAGCGCCGGCTCGACAAGGTGCGCGGGCTGGCCGACGGTGTGGTGTTGCCCACCGACAAGATCGTCGCCGCGCTCGAAGCGCTGATTCATCCCGGCGACCGTGTGGTGCTGGAGGGCAACAACCAGAAGCAGGCGGATTTTCTTTCGCGCTCGCTGGCCAAGGCCGACCCGGAAAAGCTCCACGACCTGCACATGATCATGCCCAGCGTCGGTCGCTCCGAGCACCTCGACCTGTTCGAACGCGGCATCGCCCGCAAGCTAGATTTCTCCTTCGCCGGCACCCAGAGCCTGCGCATCAGCCAGTTGCTTGAAGACGGCTTGCTGGAAGTCGGCGCGATCCACACTTACATCGAACTCTACGCGCGGCTGGTGGTGGACCTGATCCCCAATGTCGTGCTCTCCGCCGGGTTCATGGCCGACCGCGCCGGCAATATCTATACCGGCCCGAGCACCGAAGACACGCCGGCACTGATCGAACCGGCGGCGTTCAGCGACGGCATCGTCATCGTCCAGGTCAACCAGTTGGTCGACGACGTCAGCGAACTGCCCCGCGTGGACATCCCGGCGTCGTGGGTCGATTTCGTCGTGGTGGCGGACAAGCCGTTCTACATCGAACCGCTGTTCACCCGCGACCCACGCCATATCAAACCGGTGCACGTGTTGATGGCGATGATGGCGATTCGCGGGATCTACGAAAAACACAACGTGCAGTCGCTCAACCACGGCATCGGTTTCAACACCGCCGCCATCGAATTGATCCTGCCGACCTACGGCGAGTCTCTTGGCTTGAAGGGCAAAATCTGCCGCAACTGGACGCTCAACCCGCACCCGACGTTGATCCCGGCGATCGAGAGCGGCTGGGTCGAAAGCGTGCATTGCTTCGGCACCGAACTCGGCATGGAAAACTACATCGCCGCGCGTCCGGACGTGTTCTTCACCGGCCGCGACGGCTCGTTGCGTTCCAACCGGATGTTCTGCCAACTCGCCGGGCAGTACGCGGTGGATCTGTTTATCGGCGCGACGTTGCAGGTCGATGGCGATGGCCATTCCTCGACCGTCACCCGTGGCCGTCTCGCCGGTTTCGGTGGCGCGCCGAATATGGGCCACGACCCGCGCGGTCGGCGTCACGGCACCCCGGCGTGGCTGGACATGCGCCACGACGATTCGCAGCAACCGATGCTCGAACGCGGCAAGAAACTCGTGGTGCAAATGGTCGAGACCTTCCAGGAAGGCGGCAAACCGACCTTCGTCGAAACCCTCGACGCGGTCGAAGTGGCGAAGAAAAGTGGCATGCCGCTGGCGCCGATCATGATCTACGGCGACGACGTCACCCACTTGCTCACTGAAGAAGGCATCGCCTACCTGTACAAGGCGCGCTCGCTGGAAGAGCGCCAGGCAATGATCGCCGCGGTCGCCGGCGTTACCGCCATCGGCCTGCGCCACAACCCGAAAGACACCGAACGCATGCGCCGCGAAGGCCTGATCGCTTTGCCCGAAGACCTCGGCATCCGCCGCACCGACGCCACCCGCGAACTGCTCGCAGCAAAAAGCGTGGCCGATCTGGTCGAGTGGTCCGGCGGCCTGTACAACCCGCCCGCCAAATTCAGGAGCTGGTAATGCACGCACTTAACCTGCAAGCGAAACCGCTGTCCCTGGCTGATCGATTGGCTGATCTGGCGGTGGACGCGCTGATCGACGAAGCGGATCTGTCGCCGAAACCGGCGCTGGTCGACCGTCGCGGCAATGGCGCGCACACCGATCTGCACCTGGGCCTGATGCACGCTTCGGCGCTGTCGTTGTGGCCGGCGTTCAAGGAAATGGCGGAAGCGGCGGTTGCAATCGGCGAAGTCGATTCAACGTTACGCGAAGCGATTGGCCGCATCGGCCGTGAAGGCGAGCAAGCCATGCTCGCCACCACCAACGGTGTGAACACACATCGCGGTGCAATTTGGGCGCTGGGATTATTGGTGACGGCCGCTGCACTGGAACCGCAATCCTCCAGCGCCAATGCCGTCACCCTGCGCGCTGCACGTCTTGCCTTATTGGATGACCGCTACGCGCCGAAGCCGTTGAGCCACGGCGCCCAGGTCGCCCTGCGTTATGGCGCACGCGGCGCGCGTGAAGAAGCGCAACTCGGCTTCCCCTCGGTGCTGCAACGCGGCCTGCCACAACTCAAACGCAGCCGCGCTAACGGCCACGGCGAACAGAACGCCCGGCTCGATGCCTTGCTCGCGATCATGACGAATCTGGCCGACACCTGCGTGCTCTACCGCGCTGGTGAAGAGGGCCTGCACGCCATGCAGTCCGGCGCGCAAGCGGTGCTCGATGCCGGTGGCAGCGCCAGCCTCAGCGGTCGCCGTCGCTTGCACGAACTCGATCAACAACTCATCGCATTGAATGCCTCGCCCGGTGGCGCCGCCGACTTGCTCGCCGCCACGCTGCTGCTCGACCGTATCGAGCGCGACGGCATCCTTCAGGGAGCGTTTTGATGGAAACCCTATCGTTTGAATTCCCCGCCGGGCAGCCGCCACGCGGTCGTGCGCTGGTCGGTTGTGTCGGCTCGGGTGATCTGGAAGTGCTGATCGAACCGGGTCTGGCCGGCAAGCTGACGATCAATGTGCAGACCTCGGTGAACGGCGCGCAACTGCGCTGGCAGCACCTGTTTTCGCGGATGTTCGACGGCACCACCCCGCCGGCGATGGCTATTGATATCCACGACTTCGGCGCGACGCCGGGGGTGGTGCGTTTGCGTCTGGAGCAAGGTTTCGAGGAGATCGGCCATGACTGACAGCGCCGCGTTGCTCAACAAATACAGCTTCGTCGAACTCGGCGCGCGGCAACGGGCGAAGGCCTTGCTCGATGCCGGCAGTTTTCGTGAGTTGCTCGATCCGTTTCAACGGGTGATGTCGCCGTGGCTTGAACGTCAGGGCGTGGTGCCGCAGGCCGATGACGGCGTGGTGATTGCCAAGGGCAGCCTCGACGGGTTGCCGGTGGTGATTGCCGCGATTGAAGGCGCGTTTCAGGGCGGCAGCCTTGGCGAAGTCGGCGGGGCGAAGATTGCCGGCGCGCTGGAGCTGGCGGCTGAAGACAACCGCAAGGGCATCCCGACGCGCGCGGTGTTGTTGCTGGAAACCGGTGGTGTGCGTTTGCAGGAAGCCAATCTTGGGTTGGCGGCGATTGCTGATATTCATGCGGCGATTGTCGATTTGCAGCAGTACCAACCGGTGGTTGGGGTGGTGGCGGGCAGCGTTGGTTGTTTCGGCGGTATGTCGATTGCGGCGGCGCTGTGCAGCTATTTGCTGGTGACTCAGGAAGCACGCCTCGGTTTGAACGGCCCGCAAGTGATCGAGCAAGAGGCCGGGATCGAAGAATACGACTCCCGCGACCGGCCGTTCATTTGGAGCCTGACCGGTGGCGAGCAGCGTTTCGCCAGTGGTCTGGTGGATCGGTATGTCGCCGATGATGTGGCGAGGATTCGTCAGCAGGTCGGCGAGTTGCTGCAGCAAGGTTTGCCGAAGCAACCTCGCAGCCAGCGCGCCGAATGGTTCCTGCAACGCCTGAGCAGTCTGAACACTGACCCGCAAATCGAACCGTCGGTGGTTCGCGATCTGTATCAAGGAGAGCGCTCATGAGCGGTTATTCGCTGCGCGGTTTGAACTGGTTCAACGCCTTGAGCGCGGGCGCTGTGGTGGTTGAAGGTCTGCCGGCCTCGTTGAAGGTTGCTGACGGTTATCTGGGGCGTTTTATCGCTGTGGTCGCTGACCCGGACAATCGTTTTCCACGTGCTCGCAATGGCGAAGTCGGCTTGCTTGAAGGCTGGGGGCTGGCCAAGGCTGTGGATGACGCGATCACGGCTGACCGCGACAAAGCGCAGAAACGCCCGATCATCGCCATCGTCGATGTGCCGAGCCAGGCTTATGGTCGGCGCGAAGAAGCGCTTGGCATTCATCAGGCGCTGGCCGGTGCGGCGGACAGTTATGCCCGCGCACGTTTGGCCGGGCATCCGGTGATTGCATTGCTGGTGGGCAAGGCGATGTCCGGGGCGTTTCTGGCGCATGGTTATCAGGCCAACCGTTTGATTGCGTTGCGCGATCCCGGCGTGATGGTGCATGCGATGGGCAAGGCGTCGGCGGCGCGAGTGACGTTGCGCAGTGTTGAAGAGCTGGAAGCGCTGGCCGCCAGTGTGCCGCCGATGGCTTATGACATCGACAGCTACGCGAGCCTCGGATTGCTCTGGGAAACCCTGTCGGTGCAACAGATTGAGCAGCCGACGGCGGAGGATCTATCGAGAGTTAACGAGTGCCTTAAACAAGCCATCGGAGATATCGCCAGCACTGACTTGAGCAATCGCCTCGGCGCTAAAAATCGTGCTGCTTCCAGCCGTGTGCGCGAACTGTTGAGGGCGCAGTGGTGAGCACGCCTCTGGCCCACGATCTGCTCTGGGGTATGACCCCGGCGCAGTTGCCGGCAGATGCGCCGCTGTGGGCAGTCGAGTCATTGGCCGCCGGGCAACCGGTGGCAGTGCGGCGGGCGTTGAGTGCTGAAGGTTTTGTCGCGGTGGGCGTTCGCGGTGTGTTGCGCGAGCAGCGGCTGGCGGCGTTTATGGCGCTCGATTCGATTGCCTGTCGGGTCAGCCCCGAAGCGCTGTGTCACGTCGACTGCGAGCGCGATCTGCCGGTCATGCAGGCGCTCAAACAGCTGCGGCCGATGCTCGACGATTGCGGTTGGGTCTGGGGTGTCAGCGGCAGTGTCGGGTTTGAATTGGCCAGCGGTTTTACCGCGATGCACGCGGCCAGCGATCTCGATTTGATTCTGCGTACACCGCAACTGATCACGCGTAATCAGGCACGCAAATTGGTTGCGGTTTTTGATCCGGCCGTGTGCCGGGTCGACCTGCAATTGCAGACGCCATTCGGTGCTGTGGCGTTGCGTGAATGGGCTAGCGGTTCGGCGCGGGTGCTGCTGAAAAATGCTCATCAGGCTTGCCTGGTGATCGATCCGTGGAACCCGCAGGAGCAGGCAGCGTGAGCAGTCTGCTGGTGTTCCCCGGCCAGGGCGCGCAGCAGGCGGGCATGCTGCAGCGCTTGCCTCGGGAAACGTTGACCGAGGCCAGCGATGTGCTCGGTGAAGACGTATCGCTACTCGACTCTAGCGAAGCGTTGCGCACGACGAGGGCGGTTCAGCTGTGCCTGCTGATCGCCGGCGTCGCGGCTTCACGGCAGTTGTTGCAGGACGGACTCACGGCGGATTACGTCGCCGGCCTGTCCATCGGTGCTTATCCGGCAGCGGTGGTTGCCGGCGCCTTGAGCTTCAGCGACGCGTTGCATCTGGTCAGCCTGCGTGGCGGGTTGATGCAACAGGCTTATCCACAAGGCTACGGCATGACCGCGATCATCGGCCTGCAATTATCCACAGTCGAAACGCTGCTGGCGCAGGTACACAGCGCAGATTCGCCGGTGTTTCTGGCCAACATCAATGCGGATAACCAAGTAGTGATCGCCGGCAGTGACGAGGCGATGCAAGCCGTGGCCGAACTGGCGCGCAGTCGTGGCGCTGGTCTGGCGAAACGCCTGGCAGTGAGTGTGCCGTCGCACTGTCCGCTGCTGGAGGCACCTGCACAAACCCTCGCCGAGGCCTTCGCCAAGTTCGAACTGAAAAACCCGAAAATCGCTTACCTGAGCGGCAGTCGCGCGCGCCCTGTGAGCAAAGTCGAAGCGCTGCGCGACGACCTCGCTTTCAACATGTGCCGCGTGGTGGATTGGCGCGGCACCGTACAAAGCGCCTACGAGCGTGGCGTACGTTTACAGATCGAACTGCCGCCCCGTGCGGTGCTGACCGGGCTGGCGCGCCGGGTGTTCGAGCAGGGCACGGTCACGGCCTTCGACAGTGCGCGTCTCGACACCTTGCAGGCGCTGTTGCGTGAGGAGGGTGGCCGCCAACTCTAAAACCGCCGACTCAAGCTTCGAACAACAAAAACAACATTCGACGATGCACTTTGAGGACTACAACAATGATTATTTACGGTGTGGCGCTGCTCGCGATCTGTACGCTGGCAGGGGTGATCATAGGTGACATGCTCGGCGTGTTGTTGGGCGTCAAATCCAATGTCGGCGGGGTCGGCATTGCCATGATTCTGCTGATCTGCGCGCGGTTGTGGATGCAGAAACGCGGCGGCATGACCAAGGATTGCGAGATGGGCGTCGGCTTTTGGGGCGCGATGTACATTCCGGTGGTGGTGGCGATGGCCGCGCAACAGAACGTCGTCACCGCGCTGCACGGCGGCACGGTCGCAGTGCTGGCGGCGATTGGTTCGGTGGTGGTCTGCGGTTTTACGATTGCCCTGATCAGCCGCACTCACAAGGGCGAGCCACTGCCTGACGAGCCGGTGGAAATCTCCCCGGTCGGCACGCCAGTAGGAGGCCGCTGATATGTGGGATCTCATCGAGAAAGGTCTGGAACACAACGGCTTGGTCACTGCCTTCGCTTTTGTCGGCGTGATCATGTGGGTGTCGGTGATTCTGTCCAAACGCCTGACGTTCGGACGCATTCACGGCTCGGCGATTGCCATCGTCATCGGTCTGGTATTGGCGTGGGTCGGCGGCACCATGACCGGCGGGCAGAAGGGGCTAGCGGATCTGACGCTGTTCTCCGGCATCGGCCTGATGGGCGGGGCGATGCTGCGTGACTTTGCGATTGTGGCCACGGCGTTTGAAGTGCAGGCGACCGAGGCGAAGAAGGCCGGGTTGATTGGTGTGATTGCGCTGCTGTTGGGCACGATCCTGCCGTTTATTGTTGGCGCGTGCATGGCCTGGGCGTTTGGTTATCGCGATGCGGTGAGCATGACCACTATTGGCGCGGGCGCGGTGACTTACATTGTCGGGCCAGTGACGGGCGCGGCGATTGGCGCGACCTCGGATGTGATGGCCTTGTCGATTGCCACCGGGTTGATCAAGGCGATTCTGGTGATGGTCGGCACGCCGGTCGCGGCGCGCTGGATGGGCTTGGATAACCCGCGTTCGGCGATGGTGTTTGGTGGTTTGGCCGGGACTGTCAGCGGCGTTACAGCTGGGTTGGCGGCGACGGATCGGCGGTTGGTGCCTTATGGGGCGTTGACGGCTACGTTCCACACCGGGCTTGGTTGCTTGCTGGGGCCATCGCTGTTGTTCTTCATTGTTCGCGGGATTGTGGGTTGAAGATCAAAAGCCCCTCACCCTAGCCCTCTCCCGGAGGGAGAGGGGACTGACCGCGTTGGATGTTGGAGGTACGCCGACCTGAAATTTCCGAGTCGAACTCAGGTCTTGAAATCTCCCCGATCTGCTCCCTTTCCCCCTCTACCCCTTGGGGGAGAGGGCTGGGGTGAGGGGGTAG
Organism: Pseudomonas sp. Irchel s3a12; assembly: GCF_900187485.1. Taxonomy (NCBI): domain Bacteria; kingdom Pseudomonadati; phylum Pseudomonadota; class Gammaproteobacteria; order Pseudomonadales; family Pseudomonadaceae; genus Pseudomonas; species Pseudomonas sp. Irchel s3a12. The sequence goes on from NZ_FYDN01000027.1 coordinate 7,824, forward strand.
CTCTTGATCTTGATCTAAACCCCAGCCTGGCGATTGGCATACATCCGACACTCCGCCAGCAACGCCAGCAAATTCGGATCCCTCTCCTTAGCCTTCAAGAACACCACGCCAATGTGCTGCTGCAACCGGTACTTCTCCTGCAACGGAATCAACTTCACCCGATTCTCATACACCGCCGCAATCCGCCCCGGCAGCAATGCATAACCCACCCCCGAACTGACCATGCTCAACAGCGTGAAAATGTCATTCACCTGCATCGCCACCTTCGGTTCAAACCCCGCCTGCCTGAATACCCGGTTACCGTCCTGATGCGTGGCAAAACCCTGAGTCAGGGTGATGAAAGTCTCATCGCGCACTTCAGCCAGATCCACTTCACTGCGTTGCGCGAACTTTGAATCCGCCGGTGTGGCGAGGAAGATGTCGTCGGAAAACAGCGCAATCTGCTCGCAATCCGGGTCGTTGATGCTGTCGTCCAGCGATACCAGAATCGCGTCGACTTCCATGTTTTTCAGCTTGTAGAGCAGGTCGATGTTCGAGCCGAGGATCAGGTCGATGTTGAGTTCGCTGCGGCGGATCTTCAGGCCCATGATCAGTTGCGGTACGGTTTTCACTGTCAGTGAATACAGCGAACCGAGTTTGAAGCGTTCGGCGGAGAACCCGGCGGCTTCGCGGGTCAGGCGTACGCTTTCGACGACGTCATTGATCAGCTTCTGCGCCCGTTCTTCGAGTACATAAGCGCTTTCCAGCGGCGTCAGGTTGCGCCCTTCGTGTTTGAACAGCGGGCAGCGCAGGGCGCTTTCCAGCGAGTGGATTGCGCGGTGCACGCTGACGTTGCTGGTCTGCAACTCGGCAGCGGCGCGGGCGAGGTTGCCGGTACGCATGAAGGCGAGGAACACCTCGAGTTTTTTCAGGGTCAATTCTTCGTCGATCAGCATGGCGCGGACTCTTTTTGGAATGCGTCGATTGTGCCTTGAACATCAAAAGATCGCAGCCTTCGGCAGCTCCTGCATTGGAATGCGATCACCCGTAGTAGCTGCCGAAGGCTGCGATCTTTTGATCTTGGCGTTGAACAGAAACATTGCGCTTTTACGCTCAAGGCCCGAGCCTTGCGCGCTGCGGTAACGAATATTGAGGTGAGCGATACATGTATCACGGAGAAAAACTCAACGCCTGGACGCATTTGGTCGGGGCAGTGGCAGCGTTTATCGGCGGCGTCTGGATGCTGGTGATCGCCAGCCTCGACGGCAGCCCGTGGAAGATTGTCAGTGTGGCGATCTACGCCTTTACCTTACTGGTGCTCTACAGCGCCTCGACCGTGTACCACAGCGTGCGCGGGCGCAAGAAAGCGATCATGAAGAAGGTTGATCACTTTTCGATCTACCTGTTGATCGCCGGCAGTTACACGCCGTTCTGCCTGGTGACCCTGCGCGGACCGTGGGGCTGGACGTTGTTCGGGATTGTCTGGGGGTTAGCGCTGATTGGCATCCTGCAGGAGATCAAACCGCGTTCGGAAGCGCGGATTCTGTCGATCGTGATTTATGCGGTGATGGGCTGGATTGTGTTGGTGGCGGTCAAACCGCTGATTGCGGCGCTGGGTACGACAGGTTTTGCCTGGCTGGCGTCGGGCGGGGTTTTGTACACGGTGGGGATTATCTTTTTTGCCCTGGATCACCGGCTGCGGCATGCGCATGGGATCTGGCATTTGTTTGTGATTGCGGGGAGTTTGCTGCACTTTGTGGCGATTCTGTTTTATGTCCTGTAGCCCGGCTGACTGATCGTTCCCCACGCTCTGCGTGGTAACGCCTCCTGTGACGCTCTGCGTCACGCTGTTTGGGACGCGGAGCGTCCCGGGCTGCATTCCCACGCAGAGCGTGGGAATGCAGCCCGGCAAAAAGGTTTAGAAATCACCCCAAAGCTGTTGGGCCACCGCCAGTGCAACCACCGGCGCAGTTTCAGTGCGCAGCACGCGCGGGCCGAGGCGGGCGGCGTGGAAACCGTTGCCTTTGGCTTGCTCGACTTCGGCATCCGTCAAACCGCCCTCAGGCCCGATCAAGAACGCCAGCGTCGCCGGTTTGGCATGACTCACCAACGGCTCCGCCACCGGGTGCAGCACCAGTTTCAACTCGGCTTCGGTTTGCTTGATCCAGTCCGCCAACAAAACCGGCGGATGAATCACCGGTACCCGCGAACGACCGCATTGCTCGCAAGCGCTGATCGCCACCTGGCGCCAGTGCAGCAGGCGTTTGTCGGCGCGTTCGTCCTTGAGGCGGACTTCGCAGCGGTCGCTGAAGATTGGGGTGATTTCATTCACGCCCAGTTCGGTGGCTTTCTGAATGGCCCAGTCCATTCGCTCGCCACGGGACAGGCCCTGGCCGAGGTGGATGTGCAGCGGCGATTCGACCTGCCCCGCGAATTGCTCGTCGATCTGCACGGTCACGCGTTTCTTGCCGACTTCCACCAGCGAACCGCGAAACTCATGGCCGGAACCGTCGAACAGCTGCACCGCATCGCCCTCGGCCATGCGCAGCACGCGGCTGATGTAATGCGCCTGGGCCTCCGGCAATTCGTGTTCGCCAGTGCTCAGGGGGGCGTCGATAAAGAAGCGGGACAGTCTCATTTCGGGTCTCTCAGATTAGATCGTTCCCACACTCTGCGCGGGAATGCCTCAATGGACGCTCTGCGTCCGCTTTGGGACGCGGAGCGTCCCGGGCTGCATGCCCACGCGGAGCGTGGGAACGAGCGGTCACGGTTAGCCTGGGTCACGGAAGCCGGGATGGAAGTCTTTCGGCACGGCGACGCTGACGCTGTCACGCGTAGCGATGTCGATGCCTTCGCTGGCCACTTCGGCGAGGAAGTCGATTTGCTCCGGGGTGATCACGTACGGCGGCAGGAAATACACCACGCTACCGAGCGGGCGCAGCAACGCGCCACGTTCCAGCGCATGCTGGAACACTTTCAAACCGCGACGTTCCTGCCAAGGGTAGGCCTCTTTCGTGGCTTTATCCTTGACCATCTCGATGGCCAGGACCATGCCGGTCTGACGCACTTCGGAGACGTTCGGGTGATCGACCAGATGCGCCGTCGCCGAGGCCATGTGCTGGGCCAGGGCCTTGTTGTTCTCGATGACGTTGTCCTGCTCGAAGATATCCAGCGTCGCCAGTGCCGCCGCGCACGCCAGCGGGTTGCCGGTGTAGCTGTGCGAATGGAGGAAGGCGCGCAGGGTTGGATAGTCGTCGTAGAACGCGCTGTAGACCTCATCGGTGGTCAGGCACGCCGCCAACGGCAGATAGCCGCCGGTCAGCGCCTTCGACAAGCAGAGGAAGTCCGGACGAATACCGGCCTGCTCGCAGGCAAACATCGTCCCGGTGCGACCGAAGCCGACGGCGATTTCATCGAGGATCAGGTGCACGCCATAACGGTCGCAGGCCTCGCGCAGCAACGTCAGATACACCGGGTGATACATGCGCATGCCGCCGGCACCCTGAATCAACGGCTCGACGATCACTGCCGCGACGCTGTCATGGTTCTCGGCCAAGGTCTGTTCCATGGCCGCGAACATGTTGCGCGAATGTTCCTCCCAACTCATGCCTTCGGGGCGCCCGTAGCAATCCGGGCTCGGCACCTTGATGGTGTCCATCAACAGCGCTTTGTAGGTTTCGGTGAACAGCGGCACGTCACCGACTGCCATCGCCGCCATGGTTTCACCGTGGTAGCTGTTGGTCAGGGTGACGAAGCGCTTCTTGTTTGGTTGGCCGCGATTGAGCCAGTAGTGAAAGCTCATTTTCAGCGCGACTTCGATGCAGGACGAACCGTTATCGGCGTAGAACACCCGGTTCAGGCCTTCCGGGGTCATCTTCACCAGACGCTCGGACAGTTCGATCACCGGTTGATGGCTGAAGCCAGCCAGAATCACGTGCTCCAGCTGATCGACCTGATCCTTGATGCGCTGATTGATGCGCGGGTTGGCGTGGCCAAACACGTTGACCCACCACGAGCTGACGGCGTCGAGGTAGCGCTTGCCTTCGAAGTCTTCGAGCCAGACGCCTTCGCCGCGCTTGATCGGGATCAGCGGCAGCTGTTCGTGGTCTTTCATCTGGGTGCAGGGATGCCACAACACCGCGAGGTCGCGTTGCATCCACTGGTTATTCAGGCCCATTTACAGTCTCCTCGAGGCGGCTCGCGTCAGGCGCGGGCAAACAATCGCGCAAGCCTATGCAATGCGTCGCGCGGGGACAACCCATTGTGTCGATTGAGCTACTTTGTATGAGCCGATAGACGTCGCTGGCGGCGTTTTGATGGCTAACGTATTCTTCGCGGTTCTTTGGGTCGTCTGACCCGCAAAACTGCTTTTTCCTACGTGTATTTCCGGAGTTCGCTGAATGTCTGTCGGTTGGCTGCGCGCCTGTGCGCTGGTGATGTTGGGGCTGTTCAGCGTTACAGCGCTGGCCAAGGATAAAACTGCAATCGTGATCGGCGGCGGCCTGTCGGGCCTGACCGCCGCTTATGAGCTGCAAAACAAAGGCTGGCAGGTCACCCTGCTGGAAGCCAAACCGAGCCTGGGGGGGCGCTCGGGCATGGCCACCAGCGAGTGGATCGGCAACGACAAGACCCAGCCAGTGCTGAACAAGTACGTCTCGACGTTCAAGCTGGGCACCACGCCGGCGCCGGAATTCGTGCGTACCCCGGGCTACCTGATCGACGGCGAGTATTTCTCTGCCGCCGATCTGGCGACCAAGCAGCCGGCCACCGCCGATGCCTTGAAGCGCTACCAGAAAACCCTCGATGATCTGGCGCGTTCGATTGACGACCCGCAAAACCCGGCGGCAACCAGCACCCTGCACGCGCTGGACCAGATCACCGTATCGAGCTGGCTCGACAAGCAGAACCTGCCAGCCACTGCGCGCCAGTTGATCAACCAGGACATCCGCACTCACTACGACGAGCCTTCGCGTCTGTCGCTGCTGTACTTCGCGCAGCAGAACCGCGTGTATCGCGGCATCTCCGACCGTGACCTGCGCGCTTCGCGTCTGGTCGGCGGCAGCCAAGTGCTGGCGCAGGCGTTCGTCAAACAGATCAAAACCATCAAGACCAACTCGCCGGTGTCGGCGATCACTCAGGACAAGGACGGCGTGACCGTCAAGGTCGGCAGTGTTGGCTATCAGGCCGACTACGTTGTGCTGGCTGTGCCGCTGCGTGCACTGAACAAGATTGCCCTGACCCCGGCGCTGGACGCTCAGCATCTGGCTGCGATTAAGGGCACCAACTACGGCTGGCGCGACCAGATCATGCTGAAGTTCAAGACGCCGGTGTGGGAAAGCAAGGCGCGCATGTCTGGCGAGATCTATAGCAACACCGGTCTCGGCATGTTGTGGATCGAGCCAGCCCTGAAGGGCGGCGCCAACGTGGTGATCAACCTGTCCGGCGACAATGCCCGCGTGATGCAGGCCTTCGGCGACAAACAGATGGTCGATCAGGTACTGATTCGTCTGCACGCGTTTTATCCACAGGCCCGTGGCTCGTTCACCGGTTATGAAATCCGTCGCTACAGCACCGACCCGTCGATGGGCGGCGCGTACCTGGCTTACGGCCCGGGGCAGATCAGCAAGTTCTGGCGTCTGTGGGAACGTCCGCTGCAACGCGTGACGTTCGCTGGCGAACACACCGACACCTTGTACCCGGGCACCCTGGAAGGTGCGCTGCGCACCGGTCAGCGTGCGGCCAGTCAGGTTGAAGATCTGGCTGCGGGCAAGTCGTTTGAACCGGCGAAAGTAGTGCCGGCTGCAGCAGCGGCGGGCGCGGCGGGTGCCGTGGCGGCGAAGAAGGGCAACTTCTTCAGCAACCTGTTCGGTGGTTCGGATGACGAGAAGAAGCCTGAGCCAGTGAAGGCGCCAGAGCCGGCTCCGGTCGCACCAGCGCCTGCGCCGACTCCGGCACCTGCGCCAGCTCCGGTGGAACCGCCGAAGCCTGCGGCACCAGTGAAAGCTGAACCGGCGAAGAAAGCAGCGGCCAAGCCAGCGGTGAAGAAACCAGCGGCTAAAACCGAGGCGAAAAAGCCTGCGGCGAAACCGGCAGCGAAGAAGGCTGAGCCGGCGAAGAAGCCAGCGGCCAAGCCGGCAGCCACCACTGAGACCAAGGCGCAGTAGGCCTTTGCTTCAATAAAAAAAACGCGGCCACACGGGCCGCGTTTTTTTTTGCCAGAAGCGCGCACTTCGATCCTTCCCGGTGCAGTCTCAAGGCTTACCTTTGCGCAGGACACTTCCCACAAAACAATCGGAACGAAATGATAGCGGGTGCCTGAGCTCCAACTTTATGCTTGAAGAAATTGGAGTCGCTTGATGAAAAGACTTACGGTAATACTTCTGTTGATGACACTTTCCGGTTGTGCCAATGGGCGTTTCTTTCCAGGTGGATATAACGCAGAACTTGCGTATCAATGCAAGATTGATCCCTACAGTGCCGATTGCTTGCAGCCGCCGCCAGTTTTCACCAACTAATCAATCAAAAGAGCGTTGGCTTGTTAAAAGTCCCATTTATAGAACTCGGTGCCGTTCGGTAACTTTCTGAGCCAGCGCTGCTTGGGTTTTCGAATCCGCCCGGGGATAAAACCGAAGCGAGCCCAACGCAGGTTGCCGTTGCGCTGATCGTAAATGACCAGATTGCCATCGTCCTGCATCGTCAGGTAAGTGTTGTACCACAGCGACTTTTCGAGGCTGTGGGTACTTTCGGCAATCCATAGTCGCCGTCTGGAAGGGTCGAAGAGAAATCCGTTATTACTGACGACAAATTGTAGTGGTTCACGCATCTTCTTTGGATGCAGAGTTGCACTGTAAGGTTGATTGTTGTCGGCAATCCAGACTAATGCTTCACCTTCTTTTATCACCAGATTGCCATCGCTCTGCAATAACAACCGATATCGACCGTTCTCGGATTGCAGGTATTGGCCCGGAGACATTGTCTGGTTTGGTGGTAACTCGGAAGTGCCACTTGCTTGAAAGGGGCTATAACGAAGCGCCATGTTTTTCACCTTTTCAATGAATGATTGAGTCATCATTTGATCAGGGGCAAGCGGTCAACTAGCGATACATAGTTATTAAATGAATTTTCTTTTTCTGCGAATTTTTTGTGATCACTGCCTGCTCCGCGGCGCGCCGGAGCAGAAGGAGAATCGCGCCCCGTGGTCCGAGCGCTGCGCGGTAGAATCGCCTTTAATCTTTCCTTAACGCGCCACTTCCAGACTCTTGATCGTATTTCTCGATATTTCAAAGCAAAATTTTCCGCTTTAATTCGATAGATAACTCGCTAGTCTTGGTTCGCAGTTCTCACAGGATTTGGGCAATGCAGCTACGTAACTCTTCTTCGCGCTATGGTTGGGTCAGCATCTTCATGCACTGGGGTGTGGCGCTGGTGGTCTTCGGGCTGTTCGCGTTGGGCCTGTGGATGGTCGGGCTGGATTACTACAGCAGCTGGCGCAAAGAGGCGCCGGATCTGCACAAGAGTATCGGTCTGGTGCTGTTGGGTGTGATGGTGTTGCGGGTGCTGTGGCGCTTTATCAGCCCACCGCCGCCGACGCTGCAAAGCTACAGCCGCATGACCCGCATCGGCGCCAAGTTCGGCCATGGGTTTCTGTATCTGGGGCTGTTCGCTGTGATGCTTGCCGGTTACCTGATTTCCACCGCAGACGGTGTCGGGATCCCGGTGTTTGGCCTGTTTGAAGTTCCTGCACTGGTTTCCGGGCTACCGGATCAGGCAGATACCGCTGGGGTGATTCATCTCTGGCTCGCGTGGGCACTGGTAATTTTTTCCGGCCTCCATGCGTTGGCAGCATTGAAGCACCACTTTATCGATCGTGATGCGACCCTGACGCGAATGCTCGGTCGCAAAGCCTGAAATTCAACCTCGACTCAAAGGAAAAGAAAGCATGTTGAAAAAGACTCTGGCCGCTCTGGCAATCGGTTCTGCACTGCTCTCGGCTGGTCAGGCCATGGCTGCGGACTACAAAATCGACAAGGAAGGTCAGCACGCCTTCGTTGACTGGAAAATCAGCCATCTGGGCTACAGCTTCATTCACGGTACTTTCAAAGATTTCGACGGTACGTTCTCGTGGGATTCGGCCAAGCCTGAAGCCAGCAAGATCTCGGTTGATGTGAAAACCGCCAGCCTGTGGTCGAACCACGCTGAACGTGACAAGCACATCGCCAGCAAAGACTTCCTCGACGTTGGCAAATTTGCTGATGCCAAGTTCGTCTCCACCGCCGTTAAATCGACCGGTGAAAAGACTGCTGATGTGACTGGCGACCTGACCCTGCACGGTGTGACCAAGCCTGTGACCTTCAAGGCTACGTTCAACGGCGAAGGCAAGGATCCATGGGGCGGCGAACGCGCTGGCTTCAACGCCAAGACCACCCTCAACCTGAACGATTTCGGGATCAAGGGCCCAGGTCCTACCTCGCAAACCGCAGATCTGGACATCTCGCTGGAAGGCGTGAAAGTTAAATAACTTTTGCTCTGCCACACAAAAACGCCCCCGGTCGAAAGATCGGGGGCGTTTTTTATTGCCTACGACACACACGCATCCCCTGTGGGAGCGAGCCTGCTCGCGAAGGCGGCGGGTCAGTCAGCAATGATGTTGGCGAATGACCGCTTTCGCGAGCAGGCTCGCTCCCACAGGGGATATGCGGTGATTCAGGGGTATTTGTGGCGGCATAAAAAAAGGTTCTTCACGGAATCCCGGGAAAGACAGAAACAAGAACGCCGATTTGATTGATGATGTTCGTGCGAGCAAACACATCTAACAAACCGGCGTTCTTATGCGCGATATTAATACTTTCCTT
>NZ_FYDN01000018.1:0-135982 GCF_900187485.1 Pseudomonas sp. Irchel s3a12
CAGATGCATTCTTTATCGGCGCTTGGGTGAAAGGAGGAGGGGCGAAATCTCCCACGGTCTGTGCTGCGTCAACAGTCAGAATCGAGCCTTGTCCCTCCTCCTCCCTTCAAGTCCTACCATACAAGCGAGCCTGCTCGCGAAGGCGCCAGAACAGTCACTGCTGAGGCGGGGCCTTTCAACGATGCGGATGCACCGTCCATGCGACCAGTTTGATCACGATCGGCCGCACGACCAGGATGCACAGGAACGCCACCGGCATCGCCAACTTATAGGCGTGCAAGGCATTACTCAGGTAGTTGTTATCAATGCCCGAATTGGCAGCGGTGATCACCAACGACATCAGGAATGCCATGATCGTCGCCATGTACAACGCAAACACATACGGCGTGGCGCGCGGCGACAGCTTGCGTCGGCTAAGGATCAGGGCTTCGGAGCTTGTCGGTTGATTCATAAGGCGTTTCCATCCATTGACAGGGAGACCGCACGTTAGCAAAGCCGGTCTGCCGCAACTAGACGCTCAGCCGCAGGTACTTTATAAAGCAGAACTTACGAATCAACCCACGACGGGACGATGAATGAATCTGTTAGCGGCGATTGCCAGTTTTATCAAAGTGGTCGAAGCCGGCTCGATTGTCGGCGCCGCCAAGACCCTCGGCGTCAGTGCGGCAGCGGTCAGCCAAACGCTCAATCGGCTAGAAGCACACCTAGGTGTACGGCTGTTGCAACGCACCACGCGCAGCATGGCACTGACCGAAAACGGCGCGGTGTACTACGAGAAAGTCCGCCGGATTGCGGCGGATCTGGAATCGGCGCAAAGCTTGATCAGCAGCGATGAAACCGAGTTGCAGGGCCGGCTGAGCATCGCCTCGACATCTGCTTTTGGCCGCCATGTGCTGGCGTCGCTGATTGCCGGCTTCACCGCACAGCACCCGCGCCTGCTCATCGAACTGTCGACCACCAATGGCAAGATCAACCACATTCAGGACGGTATCGACCTGAGCCTGCGGATCAAGCCGCAACTGGAGGACGGCATCGTCGCGCGCAAGATCGTTTCGCTGCCCTTCATCATGTGCGCCGCGCCGGCCTATCTTCAGCGCGCCGGGTGGCCGCAATCGCCGGATGATTTGCAAAACCATGCCTGCCTGGCCTTTCGTTATCCCCTGGACGGGCGTTTTCTGCGCTGGAGCTTTATCCGCGACGGGCAGCGTTTCGACGCCAATATCAACGCCACCGCCATCAGTGATGACATTGATGCACTGGCGCAAATGGCGGTTCACGGCGCCGGGGTCACCCGGCTGGCGGAGTTTGTCGCAGCGCCTTATCTGGCGAGCGGGCAATTGGTGCCGCTGTTTGAACACAGCGACGCCACCCACTCCGTTGTCGAGCCGATGGACATCTACGCCTGCGTGCAGGAACGTGCGGCGATGACGCCGAAGGTCAAAGCCTTTCTGGATTATTTGACAGCGCATCTGGCCACGCGCTGGCCGATGGAAAATGTTTAAGATTCTGGGTCCAAAGAGGCTCGCTGAAGCGCGCGAAATCGGGCAAAGTCCACCTCGCCCAATCGGCCCATCACGGAAGATAACAACAATGAAAAAAACGCTCACTGCCCTGCTACTGATCTGCTTGAGCAGCCACGCCTTCGCTGACGCCCAACCCGTTGGTTTCCAGTACGCTACGCTGGCGGATCCGCGCAATGAGCGCCCGGTAGAAATGGTCGTCTGGTACCCGAGTGCGACCACCGCTGTGACGCCACAATTGTTCGGCGACAACCCGGTCTTCGTCGGTGCGCCTGCGGTGCTCGACGCCCCGGCCGCCAAGGGCGAGCATCCATTGGTAGTGCTGTCCCACGGCAATGGCGGTAGCTGGATCAACCAGACATGGCTGGCCAGTGCACTGGCCCATCAAGGTTACATCGTCGCGGCGGTCAACCACCCCGGCACCACCAGTCGCGACCGCAGCCCGCAAGCAGCGGCGCAGCTGTGGCAACGCCCCGTTGACCTCAGCCGCGCCATCGATGCCGTGACGGCTCAGCCAGAAAAATTCGGCGCAGTGACCAAGGATCGAATTGCTGTTGTGGGCCATTCTCTCGGCGGCTGGACAGTGCTCGAAACCGGCGGCGCGCGCTTCGACCCCGAACGATTTGCCGAAGACTGCAAGGTCCACACGCAACTCGCCAGTTGCACCGCCTACCAACAAATGAACACTGCAAACACTGCGCAAGCGAAAGCTCAATTGGCCGCCGACTGGCGTGACAAGCGCGTCACTGCCGTGGTTTCACTGGATCTGGGCCTGTCGCGCGGGATGACCGACGCCAGCCTCGCGGCCTACCCCGTGCCGATCCTGGTGATCGCTGCCGGCGTGCCGTCGAAAGAACTGCCCGCTGAACTGGAGTCCGTCGACCTCGCCAAACGTCTGCCAAAAACCTCATCGCATTTCGTCGAGATCAGCGACGCCAGTCACTTCAGTTTCATGGCAATCTGCAAACCTGGCGCCGTGGCCATGCTCGACGAGGATGTACCGGGCGACAGCATCATCTGCACCGATGGCGACGGTGGTCGTCCGCGTGCGGTCATTCAGCAACAGGTGATTTCCCTGATCAGCGGGTTTCTGGCGCCGTCACCTGCCCCCTTGAAACAAGCCATTACCTACAAGGATTCGCAATAACAATGCTCACGCCCTCCCCTCAGACCTTCCGGGGCAGTTGCCTGTGCGGAGCGGTGAAATACCAGATCCGTTCGCGGCCCAAGGCGCTTTCGCATTGCCATTGCAGCCAGTGCCGCAAAAGCCACGGCGCGGCGTTTGCCAGCTATGGCAGCGTGCAGCGCCAGAACCTGGAATTGCTGGAAGGTGCTGACCAGCTGAAGTCGTATCAATCGTCTGAATCGGTACAACGCCAGTTCTGCACGCACTGCGGCTCGTCGCTGTTCTGGGCAAGCAATCAAGGGGAATTCAACGGCTGGATCTCGGTTGCGCTGGGCACGCTCGACACGACGTTCACCACTGAAAAACAGCAACATGTGGAAGTCACTTCGAAGGCGCCGTGGTTTGAAATCAAGGATCAATGGCCGCAGCGCTGAGGCTGAAAGATTCATTTATCAGACGTTGCTTCACCCGTTGGAGATCAGATGAAACGCTCAAAAATTGCGGCGTTGGCTGCGCTGGTAATGGCCGCAATAACTGTCATTTCACTGCAGATGTTTCTGTACGACGCCGAGATAACCATGGCTCAGGCATCCATGGGCAGCGTGCCTGTCCAATTGGTCGCACAAATCCTGATCACCATCGCCACTCATCTGTTCGTCGTCCTGATGGTGCCAACGCTCTTGATCGCCTACAGGAAGTACCTCGCCGGCTATGCGGTGCTTGCCCTGTCCCTCGCGGCCTACGCCCAGATGACCACAGGGCTGGGCGTGATCGGGCCGATGATCGCGGTCATCGCCGTCTCGATCCTGGGTTTTTATGGCTTCAGAAAAGCCAGCGAATGGGTTCGCTACCTGCGCGCGAAATGACTGATGCGACCGATCAATCGCGCTCTGGTACAGGAAGCGGGTTCTGTGGTGTCCTGTCTATGATCAGCGAGGTATTTTTTCCACTTGCCAAGATGAGGCCCCTTAGATGAGCAAAGCGCCGTACGTTCCGCCCCAGGTCTGGAAAAACGAAGCCCCGTCCGGTGGCCAGTTCGCCAGCATCAATCGGCCGATTGCTGGCCCTACCCATGACAAAACGCTGCCAGTCGGCAAGCATCCATTGCAGCTGTACTCGCTGGCCACGCCCAACGGCGTCAAAGTGACGATTCTGCTGGAAGAGCTGCTGGCGTTGGGGCACAGCGCTGCCGAGTACGATGCGTGGCTGATCCGCATTGGCGAGGGCGATCAGTTCTCCAGCGGGTTTGTCGAGATCAACCCCAATTCGAAAATCCCGGCGCTGCTCGATCGCAGTGTCGAGCCGCCCATTCGCGTATTCGAATCGGGTTCGATCCTGCTGTACCTGGCGGAAAAATTCGGCGCATTCCTGCCGAAGGATCCGGCGGGCCGTACCGAAACCTTGAACTGGCTGTTCTGGCAAATGGGCTCGGCGCCCTACTTGGGCGGCGGTTTCGGGCACTTCTATGCCTATGCGCCGGAGAAGATGGAGTACCCGATCAACCGCTTCACCATGGAAGCCAAGCGGCAACTGGACGTGCTCGACCGGCGTCTGGCCGAAAGCGCCTATCTGGCCGGCGACAGCTACACCATCGCTGACATCGCAGTCTGGCCGTGGTACGGGCAATTGGTGCGCAACAATGTCTACTCAGCCGCCGAGTTTCTAGCGGCCCACGAATACACGCACGTGCAGCGCTGGGCAGAGGAGATCGCCAAACGGCCGGCCGTCATTCGCGGACAACGCGTCAATCGCACTTGGGGCGATGAAGCGACTCAAGTGCCCGAGCGGCACCAGGCCGAAGATCTGAACTGAGCCCTCCTCGCCTCACGCTCATCCGCTGAGCGTGCCCCCATCAGCAGCGCCGGCGCAGTTTCTTGTGCCGGGCCGCTGCGCCCTGATTTGCCCCTCGCACGCCCCCGAACCCTCACACGTTCCTGCCAATCCCCCGCGGTAGAGCCTCCGGTCAATTGTGAAAAATTCGTTAACTAACTGAGCCGTACGGCTTTCTTCACCCGGAATGATCTGACACACTAATGCGAATAATTCCTACACGCACTCGCACTGGATTCGTTTTCGTATCATTTGGGGAAGCAGATTGATGTCGTTTCGCACTATTCACCGCCGCTCAAACCGTTCACCAAACCTGTTGGCACTCGCCATCTGCATGGCCAGCATCGCACCGGCACTGGCCGACGAGACAACGCCCGCCACGCCTGAAAAAACCGCGCCGACCACACTGGAACTGGACGCGACTGAAATCGGCGCAACCCAGATGAGCAGCACCACCGAAGACACCCAGTCCTACACCACTGGCCCGATGCGGACGGCGACCAAGCTGTCGCTGACCATGCGCGAAACGCCCCAAGCGGTAACGGTGATCACCCGTCAGCGCATGGACGACCAGAATATGACCAGCATCAACGACGTGGTGAAAGGTACGCCGGGACTGTTCCTCAGTCAGGCCAGCGGCCCGGGTCGGCAGACTTACAGTTCGCGCGGTTTCGACATCGACACCATCATGTACGACGGCCTGCCGAGTTCCTACTCGCCGTTCTCGATGGCGGTGCAACCGAACCTGGCAATGTTCGACCGCGTCGAAATTGTCCGTGGCGCGACCGGCCTGGTCACCGGTGCCGGCAACCCTTCGGCGGCGATCAACCTGGTGCGCAAACGCCCGACGGCCGATCAGCGTGTAACCCTCACCGGCGCCGCCGGCAGTTGGGATGACTACCGTGGCGAGATCGACGCCTCCAGCCCGTTGAACGAAAGCGGCACCCTGCGTGGCCGGGTGGTCAGTTCCTATCAAGGCGCCGACAGCTTCCGCGACAAGGAAGAAAACGACCATGGCCTGTTCTACGCCATCGGTGAAGCCGACCTCAGCGACAGCACCACCGCGACCCTCGGCTTCTCGCGTCAGAACGAACAGACCAACTATTTCTGGGGCGGCCTGCCGATCGGCACCAACGGCCACCACCTCGACCTGCCCCGCTCCACCTACCCGGGCACCGACTGGGAAAACCGCAAGCTGCAGATCGATACTGTGTTCGGCGAGGTCGAGCATCGTTTCGACAACGACTGGAAACTGCACGTCGCCGGCTCATCCTCGACCCTCGACGGCGAGTTCTCCGGGACTTACCTGTCGCGTTACGCCGGCCCGCTGGAAACCACGGCCTATCAATCCCATCACACCGACAAGCAGCGCTCGCTCGACGTGTTCGCCAGTGGTCCGTTCGAAGCGTTTGGCCGCAGCCACGAACTGGTGGTCGGGGCCAGCAACCGGGTGTATGACGCGACCACCAAGGAATACGATCCGTACACCACGGCCTGGCCGATTGGCGCACCCAAGCCTGATTTTGTACGGGACGGCAAAACCCGCAACGTCACCACCCAGGACGCGGTGTACCTGACCACTCGCCTGAGCCTGGCCGATCCGCTGACGCTGATCCTCGGCGGCCGTCTCGACTGGTACGACTACGATGACCGCACGGCCGATGGCGACTACAAAGTCACGCGCAACCTCACCCGTTATGCCGGCCTGATCTACAAACTTGACGACCATCACTCGGTGTACGCCAGCTACACCGACATCTTCACCCCGCAAACCCAGAAGGATCTCGGCGGCAAGGTGCTCGAACCGATCGTCGGCGAAAACTACGAGGTGGGCATCAAGGGCGAGTACTTTGACGGCGCCCTCAACGCCAGTCTGGCGGTGTTCCAGATGGACCAGACCGGCCGCGCCACCCAGGCCGACAATCAGTTCGGCTGCCCGGTCCTGACCTGCTACGGCTCATCGGGCAAGGTACGCAGCCAGGGCGTGGACATGGAACTGCAAGGCGCGCTGACCGACAACTGGCAGGTCGGCGCTGGCTATACCTATACCCGCGCGCACTACATCAAGGACGAAAACCCGGCCAACAACAATCAACGTTTCGAAACTGACACGCCGGAGCATCTGTTCAAGGTGTCCACCGTCTATCGCTTCCAGGGTCCGCTGCAACACCTGCGCGTGGGCGGCAACGTTTACTGGCAAAGCCGCATGTACAACGACGTCGCTCTGGCCAATAACGGTAGCTACCGCCTTGAACAGGGCGGCTATGCGGTCACCGACCTGATGGCCGGGTACGAGGTCAACAAACACCTGGATCTGCAGGTCAACGCGAACAATATCTTTGATCGCGTCTACTACTCCGCCATCGGCTCCAATGTTACGTGGGGCTCCAACGACAACTACGGCAACCCGCGCAGCTATATGCTGACGGCGAAGTACAAGTTCTGAGTCGCTGACCTTCTAATCAGTAACAAACAAGGGCGCCGGGGAAAGCCACGGCGCCCTTGTACTTTCTGGCCTCTTCATTAGTCATGAGCAGCAATAACCGTTAGTCTCTGAGCGAACTCTTCACGAAGCATCGCGCCATGACCAATCCGGCCTTTACCCCTGATATCGACGCGATCCGCAGCATTGACGCGGTGCCAGTCATCCTGAGCATGGTCAAACACCTCACCGGCATGCGTTTCGCCGCAGTCGCGCGGGTCACCGAAAGCAACTGGGTGGCATGCGCTGTCGATGACTCCATTGATTTCGGGCTCAAACCCGGTGGCGAACTGGTACTTGAATCGACCATCTGCCACGAGATCCGCCAACATAAGCAGCCGGTGATCTTCGGGCACGCCAGCGCGCACCCGGTCTTTTCGTTGCACCACACGCCGAAAACCTATGGGCTGGAAAGCTACATCTCCATTCCCATCGTCAAAGCCAATGGCGACTTCTTCGGCACGCTGTGCGCCATCGACTCGGTCCCGGCCAATATCGACGAACCGGCCATCACCAAAACACTGACCCTGTTCGCTCAATTGATCGCCATGAACCTGGACACGCAACGCCATCTGGAAGCGACCCAGATCGAGCTGAACAACGCCAATGAACTCGGGCGCCTGCGCGAGCAATTCATCGCCGTTCTCGGCCACGACTTGCGCACACCACTGAGCGCGGTGCGCATGAGCGCCGACTTGCTGGAAAGCAAAACCGAAGACAAGCGTTCGCTCAACCTGATTGCGGCGATTCGCAACAGCTCGGTGCGCATGGGCGTGTTGATCGAAAACATCCTCGACTTTGCCCGAGGACGTCTGGGTGGCGGGATTCCGGTGCAGCGCAAGTTGGTGGACGACTTGCAGCACACCCTGCAATTGACCCTCGCCGAGGTACAAGCATCCCATCCCCAAGCGGTGTTTATCCATGAACTGGATGTGCCGGCGGGCATTTATTGCGATGCGCTGCGCATCAGCCAATTGCTTTCCAATCTGCTGGGTAACGCGGCCACCCATGGCTCGAACAGCGCGCCAATCGTCCTCAAGGCGTATGCGGAAAATGACGAGATCGTGATCTCCCTGACCAACCAGGGCACACCGATTCCAGCGCAACTGATGCCACTGCTGTTTGAACCGTTCTCCCGGGCCGAGGCCGGGCAACGTTGCGAGGGTTTGGGGCTGGGGCTGTATATCGCCTCGCAGATCGCGATGGCGCACAACGGTACCTTGAGCGTGACCTCAAGCGCCGAGTCGGGAACCTGCTTCGTGGCGAGATTCCCGGCCCGGTACAAATGGCTTTAAGCCGCCTGCCGCCGCATTGTCAGAATCGCCGCGCCAAAACCGATAAAGGTCGAACCAACCACACGACTGACCCAACGGGACAACGCCGGACGGGTCAGCACGCCCTTCGCGCGCGAAGCCAGCGCGGCATAGACACTCAGTGACGACACCGACAACGCCATGAAGATCGAGGTCAGGATCAGAAACTGCGGCAGCAGCGTCGCGCCCTGATCAATGAACTGCGGAAACAACGCAGTAAAAAACATCGTCGCCTTGGGATTGGTCACCGCCGTCAGGAACGCCGACTTGTACAGCTTGCCGCGAGTCGGTCGCACTCTGCCCGCCTCACCTTCAATCCCATCCGGCAGCATCGGCCCCTTTTTGAACAATTGCTTGACCCCGAGGTAGAACAGATACCCGGCCCCGATGATCTTCACCGCGTTAAACAACACTTCAGAACTAGCCAACAACGCCCCCAGCCCCAACATCGCCGCCGCCGACAGACAGAACAGACCGCTGGCATTACCCAGCGACGACCAGATCGTGCTGCGCTGCCCGTGAGCCAGACTGTTATTGATCGCCATCAACGTCGCAGGCCCCGGGCTGGCGATAGCAATCGCCGCGACCACAGTGAAGGTCAATATCGAGTGAGAATCCATTTTCGCTGCTCGCCTAAGTGAAGTCGCCGCATGTTACAGCAACCGGCTGCATAGCCCAGATCAAAAGCCCCTCACCCTAGCCCTCCCGAAACGTCGGACCGCCCGTAGGGAGAGGGAACTGACGGTGGTGTTTGGGAGAGTTACACCGACGTGCGATACCGCGTTGAACTCAGGCTGTGAAAAGCCCACAGATCGGCCCCCTCTCCCTCGGGAGAGGGCTGGGGTGAGGGGAAGCACCACCACAAATCCAAAGCCGACCACGCCCCGCTCTTCACCACTCAATAGGCCGAGTGTCAGCTCGCCTGCTTTTGATCTTGATCTGTAAGGCGACGTCGGAAGGCTGAGTGGAGGGATTGATCCGGGGGTGGGAGCGTAGCGACCGTTTGGCGCAGCCAAACACAGCGAGAGGAGGTGCAGCGAAGCAAACCGTAGGCGCTGCGCCCGGATCGATCCCGCAGCGAAGGAACCCCGAGCCCCAGCGAGCGGGCCGCACGTAGGAGCAAGCGTTTTTTGCTTACTTTTTTTGGCGTTTGAAAACAAGTGAGTCGCCGTAAGGGCGAAACCGTAATAAGCCATCACCGCAGCAACGGATATTCACAAAGAACACCCCGAGCATGGTCGGCCCAAAGGCCGCCAAGCCCAAACAAAAAAAAGCCCCGCAGCCACATAAGGGCGCGAGGCAAAAAATTGGTTGGTTGCGGCCAACCAAAGGAGCTCAGTCAAATCCGTACAAAAGCCAAAATCAGATGCAATCCTGCGCCGCCCGCTCAAAACTCGAAGGCAAAAGATTCGAAGCCAACAAATGGCGCTCATAGATAAACACCTTGCCGCCATTACCGGCTTTATAAGCCTCCAGCACGTTGTCAGCAGAAATCTTGCTCGGCACCACAATCCGATAACTACGCTGAGTCTGCGAAACCGTCGGGTTCAACGCACTGCCCTGCAACTTCGGCACTACACAATCGGCGTACTGCGCAGGCGTCTTACTGGTCTGCAGCGTCAGGCTCGGATTGTTCGGCGCCGAAGCGCAACCGGCGAGCAGCAAAGAGGCAACGGCCAGAGCTGGCACAAATAAAAGACGCATCGGTGTCATCCTGAAAATAAAGGTTCGGTTCAACCGGCAACGGTTCAGCCTCACGGAGCCGCCGTTGCCATTTATGTTTTAAGTGTTCAGCTCGACGCCACCAACGCCTTGAGCGACACATCGAATTGCTTCAAGGCGTTGAGTTGCAAGTCACGCTGTTTATCGATCTGCGCAGCGATGGCCGGTGCCGCCTGGTTATGCACCCAGACCGATGGCAACTGTTTCTCGACAGCACCTTCAGCCTTGCCGATGTATTGCAGGTCGGCGTCGTAGAAACGCGCGGTAAAGCGTGCTTCGACCAGGCTGTTTTGCTGCGTCAGCAAGCGATTGAAGGTGTCGAGTTTCACCACCACGTCGGGATGCGCCTGCACCAATGCATCGAGGTTGTCGTAAACGGTCACCGACAAGAACTGTTGTTGCAGCGAACTCACCAGCCAGTCGATGGCCAGTTCCGGATCGGAACTGCTGACAAAGGCTTCACGAATTCGCGAGTCGAGCGCATCTTTCGCGCCGTTGACCGCCATGTCGTGGTAACGCTCAAGGTATTGCAGGTTGTCCAGGGTGTTCTCGCTGAGCAACACGCCGACGGTTTGCGAATGCTGCAATGTCGCGCTGCTGCCGGTGAGGGTCTGGAAGTGACACGACCCGGCATCGGCTGCGTAAGTCGGTGCAGTGAAGAGTGCTCCGCCCGTCAGCAGGGCGACCAAAGCCAGTCGGGTCAGGGTGTTCATCGCGCAAATTCCTTGAGCTGCGTGTTCGATGGAAGCGATTTTCCGCCGATTGCCGACAAAGCAGAACTTGCGTTTCGTGATGGTCACTATTACTTCTAGCAATAGTTGCGTGACGTGCAGACTGATACACACTCAACCACAACGAGAAAAACAGCCCATAAGGAGTTCGCCTTGAGAACGTTTGACCTGATCCGTGACGCCGTTCTGCCCGATTTTCGCGAGCGTGTGGCCGAATATCTGGTTCAGTACGAAAGCGTATTGCTGGACAAAGGCATTACCGACCCGCAGCTCATCCAAGACACCGCCAACCAGTTGCGCGGTTACCTGCGCGGGCTTAACACCACCCGGGTGCTGGGCATGGCCTATTGGGAAGAGCTGGATCGCCGAGTCGTCGACACCTGGCTTGAGCCCAAGCCATGACCGATCGGCACGGCGGTCAGGGTGGCGGCGAGCGACCGCGCCTTCCCCGCTGCCAATGATCTGCGCGGCAACACGACCTCTGCGAAAAAGCCGCCCGAACGCTTACAATCGCCGGTCAAACTGCCACTCAGACAGGCTCATCAAGAAATGCCGCTCGACCCACCTACGATGCTGACCCTTTCCATCGCCCTCGCAGCCGCCGCAGCGCTGTACCTGGCGATCGAATGGCGCAGCATTCGTGAGCCTTCGCTGCTGTTCTGGAGCGCCGGTTTTGCCACCATCACCGTCGGCTCCACCCTGGCCCCGCTGCGCAGCAGCGGCTTTTTGCTGATCGGCATCTGGTTCGCCAACGGCCTGCTGGTGACCGCGCATTTCCTGTTTCTGCTCGGCGTGGCGCGCTTCACCCAGATACGCTTGTCGACGGCCTGGTACCTGATCTTTGTCACCTGGCTGGTCTTGCTGCTGTTGCCGGAGGGGCCGCTGTGGTCGAAGGTCATGCTGGCGGCCAATTCGTTGCTGGTGGCGCTGTCGACCCTCAAGGCCAGCTCGCTGCTGCGCCCCCATGGCAAATCGTTGAGCGTCGGCGCGGTGCAGTTGCGCTATGTGCTGCTCGGTCACGGGCTTTTCTACGTGGCCAAAGCCTTGACCGTGGTGATCCCCGGCACGCTGATCGATCTGGCGGTGTTTCGCGGCGAGATCATTCAGATTTCCCTGGTCGAGGGTGCGATGGCAATCATGTTGATCGCCCTGTCGATGACCGGCACCGAGCGTTATCGCCGCGAAAAACAGATCGCCCGCCTCGCCGAGCGCGACCCGCTGACCGCTTTGTATAACCGCCGCGCCCTGGAAAAACGCGCGCCGCGCCTGCTTGAACAGGTTTCGCCGGCGCATCCCGGCGCCTTGCTGCTGATCGACATCGACAACTTCAAACTGGTCAACGACCAATACGGCCACACCGCTGGCGATCGTTTGCTGATCGCCTTGAGCGAGATGATCCGCTCGGTGCTGCCGCGCAATGCGCTGACCGCACGCCTGGGCGGTGATGAGTTTGTCATTTTGCTCAGCAGCACCTCGGGTGAGCGCGTCATGGAACTGGGCAACGCGTTGCGTGAGCAGTTTCTGAGCATGACCTCCCAGACGTTCCCGACCACGGCTGCGGTGACCCTGAGCATCGGCGCCAGCCTGTTCGACAAGCCGCCCGCGCACCTGACGGCGCTGATCGAACAAGGCGACGCCGCTCTCTACGAATCGAAACGCGGCGGACGCAACCGCTTGCGCCTGACCGGACTCAACCCTCCAGGATAATAAAAACCATGTCCAGCCTCGTTACCCCTTTGCAAGACCTCGCCGCACCTGAAGGCGTCTGCTACGGCTGCGGTGGCCGTAACCCGCACGGTCTGCACGTCAAAAGCCGCTGGCACGAAGACGGCGTTCACGTGATCGCCGAACACCTGCCCGACGCCAAGTACTGCGGCTGGCCGGACCTGGTCTACGGCGGCCTGCTCGCGATGCTGGTCGACTGCCATTCCAACTGGACGGCCATGGCCTACCACTACCGCGCTGAAAACCGCGAACCCGGCAGCCTGCCACGCATCGACTGCGTCACCGGCAACCTCGGCATCAAGTTCATCAAACCGACGCCGATGGGCGTGCCGTTGACTCTGCGCGCGAAAGTCGAGGGTGACGTCGGGCGCAAGACCCGGGTGATCTGTGAGGTGTTTGCCGGGGATGTGCTGACGGCCGTGGGCGATTCGGTGTTTGTGCGAGTGGATACCGGGCAACTGGCGAATGCGGCGCATGGGCGGAAAAACCAAAGCCCCTTACCCTAGCCCTCTCCCAGAGGTAGAGGGAACTGACCGAGGTGTCTGGTTGAAATACGCCGACCTGAGATATCGAATCGAACTCTGGATTCGAAAAACCCTCACCCCTGCCCTCTCCTTGGAGAGAAAAGACTGACCGAGTTGTCTGGTTGAAATACGCCGACCTGAGATATCGAGTCGAACTCTGGTGTTGAAAAGCCCACAGATCGGCTCCCTCTCCCTGGGGAGAGGGCTGGGCGGGCGGCGTTCCGATGAGGGGTGAATTCACCACCGAACCCGATGTGAAACCGGCTTAGACCTGTTTCACATTCGCCCGCGCCGTATGCAGCTTTTTATAGCTCTCAATCAAGCGCAAATGCCGATCCAGCCCTTCCAGCTTCATGCTGGTCGGCGTCAACCCGTAGAAACGCACGCTACCGTTGACCGAACCAATCGCCGCATCCATACGCTCGTCACCGAACATCCGGCGGAAGTTGGCTTCGTAGTCTTCCAGTTGCAGATCCTCGTCCAGCTCCATCTCCAACACCACGTTGACCGCTTGATAGAACAAGCCGCGCTCGACGGTGTTGTCGTTGTATTGCAGGAACGCTTCGACCAGGTCTTTAGCCTGTTCGTACTTCTGCAGCGCGAGGCAGATCAGCAGGCGCAGTTCCAGAATGGTCAACTTGCCCCACGGCGTGTTGTCGTCGAACTCGACGCCGATCAGTGTGGTGATCTCGGTGTAATCGTCCTGCTCGCTGTTTTCCAGGCCTTGGGCGAGGTTGCGCAGACCGACCTTGCTCAGGGTGTGCAGGTTGAGGATGTCGGCGCGGAATTCCAGGGCTTTGTTGGTGTTGTCCCAGATCAGGTCTTCGACCGGGTAGATCTCCGAGTAGTCCGGCACCAGGATGCGGCAAGCCTTGGCGCCGATGTGCTCGTAGACCGCCATGTAGACTTCTTTGCCCATGTCTTCGAGGATACCGAACAGCGTCGCAGCTTCTTCGACGTTAGAGTTTTCGCCTTGGCCTGAGAAGTCCCACTCGACGAATTCGAAGTCCGGTTTGGCACTGAAGAAGCGCCACGACACCACACCGCTGGAATCGATGAAGTGCTCGACAAAGTTGTTCGGCTCGGTCACGGCCTGGCCGGAGAACGTCGGCTGCGGCAAGTCGTTCAAACCTTCAAAACTGCGGCCCTGCAACAGCTCGGTGAGGCTGCGCTCCAGCGCCACTTCCAGGCTCGGGTGCGCGCCGAACGAGGCGAACACGCCGCCAGTGCGCGGATTCATCAGGGTCACGCACATCACCGGGAATTCACCACCCAGCGACGCATCCTTGACCAGAACCGGGAAGCCCTGCTCTTCCAGGCCTTTGATGCCGGCGAGGATGCTCGGGTATTTCTCCAGTACTTCTTGCGGCACGTCTGGCAGGGCCATTTCGCCTTCAAGGATTTCGCGCTTGACCGCGCGTTCGAAGATTTCCGACAGGCACTGCACCTGCGCTTCGGCCAGGGTATTGCCGGCGCTCATACCGTTGCTGAGGTAAAGGTTTTCGATCAGGTTGGACGGGAAGTACACCACTTCGTTGTCGGACTGGCGCACAAACGGCAGCGAGCAGATGCCACGCTGGGTGTTGCCGGAGTTGGTGTCGAACAGGTTCGAGCCACGCAATTCGCCGTCACGGTTGTAAATCTTCAGGGTGTATTCGTCGAGAATTTCGCTCGGCAACTCGTCCTTAGGGCCTGGCTTGAACCACTTCTCGTCCGGGTAATGCACGAACTCGGCGTTAGCGATTTCTTCGCCCCAGAACTGGTCGTTGTAGAAGAAATTGCAGTTCAGGCGCTCGATGAACTCGCCCAGCGCCGAGGCCAGTGCGCCCTCTTTGGTCGCGCCCTTGCCGTTGGTGAAGCACATTGGCGAATGCGCATCGCGAATGTGCAGCGACCAGACGTTGGGCACGATGTTGCGCCACGAGGCGATTTCAATCTTCATGCCGAGGTCGGCGAGGATGCCCGACATGTTGGCGATGGTCTGCTCCAGCGGCAGGTCTTTGCCGGCGATGAAGGTGCCTGCGTCCGAACCGCCCACCGGCATCAACAAGGCCTGGGCATCGGCGTCGAGGTTTTCGACTTCTTCGATGATGAATTCCGGCCCAGTCTGCACGACCTTCTTCACCGTGCAGCGATCGATGGAACGCAGGATGCCCAGGCGATCTTTCTCGGAGATGTCCGCCGGTAATTCCACCTGGATCTTGAAGATCTGGTTGTAGCGGTTTTCCGGGTCGACGATGTTGTTCTGCGACAGGCGAATGTTTTCCGTCGGGATGCTGCGCGTGTCGCAGTACAACTTCACAAAGTACGCCGCACACAACGCCGACGACGCCAGAAAGTAGTCGAACGGCCCCGGTGCCGAACCATCGCCCTTGTAGCGGATGGGCTGATCGGCGATCACCGTGAAGTCGTCGAACTTGGCTTCAAGTCGAAGGTTGTCGAGAAAATTGACCTTGATTTCCATGCGGGATTACCAGAATACGGCTAAACGAATGGCCGCCATTATCCGGTTTTTGCGCGGGAAGTCTTGCCCTTTCGGGATTGGCCGCTGATCGGCGCGCTGCACTTGGGGAGGCAAATCACGCGGGTTTCACTACGCTTTCAATGCAGTCCCCCAGAAGAATCTGAACATTGCGCCCGCGCCGTGGTTCTAGATTCAGAAGACAGCGGATCAAGGACGAGCACATGGACCTTTCCAGCTTTGCAGCCCCGCTTCCACCGCGCCAGAGCGCCGTCACCCGCCGCCTGGCCTTCGCGGTCGGTGCGCTGTTTGTCAGTGGCGTGATTGCCGCCGCCGTGGCCTTGCTCGGCATTGCCGAACGCCTCGACAACGACGAGATCAACAAAACCCGCTTCTATTCCGCTCGCGCGCTGGAAAACCGCATCACCGCCTCGAAAAACTACATCACCAGCTACGCCTACTGGACCACGGCCTACGAGCATTTGAGCGGTCAGGTCGACACCGACTGGGCCTACACCGAGCAGAACCTCGGCAAGACCCTGTTCACCACCGACGGTTATGACGGCGTGTTCGTGCTCAACCGTGAAGGCACCCGCTACGCGGTGGTGCGCGGGCAAATGGTCGATGCCGAGCTGTCCGCGTTCGTTCAGGTGAGCGCCACGGAGTTACTCGATCAAGCGTTGGGCCAAGGTGATCTGACCAAGCCGGTCAGCCGCTATTCACTGTTCGAAGGCTGGCCGGCGCTGGTCTCGGCGGCAGCGATTATTCCCAACGATGAGCGACCACTCGGCGACCCGCAGAAAACTTCGGTGCTGGTGTTCGTCGACAAACTCACGCCGACCAAATTGCGTCTGATCGGCAGCGGTTACGGCTTGAATAACCTGACCCTGGCGCCGGACGAGACCATCGACCCGCAGCGCCCTCGGGTGCCACTGGACAACACCGGTTACAGCCTGATCGCCGATCTGGAGCGGCCCGGCCAACATTTATTGTGGTCACTGTTGCCACCACTCGGCGCGACGATAGTGGTGCTAATGCTGCTGACCGCGTACTTCTTCCGCCACGCGTTGCGGTCATCGCAGTACGTCGATCAGAGTTTTGCTGTCATGCAAACTTCCAATCACGCACTGGAGAACGCCAACCGCGAACTGGAAGCCAGCGAAGAACGCTTTCGCGCGGTGGCCGAAGCCGCGTCGGACTGGATCTGGGAAGTCGACCGCACCCTGGCACTGACCTACCTTTCGGCACGTTTTAGCGAGGTAACCGGTTACCCGCAAACCCTGTGGCTGGGGCAAGACATCGGTCAACTGCTGTTGTGCGACACCACGCCTCTGGAACTGTGGCTGAGGAATCTCACCGAGCAAGACAGCGCCAGTGACTTGCGTTGCACCTACCGTGACCACGCCGGCCAGCATCGCCACTGTCGGCTCTCCGCCCGGCCGATCTTCGACAAGCACGCGGTTATCGGCTATCGCGGCACCGCCAGCGACATCACCGACGAAGTCGCCGCCCATGCGCAGATCCAGCATTTGTCGATGCACGACGCCCTCACCGGCCTGCCCAATCGCAATAAACTCGCGCGTTATCTGGATGAAGCGCTGCTGCTCAAGGAGCACGCGCCGCCGCTGTCGCTGCTGATGATCGACCTCGACAACTTCAAACCGATCAACGATTCGCTCGGCCATCCGGCCGGTGATGCCGTGCTGCAGGAAGTTGCCGTACGCCTGCGTGAATGCACACGCGAACTGGACATCGTCGCGCGTCTGGGCGGCGATGAATTCATCGTGGTGCTTAATGGCATGGACAGCCATCACGAAATCGACAAGTTCTGCACCCGCCTGATCGCCAGCCTGCATCAACCGGTGGTCTTCGAGCAGCATCCGCTGCACATCGGCGCCAGCATTGGCATCGCGCTCAGCCGGCGCCACAGTTATGTGCCCAGCGACCTGATCCGTTACGCCGACATTGCCCTGTATCAGGCCAAATCCGAGGGCAAGAACACCTGGTGCTATTTCGAAGCGCACATGAGCGATCAGATCCAGACCCGCCGACAACTTGAGGATGACCTGCGCCATGCGCTCAAGCACAACGAATTCATCCTGCACTATCAGCCGCGCTACAAGATCGATGGCAAGCACATCGTTTCGGTCGAAGCGCTGGTGCGCTGGCAACATCCGACCAAAGGCCTGCTCGGCCCTGACCTGTTCATTCCGTTGGCGGAGCAAACCGATCTGATCGTTCCGCTGGGTCGCTGGGTATTGCGCGAAGCCTGCGAAACCGCGCTCGGCTGGCCGGAAGACATCCTGCTGTCGGTCAATCTGTCGCCGGCGCAATTTGCCCTCAGCGATGTGGTCGAGGATGTTCGCGAAGTGCTGGTACAGACCCGTTTCCCGGCCAGTCGCCTGGAACTGGAGATCACCGAGAACGTGATGCTCAACGACACCGACTGCGCGCTGACCACCATGAATGCCCTGAAGGAATTGGGTGTGCGCCTGAACATGGACGACTTCGGCACCGGTTACTCATCGCTCGGTTACCTGCGCGCTTACCCGTTTGACGGGATCAAGATCGACAAGCGCTTTATCGCCTCGATCAGCAGCGGCACTAACGATCGCGCGGTGGTGCAGGCGATCATCGGCCTGGGCAAGGCCATGGGCCTGACCGTGACTGCCGAAGGGGTCGAAACTGAAGAACAGCTGGATATTCTCGGGGTCGATCAATGCAATGAGGTGCAGGGTTACTTCATGAGCCGGCCGATCGACAAAGCAGCGTTTGCGCGGTTGCTGCAGGATTCCAGAGGTGCACAGTTGAAAGCGAAGACAGGTCGAGTGACCTGAACGGCTACAGGGCGGATCCATCGCTGTAGCCGTTTGCGGCGGGTTCAACCGTTTGATCGCCCCGTATCCCCGATGAACACATTGCCCGCATCCCGCACCAGTTGCCGCCACTCGGCGCTGGTGATCAGTCCCTGCTCCTCCATTTCATCGGCTGCCTTGAGCAGTTCGTCGTACTGTTCCTCTGGGTCCAGACGCATCTCCGATTGCGTCGCCAGCTTTCGCCATGCCGCCAGTTTTTCTTGTTTGCGCTGATCGAACATCGGGGATGATCTCGTGAGGGACTCCCTTGATAGAAAGAAAGATCATCGCAGTGGTTCAGCGCAGTCGACGGATGGACTGTTTGCTTTGGATACACCACCGAACCCTGTAGGAGTGAGCCTGCTCGCGATAGCGGATTGTCTATGGCGGATGTGTTGGCTGAAACACCGCTATCGCGAGCAGGGTCACTCCTAGAGGGATTGAGGCAGTTTGTCAGAACTTCTCGGCCACGCGCCGGTATGGGTAATCCGGATCCCGGTACTTGCCCGGTTTCTGCCGTTTGGGCAGCTCGATTTTCTCGCGTTTCACATCCTCATACGGAATGCGGCTGAGCACATCGGTGATGATGTTCAGCCGTGCGCGGCGCTTGTCGTTGGAGTCAGCTACCAGCCACGGCGCGTGTTCGGTATCGGAGTGTTTAAACATTTCATCCCGTGCCCGTGAGTAGTCGTACCAGCGGCTGTAGGACTTCAAGTCCATGGGTGTCAGTTTCCAGGTCTTGCGACCATCGTTGATTCGCGCTTCGAGCCGGCGGGTCTGCTCTTCGGGGCTGACTTCCAGCCAGTACTTGAGCAGGATCACTCCGGACTGGACGATGGCGTGTTCAACCAAGGGAATCGATTTGAGAAATTTGTCAGCCTGCTCGTCGGTGCAAAAGCCCATCACCCGCTCGACACCGGCGCGGTTGTACCAACTGCGATCGAAGATCACCACTTCGCCCGCCGCCGGTAGATAAGGCAGATAACGCTGCACATGCATCTGGCTTTTCTCGCGATCAGTCGGTGCCGGCAACGCCACCACGCGAAAGACACGCGGGCTGACGCGCTCGGTCAACGCCTTGATCGTGCCGCCCTTGCCGGCGCCATCGCGCCCTTCAAAAACGATGCAGACCTTGACGCCCTTGGCGATCACCCATTCCTGCAACTTGACCAGTTCGACGTGCAGTTTGCGCAACTGGTCGAGGTAATCCTTGTTTTTCAGCTTCAGACTTTCAGGCGCTGTGGCGGCCTTCTTTTTGCCTTTTGCCATGACCTTGGCCCTCTCCAATAAATGCAGAAACAGAGTGTTGATTGACGGGATACACCAGACACGTGAGGTTAGTTCATGCCGTGCTGTTTGCCATTGCCGGGCAAAAAGCAAAATTGCCATGTGTTTCGTTCGTTCTTTGTTGCGTCGCACTGTTCATTGCCCTGCCCTTGTCTGCCTGGAGTTTTCTCGATGCCCGCGTCCAAATCCCTGCCCGCCGCCCTGCTCGGTCTGGCTCTCGCCGGCCCGGCAATGGCCGAGACTCAAGGTCTGGAACTGGGGCAAGTGCTGATTTCGGCCGAGGATCGCAACGGCAGTGATGTCTCTGTTGAGGAAGCCAAGGCCCGCCTCGATCAGGTGCCCGGCGGCACCAGCGTGGTCGACATGCGTCAGCCGTTGCAGGGCCGCGTGGCGAGTAATCAGGATGTACTGGCCTATCAGCCGGGCGTTTATGCGCAGTCGGCGGGCAACGAAGGCGTGAAGATTTCAGTGCGTGGCTCGGGCATCAACCGCGCGCCGGGCGCTCATGCGTCGGGGCTGTACACGATGCTCGATGGCCTGCCGCTGACCGGCCCGGGCGGCACGCCGTATGAGTTGCTCGAACCGCTGTGGGTCGATCACGTCGAAGTGCTGCGCGGCGCCAACGGCTTTGATCGCGGCGCGCTGGCACTGGGCGGCGCCATCGATTACGTCAGCCACACCGGCTACAACGCGCCGAAACTGCAAGTGCGCTATGCCACCGGCAGCCACGGCTATCAGCAGCGCCAGGTCAGCTCCGGGCAAGTGCTCGGCGACTTCGATTACTACGTGTCGCTGACCGATGCCAACGCTGACGGCTATCAGGATCACACCCGCAGCGAGAGCAAAGGCCTGATCGCCAACTTCGGTTATCGCTTCAACCCGAACCTGGAAACCCGCTTCTATATCCGCTACCGCGAGACCGACAACGACCTCGCAGGGCGTGTGACCAAGCACTCCATCGAGCACTCGCCTCGCGCGGCCAATCCGTCCTATGTGGCACGCGATGACAGCCGCAAGCAACCGGGCAGCACCTTCATCGGCAACAAGACTACGTTCTATATCGACGACGACTCGAGCATCCAGACCGGCCTCGTCTATCACGATTACCCGATGGACCTGCGCGAAGGCCCGAATCGCTTGAAAGTCGCCTACACCGACGTCAGCGGCACCTTCGACTACAAACGCCGTGACACTATTTTCGGCATGGAAAGCCGCAGCAACGTCGGCCTGCGCGTGACCAAACACCTGCCCAACGACGGCGCCAGCGAGTTCGTGCGCATTCCCGGCGGCAACACCGCCAGCTACGTGCCGGGCACGCGCATGCGCAATTTCACCTATCAGGGTTCCGACACCGTTCTGCACGCTGGCAACGACCTGGAAATTGCCGATGACCTCTGGCTGACCACTGGCCTCGCTGCGATCTACACCCGCCGCGAAAGCGCCGTGACCTACCCGCAAAGCGGCGGCAAAACCAGCATGAACGACTGGGACTACGCACCGCGCCTGGGCCTGCGCTATCAGCTCACGCCGGACGTGCAAGTGTTCGGTAACCTCAGCCGCTCGGTTGAAGCGCCGCACCCGTGGTCGCTGATCTACAGCTCCAACGTGCGCTTTGCGCCCGGCAACGGCCCGGCGACCGGCACGCAAAAAGACCCGATCAAACTGCAAAACCAGACCGCGACCACACTGGAACTCGGCGGTCGTGGCGACAGCGCCGTCGGCGAATGGAGTCTGGCGTGGTATTACGCGCAGGTGCGGCATGAATTGTTGTCGGTGTTGCCGGATGCCAACGCCGTTACACCTTATGAGTTGAACGCCAGCCCCACGGTGCACCAAGGCGTTGAAGCGAGCCTGAACAGCAAACTCTGGTCGGCGGCCGATGGCCGTCAGCTGAGTTTGCGTCAGGCGTATACCTTCAGCGATTTCCACTATCGCGCCGATGATCGTTTTGGTGACAACCGCTTGCCGGGATTGCCGATGCACTACTACCAGGGTGAGCTGCGTTACGACTGGCCTCAGGGATTCTTTGCGGCAGTGAATACGCAACTGGTATCCAAAGTGGCGGTGGATTACGCCAACAGCTACTACGCCGATCCTTACGCATTGTTTGGCGCGACGCTGGGCTACAACGCGCCGAAGGGTGACTGGCAGACATGGGTGGATATGCGCAACCTGACCAACAAGCACTACGCGGCCACGGTCACGCCGGGGTATGACGACAAAGGACTGGATGCCGCGCGGTCTACGCCGGGTGAAGGGATGGGGGTTTATGTCGGGGTGTCGTGGAGTTTGCTCTGACACCTAACCCTGTGGGAGCCAGCCTGCTGGCGATGGCGGCGTATCTGTTGCGAAGAAGCTAGCTGACCCACCGCCATCGCTTGTAGGCAAGCTCCCACAGTGATTTGCGCTGTACCTGAATTTTGTGATCTATACACAAACCTGTGGCAACAGGTTTGCCCGCAAAGGCGTCAGCCGAACACGCGTCGATGTAACTGTTCTATGCCCTGTTTCAGAACGAGTCACGGATGAAGACCATGGATACCCAACCAGAAAACCTGCTGGAAAAAAGCCTCAAACGGGCCGCTGACGAACCGGCACATCGTCCGGAGTTTTTCAACACCCTGTTGAATTCGAAGGTTTACATTCTCGGCACCGCCGGAGGGGCAGACGGCCACGTCAATCTCGAAGCCGGCAGCAACATCAGCATCGCCCATTGGCAAAAACCGGACGGCACCCCGGTCATCCCGTTTTTCTCGTCACTGCAAACACTGCAACAGTCCATCGACAGCGAGCAGTCCTACCTCGAGATACCCGCCCGATCGTTGTTCGAAATCACACTCGGCGCCCTGCTCTGCCTGAATCCGAAGTCGCCGTACGGCAAAGAGTTTTTCCCGCAAGAGGTGCACAATTTGCTCGCCGATGCCGTTGGCCAGACCGCCACGCAACGCACGGTCGAGAAAGAAACCAACGTGTTGCTCGGCCAGCCCACCGAATACCCATCCCAAATGGTCCACTCGCTCACGCAACTACTTGCCAAACATTCCAATGTGAAGCGCGCGTTTCTGGCATTGATGCATGACACCTCGGTGGACGAAAAACCGCACTTGATCGTGGGCATTGAGGCGGACGGTGATATTGAGCGGGTTATGCGTGAGGCGGGCAATGTTGCCGGGGATACCGCGCCACAGGGCGAGCCGGTTGATTTATGCCGGGTGTCCCAAGGTGAAGCGGGCCTGAGTGATTACTTTCTCAGGGAGACCACGCCGTTCTATGAGCGCAAGTGGGGCAATAAACTGCGTTCTTTTCTGGGATTTGGCAGTGCCTGATCACGTTCGGTTTTAGCAGTGCAAGCCCGTGCGATCGGGCTTGCTTGTCATGGCGGTGTCATGAGAACTGAAGCAGCTTGGATGCACGGTTCTCAATCTTTAGTGGCTACCTCGTCAGATCGAAAGGATGTCCTCGAAGAAAGGTTCTGCCTGCTCCCACTTCCTACCGGATTTGATCATGTTCATGAAGTTTGATGTTTCCTGGATGGCTTTCTCGATATTGGCTTTGTTCATCTCGTAACCTCCATCGAACATGCAGTGCTGCGCACGGTTCTTATCATCGTACCGGTACATTTCCATCAATTTTCCGGTGCCTCCGACCCGTCGTGTGTGCCCGGCACTGTAACTGTCCTGAATCACATGGGCGATAGCGCCAGTCGCTAGCTCCTGCAGAGTCAACTGAAGCATGGCCGGGCTTGCCGGTTTTCCATTCTTGACTCGAAAGTGCAGCTTCATATCGTAAAGATCCAGAACTGTGCACCTCCCACCCGGCGAGGGGCATCCGACTTTTGCAAAGAACTCATTGTAAGGAGTGCTTCTTCGCAGAGTGTTGTAAGGCACTTCGCCGATTGCCACTCGGTAGGTGTACTCCAACCATCTGCGAAGTCGCTGCAAGGCTATGGTCTGGTCGGCATCACTTGGCAACATCGCGTGCAAGAACTGCAAATCTCCGTAGTGCGACCGGTTCATGATGGTGGTGCCTTTTTCCTCCAGAGCAATCTTGCGTCTGAACTCCAAGGCGTTCCGCCAGCCACCGTAATAAAACGCTTTGCGAAGCAGTTCTTCAGGATCGTCATTCCACTCCACGCCCCCCAGTAGAGGTGAAAGCCAAGTCTGCTCTTTTATCGTTGAACCGTAAGCCTTCAGATAAGCGATCCTGATGATGGCCTCGTGGATGGGCTGACCTTTGCCATCTCTCACATAGTTTTTGTCCTTTAGGCAGCGGTTCGCCAGATTGTTGGAGTAGAAGTAGATGTTGGACACGCTCGACAGAGGATCATAGGCCCCACCATCAAGGCTTTCCGGGCGAATCTCGAAGGCCCCCAGATTCGTACAGATCAGTAAAGCAACCGCAGTCACGATACTTCGCATAGAAGCTCCTTCCTCAATCGACTTGAGTCGAAAGCAAATCGTTAGCCGCTAAGGTTCCGCAATTGGGTTGGCGGCACCGGTCGAACGACTGCACATTGCAATCAGATCTTTTTTCTGTGCTGCGTCCGCAGTACTTTTGATCAGGTTCAGGCACTGCTCCAACACGGCATAACGCTGAAGTCCCTGCGTCAGGTTTTGAGCGGCGACTCCGGTGGAAAACATTTTCCCCAATTGATGCGAAACACCAGATGTCCCTTCGCTTTTTAGCCCTGAATCAAAGCTGCCGAACACCGACATCGCGTCACGCTTGCTGATGCTCAGTACTTGAGCGATCTCTTTTTTCGTTTCGCCCGCTTCGACTTCTTTCTTATTGATACCTTCGGTCACGCTGCCGACAGTTTCCTTCACTTGCGTTGGAGTGAGTACTTGCTTGGACTCAAGTTTGGTTTCTATGTCTGGGGGTAAAATTAGCAGTTCGGACAACTTTTTAGACAGCGGCTTTGAGTCAAGAGAAGTTTTATTGTCAATTAGTGTTTTGTGCTCGATAAGCTGGGTTCTCGCCGACTTCAGCAAACTCACCTGTTGTTCTTTTACGACAAGGTCTTTTGTCAGCTTCGCTACTGCCTGTTGTTGCTCCGGGGTTGCAGCAGCCCGTTCAGCTTGAGGTCCCTCGCCATACGTTGCATAAATTTCTTTTATTGGCGTAATAACACCTTCGGTCTCCTTCGACACAGCCAATGGGACATACGCGGCATCGATGTTCTTGAAGCCAAGGTTCATGCTAAAACCCGTTGATTCAGTCGTAGGCGCTGAAATATCAATGCCCAGTACTTGTTTAGAGGTATACACCAGAGGTGCTTGCTGCAACGGTGAACATCCACCGATCAGAAGAGTTGTGGTCAGAATGTATTTATTCATGGAAGGCTCCTTGGGCGGGATAGATGCACAGGGTATTGACATCGACCCCGGCGGATTCAAGAGTCGCTCTTAATGTGTTGGCAGCTTCGGCACTGGTATTGATGAAAACCGCTACGCATTTACTGGTGGGCAGGCTTAGGAAGGTCTCTCTGTTGTAGCCGATAGATAACCCGGTCGGGCCACTAATAATTCCGACACCGCGGCTTTCCAAGAAAAGAGTTTTTTGCGCTTGGGTCGAATCGATGGTGTAAATGGGTAACCCGTAATACTTTTGAACCAATGTGCCCTCGTCATAAACATTAATAACGCTGCAGCCCGATAGCGTCGCCATTGCCAATAGGAGTGTGACGATCGCAATGAACCACCCTCTTCCTGGAGCGAACTTTGTGTTCCGACTATTGAGCATCGAGCATCCTTGCTTGGTGAAAGGTTACAGGGGCTCCACGCACTTCGCGTTGCCCTAAAAACCAATATAGACGTGTTTTCTGAGACTGCTACCAGCACCGCATATTTCTTTATGCAATGTTGTATGTAATGCAATGAAAACTCTGCTACGGCGTCACTGATCAAAAATATGGCGCCATTATTTTGCAGAGGTGAGTTATCAGGGATTCAAAACTTGGAAACTAGTGAATAGTTGCAATTAAGAACCTGTAATGAAAAGAGACTGCTTCGACCCGTTTTACCATCACACGAGTCGCAGCATCAGGACTTCTCCAACAAAGCGGCAATCCTGTTCCGCTTGCAGAGCGATGAGTGGCTGCACACCACGCAGATGTTGCAGCGGATTCTGCAAGACTTTGAGCAGCCGCCACTCACTCGCCTGCGCACGCTGGTGCAGGCATTCATTCGTTCAGAGTGCGACGAAGCGCAGATGCGCGGCGCACTGAACGACGCTGCTCCGCTCTACCGCAACGCTCCTGAGGCCCAACAAGTGCGCGCGGCCGGGCGGCAGATTTTCGCCACGTTCACGGAAGAATTGCTGCCCGAGGTCGGTGAGCAGATCCGTACCGCAGCGTGCGATCTGATCCTGACCAGGCTGAGTTCGGTCGGAAAGGATTTTTCCGCCAGCCCGCGTACCGAGGAAGAAATCTCGGTATGCGCCGACGGGCTGGCGGATATGTTCAGTGCTTATGTGCTGGCGCTCAATGAGCGGCGCGCGCCCCTCACCCGCGCTTCGGCAATTTCCAGTTCGGCCGAATGAAATGGCAGGTGTAGCCATTCGGAATACGCTCAAGGTAATCCTGATGCTCCGGCTCCGCTTCCCAGAACGGCCCCGCCGGTTCGATTTCGGTCACCACGCGACCTGGCCACAGTTTTGAGGCGTCGACATCGGCAGCCGTGTCTTCAGCGACATCGCGCTGTTCTTCGCTGAGGTAGTAAATCGCCGAGCGATAGCTGCGACCAAGGTCGTTGCCCTGCCGGTTGGGCGTGCTCGGGTCGTGGATCTGGAAGAAAAACTCGAGGATCTGTCGATAGCTGATCACCGCCGGATCGAAGGTGATTTCGATAGCTTCGGCGTGGTCACCATGATTGCGATAAGTAGCGTTCGGCACGTCGCCGCCGGTGTAACCGACGCGAGTCTGCAACACGCCGGGATAGCGCCGCAGCAGATCCTGCATGCCCCAGAAGCAGCCGCCGGCGAGGATGGCGGTTTCGGTTTGAGTGGTCATGGCGTGTCGTTCCTCTTCGGGGTGTTGGGTATAGCGATGGTTATGAGGGCGGGTTGGCGGATTCCAAGGGGCTGAGCCAATAGAACTATTCCTGCGCAGAAACCTGATTGGCTTCCTCAAGCAAAGAACCCGTAATCCTTCGGCCGCTGTAATCACTGACAAAGTAATTGATTCGGTTAGCCAGATACTGAATCGATAACCAGCCCAAACCGTGGTAGTCACGCATCTCCTCGGCGTTGAGCTTGATCATGGATTGGTACCCCACAAAAGACGCTTCACATTCAACGAGGATGTAGACAGAACCATCTTCAGCCTTGAAAAGTCGCCAATAGCTGTCGTCGGTGTGATATTGCGCGGGGGTGAGTCGAATCCGTTCCATGATTTTAATTCCGTGGATTTTCTCTTGGTTTTGAGACCTTAACATGGCTGCAAAGCCACAATTTAGATGAGGTGTTTCTGGCCGGTTGCCGGCGTTAACGACATTCAGCTTCGGGTCCAAAGCGCCAATCGCGGATTGAAGAGACAAAAGTTATGACAACAGCACATTCACCCGCTAAACACCATTAGACGCGAGCTCCAGCAACCTGGTGAATTGAGCAATCGCCCGATGAATCTCATCCTGAGTATCACCATCCCAATCCTCAACGGTCGCCAATTCAGCCTTAAGCGCGTCAATTCGATCGCGAATTTCAGCAATCTCTTCATACCCACACTGGTGCGCAATTGCCGCCCACTTCTCATCCGAAATACGCTGCTGTACGGAAAGGCCCACATTCGCTTGCGCGATCATTGCTGACAGTTTGCTCATCAAATATCCCTCCTCTATTCCTTGCAGACAGTCGGCCCTATGCCCTCACCGGAAATGGGCATGATGTCATTGGCCGTGCTGAGCCTCAGCGCTTTATTACTGAACAGACGCCCAAATCAGCGGGCTAAACGAGACCGGATCTATGCCGACATACGGTCCGGGGATACCTCAACGTAACTCGACTCCCCGCCTCCACTGGCACCGGACAACCACCCCCACACAAAGCTCAAAGTCGTTCGTCCCGCGTCATCCACCCCGACAATGCCACGGGACCAACCGGACAAAACCTCGTCCTCAGTCGTCAGGCAATGAAACAGCAACTCAATGGTGTCAGGGCCGGTCACGCGCCCCACTTGGTGCCCCATACGAATCCGGCCGCCCTGGTAAGTGCTGGAAATGCCCGAACCCTCAACACAGTAATGAAACACCTTGCCGCGACCCGACAGTCCCTGCGTATTATTCGCTACCGCGAATCGGCGATCGTGCAAACGTTCGCTGACTTGAGAAAAAAGGGTTCCCATAAATATCGCGTCCTTGATGTAGAAGGCTATTCCAGTGTGTGAGCATCCTACCCCATCGAATTTTGGATTTATCAGCCGGCTTTTCTGAAAGTTTTTTCAGGCGCGTAAAAAACTGCTCAGGGTTCTGCCGGGCAAGCCGTTACAACAAGGGAGGCGTATGAAAGTAAGTCGCGACGACAGGCCTGAAGCATTCCAACGTTTGGAACACCTTCTATACGGCTTCAACTATCAGGTATGGGTAAACGTCTATGGCCCGCTCGATGCGAGTCAGCCATTAGTTGATGCCCTTGAAAACGCAATCTCGCCGCGCAGTGTGGTCGCCAACATAACGACCACATCCATTGCCGAGGTGCAAAAGGACGTGATCGAGTTACTGCTATATCCCGGTGAGCCAGGGATTGGTCCGATTGAGCTTGACGTTAAGCGCGAAGAAATCACGCGACTTGCCAACGAGATGATGCAACTTGCACATGTCGATGAGGCTGACCAGATAAGCGCCTTCAGATACGTAAAGGGGCACCCGGGTTATCCGGTGTTCTGGGAGTTTGCCTACGACGTACACGCTCAAGGGAAACGCTGGATCCTGCTAGGGTGCAGCAGCGACTGATCTACTCTTTGCCATTCATTTTTTGTCTGTTTTTATGGAACCACCGATGGACATCAGTAATACCCAGGAAGAGAACACCCTAGAACAATCGCTCGAGTTGGCTGCGAAAGAACCTGCCCGCCGACCTGAATTTTTTAAGACGCTGTTGAACTCAATGGTTTATGTCCCGGGCTCGACCGGCGCGGGCAAGGGACACATTGACCTTGAGGCTGGCAGCCAAATCAGCATCGCACATTGGGAAAAGCAGGACGGCACGGCAGTCATCCCGTTTTTTACCTCGCTGCAAACGCTGGAACAGTCCATAGCTCGTGGCGAGTCTTACCTGGAAATTCCGGCCAGATCCCTGTTTGAAATGACACTGGGCACTCCGCTGTTCCTGGAACCGAAGTCGCCCTATGGCAAAGAGTTTCTCCCGGGAGAAGTGCAGAACCTGCTGTCCGCCGAGATTGGCCGGACCACACAACGCACATTGGAAAAAGACGCCCACGTGCAACTCGGGCAGCCCGCGCAATATCCAACAAAAATGGTTAACGCGCTCACGCAGCTATTCGCCAAACATCGCAACATCAAACGTGGGTTTCTGGCGCTGATGTACAACGTAACGACGGATGAAAAACCTCACCTGGTGGTTGGCATCGAAGCGGACGGCGATATTGAATTGATCTTGCGCGAAGCCAGTCAAGTTGCTAGGGACACCGCACCCGATGGCGAAGACGTTGGCCTGTATCGCATTCAGGAAGGCGAACAGGACCTGAGCGATTACTTCTTTACACAAACCACTCCGTTCTATCAGCGGACGTTGGGCAGCAAACTGCGTTCATTGTTTGGTTTTGGTAAAGCGTGACCGAGCTCAACCCCAAACTGACCGCAGATCAGGCCTGCGCAATCGTGCTCGCGCTGTTTGACGGTGTGATGAGAGATGGCAAACCCGAGCGGTTTGTCATTCAGCACTGTGAGCTGTCCGCCAACGGTGATTACTGGGTCATTCGCAGTAACAGCGAGGACTGCGTCGTCCACGGCATGACAGAGTTCTGCTACGTCGGTGTCAATGCACACTTGATCAATGTGGTGACCGGCGAGCGCGAGACGGTCGCCAATTGCTTTAGTGTCGAGGAGTATCTACAGGACAAATACGACCTGACCGCGGCGGCGGGCAAACAGTACGTACTGACCCCGCAACTCGACCGGGCCAATAAACCGGCACTGATCAATCTGCGCCGGAAACTGCAATGCACCTACCCGCAAACCCTCGCGTTGCTGACGGGCCCGCAACGGCTATGGCTCACGGGTACACACAGACGTCTGCAAGACGCACAGCGACTGCTTGGCGAGCAAGGCATCATCACTCAAATCGAGTTAGTGCCTGATGCCAGTGAAGCCGTCGCCATCGGCGTCGAAACCTGGTACATCGAGGCGGTGCTGAAGGCGGTGCGCAAGCGCTTGAGTTGAGCGGCGAATGACTCGTCGCGCTCAGTCAGACTCAGTCGATCAACTTGCTCAGGACTCGGTGCCCATCCTCCGTCACCTCGACCATCGCCGATAGCATCACGCTATCTGCACCGTCCCGGGTGAGCACGGTCCAGAGTTTCGGCGGCAGAAACCGCACGCCGACGCGACCGGACTTTGCCACCACATAAACGTTTAACACCTGCCCGGTCTCCATCAAGGCTGCATCAGCGTACTCGCCCTTGTAACCGAGCACGTGAGGTGCCTGAACCCGCATCTGGCCCATGGCATAACCCGACAGCTCCTGCACGGCGACCGCATCGCCGGCATCAAGCTCCTGTTGAATCGCGCTACCGATATTCGATACACGCTCGCCGGCCCGAATCTGAGCGATACCACTTTGCAGCGCACGGCGCGCCGTCATCAACAGTTGCCGCTGCTGTTCAGTGGCATCGGGGGTAGCGAATGTCCATGCCTGGGCAACATGGGCTTGGGGTGATGCGGCGATCAACTCCACTTTGACCAATGCAGCCTCGGGGAAAGGCTTGTCAGTGGGAGGAGCGTTGCCCACCTGGTTATTCACTGATACCGGCACTGCCTCCGGGTACCCCTTGTACCCCACGGCCATCGGCCGCCAGCCGTATTGCGAAAACTGCTTCAGTAAAAAGTCCTGAATCGCGATACCGCTACCGCCCTCGCGGATCATCGGTTTGACCTTGAGCAGAAGGTCACTGGCCATGGGGGCGAGCAGTGTTTCCTCAGCCAGAATTGTCCCGCTATCCAGCTGAGCAATGCGCGCACCCAGTTTTCCGTTACCGGCGGCGTATTGGTCGTAGCGCGACTCGGTGGCAATCACATTGGTACAAAACAAAAATGAAAATATTCCAAGCTTTTTCAAATCGTCGCTCCTTGGACGCGAATGACGGGGATCAAGGATCGAAGCCTGCATCCTCGCCACAGATTATTTTTCGTTTAGCTTGTATCGGCTCAGTGAGCAGATCTTGAACCAGCCGTGGCCGAGGCAACGAATTCACTGCAAGTTGACGGGATCGAGCTGCGCTGGAGCGTAAAACGAGATTCAACGTTAAGTTGATTTTCGGCAGTTTCGAATGACTGCATCAGCAATGTTCGCTGATCAACATCAAGCCGATGCAATTACCTCGAGAAACACGCCTTGAATCTCGTCGCGACCGAAACCTCTGGGAAATTTCCTACACGCCAACGGGAAGCCGACTATTCGATGCATGCCTCGTGATCCTGATAATTCAGCCCTTCGTTGGCCGACGCCAACAACGTCCAGATGCAGTCAGCCTGCATTGAATGGCCGTTTTCTTCTCAGGAGGGCACACACCATGAAGATCGGGTTACGGATGCTGGGCGGGCTTGGCGCATCGGCGTTGATGCTGACGGCAGCACCGGCGATGGCGGCTTGCACCTGGGCGACACGGCAAGGCCTCCGAGACCGGCACCTCGGTACGCTTCGCCGGGTATCGCTATTCCACCGAAGGCTATCGCGACTTTGATGAAGCGGTGCGTCTGCAAGAGCCGAACGAATTCAACACCTTCTCCAAGCGCAGCAAAGTCGAAGCCAGCATCAACCAGGCGCTCGACAGCTACGGCTCGTTTTACATGAACATGAGCAAGCAGAACTATTGGGGCACCTCGCGCGAAGACAAACAGATGCAATTGGGCTTCAACACCCAGTACAAAGGCGTGACCTACGGCGTTTACGCGAGCAAGACCCTGACCGACAACTTCGGCCAGAACAATCAAGTGGTGTTCAGCGTGTCGATGCCCATCGGCCAGACGCGCAGCACCGGCACCTACACCGTCACGCGCAATAACGACGGCAGCCTCGACCAGCGCGCCGGCCTGAGCGGGCGCGACGGCAACCTCACCAACGCCAAGGGTTACGCCCTCGTGCCGTACGTCACGCCGTACCGCAAAAACCGCGTGGCCCTCGACACCGGCGAGCTGGATAACAACATCGACATCGAAGAAGGCGTGACCAACGTCGTGCCCCGTCGCGGCGCCGTCGTCAAAGCGAGCTTCGCCGCCAGCCGCTCGGAAAAAGCCCTGCTCAGCGTGCGCCTCAAGGACGGCAAACAACCGCCGTTCGGCACCCCCATCACCAACGAAAAAGGCGCCAGCGCCGGCGTCGTCGGCCAAGCCGGTCAAGTGTTGCTGTCAGTGGGTGAAGGCAAGGTCTACCAAATGAAATGGGGCGAAAAAGCCGAACAAAGCTGCCGCATCGAACTGGACGTGAGCAAAGCACCGCTGGTGGATGGTTATCGCGTGGCGGATGCCGTGTGTAAGTAAAACCGGGGCTTGATGCGCGGTGATGATCGACGCTGTTTAAGGATGCCAGGCCTCACACGCCTGGCATTTCAACGACGGGTTTAAAAACGTTCCGAGATACGTCCGACAGGCTACAACGCCTTGCGCCGTTGCCTACGACTACGCCAGAATCCGCCGGCTTGTGCGCCGGGTGGGCGGGTTCTATCGTGGGTCGGTCACTGAATAGCAGTGATCGGGTTTGGTAGCCCGGCATACCTGTCGCATCGCAAATCTATTTGCACGGACGTCTTCGTCCGCTGTTTATGGTGGCCATGCGTAGGGCGTCTTCGGACGCGCCGGGTATCCAGGTGACCGGTCTACCAACCTGCGTTTGGCCACCACCCTCGTTTGGTAGCGAAAGTGATGGCTCCATTTTTCATCCTGGAGTTTCATCTATGTTCAAAATTACGCCGAATCCGCCAGAAACCGATCCAATCTCAGGCGACGAATCCCCCGACGCAAAGAAATTCAACGAAGCCGTCGACCGCGCCCTCTCCCATTACCTCGGCCCTGCCCCGGAAATCATGCTCACCCCGTACCAAACCAACAAGATGTTTATCGCCAACCCGAACACCAAGACTGAGGAACTGCTGGTGAATGCCAGTGAATCACTCGGTTCGGCTTCGGTGATGCTTGGGGATGTTATCGGGCTGGTGCAGGGACCGGCACGCAAGACACTGCAAGGCATTGCGCAGGTGGTGATGCTAGGGGAGTTGGCGGTGAATCGGGCGTTGGATAACGTAGTGCCGACGGAGTAACGAAAAAACC
Source organism: Pseudomonas sp. Irchel s3a12 (assembly GCF_900187485.1). Taxonomy (NCBI): domain Bacteria; kingdom Pseudomonadati; phylum Pseudomonadota; class Gammaproteobacteria; order Pseudomonadales; family Pseudomonadaceae; genus Pseudomonas; species Pseudomonas sp. Irchel s3a12. The sequence continues at coordinate 33,073 of NZ_FYDN01000018.1, forward strand.
TCCATGACGGTTGGGATGCCGTCATGGAGGTTGATCAGACAGGCCCACCAAAACTGAAAATAAATTCGTCCCCTTTTCTACTTTACTCACCGAAGCCAGGTGCGGAATGAAATATTTCATACTCGCTATTTTAACGTCGCTGCTACTCATTCTGAATATTGGCTTCTACAACGAAGTCTCTGATGCCGAGGTCAATAGAATATTTTTCATTAAAAAGCATCCAACGTTTCGAGTGCAGTTTTTTAACATTCACGCCAATGATGGCAATCATCGACGCATAGAAAAACTGACGAGCGAGCAGAGACAGGACATCATAGATTATTGCAAATACAGATTAGGTATCGATTCAGATGTTACGACCCAAGCCGATATCGAAACGTGTGCGAAGAGGTAGGCAAATTCAAAAATGTCTTTTTTCCCCCGCATCGAGGCTACAACGGGGCGCGCTTTTACCTACAGAATTTGCGGAAGTAGCCGGCTTGTAGGCTTCTCCGCTGAGCTTTATTGTTTCCCCCGTCCCTGCCTTCCAGCAAAAAGCGTCAGGCATACAAGATCCAACCAAAGTTGTTCAAACCGAAAAGGTGTGGTTGACGTCGATGTTGGCTCCACCTAATCTGCTCCCATCCCGCCCAAGGCAGTAAGCAGTCCTAATCATCCAGGACGCGCCAAACCCTTGGGCGTTTTGTTATCAGGAAGAAAGCATGCCCACAGCGGTATTGGTCGATGGCGCTTTTTTTATCAAACGCTTTCGAAGGATTGAACCTCAAAATGCGTTCAATGCTGAACGTGCTGCCGACCTTGTCCATCGATGGGCAACCGCCCACCTCCTTAGCAAAAATACTAGTCGCCCGCTCGGCCATCACCAGGATTTAACTCAGCGCCACAGGAAAGAACTGTACCGGATCTTCTTCTATGACTGTCCTCCGCTGGATACCAAGCAACACAATCCGATATCCAAGAAAGCCGTGGATTTTTCCAAGTCTAAAGAGGCGGTATTCAGGAGGGAGCTTCACGCAAGACTGCGTAGTAAACGCAAAATGGCACTGCGGCTCGGCCACTTGTCGAAAGATGTGAAGTGGACAATCAAGCCTCTAAAGATCGCAGAGCTCCTGAAAGGAAAAATTCAGATCACAGACCTTACAGAGCATGACGTAAGCATCGAGACCCGACAGAAAGGCGTTGATATGAGGATAGGTGTCGACGTTGCGTCCTTATCGTTTAAACAACAGGTCGATCAGATCGTGTTGATTGCAGGTGACGCGGACTTTGTACCTGCAGCAAAAATGGCCAGGCGTGAAGGCGTTGATTTCATACTTGACCCAATGTGGCAGAACATCCCTGATGGATTGATGGAGCATATCGATGGATTGCGTTCGACATGCCCGAAACCAACTCTAAGGACAAGTGTCCTGTAAATGATCAACGGGGACAGGGGGAGGATTTGAAATAGTCGCTTGAGAGTAAACGTACTCGATGTAACACCTGCTCACTCATAAAACTTCCCAGCCAACAAAATCTCCGCGCATCTCTGCCAGACATCAGAAGCGGCAGCATCCACCGGACTATTCTTCGAAGTAGCCACCGCCCAGGCAGCCGCCGCATCAAGAAACGTATCGACCGATCCATTTTCCCAGCCCGACGCACCCGCCTCATATGGAGACGATGGCGTAGGCTTCTCCAACGCCCGCTCCCGGGAGAAGTCAGCACCCAGCGCCGCGACGAACTCAATGAACGATTGCTCATCTGTGACACGTTCCAGCAACTCATCAAGATCTACAGACATGGTCATCCTTGCATTGAAAGATTAGTGCCGAGCAGCACGCGATAATCAAAGGTTGATAAAAGGGACGGATTTAATTTCTTTACTCAAAACGTCCGCTTTTGGCCGATTGCTGCCTGTTACGACCCACCGAATTCGGCTGAACGCGGCGCCTCAATTCAGGGATATTCCATTCCGTCCGTAAAAACCATTCAGAAATGGCCGAAAACTGAACCAGCACTAGCTGCTCACCACTCAGTCCAAAAAACGGCGGCTTCCCTGATTGCGCAGCCTCCTCACCCCGTCTTTTTGAACAATTTATTCAAGTAGTACTTCAAACTCCACCGATCCTTCGGCCGCGGCTTATAGTGCGTTTTATTCCTCTGCCCCGGCTCCCCGCCCACCCCACTCGCCGTATAGTAATAAAGCGCAATCGACCGCCGAGTGATGCCTTCCGGCGTAGTCAACGGCTCCGGATGCCCGTGATTGCTGTCCTTATCCGTATTGAAAATCACACACCGGTTATAAATCGGCAGCACCTTCTTCAGGCACTTCTTCATCCCCACATCCCAAAGCTCCAGGTTCCCGCCGTACGCCTCCTGCCAGTCCTCGGTCAGGTAAATAATCACGTTCAGCCGTCGCTCAACATTGAGTTTCTTGTTCAGCCGAAAATCCGAGTGCACGCCGAGGAAGCCGCCGGTTTTGGTTTCGTGCAGGCCGCCGCCGGCGAAATAAGGATCGGGAATGAGCCCTTGAATGCCGGTGAGTTTTTCGAGGAATTCCAGCATGGGTGCGGAGTTGAAGGTGTTGAAGACGTTTTTCAGGTACGGGCTGCAGGCGTTGGGGCTGATCTGGCGTTTGAGTTGGCCTTTGTAGCCGCGCTCGTAGATTTGTTCGTTGTTGGTCGGTTCGACCGGGAAGTGTTCGCGGATGCTGGCGATGACGTCTGCTTGCAGGAAGTTGTCGATGACGATGTGCGGGAATGGCGTGGCTTGGGTGTATTCGCTGGTCAGCGATTCGCCGAAAGCGCTGGCGGCGGTTTGGTCGAAGTCGAGTTCCGGGGTCAGGGTGATGGGGAGTGTTTGTGTGTTGGCTTGCATTGCCGCTCCAATTTACTTGAATGCTTTCAGGTCTCGGTAAACAAGGCTGGGCGCTCGGCGCGATGCCTTGGTTTTTTTGCTGAGTACGGATGCGAGCAGGTTGCCATGTCGGCCATGGCCTGCCGAGTGTCCGTTGCGTAAACGTGGGGCGGCGCTGTAACGACATGTTTCCGACTGTCACAAACGCGTCATATTGCCTCTGCTAATCTGCTCGGCACCCTGCCCTACACCCCAGTCCTAGAGCCCCCAACCGAAGGTGCCGCCAAGGTGTTTCCGACTCCCGTTCGCCAGCCAATCATCCTGCGCTCCGACAATCTCCGTTCCGATGACTTCGGCGCGCTGTTTTCCCGATTCTTCGGCAACCGATATTCCGACTCCCCGCCGCTGCCGTCGAACATCATTATCGGCGGCGTTTACGGGCGGCACGATGGTGTCAGTTTCCGGCGCATGCATTACCACGGCGATTTCAGCGTTTCGTTTCCCGATCCGCAGGATGAGATCACGTTTGTGATCCCTACGGCGGGCAAGATTGTCTTCAACCACGCGACCGAGTCCATCGGTGTGACGCATGTGGGCCTGGCGGTTGATAAGGCCGACATTCGTTCGATGCGCTTTGTTGATGATCATGCGCATCACGGCATGTCGATCAATCGTCATCAACTCACCGAGCGGTTGTCGATGCTGTTGGATAAACCGATTCTGCAGAAGATCGTTTTTGCACCCAGCGTGGACCTGAACACTGCAGCGTTTCAGGGGATTCGGGCGTTGATTGATCTGGCGACGGGGGCGGAGTTTGATCTGTTGCTCAACAGCGGGACGTTGATGCCGTCACGGTTGCGCGAGATGTTGATTGATGCGGTGCTGGAGGCGTGGCCGCATAATTTTTCCGAGGCATTGCACCGGCCGACGGCGATGGTTGCGCCTCGGCATGTGAAGTTGGCGGTGGAGTTTATTCAGGCGCATCCGGAGCAGTTGGTCAGTGGTGTGGATCTGGCGCGGTTGAGCCATGTCAGTCAGCGCGCGTTGCAGGAGGGATTTCGGCGGTTTGTCGGGATGTCGATTGTGGCGTATCAGCGGCAGGTGCGGCTGGAGCGGGCTTATGATGCTTTGAAGCGGCGGGGTTCGGGGTCGGTGACGGAGGTGGCGTTGCGGTTCGGGTTTAGTAATGTGGGGCGGTTTTGTCAGTATTTTCAGAGGGCTTTTGGGGTGAGTCCGGCGGAGTTTCGGACTCGGGGGTGATTGGGTAACAGGTTTGCTAGGTAACTTGTGGTGAGAAGATTTAGCTAAACGTCGCACCACGCCGATGGGTCGCTAAGCGTGGGGATGGCACGCCGGCGCGGTTGATCGAGGAGTGGGCGCGGAGGCGTTTGACCGAGTTGGCCAGTTGATTTTGCGTTAACTGCTTTCCCCTCACCCTAGCCCTCTCCCCAAGGAGAGGGAACCGAGCCGGGGATATTGAAGATCTACACCGACCTGAGAGTCTTGCTTTGAATCCATAATCGCCTCGATCTTTCAGGTCGATGCATGACGCAAGACGCCTCGGTCAGTCCCCTCTCCCACAACTTCATATACAAGCGCAAGGGACACTTGCAGGTTTTGTGGTGGGGCCGCCCCTCATCGGAACGCCGCCCGCCCATCCCTCTCCCGAGCGAGAGGGAGCCGATTGGTGGGCTTTTCAAAATTTGAGCTCGACTCGGTATGCCACGTCGGTGTAGCTCTTCCAATCCACGCGGTCAGTCCCCTCTCCCTTCGGGAGAGGGTTAGGGTGAGGGGCTTTTGATTGGCTGCTATTGGATGGAATCAAATTTGTGGGAGCGAGCTTGCTCGCGAAGGCGCTGGGTCAGTTGATGTTGATGTTGACTGGTCTGGCGCTTTCGCGAGCAGGCTCGCTCCCACATTGGGTTTTGGGGTGTTTTTTATTGGGGTCATCCTTGATCCCGTGTGTCTTTTAGAAGGCGTAGCTGGCCTTGAGGCCGCCGTTGAAGCCGTGGCTGTCGCCACCGCCATTGGCGCCGACTTCTGCGCCGAGGCTGAGGGCGCCGAGGCTGGCCATGAGGTTGACGCCGCCGCTGAACTGGTCGCGATTATCAAACGCGGCGCGTTGTTCGATGTCGAGGCCCAGCAGGTGGCTTTGGCTGTCGACTTGGTTGTCGCCCAGTGTGCGTTCGTAACCCACTTGCACGCTCGGCACCAGTTGCCATGCGCCCATCGCCACCGGGGCGAAGGCGACGTTGAGGTTGGCGACAGCGCTGCGGCGGGTGGAGGTGTTGTCGTCGACGTCGAGTGACAGTTCGCTGCCCTTCTCTTTGAAGCCGTTGAGGTCGAGGTGGCTGATGCGCAAACCGAGACTCGGTTCGAAGGTCATGCCGTTGACCGGGGCGCGGTAACCGAGCGCGACTGTGGCGCCGCTGAGGTTACCGTGGGTATCGCCCTTCGCGGTGCCGAGGCCGCCGCCGAGGTCGCGTTTGCTGTCGTAGTCGATGTAGCCGGCGCTGGCGTTGGCGTCGAGGAACAGGCCTTGTTCAAGGCTGGTGAAACCGTAGCGGGCGCCGATGTTGAGGAAGGTGAAGTCGGTGTCGGCTTCACCACCCGCGCCACCGACCGTGCCTTTGCTGTAGCCGAAGCCGCCGCGTGCACTGAGTTGTTCGCTGAAGCGCTGGGTGATGCCGACCATCAGGCCTTGGCTGTGTTCGTTGCTGCTCTCGGCGTGGGCCGAGCCGTCGGTGCCGAGGTAGCCGGCGAGCGCGGTGGTCCAGAGGCGGTATTGGCCGACCTTGAGATCAGTGCCGCTGGCGAACGGTGCGGCGGCTTGTTCGATCACTGCGTTTTGGCGCAGCAGGTAGCTGGCGGCGTCGGCGTGAACCTGGCCGCCGACCTGGGATTCGACACCGCCGAGGGTGCCGGCATCAATGGCCGATTGCAGGTAGTAGTTGTAGGCGCTGTAGGTGCCGGACAGGTTGGTGTTCTGCAATTGGCGAAGCAGTTCGGCGCCAGCGGCGGCGTTGCCGATCAGCCCGGCCTGACCCGGCAGGCTGTTGTATTCGACCAGTTTGCCGCGCAGGACGTAAATGGTTTCCTGCGACAGATCGAGACCTTGTTTGAGGTAGTTGTCCATGCTGCCGTATTGCGCGGTGACTTCGTCGAGGCCGGCCTGCAGGTAGCTGGCCTGCACGCCGAGCAGCGGCTCGTAGATCGCGGCCATGCTCGGCGGCAGCGCTTTGAGCGTGGCGGCGACGCGGGCGGCGGTGTAGTCGTTGGTCGCGAGGTAGTTGGCCATGATGGTCGCATCGTCGACACCGGCGATGCTCTGCAACACAGCGGCGGTCCAGCCGGTGCGGTCCTTGCCGGCGGTGCAGTGGAACAGTTGCGCGGCATCGACGCTGGCCAGTTCATTGAACAGTACGCCGAACTGGCCACGCATGCCGGCGTCGCTGACGAAGGCGCGGTTGGTTTGCTCCATCATCGCGATGGCGTCGGCGGCGCTTTTGAAGGAGATGTTGGTGATGTTCGCACCGGAGGTGGTGCTGCCGATGATGTCGATGTTCTGGTAGGTCGCTCCGCTCAGCATCGTGTCCGGGGTGGCGGCGATTTCGCTGGGGGTGCGCAGGTCGTAGACGGCTTTGATGCCGAGGCTGTTGAGGGTCGCCAGGTCGGAGGCCGTCGGAGTTACCGCGTTGGCGCGGTAGAACACGCCAGCGCGCATGGTGCCGTCGTGGGCGGTGGAATACGCGGTGGTGGTGCCGGCGACATCGCGGAAATTGTCCATGCCCTGAAGGCGCGGCGTGTCGAGCAGCACGGGCTCGGCAGCATGGGCGGCGGCGATGGACAGGCTCAGTACGGACAGCGAACACAAAAGACGTTGAAACACGGTGCAGCCTCATTTCGGTTAGCGTAGGGCTGCCTACTATCTGCACTGAACTGACACGAAATATGACAAATTCGCGTAGCACGAAAATGCCTGCGCGAATGGGCCGTGGGGTGCGTGAATTGTCCATCGGGTCGGATGGTGGAGTTTGAGCGGCGACACTCTAGGAGCTCGGGATTGCTGGATATCCTGAATTTGACACAAATTTTGTAGGAGTGAGCCTGCTCGCGATAGCGGTGGGTCATTTAGCAATGATGTGGCAGATAGACCGCGATCGCGAGCAGGCTCACTCCTACAGGGTTCTTTGGGCTACTGGAGATCTGTGGTTTGCCACAAACCTGTGGGAGCAAGCCACAGGGATTGAAGGCCGGCATTGGAATAGTTGATCTACAACAATATCCGCCGATCCCGGCGGCGGTATTCTGAACGGGCTGAAAACAGCCGTGCTGTGCGCACGTCACAGGCCTTGTGGCCAAGGTGGCGCTAAATGAACAAAAAACGCATTGTCTGGGGGAGCATTCTCCTGGGCCTTCCGTGTGTCTTGCTTCCGGTACTTTTGATGGGTTATGTCGCCTGGATGTTGAATCTGGTGGCTGCGCAGCAACGTCTGGAAACCCTCGCGGCGGTGGCCTCCAGCCGCGCCAATGGCACCTTCAGCGAAGCGGCCGGTGCGCTGAAGAGCGTCGCCGGCTCGAACCTCGCCCCCTGCACGCCCGAGAGCATCGACGAGATGCGACTGCTGACCATCAACACCCTGTCAGTGAAGTCGATCGGTTACGTCGAAGAAGAGATTTACGCCTGCGGTTCGTGGGGTACGGTCGGCCAGCATGCGGCGCCGTGGCAGGAAGACTTCATCACCTCCGACGGCGTGCGCGTATCCCTCGGTGTGCAGTCGCGCATCGTCGCGGCCAAGCCGATGATGGCGCTGCAATACGCCGCGTTCAATGTGCTGGTCGATCCCCAGCAGTTCCTGCATGTAACGCTCGATGAGGATCTGCATCTGGCCGTCGGCACCGCTGCCGGGCAACTGGTCAGCGCCTCGCGCCCCGGCGCGGAACACTTTCTCGCTCGGGTGCATTCGGGTCCGCACTCGGGGCTCGACGACGGCTACCTCTACACCCTCGTGCACAGCGGCGACTGGGTCGCCATCGCCGCGCTGTCACGCCATGAGTTGATGCAGGGCTTGGTTCGCCGGGAAATGCTGATGCTGCCCATCGGCGGTTTACTCGCCGGCCTGCTGGTGTTGCTGATCGTGCGCCGCACTCGCCAACGCCTGTCGCCGCTGGCCGAATTGCAACTGGCGGTGCGTAATCGCGAGTTCGTCGTTCACTATCAACCGATTATTCGCTTGGACGACGGCGCCTGCGTTGGCGCTGAGGCACTGGTGCGTTGGCAGCACCCGGACGGTACTCGGGTCTGCCCCGATGCGTTTATCCCACTGGCCGAGCACAGCGGTTTGATTCTGCCGATCACCGATCAAGTGATTGACCACGTGATGGACGACCTCGGTCCGCTGCTGGTCAAGGAACGCAGTCTGCACGTGGCAATCAACCTGGCGGCGAAAGACGTCAGCAGCGGCCGCTTCCTGCCGAAACTGGAGGCCGCGCTGGACCGGGCCAACGTGCAGCAGCATCAGATTTGGCTGGAGGCAACAGAGCGCGGTTTTGTAGAGATCGACGCCGCTCGGGCCACGGTCAACCATGCCCGCGAGCTGGGTTATCTAGCGGCCATCGACGATTTCGGCACCGGGTTTTCCAGCCTGCAGCATTTGCAGCAACTGCCGCTGGATGTGCTGAAGATCGACAAGTCGTTCGTCGACAATATCGATCAGGATGCCGCGACCGGCACCGTGACCGGCCACATCATCGAAATGGCCAAGAGTTTACGTTTGCAGATCGTTGCTGAAGGTATCGAGACCGAAGCGCAGCGCGATTACTTGCGCCGTCAGGGTGTGCAGTTTGGGCAGGGTTGGCTTTTTGCCAAGGCGATGCCGGCGGAGGAGTTTTTACGGTTCTATCGAGAGTGCGCGCAAGTGGAGCACGATGCGCAGGAAGCAGCGATGCCGGTTTAAGCGCGCATAAACACGCGGGCAAACCCATCTTCGGTCGCGCGATGGGTTTGCCGTCAGCCTGCTTCAATTGGTCTGGCTGAAAACCTCAATCTCCGTAATCCCTACTCGCTCGGCGTGTTCAAGAATCTGCTCGGGCGTTGAATCCGCTGTAGGCATGATCAAGCCGTTTTCCGCATCGCCCAGATGCAATTCCAGCAGATGCATCGCAGCCTCATGCTCGGCCAACTGCTGCTCCTTGAGTTCAAGCAGAAAAGTCCGAGGCTCGCCGTTGAATAGATATTTGATGTGATAGGTGTACATGATGTCATCCACGTCAGTAGGAAGAGGCACTGATTATCCTGACGCGATGGTCAGTTTTTAGTTCAAATTGAATCGCCTCTCTGGCCAATCTGGATTTCATGGCAAACTTTTTCCTTGCCGAGGCGTCCCTTTCTTAAACCCCTTACCGGCTGATTTCAGCCAAGGACTGGCGATGACCTTTTTCATTTTTCTTCTGGCCTGCGCTGCGGCGGCAGCCACCGGCGTGATGTTCAAACCAGGGCCGTGGTACGAAGGGCTGAACAAACCCGGTTTCACTCCGCCCAATTGGGCGTTCCCGGTGGCCTGGACGATTATCTATCTGCTGCTGGCCTGGGCCGGTTACCGCTTGAGCCTGATCCCCGGCAGCCAGACCGTGCTTGCGTTGTGGGCGGCGCAGATTGCGCTGAACACGCTGTGGACGCCGGTGTTCTTCGGTGCGCATCAGGTGTTGGCAGCGATGGTGATTCTCACCGTGTTGTGGCTGGTGGTCGCGGCGATGGTGGTGCTGGCGATACAACTGGACCTGATCACTGGCTTGATCCTGTTTCCTTATCTGGCGTGGCTGTGTGTGGCGGCGGCGTTGAATTTTTCCATCCTGATCAAGAACCGCTGATGAGCAGTGCCAATCGGGGCAGTGCAACGCCATGGCCGCAGGGCGAGCGCGAGTTGGCGCAGGTGCGCGCCTTCAACAGGAAGCTGGCCTGGCTGCCGCGGTTCAAGATCCGCAACCGCCTGACGCCACGCTTGATTCAAGCGCTGTTGCGCGTCAGCCAGATCGGCGGCTCCGGCGTGTTGCGCAAATTTGGCCTGACAGCTGAGCGCCGACTGATCGATAAAGTGCCCGTGCGGATCATCCGCCCCAAGGGCCCGGCGAAAGGCGTGGTACTGGATTTTCACGGTGGCGGCTGGGTAATCGGCAACGCGCAAATGGACGACAACTTCAACGCGGCCATCGTCGACAGCTGCCAGGTCACCGTGGTCTCGGTGGATTATCGACTGGCGGTGTCCACGCCCATCGAAGGACTGCTGGAAGATTGCCTCAACGCCACTCGCTGGTTATTGCACGAGGAGGAGTTTGCCGGGCTGCCCGTCGTGGTGGTCGGTGAATCGGCGGGCGGTCATCTGGCGGCGGCGACCCTGTTGGCGCTGAAACAATGGCCCGATCTGCTGCAAAGAATTAGCGGCGCACTGCTGTACTACGGCGTCTACGACCTGACCGGCACGCCAAGTGTGCGCAGCGCGCCTGCCGACACGCTGGTGCTGGACGGCCCCGGCATGGTCGAGGCGTTGCGCCTGCTTACGCCTGAGCTGACTGACGAGCAGCGCCGTCAGCCACCGCTCTCTCCGCTGTACGGCGACTTCGCCGGTTTCCCGCCCGCGCTGCTGTTTGCCGGCGAACTCGATCCACTGCGCGACGACACCCTCGACATCGCCAGGCGCTGGGCGCAATCGGCGCCGGTCGAAATGTATATGTTGCCCGACTCGCCGCATGGCTTTATCCACTTTCCCACGGCCATCGCTCAAGGTGCGCTGGCGTACAGTCGCAAGTGGATTTCGGCGCGGGTAGAGGCAGTTGGTTCGCAACAAATGCGAGAAGCTTCCGCGCCTCGTTGAAAGGGGAACTTCGCGCGATATTTTTTGCTGCTCAAGCAAAGACAGCCAGGATTAAAAGTCCTGCCGCTATCGCAAGCCCACCGACAACTTTCCCTGCGCCTGCCCACTGATAATAACGGCGATTATCCCTCTGCTCCTTGGTTAGCAACTGTGCAGACTTCAATTGCGCTCGTTCGGCGTTTACGGACCTGGAATACCCGAACATATCGGATGCATACAAAATCAGCCCCACGCCTATCACCAACAGTGCGGCCCCCAAACTCACCATATCGACCACCTCTATCAAAACGAGCCAACAATTAACGGAACTTCCCACTCCAGCGCTTGAACGCCCGCCGCCCGCGCAAAACACCCCAGCACAACCACAGCCCCGCGCCAGTCGAGGCAATGAAAACGGCAATGGTCATCAGCAGATAAAAACCGAAGCGCCACGGCTGTTGATCGAAGACCAAGTGCTCGCGGACTTTGGAAACGCCCCGCCCCGTCGTGACGTCGAACTGCCCAAGGGTGCCGGCGTTGTGCAACTGTTCAGCGCAGGCCAACGTCACAATCAGACAAAACAGCGCACCGATGCAACAGTAAATGCGAATTCGATAATTCGGGATCACGTACGTTTTTCCTCTCCGTGGAAGGCTGACGATCACCACGCTCAGGCGATATAGAAGAAGTACAGCGCCAAGCCAAGCAACTGCATGAGCAGCAGAATGGAAAGCAAATGATTACAGCCCTTCCAGACGTTGCTCACCGGTTTGTTTCTGGCGACTCGGTAACGCAGGTAACTGTCGAGCGAAAGCGACGCCGTGGGGATCAACACGAACAAAAACGTCAAAAAGAAATTAAACATTTACTTTGTCCATCGACTCCCAACATGAAACCGGATTTGTTCGCTGCATCGCGCGCTGCTCAAGTCGTCTGAGCAAACAGCTTAGCTGATCGGCATGCCCCCGGAATCCGTGGGGTTCTCCGCCGCAGTGATCCCGGGCAACGACACTCGATGGGGACAAGTCGGTGACATGCAAACCCGCAACACCGCGATTCAATGGCAGAATCCCCTGACCCTGATGATTTCGGAGACCACAATGCTGCGCGTGTTTGAACAACGGCTCGACCCATTTCCTCCCGACGAAGCACCGCCTCCGCCCGTCGGCCTGATGCGGTTCCTGTGGGCCTGCACGCGCGGTGCACGCGGTTATATCCTCGCGCTGGCGCTGCTCAGTGCCGGCGTGTCGATCTACGAAGCCTGGCTGTTTTCCTTTCTCGGCCAGGTCGTCGATCTGCTCTCGACGTGGCAGGCCGGCGGTGGAGTCAACGCGCAGGAAAGTCGTGTGCTGTGGGGCATCGGCATCGTGTTGTTCATCAGCATCGGGCTGGTGGCGCTGCGCACCATGGTTCAGCACCAGATCCTGGCAATCAATTTGCCGTTGCGGCTGCGCTGGGACTTCCATCGGCTGATGCTGCGGCAAAGCCTTTCGTTCTTTTCCGATGAGTTCTCCGGACGGGTCACGACCAAGGTCATGCAGACCGCACTGGCCGTGCGCGAAGTGTTGTTCACCCTCATCGAAATCGCACCGGGCATCGGCGTTTACTTCATTGCGATCATCGCCCTGGCCGGCGGCTTTGCCCTGAAACTGATGCTGCCGTTCATTATCTGGGTCGCGTTGTTCGGGTTGGCCATGGTGTACTTTGTGCCGCGTCTGGGCCAGGTCGGTCAGGAGCAGGCTGATGCGCGATCGTCGATGACCGGGCGCATTGCCGACGCCTACACCAACATCACCACGGTAAAACTGTTCTCGCACTCCAAGCGTGAAGCGCACTTCGCACGCGCGGCGATGGAGGATTTCAAACTCACCGGGTTCCGCCAGATGCGTCTGGTCAGCCAGTTCGAGATCGTCAATCAGACGCTGGTGGTCGGGCTGATTATCGGTGCCGGCGGCTATGCCCTGTGGCTGTGGCATCTGGGTCAGGTCGGCACCGGCGCGGTGGCGGCGATTACCGCCATGGCGCTGCGCATCAACGGCATGTCGCACTGGATCATGTGGCAGATGACGTCGCTGTTCGAAAACATCGGCACCGTGCAGGACGGTATGGCCACCCTCACCCGTGGCCCCAAAGTGCAGGACGCACCGAACGCCGGCGTGCTGGTGCCGGCGGGCGGCGCGGTGACGTTCGACAAGGTGAACTTCAACTACAACGGCGAACGTCAGGTCCTCGACAACTTGAGCCTGAGCATCCGCGCTGGCGAGAAAATCGGCCTGGTCGGCCGCTCCGGTGCGGGCAAATCGACGCTGATCAATCTGCTGCTGCGCTTTTATGATGTCGACAGCGGTGAAATCCGCATCGACGGCCAAAACATCGCGCACGTGACGCAAGACAGTCTGCGCAGCGCCATCGGCATGGTCACCCAAGACACGTCGCTGCTGCACCGGTCGATTCGCGACAACATCGCCTACGGCCGCCCGGACGCCACCGACGAAGATATCCGCCGCGCCGCCGCGAACGCGCAGGCCGACGGCTTCATCAGCCAACTGAGCGACAAGCAGGGCCACAGCGGCTACGACACGCTGGTCGGCGAGCGCGGCATCAAACTCTCCGGCGGCCAGCGCCAACGCATCGCCATCGCCCGAGTGATGCTGAAGAACGCGCCGATCCTGCTGCTCGACGAAGCCACCAGCGCGCTGGACTCGGAAGTCGAAGTCGCCATCCAGGAAAGCCTCGATGAAATGATGCAGGGCAAAACCGTGATCGCGATTGCCCATCGGCTGTCGACGATTGCGGCGATGGATCGACTGATTGTCATGGATGAGGGGCGGATTATCGAGCAAGGGACGCACACTGAGTTGCTGAGCAGAAACGGTATTTATGCGCGGCTCTGGCAGCATCAGAGTGGTGGGTTTCTGGGTGAGGATCAGGGCGTGGCGACGGCGATGGATCAGGCTTGAGGGTGTGGGGCTGAGTGGGGAGCAGTCGCTTGTGAGCGACTGCTATCGGCCATTATCGGAAAGTGGTCTAAACGTCCAATGGCCAACAAAAACGTCAATTGCATATTAGTCATTTGCCCCAATTGCCTCAGGTGCGCTTACTTTCCTGGGAAGGAATCGTTTCTTGTTTGAAATAACGAAATGAACCTGCCGATTGTCATCAACAAAAATACAAACGAACAAGACCCGAATTCAAAGATCCGGGTCCTGTTCGCTTTATCTGAAACTGCCTTCAGGAGAGGCTTTTACCAAGCGTAGCGGTAGCCGAGGTTCACCGAATAAGGCTGTTCGATACCATCGCCTGTGGTGTACTCCGCGTCGATGAAGAACTTGTGCTTCTCGGCGGTTTGCAGGATTGCCCCGCCACCGATTTCCGCCCGCGAACCTGGCAATTTGCTGTCCAGACTTACATCGTTGACGCTCACGTGGCTGTCACCGGCATGCTCGGTAATCCACGATGCTTTGGCGTATGGCTGCACAGTCATACCGTTATCCAGCTTCATGTTACGACCGAACAGGCTGCCAACTCGGCTCTGAACAGAAGTAACGGCATCCTGTTCGACTTTCAAGCCATTGCTTGCGGTGTAATCGCCACTGCCCACACGGAACGCTTGCAGTTCCAGTTGTGGCTCAACGAACCAGCCTTGTCCAAGATCGATTTGCTTGCCAACTTCTACACTCGCCGCTACTGCGTGATTCTTGTATTTACCGTCGACCTTCTGGCCCATATTGCTGGTGATATCGACCTTGTTGTCCAAGTGGGTGTATTTCAGCACGCTGTCAACGTACACGCCGTTTTGGTCGATGTAGGTTGCATAGGTGCCGAGCATGGCGCTGTCGATGTGGCCTTTGCTGCCTTCGCCGAAGTTCTGACGAGCCTCACCTTGTCCGGCCATACCGCCGAGGTACAGCTTGCCGTTGTAGAAAGGAATGGCCTTGTCGGCGCCGATCTCGAAACCGTTGACCTGCTGCTCAAAGGCACGGCTGGAACCTGTATCGATGCGCTGCTCCTTACCGAAGCCACGTGTCCACAGACCGCCCTCATCATTACCCATACGCAACTCGCCCAGTCGTTTGGTCAAGGCGTTCATCTGCGCACCGATGAGTCCCGTGGCCGCCGCCTGTTGAGCGATGGCAGCGTTCGCGCCCTTACTCAGGTTCTCTGGTTGAGGATTGCTGATAATGGGATCAATGGGCGCAACGATGTCTCCGGCACCGCCAGCGGTATCACCCACTGGCTCCTCACCACCGCCCGCATCCTGTGCAGTACCAGCCAGGTACCAGTCATCGCCACGCTGTTCGAGGCCATAACGGAAGGCACCCACGTCGACTTTGCCGCCGTACAAATCGAACTTGCCCGCGCCGCCGTTGGTATCCACCAGCATCAGTGCACCACCTTGGGCCTGGTGGCCGGAATCGGCAACGATCAGCGTGTGCTCCCCGTCAACTTGTCCTTCAACCTTGAGCAAGTCGCCTTGCAGCGTTGCCAGGTCAGTGTTGAGCAAGAAGCTGCCATTGCCGCTCAAATTGCCCACCGTCAGCGTTTTGAACAAGCCGTTGGCGTGGTCGAAATTGACACGGCCGTCGTTCAACGAAAGAGCACCCAACGAAGAGTCGCCAGTCATTGTCCAGGCGCTTCCACTGTTTACACCCAGTTTATCCAGCCATTGCGCTGCACCTTGCCAGGTCGAACCATTTTCAAGGTTGATGCTGCTGTCTAGCGTGTGATCATGATCGATCGACACGTCGCCTTTCAGTCGCGACCCATTGGTGGCGGCCAGTGTCATACGTTCGATTTTCTTGCCGCTAGTCTCCACGCTACGGGAGCCCATCAAGATGTTGCCTTCAATTGTTGAACCGTCAGCGGTCACATCAACACCGGCGAGAACCCCTCCTTTGATGGCATAGTCATTGGAGCTGACCAGGCTGTTTTTGAGATGAACGCTATGCTGGCCCGATGTCAGAGCGGCGATCCCGACAGCGGTCGTGCCATTGACCACAACACGTGAGTCTTCGAGGCTCAACGATGAACTGACGTCCGTGCCTACATAGACACCGTAGCTGCCATTACCATTGAGAGCGATATCGACATTCTTACCGATGACAGTACCCCCAGATGCAGAGTAGAGACCGATGCCGCCGTGCTCACCGTGGATGCGGACATTATCGAACGTTGCTTTCCCGCCATCGATTTTGCTGCTCCAGAGGCCGTGTTCCCCTAAATCCACTTCACTGTTAGTCAAGTTGAGGGTTGAGCCTGCAGATGCCCGGAGCATAGGCCCTGATCCGTCGCTGGTGATCTTCACATTGTTCGCATTGACCACACCTCCCTGTTTGGCCGAGATGGCAGTGGCCGTTGAGTGCAGGTTTGACGACTCAACATTCACCGTCCCTCCAACATCAGCAAATACGGCTTCGGCGTTAGAGTTGATGTCCATGTTCTTGACATCAACGGTCGCCCCTTGGGATGCCTGAGCACCATAGGCGTACCCTGATCCGGTGGTGGTTATGCTGCCGCCGTCCAGACTTATGTAAGCCCCCTCTCCTGAGGCCAGCGCTCCACGACTGTTGCCCCCTGAAGTACTGATCGCAATATCGTCCGCCACCACCGTCCCGCCTGCGGTGGCGTATATTCCATAGCCCCTGCTATTGGTGGTTTCAATGGAGCCTCCGCGAACGTTGACGTTGCTGGTCCCCGTTGTTGCAATTCCATACCCGTTGGCTCCGAGGGTAACGATATCGAGATTGCTGACATCAGCCGTCGCATTCGTCACGAGCAGGCCCGAACCTGTGCTATTGATCTGCACATTGTTACCACTTAGCTGGCTTGCTTCTTTGATATCCAACGCGACGCTGTTGCCCAGCGTAGCGACCTCGGTGTTTTGAAGGTTTACCTTAGAGCCACCAGACGCCACCAACCCAGGCGTATTGGCCATGAGGGAATTCACGGTCATGCCGATCAAGTTCAGCGTGGAGTTGGTTTCTACCAGCACAGCGCCCAAGCCAGTGCCTGAAGTGCTGAGAATACCGTTGCTCCAAGTCGCATCACCGACATTCATAACCCGCAATGCAGGGTTGTTGTCACCTGATGTCACCATTTTCCCGGTACCGTTATAGATCGTACCGTCGACGAGCACACCAGTGACGTGCCCCATGCTGGAAAAGGCCAACAACAAGCTGGCAGACAACGTGCTCAAGGGAAAAGCCGGGGCTCTTGAAGATAAGCGCGCAACGCTGTTTCGCGATTTTAGTTCGCCAGACGCCGACTCCGACGGCACCGTAAAATAGGTGCACGTGCGATTCCATATAGTTCGGTAGATGCTGTTCATAAATCTCTCATTCATTGATTTTTTTCAGGACAGGCTTAAACAAGCCGGCGCTCGAAAGTCACTGGGGAGAAATTTGAACAGGAAATTTAGCGGCAAAAATTCAGGCTTTTCCGACGGAAATGTAGGACTTTTCCTACGAGTGAGCTGATCTTTTTGGCACTCAGCAACTCGTATCACCGTCTACTTCCAGATGAACCTAGCGGAATCGAGTGGTCAGTATTGGTCGGGAGTGGACGTTCTGACGTTTCATGGAAAACGGCAAGGAGAAACGGTCAATGGACTTCATTATCGATTTGATAGCTCATCGAATTGGCGTGTTTGTGTTGGGCTTACTGAGTGGCGGCCGTTTCAAGGGTGAGAGTGGTTTTGCCTGGGGCTGGGCAGTTGTCGTCGGTGGACTGATTCTGCTATCTCCATTCGCAGCGCTAATAGCTGTGCTCATCTATACCAGTGGCCAATGAATTGATGTCTGTAATGGGTCAGAAGCTGCGTTTCTCGAACGGTAGCTTCTGGCCGACAGCAGTCATTCGTGTGCGGATATCGCCCAGAAGCAATTATCCAAGACGTGGAAACATTTACCCGCTATTCGTCAAAACGCACTCCATCGATGACCTACCTTTTGATGGACACACATTTTCAACCCATTGGCACCGCAAACACCGCACTGGCCCGCGCCACCGTGCGCTCCCCAACATGCAAACTGACAGCAGCAAACGCCAACTGCCGGCCTTTTTTCGAGTACTCCAAACGCACTTCCAGCCACTCGTTCATCTGCACCGCGCCGAGATAATCCAGGGTCATGCTCGCCGTGATCAATGGCTGTGGAGGGTCGCTGGAAAACGCCATGGCGTAACCCATCCCGACATCGGCCAACGTCGCCAATACCCCGCCATGCAAGGTGCCACGGCCATTCGCATGGCGTGAGTCGGTCAATAAACCCAGTTCCAGTTGCAGCCCGCTGCCCCTCGCGTAGATCGGGCCCAGCAAATCAAGCAACGGGCTGCTGCGGGTAAACGCGGTGAAACCTTCGGGAATTGCGATGGCGTCCATGGTCCCTCCTGGTGCCGGTGACTCACCGGCTTCATTGACCTTAATGGGAGGGTTTATTGGCAATCGTCTGATGGAGCAAGAACTATACGGATGCGAAATCTCCAGTGATCAACTGTCGAAGCAGGACCGACCGATCATCCCGTGGACGCCAGATCGCCACGTTCCATCATTCGAACACTGGCAAACGTCGATTCGTTGCGCGCTTGGTCGAGCGTCGTCAGCGGCTTGATTGTTGACGGCTGCGCTACCGGTTTGCGACTCATCTCAGAGCCGGAGCGCTCATCACTCGGCGGCACGCCAAAGTGCTCGCGGTAGCATTTGGAGAAATGCGGCGTTGAGACGAACCCACACACGTACGCCAGCTCAACGATCGACAAGGACGTCTGCTTGAGCAGTTGTCGTGCGCGAATCAGCCGCAACCGCAAGTAGTAGCGCGACGGTGTGCATTGCAGGTATTTCTGAAACAACCGCTCCAGCTGTCGCCGTGACAGGTCGACGTATTCGGCCAGATTATCCAGATCGATCGGTTCCTCGAGATTGGCCTCCATCAACGCCACCACTTCTTGCAGCTTGGGCTGGTGCGTGCCGACCACATGCTTGAGCGGTACGCGTTGGTGATCCTGCTCATTGCGGATGCGCTCGTAGACGAACATCTCGGAGATGGCGGTGGCCAGTTCACGACCATGATCGCGCGCAATCAGGTGCAGCATCATGTCCAGCGGCGCGGTGCCGCCGGAGCTGGTGAAGCGGTTGCGGTCGAGGGTAAACAGACTGGTGCTGACGCTCACACGCGGAAAAGCTTCCTGCATCGCCGCCAGAAATTCCCAGTGCACGCTGCACTCATAGCCGTCGAGCAACCCGGCTTTGGCGAGCGCCCAGCTACCGGTGCAGACCCCGCCCAAGCGCTTGGACTGTCGCGCCAAAGCTTGCAGCCACGTCGTGTGCTCGCGGGTAATTGCGCTCTGGATGCCGACGCCACCGCAGACGATAACCGTGTCCGCCACGGAGGGATTGCTCCACGACCCATCCGGGGTGATCGGCACGCCATCGCTGGCCCAGACCGCCGCGCCATTGGGGCTGAAGGTATGCCAGCGATACAACGTTCGCCCCGTCAGTTGATTGGCCATGCGCAAGGGCTCGACGGCGGACGCCAATGACATCAGGGTAAATTTGTCCAACAGCAGAAACCCGACGGATTGGGTTGCACCGTCGGCTACGGAGGGGGTCGATGACATCATGGCCTCATAAAAATCGGTCGCGACGCAGGCGTCTGCCATTCCCTCCGACATACGTGGAGGGAGTAATCAGGTTCGGCGCAAACGCCTACCCCACCGATGTGACCCTCGCCGTCGGCGCAGGATGACGCGACGTCAACAGGCCAATAAAGGAAATCCCCAGCGCCAGGCCAATGGTTGTCGTGACTTCAGTGCGGTGTTGCGGGGTGATCATCATCACCGCCAGCGCGGCGCAGATGAACACGATCACCAGCCACGTCAACCAGGGAAACAGCCACATGCGGAAGGTCAGCTCGACGTTGCGCTGTTGCAATATCCGCCGCATGCGCAACTGCGACACCGCGATGGCGAGGTACACCAACAGGGCAATCGCTCCGGAGCTGGCCAGCAGGAATTCAAACAGCCCGGCAGGCATGAAGTAGCTCCACACAGTGATCGACGCACCGAGCACGGTGCTGGCGATAACCGCTGCGCGCGGCACACCTTCGGAAGAGGTCGCCTTCAGCGCTTTCGGCGCATCGCCACGCCGGCCCAGCGAGTACAGCATCCGCGAAGCAATGTAGATCGAGGAGTTCATGCAACTGGCCACGGCAATCAGCACGACGACGTCGACCATGAACTTGGCGTGGGGAATGTTCATGATTTCCAGAGCGCGCTGATAAGAGCCGACCGAGGCCAGCAACGGATCATTCCAGGGCACCACGGAGATCACCACGAAGATCGACAGCAGGTAAAACACGCCAATGCGCCAGATTACCGAACGCGTGGCCTTGGCAATGTTTCGCGACGGGTCGTTGGATTCGGCGGCGGCGATGGTCACCGCTTCGGTACCGATGAAGCTGAACATGATGGTGATGAAAGCGCCGACCACCGCCGACAAGCCATTGGGCGCAAACCCACCGTGCTCGGCCATCAACCCACTCAAGCCGCTGACTTCACGATCCGGCACCCAGCCCATCAACACGGCAAAACCGACGCCGATAAAACCGATGATCGCCACGACCTTGGCCATGGCGAACCAGAACTCGAATTCACCGTACTTGGACACGCTGAACAGGTTGGTCACCACCAGCGCAATGATTGAGCCCAACGCGAACAGCCAGGCATCGACCTGCGGAAACCATTGGTTCAGCACATGCCCGGCGGCGAGCGCTTCGATGGGAATCACCAAAACCCAGAACCACCAGTAGAGCCAACCGATGGTGAAACCGGCCCAGCGTCCGATGGCCTGGTCGGCATAGGTCGAGAACGAGCCAGTGTCGGGGTTAGCCACCGCCATCTCACCGAGCATGCGCATGACCAGCACGACGAGCAAACCGGAGAACAGATAAGCCAGCAGAACCGCCGGCCCCGCCGCCGCAATGGCATGTCCTGAACCTACGAACAATCCGGCGCCGATAATCCCGGCAATGGACAACATAGTGACGTGACGAGGCTTGAAGCCCTGCGCCAATTGGCTACTCGAATCCGTTGAGTTCGGGCTGATCATTGGTTTTTTTATTCTCTGCTGAACGACATTCAAGCGAGTTGACCAAGGCAATCGAGCACTGTCCGTTGCCTGCCGAGCCCCCGAAAGAAGCCCCCCTTCAACCGCCGCAGTTCTTATCAACCCCATGATCTGGATGGGATTATTTTGATGTGAAGACGCGTCACCTTACCCGGCCTGTCAGATGATTCAGTAGCCTGATTGCGTCATGGTTGTGTCTGATATCGACATTCGAGAACTGCGCGTTCACAGAGGGAACCGTCGAGTCACCGAGCGCACACTGCAACCTATGCCCGCCGCAGCTCCTCCGGCGAAGAACGTCTGACCTTTGCTGGCGACGCCTTGTTTCCGGTGGCCTTCGACCAACCGGACTGGCACATCGGCTTCGAGCATGACCCCGATGAAGCGGTGCGCGTACGCGTGCGCTTGCTGCAGGAAACAGCGGCCAGTGGCGAACTGTTTGTCGCCACGCACCTGCCCTTCCCGTCGGTTGGCCGCCTTGCCGTCAATGGTGAAGCATTTCGCTGGATTCCGGCGATCTGAGATTATTGATCGCAGTAAGGGCGAAGGTGCGAATACACAAATGCATGGTTGTCGTGTGGAGTGCACACGCGAGGTCTAGTAGCCTACTGCCGTTTCGAAAAACTCATCTCTCAGCATTTGGAATGGCTAATGGCTCTGCACGACGCAATCGCCCTTGAAATCCACGCCGGCGCACTCCCGCTACATTTCCGCGCCGCAGACCTAAAAACCACTGAACGCAGGGTTTACCTAAGCCCCACTGCCACCAGCCAACGCTACCGCGTGGGTCTGGATTTCTTCGCGGCCAGCACGATCAGTACACAATTGGCAAATCTGTGCGAACACACCGGTTTCTGGACGCGTAACGGTCAAACAGCACGTTACCGGCGGGTAGCCGACGGCGTATATGAGTTGCTCAGCCTTGATGAGATGCATGAGCTGACGACGGAAGTAGAGCCAGATTGCGAGATACCTGTATCTCCGAACTGCCGGAGTCTGAAACCCTTGGAAGCGCGGTTTGCCTGTTACCTTGAACAGGAACCCTTTCAAATTTACGATCGCCGCCGCCGCAAGCTCTATCCAGCCGAGGCGGTCGTTGGCCTGGATGCGCGATTGAGCAGCTACTTCTGGCCCTCGCCGGGAGTGAGTTTTACAGCCACCGAACGTTTGTTGGAGGGTTTTATTGAACAGGCGCAGAAACTCATTCCTGATCTTGCCGGTAATGCCGACGCAGTGCTGGCGTTGTTCGCATCCATTTGCAAGTGGGGCGGAGTGCGCGTGCCGACACAAGATGCCAATGCAGTAGTCGCCAACCTGCAACGGGCGGCTAACCGTAACGCTCAACAGCCAGCCGCAATGAACAGTGCATGGACGAAGCTGTACGCCATGTTTTACCCAGATGACTTTGTGATCTACGACTCACGCGTAGCCACTGCATTGGTGGCTATTGCCGAGGCCGTACTCGACGATGCCGAACTCGATAACTTCAAATCGCAATATCCTGACCTGGGCCTG
Organism: Pseudomonas sp. Irchel s3a12; assembly: GCF_900187485.1. NCBI lineage: Bacteria > Pseudomonadati > Pseudomonadota > Gammaproteobacteria > Pseudomonadales > Pseudomonadaceae > Pseudomonas > Pseudomonas sp. Irchel s3a12. The sequence goes on from NZ_FYDN01000018.1 coordinate 55,396, forward strand.
ATTGGTGGGCGTGGCGGTAGTCGCCCACGAGCGACCCGTGCCGGGTGGCGCAATGCCTACATGTCCTGGCCGGCGCAGCTAGACGCAAACCGCCTTGTCGCAGCCATTGTGCAGGCGCTGAATGTGCGTTCGGGCTCGGCGTATAGCGCCCGCCAACTGGAAGCGGTGTTGTTCATGGAAGGTTATTGAGCTGTAAACAAGGTCATTCACTGAGGGGATGGATACGCTGGCACAGTCAGTCATCCCCATCTGAAGCGGACGTACAAATCAGTACTCAAAAAAGCCTGCGCCGACGCACTGGCATGTCACAAACCGATGCCCTATTTGAATACGCTCGGAGTAAAACAACCGTCTAAAAAAACCTCTGACACAAACCCCGAAAATCCTTTGAATTTTTTTCGTCGGCAAAACTCATTTGCGTATGAGCGTAAGGAGGAGCGCATGAGTAACGTCGACATCTTCGTCATCGAATACAAACTTCACGGCCAGCCAAAGTCATTCGTCATCCGCGCAAAAACCATGCGCAACGCTGACGCATGGCACTGGGCGAGTTGCGACGCCGGCATTGCGCCGATTCCAAAACCCGGCAAGCCACCGTTGAAAGTCATCTCCAAACCCCAGGCCGAACGGTTTGGCATCACCGAGGTGAAATGGCGCGAAACGGCGACGGTGGACTGGACGGAGGCTTAATCATACTCAAACAGATCGGTAATACGCTTGGTGGGATTTGGCAGTCGCCGTGAGGATTCTCAAGCGCCACGCCGACGCCTGGCGGATACAAACCCGGGCATCCCTCGGATGTCTCGGGCTGGCACGTAAACTAGACATTAGCGCGTGATTTTGGGTGGCCCATAGAGTTCGGTTTCCCAGTCCTCAAAAGGCGGTTTGACTTCGAAAGACCGATCGCAGTATGACCGTAGGTAGTCAGTCGCCCTTTTTTGCGCGTAAGTGAAATTGAGGACATTGCCTTCGTCGTCCATCTCTATGACATTCGCAAATATCGCAAAGACCTGTTCAATCGCACTGGGCTCTGAGCCATACATATCGAGGTACTTCACGTCCTTAAGCATGTAGTGGCTTCCACTGGCCATGAAATATGCGAACGTTCGGAGTGCTCCGCTGAAATCGTTACTTAGCTTTTTCATATCAGGTTCTTGTAGGCAACATTAAGGATTTGATTAAGAGGCGATTTTCATCCCCCCGAGCGAGCAAAGCCAATGGCCCGGGGTGTATAAGCCGAGGACCTGACGCACGGTGACTGCACCTGATTACTGGCTGACTAACGGAAGACCTAGCGTAAGAGGAGCGCCATCTATTTGCTATCATCCTGATGCTTTTTTGTGGCCGAATGCGCGAGCGGCACGCCCACGTAGCGTCTCGCGCTGGCCACCAGCGGTCCGGCAATTCGACTATTCATGTAAGGCACGTTAATGATCTCCGAATTGGCAGTCTCGAATCTTTTAGGGCCATGGCGCGGGGATGCCCATACCGGGCTGATGCAACGCTGCAAGGAGTCATGGGATACACCGCTAGTGCATTTGAGCGATCTGATGGTCGCTACTTTTTTGAATCAGAATATCGCACCCGAACACCTGTTAATCGAGGCAAAACACCGCATCGAAGTGCGGGAAAGAGATGGCTCCGAGTACTTCGACGGCCAGCTTCTCGAAGCGATGGAAAATGTGAGATCTCGGGGGCTGGATTTTTCTGGAGTTTGATATGGGGTTCTCCTCCACGTTATGGGCTTGGTACGGCCAGAATGAGTACAAGCAGGTTCTTGCCGTGTGCGAGGTCATCGAGGCGCTTGGGTTTCTGGCTCAAGCCTCGGACATACAGCAGGCAACTATCCCGGATTGCCCCGCCTGTGAAGTCTGGTCCGAGATGATTCTCCCGATAGAAAAGGTACTTTCAATCTGCGGCAGTGGGCTATCGGAGGACGTGAAGAGCCGGCTGGAAGACATTTGGGAGCGTTGCAATAGCCTTACTGAGGCCGCATTTCACTGTAATGATCGCCTGATCTTTGATCACGCAGAATGGATGCCCATCAGGACACGAGCCACCGAGTTGCTGGTTTTAATGGAGTCGACGCAAATCCATCCATTCCTGGGTGACGTGCTATTGGACTGTAAAAAGTTGCTCTCGGAATAATTCGGTGAGTCGTTCACGCGCACCAAAACGGTTTTACGTTTCAACCGTTGAGTGAATGTGCATCACCGCCGACCTGAATGAGCGGCAGGTCGGCGGTGCTGCGCAGAACGGTTACTGCACTTGCAGTTCCAGCAGTTCACCACCCTCTTTGCTCAGACGCTGCAGATATGCACCGGCGTCAAGCAACTGATAAGGAAAGTAAAGACCTGCCGGAGTCGGCGGCTGACCATCCAGCCCAAGCAATCGCTCCAGCAGCATGGCGACGCTCAGCCCCGTCAACGCTGCAGCGCCTGCCGGGTGAACGAGAGCATGCCGGGTGTGCAACGGTCGCCCTTGATGATCCTCACCCAGCAGTTCGATGAGAATCTCGGTCGACATCGGCCGACCGGCGCGCCGCGATGAACTCACTCCGCTGGCGAGATTGAACTGAACATTTGGCGCATCGGTGGCCGCCGCCAGCCCGGTGACATCGATGGACGAGAAGCCGCTGGCTTGCATCGGCGTGCCGTCCAGCGCTCTGAAGCTGACGTTCTTGTCCGCCCCTTCGCGCCAGAGGTAATCGCCCTCGCGCCGAGTCAGGGCGGCGGGCAGCAGCTTGTTCAGGTGTTCGAAATCCTTAGCCACGGTCGGCCCGCCGCCATCCTGCTCGTCGACCAACGCATCGATACGAATATCGCGCACCCGGGCAAAGGCCTCGGCGAGGTGCAGCGTCGCAACGGTCGTCGCGCCTACCATCCACTCGTAACCCAGCACGATGGGCGCCGCATCAGGGCGGTGGATGTAGCTCGCGATTTGCGGCGCCATCTCGAAAATGCCAGAAGAAATGCTCAGGTGCGGGACCTTGCGCCTCTGCGCGAAACGCAACCCGGCAAGGGAATGATCCATATAGAAAACCGCCACGGCACTGACCGGGCGATCACCCAGCCCCAGGTCATCGGCCGCAGGGTCAATAATCACGCCCTGCGCCCCGCCCATTTCCTCGGCGGCTTGCTCAGCCTTGGCCAGGTCTCGGCCGCCGATCAGCAACGGGACGCCGGGATAAGCAGCACGCAACGCTTCGGCAGAACGGTGGCCAATGGCGCCGGAACCGCCCAGGAACAAAATCGGGTGAACTGACATGGGTATCCTTCCTCGTCTTTTGGGGTTGCAACCTAGTGTTGGTGCGTGCCCTGTCGTGAGGGTTCCCCGCCATTGCCTGAGCTGGAGAGTGGACCGACGAATGTGATTTTGAACGGAGTGTTGATGAGCCGTGTTTAGGCGTTTTTCATGGTTGTTTAAAAGACACGTCGCGTTACCTGCTACAGGCTACAACGTCTTGCGCCATTGCCTACGACTACGCCAGAATCCGCCGGCTTGTGCGTCTGCGGCGCGGGTTTTATCGTTCCTGGGTCACTGAAAAACAGTGATGGGGTTTGGTAGCCCGCTCTCATATGACGCATAACGTCACCGTGCGCAGATGCTTTTCAGCATTTGTCTTATGGTGGCCATGCGCAGGGCGCCCTCGGGCGCGCCGGATTTTCCATATGGGCCGGTCTACCAACCTTCGTATGGCCACCACCTTTCGTTTGGTAGCGAAGGTGATGGCTCCTTAAGTCCCATATGGAGCTTCATCTATGTTCAAACCAACGCCGAATCCCCCAGAAACCGATCCAGTCTCACCCTACAAATTTCCAGACTCGCGAACACTCAACGACGCCGCCGAACGGGCCCTCGATTACTACCTCACGCCAACACAACGCATCATGGGCAGCGACCAGAAACACGCTCCCATGTTTCTGGCCAACTCCGATTACGACAGCGAGTCCCTGCTCGTTAACGCCAGCGAATCTCTCAGTTCAGCCACCGAAATGCTCTGCAACTTCGCCGCCCTCCTCGACCCAGGCCACCGCAAAACTGCGCTGGGCATTGCGCAAGTGGTAATGCTGGGCGAATTGGCGGTAAATCAAGCGCTGGATAATATTGTGCCGGTGGATTGATGAGTAATCCCTTTGTGGCGGCGTTCTGGCTGCTGTCACAAAGGGATCAAGATTGCATTGGGTGGCCGCTCTCGGCCAAAAAGCCGTCAGTTGCAATTAAAACTAAACGGCTACGTGTTTACCCAACTCAATTTTACTGAAGCAGCTTCAAGGCGCGATCAAAGTCGAACAGCTCCACCTGCGCCGCGGCAAGTGCCAGACGTTCTGCCAGCGCTTGATCGAGTGGCCTGTTGCGCAGGGCCGCCAGCACGTCCAAAGCCGCCGTATCACCTTCGTCCAGAAGAACAATAAGCCGGTTCAGTTGCTCGCTGATTGCCGAGTCGTCCAGCAGGTCACCCTCCGTGGAAGCCAGTGTGTCCGCCTCAAGGTTCGCCAGACTCGCGAGGGTCGGGAGCAAGTAATGCTCGACCTGCATCGCTAGCGCTTGCACGACCTCAACCGGCTCGTCGTCCTGACAGGCCTGTTCTAACAACGTGCAAGCCTGCGCCACGGCCTTGGCGCCGATATTGCCGGCGGTGCCGCGCAAGCTGTGCGCCAGTCGTGCGGCAGCAGCAGAATCCGGATCGATTCGTGCGGCCTGGAATTGCTCGGAAAAATCTGTCTGAGTGTCGCGAAACTTGCAGAGTAGACGTAAGTAGAGATCCCGCCGCCCCATGCAGGTGGCGAGTCCCGCAGCCAGATCAATGCCCTCAAGACGATCTGGCAATCCATCGACCAAACCTGCGTTCAGCGAAGCTTGAGCGACTCGTGGCTTGATCCATTTTGCCATTGTGGCGAACATGGTTTCGACATTGAGTGGCTTGGAGATATGGTCGTTCATACCGCATTCGAGGGCGCGCTCGCGGTCACCGTCCATGGCGTTGGCGGTCATGGCGATCACTGGCAGAGTGCGGAAGCGCGGTTGCTGACGAATTTTCCGGGTGGCTGTGTAGCCATCCATCACCGGCATCTGGCAATCCATCAGCACGCCATCGAAGTCGTCATCCTCGCCGAGAATATCCAGGGCCTCTTGGCCGTGCGTGGCGAGTCGCAAGCGTATTCCGACACTCTCCAGTAGCTCGCTGGCCAGTTCCTGATTCAGATCGTTGTCTTCGACCAGAAGCAGTCGCGCTCCATTGAGGCTGGCGACGGTGTTGGCATTGTGCAGGGAGCGTTCGCCAGCCCGAGTATCGCTGTGGGTGTCTCTGCCCAGCACGACACCGATGGCTTCAAGTAACGAGGACGGCGTGACAGGTTTGGTCAGTACCACCGGCAACTGGATGCCCTGGCGCTCGGCTTCTTCGCGGGCTTCTTCGCGGCCAAAAGCGGTCACCATGATCACCGATGGCGTGCGCATCAGGCTGGCGGAATGCATTCTGCTCACAGCTTCCATGCCATCCATGCCGGGCATCCGCCAGTCCATCAAGACCAGATCGTAAGGCAGCACCTTGTGCTCGGCGTCGGCCAACATGCGCAGCGCCAGACTACCGCTCTGCGCGACATCCACTTCCAGACCAAAGCTGCGCGCCATGCCCGAAAGGATTTCACGGGCACTGGCGTTGTCATCCACGACAAGCACGCGCATGCCCAACAGCTCGCCAGCCTTGAACATGCGACGCGGCGGAACATTTTGCTGTACGCCGAGTTGGACCTGGAAATGAAACGTGGAGCCGATTCCCGGTTGGCTTTCAACCCAGATACGACCGGCCATCAGCTCCACCAGCTTCTTCGAGATGGACAATCCCAGCCCGGTGCCCCCGTACTTGCGAGTGATCGAACTGTCAGCCTGACTGAACGACTGGAACAGACGTGAACACTGCTCGACGGTCATGCCGATGCCCGTGTCGCGCACCCAGAAATGCAGTTGCACGTGTTCGTTGTGAGAAGCAACTTCTTCAACGCCGACCACGATGTCACCGTGTTCGGTGAACTTGGCCGCGTTGTTGCCGAGGTTGATCAGCACTTGCCCCAGTCGCAGGGGGTCGCCCAGCAGTGCCGTGGGCAGGTCAGGCGGAATCTGAAACAACAACTCCAGACCCTTGTCCTCGGTCTTCAAGCCGATCATGGCAGCGAAGCTGTCGAGCACATCTTCCAGACGGAACGGGATCTGTTCGAGACTCATCCTGCCGGCTTCGATCTTTGAGAAGTCGAGAATGTCGTTGATGATTCCCAGCAGGTTCTCCGCTGATCGGTGGACTTTTTCAATGTAGTTGCGCTGGCGTTTATCCAGTTCGGTACGCAGCGCCAGGTGGCTCATGCCGATGATGGCGTTCATCGGTGTTCGGATCTCATGGCTCATGTTGGCGAGAAACTCGCTTTTGGCCTGCGTGGCCTCCTCGGCCGCAGCCCTTGCCTCTGCCAGTGCGGTTACATCGATGTTGATGCCGGTTGCGCGCAATGGCTTGCCGTCAGGCGTACGTGAGAAGCGATTCAGCGACCGGAACGTGCGCACCTGCCCATCGTTTTTACGCACAATCCGGAAGTCGAACTCGGCGCGATCATCGCCACTCTGGACGGCACTCTCGAACGTGCTGCTGACCCGCGCCAGATCGTCGGGATGCACCAGTGCCTTCCAGTGCGCCAGCGTACCGCCGAAGCCGCCTGGCTCCAGACCAAACAGGGTTTCGAGTTGGGGTGTCCAATAGTTTGTGCCACTGACCAGGTCGACGTCGAACAGCCCGATGTCACCGGACTCCTGCGCCAGATTCAGACGATCGCTGGCCGTGCGCAGCCTGGCTTCCATCGCCCTGCGCTCACTGACATCGCGCACCGAGGCGCACACACAGACGCCACGCCCCTCCAGGCGCGGTAGATGGGAAAGGCCAATTTCTACGGAGAACAAACTGCCGTCTTTGCGTACGCCGCTCAGATCGTCAAGATCGCCGCCCATCTGCCGGGTTCCGCCGCTGGCAATGAACCCGTCGCGTAACCTGACATGGCGCTCGCGGGCAGCCTGCGGTACCAGACGCTCGATGCTGGCGCCAATCAGCTCGCCGGGGGCGTAGCCAAACAGGGTATCCATCTGCGGGTTGGTCATCAGGATGCGACCGTCGGCGCCCAGCACCAGCATGCCGTCCGGTGCTGCCTCGATGATGCCGCGGTACCAGGCTTCGGTGGCGCGCAATGCGGCCTGCTGGGCCTCCAGCTCGCTGGCCTGGTGCTCCAGTTGCAAAGCCTGCGCGCCCATTTCGTCTGCCTGACGGCGAGTTTCCAAGAGCAGCGCCTGAGCTGCCTCACTGCGTTCCATAATGGCCATGGCGCCGGCCAGCCGGGGCAGGACTTCTTGCAGCAGTAGCGCTTCGTTCTCTTCCAGTTGGCGAAAACCGGCCATTTCCATCACCCCGAGCAGGCGTTCGCCACGCATCACGGGCTGAACCAACAGGACGCTGGCCGGGGCTGCGCCCAATGGCGTGCGTACATGCCAAAACGGTTCCGGTAGATCCTGAAGCTGGCGGGGCTGGCGATCCAGTGCGCACTGGCCAAGCAACCCTTCACCGAGATCAAGTTCAGCGGGTAGCGGATGAACACTGTCCACCGCATAACCGCCAACCAGGCGTAGGCGTGCCGCGCCTTCATAGAGAACGTAAAGCGCTCCCTGGCACATGCCCAACTGCGGCGCGATGTGGCTGAAAAAAGCCTGGGCCAACTGCTGCGGTGTCTCCGCCTGTTGCAGATCCACTTGCAGGAGCGACGTGTGGTTTTTGATCCAGCGCTGTCGCTCAAGCTGACAAGCTTCCAGCTGCAGCGTGGCGATGGCACGCGCCAGGTCGCCGGTTTCGTTGCGAAGATCGGTGTGCGGGATCTGACCGTCCAGCTTGCCGGACGCCAATTCGTCCACCGCCACGCGGACGCGATTCAACGGCACGCGTATGGAATAGCTGACCAGCCAAGTCAACAGCAAGGCCAGCGTCGACCCACCCAGCAGCAAGATGGACGTGATCGCAGTACTACGCTCTGCGTACTCCGCCAGGTTCTTCGCTGTATCGTGGATGTCGGCTTCCTTGTTTTTCTCGATCTGGTTGAGCAGCCCATCGCCGCCCTGTTCCAGCGCAAGAAAATCCTTACTGTTGAGCAACATCAAGGCCTGACCCAAGGAACCCTTGCCGGCCAGCTCCAGTGCCTCATCGCCGTCTTTTTGCAGACGCTTTAATACCATTTCGAATTCCAGCAGGCTGCTGACGCTGCTCTGCCTGCGCAGCGTTGGACGAACCTGCTCCAGCGCTTCGTGGAGTCGCGCCTGGGCGACATCCATCTGGGCTCTGGCGCTGATACGGATGTCTGCGTTGTTGGTCGCGATTGCACGTTGCATGGCGAGCAACAGATGCGGCAACTGCACCCGAACCTCCTGCACATGCTGGATACCTACCAGATCCTGTTGGTACAACTGCTGCATTTCAGTTCTTAGCGAATACTGCGTGCGCAGGCTTTGCACGCCCAATATCAGGATCAATATCAGCAGCGCAGCGAAGCCGATGATCAATTTACTGCGCAGAGACAGGCGCTCGAGCATCTCGAACAGTCTGTTCATAAACGGCCTCTTTCAGCTGGATGTGCAGAGTAATGCGCGGGATTCAGGGACGTTCGGCAATCTGCTCAAGCAGTGCTAACTGCCTGGCCATGTCCTGGTCGCTGTCGGCAAATCGCTCGGCAATTACGCGGAACTGCTCGGCATTGGCGAGAAACGCGTCACAGATGTCCGGATCAAAATGCGAGCCCCGGCCTTCGCCGATGATTTTCACCGCCTGCTCGTGAGGCATGCCGGGCTTGTACACGCGGCGGCTGATCAGCGCATCGTAGACATCTGCCACGGCCATTAACCTGGCGCTGATCGGGATATCGTCGGCGGCCACGCCTTGCGGATAGCCACTGCCATCCCACTTTTCCTGATGGCCGTAGGCGATTTCCTTGGCCAAATGAAGGAAATCGACGTTTATGCCTAATTGATCCTCCGCGTGCTGAATGGCGTCCCGCCCCAATGTGGTGTGGGTCTTCATGATCTCGAACTCTTCAGCGGTGAGCCGTCCCGGTTTGAGCAGGATGCGATCGGGAATGCCAATCTTGCCGATATCGTGCAGCGGTGCCGATTTGAAGAGCAGCTTGATGCTGTCCTCGTCGAGAAAGTGCCGGAAGCGCGGGTGGTTGCGCAACAGTTCAGCCAGGCGTTTGATGTAGTGCTGGGTACGGCGAATGTGGTTGCCAGTTTCGTTGTCACGGGTTTCGGCCAGCGAAGCCATGGCGTGGATGGTGACATCCTGGATCGCGATCACCTCCCGGGTGCGGCGCTGCACTTCCCGCTCCAGAAATTCGTTTTGATTGCGCAGGAAATCGGCAACGGACTTGAGCTTGATTTGGGTCTCGACCCTGGCCATGAGCACCGGGGGGATGATCGGCTTAGTGATGTAATCCGCAGCCCCGAGGCTCAAGCCGCGAATCTCGTCCTCCGTGGCAGTCATGGAGGTGAGGAAAATGATCGGTATATGGCGAATGCGAACGTCAAGCTTGAGCTGCTCGGCAACGTCATAACCGGACAGGCCCGGCATCATGATGTCCAGCAGGATCAAATCGGGAAGCGGGTCGGCCTGCAGAAGGCGTAGGGCCTTTTCGCCGCTGTTGGCGGCCTTGACCCGATATTTGTCCTTCAGCAACTCGGCGATCAACATCAGGTTGTCGGGGGTATCGTCGACCACCAGAACGGTCGCTGATGGATAAACGCCCTGAGTGCTATCCATGGTTGTTGGCTCCCTTGCCAGACAATTAAGGAGTTGGCGCACTTGCACCAGTCTCTTGCTGGCAAGCGTAGCTATAAAAGCTGCAATCGCTAGGCGGAGATCTGTAGGTTGGATCGTAGAGGCACTAGATCGAATGTCTGCTACTGGCCGGAAGCAGACAATAGTCAATGTCCACGCTGGCTCCCAAGCAGTGACTGGATGTAATAGAGGACACGCGATGAAGCACGTAGCACAACTAAAGGCCCTGCTTACTCACGACCCTGCAAGGATGAAAATCCTGCGTATGGCTCGCGATCTGAACTTGCCCGACTGCTGGATTGCCGCCGGCTTCGTGCGCAGTCTGGTATGGGATCACCTGCATCAACGCAAGCCTTCAGCGCTGCCAGATGATATCGATGTCATCTGGTTCGACCCGGCACGTGCCAATACAGAAGCGGATTCCGCTTTGGTCAGAACGCTGTCGAGCCGGTGTAGTGAAGTGAACTGGTCTGTAAAAAATCAGGCGCGAATGCACCTGCGCAATGCCGATACCCCTTATCAATCGACGACCGATGCAATGACCTGCTGGCCCGAGACTGCCACGGCCGTCGCTGTCAGGCTTGATCATCACGGTGAAGTGGAAGTTTCAGCACCGCTGGGGCTGGAAGACCTGTTCTCAGGAGTGGTGCGGCCGACTGATCGATTCAAATCCGAAAAGTACCCCCTGTTCCTGGACCGCATTAGATCCAAAGCGTGGCGTGAGATTTGGCCTGAGCTGATATTCGTCACGCAACGATAAGGTCAATGGCGACTGGCCTAGCCTCCTGAGGTGATCAGCCGCTGAAATCCTTTAACCCCGAACGCAGAGAAAAACCTGTTATCCACCCATAAACCATCGTAATTTACCCGCCATAACTACAAGGTCGTTTTGGGGATACACGTGGGAGCCTATCGTCTGCTGTTGGCCGTCCTGGTCGCTGTTTCGCATATGGGCAAGATGTTCATGGGGTTCAACCCGGGCGTGTTGGCGGTGATTTCTTTCCTGCTCATCAGTGGTTTTGTGATGACCTCACTGATCGAGCGCAATTACCAGGCGCCCGAGAAAGTTGGCCGGTTCTACCTGGACCGCGCCCTGCGCCTTTACCCGCAATTCCTGTTCTACTTCATCCTCTCTTGTGCGGTGATCTATTTCCTCCTGCCTGGCACGCCGCAATGGGCTGAACTGAACGTCAAAAACATCGCCGCGAGCCTTGCAATAGTGCCCCTCGGTTTCTATATGTTCGGCGTGACCGGAGCGGGAATCGTGCCACCGGCCTGGTCGCTAGGACTGGAGATGTGTTTCTACCTGGTGATCCCGTTCCTGCTCATCTACAGACTACGGGGCGCGGCCTTCGCCTTGTCGGTTGCGGTCTTCATCCCCGCCTGCCTTGGATTCATCAACACCGACTACTACGGCTACCGTCTGTTGCCGGGTGTCCTGTTCATCTTCCTGTGCGGCAGCTACCTCTACAAACCGCAGGCGAAGGGTTTCGCGATTGCTGGCGGTACCGCTGTGGCAGCGGCATTGATCTTTGCGGCGATCATGATGGGCTGGATCGAACGTCGGCCGTCCAACGCCGAAGTGGCCGCCGGCATTGCCCTGGGCATCCCTGCGGTGTACGGGCTGACAACACTCAAATTTCACCGGATTGACGAGTTTCTCGGGAACATCAGCTATGGCGTATTCCTCAATCACTTCCTGGTGATTTACTTCCTGCACGGCCTCTGGCCGATCACCTCATTCGATTGGTCCAAGGTTGCAACGGTGTTGGTGCTGTCGTTCTTGCTCAGTGGTGTTTCGTATTACTGCGTCGAGCGGCCAGCGTTGAAGTTTCGGCATAAACTTCGGGCCGGCTCCAAGGATCGAGTGGGGGCCGTTCGAGCAAGTGAGGCAACGGCTTGACGGCGACAGGCGACAGATCGCGCTGCTGAACGTGGCCTGTCTCTCACATTCATGTGCCTAAGCGAGCGCAGTCATTCGCGAACCACTGCTGGCGGCGCTATGATCGCAACACCCGACGTCTTGAACACAAAACCCATGCCCACCCCGAAAACCCGCCCTACCCCCGCCCCGTTCCTCAACCCCGGCGAATCCGTGGTCCTGTTCGATGGCGTGTGCAAACTCTGCAACGGCTGGGCGCGTTTTTTGATTCGCCATGATCATCAACGTCGCGTGCGTCTGGCAGCGGTGCAGTCGCCGGAGGGACAAGCCTTGCTCGCGTGGGCCGGCCTGCCAGTCGATCAATTCGACACCATGGCGGTAATCCGTGACCGTCACTATTGGGAACGTTCAGACGCGTTCTTCGAAGTCATCAGCCAACTACCCGCCCGCTGGCAGCCATTGCGGCTGCTACGCGTATTCCCGCGCGGCCTGCGCGACTGGGCCTACGACCGCATCGCGCTGAACCGATACCGACTGTTCGGCAAGTACGACACCTGCCTGCTGCCAACCCCGGATCATCAACAGCGCTTTCTGAAAACAACTACGCCAGAAAGCTAATCAACTGCACCGGCGTCATCTTCGTCACCATCATCAGCACGATGACAAACATCCCGGCAAACCCGAGCACGCCCATCCAGAACCACTTCCGGTAAACGGCTTGATACTGCTCATCAAGCCCCGCCCCCGCCTCGCTCGCACTCGACGCCATCACATACAGGCGCTTCTGCAGGAGCAACACCGGCAGCCACAGCGAGCCGACGCAGAAGAAGACGATCAGCGAGGTCAGCACCCACTCGGCGCTCATCGACAACCCCGAAAGCCGCATCAGCAGATAACCTGTGATGATCTGCACAAACCCGGCCGGCGTGGTGATCCAGGTGTCGAAGCGCACCACCATGCGCGCGACGTGCGCTATCACGTGCGGATTGCCGGTGCGGCTGGCGGCGATCAGGTAGAGGTAGGAGCCCATGCCGAAACCGAACAGGAAGATCGCGGCGATGATGTGCAGGTACTTGAGGCACAGATAGAGCATGTCAGCGCTGCCCGTCCGAGAAATGCACGGCCAGGCTCAGGTTGTCCGGGTCGTTGATCGCGGCCATGTATTCGGCGACGCTGATTTCGCCCACGCACGGTCTGGCGCCGGCGGTTGGCACGTAGCCCTGGGCCATTTTCGTGGCCAGGGCCACGGCGGCGCAGCTGGGGATTTCCGGGCCTTTGTCGTTCAAAGCCGTGAGTTGTGCGGTCATCGACAGCGGCTTGCCGTCAACACCAAGGCCCTGCACGTCGATGTACATCGCACTTTTGCCATCGCCGAATCGCTCGAATCGCATGCCCAGCCGATGCAGTCTTCCGGCCCACAAGGCATGGTCGCGCACCAGCCCGACTTTCAGCGCCTGAGCCAGCAAGCCGTTGGCGAAACCGCCGAGCTTGAGACCGGCGCCCGCCTTGAAGCTCAGGGTTTGCGCACCATAACGACCGGCGAAGATGTCCATGTCCGGGACATCGACGTTGGCCAGCAATCGCGTGCCCATCTGCGGCATCTTGCGCAGGGTCAGGTCCAGCCAGCCCGACACTTCATGGACTTTGCCGTTCTTGAGTTGCTTGATCGGTTTGCCGGCATAAGCCAGGACACCTTCGATGGTCGACAACCCGGGCATTTTCGCCGAGGAAGAAATGCCATGCTCGATCGAGTCAATGCGCGAAAAGCGCTGGCGCTGCTCATCGATGATCGCTGAAGACAGTGTCGGCACCGAGCTGCAACCACTGAGGATCGCCACGCCCGCTTGTTTCGCCCGCGCGTCGAGCACGTCGATGCCGTTGACGAAGGTGCGGCAGTCCGCGAGGTCGCAATAGTTCACGCCGGCATCGATGCAACTCTGCGCAACGGCATAGGATTGCCCCTGAAACGGCCCGCCGGTATGGACGACCAACTGAATGTTCAGCGCACGCAAAGCGGCTTCGAACTCCGCGCCCATGGCATCGCCGCACCAGCCTTCGCAGACGTTTCCCGAATGGCTGTTGAGCTCATCGAGTTTGCGCTGCAACTTGCGCGGGTCACGACCCGACAGCACCAGCCCGATGTCCGGCATCAGCGCCAGATGTCTGCACACGATGCTGCCGAAATTTCCGTAGCCCCCGACCACCATCACCCTGAACGGCATGCAATTCTTCCCTAAGTCATTTCATCAAACAGGCGGGAAGGATATAGGGCCGAACGTCAGCAGGCCATTCAGATCAGTTGTTCGCCAGCCGACGAGATCCATTTGCGCAGCAGGCAGCCAGAGTGTGCCGTCGCGATTGTTGGTTGATGAAAGAAGGGACACACGACGTGAAGGCTCAGCAGTTCCAGGGGGCTTCGGCGTCGGCGTCGATAGCGTATTTCGCCCGAGCCTGGGCATGTGCCCGCGGATCGACCGAAGCCAGCGCCGCCAAAACGATGTGATAGCGATCCACTTCAAAGAAGCTGCGCAACGCCGAGCGTGTGTCGCTGCGTCCAAATCCGTCGGTGCCCAGGCAGATGCACGGTGCCTGTAAATACGGCACCACCAATTGTGCATAGGCGCGCACGTAATCACTGGCCGCCACGACTGGAGCGTTACCGGGCAGACAATGCAGTAGGTGACTCTGGCACTCGACATCGCCGCCGAACACTTGCTGACGCTGCACCTCGCGGGCATCCCGGGCGAGTTCGGAGAAGCTGGTCACACTCCACACTTCGCTGCTGACTTGCCACTCTTGATCCAGCATATGTGCGGCGGCAATCACCTCGCGCAGAATCGCTCCCGAACCCAGTAAACGAACCGCCGGTACCTCCTCGCCATAGCGCGCATAGAGGCGCATGCCGCGAATCACGTCCGCGTGTTCGTCTGGTTCAAGTGAGGCCTGAACGTAGTTCTCGTTGGTTACCGTCAGGTAATAGAACTCATCCTCTTGCTGCTCCAGCATGCGCCGGGCGCCATGGTCGATGATGACCGCCGCCTCGCTGGCAAATGCCGGGTCGTAGGCGCGGCAGTTGGGCACAGTGGCTGCGATCAATTGACTGGAGCCGTCCTGATGCTGCAGTCCTTCACCGGCCAGCGTTGTGCGCCCCGATGTGGCGCCGATCAAAAAGCCTCTGGCGCGCTGGTCGGCGGCAGCCCAGATCAGGTCGCCAATGCGCTGAAAGCCGAACATCGAGTAGTAAATGTAGAACGGCAGCATCGGCTCGCCATTGACGCTGTAGGACGTCGCCGCAGCGATCCAGGAAGAAATCGCGCCGGCTTCGGTGATGCCTTCTTCGAGCAGTTGCCCGTCGGTCGATTCCTTGTAATAGAGCAGCGCGCCGGCATCTTCTGGCTCGTACAACTGGCCGACGGATGAATAAATCCCGATTTGCCGGAACAGATTCGCCATGCCGAATGTGCGCGCTTCATCGGCGACAATCGGCACAATGCGTGGCCCCAATTGTTTGTCCCGGATCAGATGGGTGAACAGTCGCACCACCGCCATGGTCGTCGAGTTTTCACGCTCATCGGCCTTCAGCGCAAAACGGCCATAGCTGTCGAGCGGTGGCACTGTTATTGGTGCTGACACACCGTTGCGCTTGGGCAAGTAACCGCCGAGCGCCCGTCGCTGCTGATGCAGGTATCGCAACTCGGGGCTGTCGTCAGCCGGTTTGTAGAAGCGCATTTCTGCCACGGCCTCATCATCCAGCGGCAAGGCGAAACGATCACGGAATGCCTTGAGCACCTCGATATCGAGTTTTTTCTGCTGGTGCGAGGTGTTGCGCGACTCGCCGATCTGGCCCATGCCGAAACCTTTCTTGGTTTTGGCGAGCACCACGGTCGGCCTGCCCTTGTGCTTGCGCGCGGCCTCGAACGCGGCATGCAACTTACGAAAGTCGTGACCGCCCCGGCGCAACGCGTCGATCTGCTCCGGGCTCATGTCTGCAACCAACGCCTGCAACTGCGGGTCCTGGTCGAAGAAATGGCTGCGGTTATACGCACCGTCATTGGCCCCCAGATTCTGGTACTCGCCATCCACCATCCCGGCGAAGTGGCGCAACAGTGCATGGCCGTCATCGCGGGCAAACAACGGGTCCCAGTCCGAACCCCACAACACCTTGATCACATTCCAGCCGGCGCCGCTGAACAGTGACTCCAGCTCCTGAACGATTTGCCCGTTGCCGCGTACGGGGCCGTCGAGACGCTGCAGATTGCAGTTGATCACGAAGGTGACGTTGTCAAGATTCTCCCGCGCTGCCAGCGAAAGCGCGGCGATGGACTCCGGCTCGTCCATCTCGCCATCACCAAAAACGCCCCAGACATGCCGCCCCTCCGTCGAGGCAATCCCACGATGCTGCAAATACCGCAGGAACCGTGCCTGGTAAATCGCATTGATCGGGCCAATACCCATTGAGCCCGTGGGAAACTGCCAGAAGTCGGGCATCAGCCAAGGATGCGGATAGGAACACAATCCGCCGCCCTTCACTTCTTGCCGGTAACGCTCCAGTTGCGACGCCTGCAAACGCCCTTCAAGAAAGGCCCGCGCGTACACCCCGGGGGCAGAGTGCGCCTGGAAGTAAACCAGATCACCGCGCCCGGCTTCGCTGTCCGCACGGAAAAAGTGATTGAAGCCGACCTCGAAAATTTCCGCCGCCGAGGCGTAACTGGCGATGTGACCGCCCAATTCGCCATAGGCCTTGTTCGCCTTCGCCACCATGGCCAGGGCGTTCCAGCGAATGATCGAGGTGATGCGCTCCTCCATCACCAGATCCCCGGGATAAACCGGCTGCTGTTCGAGCGCGATGGTGTTCTGGTACAGCGAATACGCACTCGCCGTCGTTTGCACGCCGAGACGGCTGGCCTGCTCGGCCAGTCGCAGCAGCAAGAACCGCACGCGCGGTCTGCCGCCGACTTTCGCGACACCTGCCAGGGCTTCCAGCCACTCGTTGGTTTCAATGGCATCGATGTCTTCGTGAACCGGCGTTCCGTGGGTCGGCCGTTGCGCGGTATCTTTCATGGCTGCACACCCTGACAGGTTGAATGGACGACTGGATCAGTTCGACACGTGCTCAAGAAATATCAGTTGCAGCGGCTCTTCCAGCAGGTCATCCGCCGCGGCGGCAAAGCGCTTGAAGTAAGGCATGGCGAAATGCGCATCCAATGCCGCCTGATCCTTGAAGGCCTCGCGCATGTAGAACGTGCCGCGCTGGTCGCGCAGTTCAAACAACACATAGTCGAGATTGCCCGGCTCTGCGCGTGTCGGCTCAACCAGCGCCAGCAAGCCTTCTTTCAAGGCCTGTTCCTGGCCTGACCTGGCCTTGAGCACGGCAATCGAGATCAATGTTTCTGTGGACTGGTTCATCTTCAATACTCCTGGGACCGGCTGCATTCAGAGAAAGGTAAACAGCGACTGGGACGGCAAGCGGGACTTGGGCAGGCCTGCGTTGAAGTCTTCGCTGCTGTGATAGCCCAGGCTCACCACGACCAGACTGGTGAAGCCCTGTTCGCGCAGGCCCAGTTCACTGTCGAGGACTTTGCTGTCGAAACCTTCCATCGGCGTCGCGTCGATACCCAGCGAGGCGGCACCCAGCAGCAATGTGCCCAGCGCGAGGTAGGTCTGCTTTTCCATCCAGTGCTGCAGGTCTTTCTGATCGAAGCGATGCAGATCGACAAAACCGCGCCGTCCACGCTCCTGCCCTGCTCGCGCCTCGGCATTGTGAAAACGCCCGTCCATGGCTTCCTGAGCCAGCAACGCCTGCAGGTATTCCTCCGGCAGATGCGTGCGAGTGCAGAAGACGATGACGTGCGACGCGTTGAGTATTTTCGGCTGGTTGAAGCTGAACGGCCCCTGAGTACTGTGGGCGATTCGCGCCCGGCTCTGATCACTCTCGGCAACCACGAAATGCCAAGGCTGAGAGTTGACCGACGACGGACTGTTGCGCAGTTGTTCCAGCAGCAACTCCAGTGTGTGCCTGGGAATCTTGCGGTCGGCATCGAAAACTTTTGTGGTGAAACGGCGCTTGGCCAGAGAAACGAGATCCATGATTGAACTCCTGATCTGAAAAGTGAAAACGTAAAACTCAATGCCGCTTGGAAATCAGCGCGTCGGCGCCGGCGCTGCGTCGATCTTCAGACGCATCAGGCTGTAAGGTTTTTGCCGCTGATCCTGCCCGGAACGGAATGCCGCCTGGCGGTGCAACTGGTTGGCGATGAAATACAGATAGCCGTCGGGGCCAATGGACAATGTGTCTGGCCAGAGCAGACGCGGGTCGTGTACCAGCGTTTGCCATTGGCCGTCCGGCAGACGCTTGCGGATCGAGTTGTGCTCGTAATCGCCGGCATAGATGGCGCCGGCGGCGTCAGCCTCCAGACCATCGGACGCGCCCTTCTCCCCCAGATCCTGCACGGCAGCCGTCAGTTGCTGTTCACTGAAGTTGGCATCACGCAGCAACGCGGTGGACACCGAATACAGGTGCCGACTCGACAGCGGAGTGAAATACAGTGTCTTGCCGTCCGCCGACAGCGCGATGCCGTCCGAGGCCACGCCCAGCGGTTTGCGCTTGCCGTCCGGAGCTTCAACGGTGAGTGGCAGGCCTTCAACCACCGGGACAAAGGTCGGGTCAACCGAGGTCGCCGGCACACCGCTCAAACGGCGCATGGCACTGCCGCTGGCGATGTCCATGACGATGATCGCGCCCGGTCCACGCAGGGACGAGTCAGTGAGATAGACCGTTCCCTCCGGGCCTGTGCGAAAGTCGAAACGCATGTCGTTAACGTAGGTGCTCGGCAACATGACGTTGTCCGGGAACACCAGACGCTTGACGATCTTGTTGCTGACCAGATCCACCGCGATCAGCTTCGCGCCTTTAGGTTTTGGGTCTGCGAAACCCGGCGCGGCGGTATCGAGCAACCAGACACGGCCCCGCCCGTCGGCCACCACGCTCTGTACGCTGATCAGACCATCACTGGGATCGTTGAGGTTTTCCTGATTGATCGCCGCGTTCGGGTAAGCCACGACTTTGCCGTCGCGGATCTCGCCCACGGTGAACGGCACGTTGTCGCCCCAACGCGGGAAGTTGACGAAGATGCGCCCGGTCTCGGTGACGGTCACGCCGGTGGGCATCGCGTCGTAGAACGCATGGACCTGTTCGAGCTTGCCGAAGGATCGGTCGGCGGGGGCATTGGCCGGCAACGCGACGGCGCTGATTGCATGGGCGAACGGCGCTGCCATGACCATGGCCAATGCAGCAGAAAGCTTTTTCATACGCATGAGCTGCTCCTGACCGGCCCGCTTGCAGGCCCGTCTGAATGAGTGAAATCAGAAACCTTCAAGCACCAGTTTGCCTCGGGCCTTGCCGCTCTCGACCAAGGCATGGGCACGGCGCATGTTTGCCGCGTTGATCGCGCCAAAATGTTCACCGACAGTCGTTTTCAAAATGCCCTGGTCAATCAGATCGCTGACGCGATTGAGCAGGTGATGCTGCTCAATCATGTCCGGGGTTTCGTACAGCGAACGGGTGAACATCAGCTCCCAGTGCAGCGACAGCGACTTGCGCTTGAGCGGCATCACGTCGAGGCTTTCAGGATCGTCGATCACGCCCAGACGCCCTTGTGGTTGAAGCACTTCGATCAGCTGCGCAAAATGCTGCTCGGTATGGGTCAGGCTGGCGACATGGCTGACCTCGTCGATGCCCAGTGCCTGCAACTGTGCGAGCAGCGGCTGACTGTGATCGATGACGTGATGCGCGCCCAATTGCCGGACCCAGTCAGCCGTTTCCTGCCGTGAGGCGGTGCCGATGACAGTCAGCTGCGTCAACTGTCGGGCCAATTGCACCAGCATCGAACCGACGCCGCCCGCTGCCCCCGTGATCAACAGGCACTTGCCCTGCCCTGAACCTTCGGTGACACCGAGACGGTCAAACAACAGCTCCCAGGCGGTGATCGAGGTCAACGGCAATGCCGCGGCATCCGCAGCACTTAACGAACGCGGTTTGTGCCCGACGATTCGCTCGTCCACCAAATGAAATTCGCTATAACTGCCGGTGCGGGCAAGGGAGCCTGCGTAGAACACTTCGTCGCCAGGCTGAAACAGCGTCACTTCAGCCCCGACCTCGCGGACAATACCGGCGGCATCCCAGCCGAGGATTTTCGGTTCTTTGGTGAAAGTTCCGGCGCGTACTTTGGTATCGACCGGATTGACCGACACCGCACGAACTTCTACGAGTAAATCCCGGGGGCCGGGAGTTGGCACCGGAAGGTCGATGTCCTGCAACGATTGCGGATCTTCAATGGGCAAAGCGTGTTGGGTGAAGGTGATGGCTTTCATGGAAACTCGCTGTCTGAAGAGCTGATGTGCTCGCTTGCCGCCATCTTCGACTTCCCAAGCACAAAGAAAAACCAGCAAAATGCGCCAACACTTTCACTGCAGGAGTGAAAATGATCCGCATCGATGATCTTGGTTTGTTCACCCGCAGCGCCGCGCTGGGCAGCTTCACCGCTGCCGCCCATGAGGCGGATTTATTGCCCGGTCAGGTTGCCGCGGCGATCAAGCGTCTGGAGCGTGAGCTGGACGTGCGCCTGTTTGCGCGCACCACCCGCAGCCTGCGATTAACCGCCGAGGGCGAGCAATACTTGCCCACCGCCCACTCGGTGCTGGAGGCGCTCAAGCAAGGCAAGGAAAACCTGCGCGGTGAAAACGCCACGTTGCGCGGCGTGTTGCAAGTGACGGCGCCGTCCGATCTGGGGCGCAACATTTTGCTGCCGTGGCTCACACTGTTTCGCCGCCAGCACCCGGAACTGACCTTGCGCTTTTCCCTGTCGGACCAGATGGCCGACTTGTTTCGTGACCCGGTAGACGTGGCGATTCGATACGGCTCGAATGAAGATGCCAACTACGTGGCGCTGCCGCTGGCACCGTGGAACCGGCGGGTGCTGGTCGCCGCACCGGAATACGTGGAGCGCCACGGATACCCGCAAACGCCGGACGATCTGCACAACCACGCTTGCCTGCTCTACCAGCAAGGCGGCCGGATCTACGACAAGTGGAGCCTGGGCAGTGAAACGATCCAGGTCTCGGGACCGATGTTCAGCGACGACGCCGACATCGTGCGCCGCTGGGCGTTGAGCGGCGAAGGCATCGCCAACAAATCCTGGCTGGACGTCAGTGCAGACGTGATCGCAGGGCGACTGGTCGTGCTACTGAAGGATTTTCCCGGCAATGCCTCACCGTTGAGTCTGGTGTGCCCGCATCGCAAGCAGATCACCCCGGCGGTGTCTCAGCTTTATGCGTGGTTGAGTGGCCAGTTTGTCGCTCTGGAACGCATCCAATAGCTCCCCCCCGTTGGTTGCCACATTGACGAGACGCTCCTCGAATGTTCAGATGCCGGCCAGTTTCAGGTGTCCCATGCCGCCGTGCATGGGGTGAAACGGGAAACCGGTACGTTCTTTTCGAACAAGTCCGGTGCTGCCCCCGCAACGGTATGCGCGTGATGTTTTCAATACACCACTGTGGCCAGACGGCCATGGGAAGGTGAAAACCTCGATACGCGCGAGCCCGGAGACCGGCCTGGAATTTCGTTTGGCAAAATCCTGCGGTGGGCGGGCATGGGCCGGTATTGGCTGTGCGCGATGCCTTCTCTTGCATGCTCTTCTGCGAAGATCCTTTTCGAGAAGACAATGATTCGACCTTTCAACACCTCGGCTCCAACGTTCTTGTTCGGCTGCCTGTTAAGCCCTGTGCTGCTGGCGGATGACACGCCACTGGAACTCCATCAGCAAATCGTTTCCGCACCGTCGGTGGAGTCCACCACCGTCGCCGACATGGCCAGATTCGGCAGCAAGGTCGAAATCGTCAGCCGCGAACAGATCGAACGCGCCGGCCCCAGCGCCGATGTCAGCCGCGTGATGCAGATGTTCATTCCAGGCTTGTATGTGGCGCCGAAAAACGGCCCTTTCGACTACGGCACCTATTCGCTGCTCGGCGGGCGCAACGACGACACGCTGATCCTGCTCGACGGCGTGCGCCTGAACAATCGCCTGTACGGCGGCCTCTATCTGGACACCCTGCCGGCCAACGCCATCGAACGCATCGAAGTGCTCAAGGGTGGGCAGAGCCTGTTGTTCGGCACCCAGGCCGTGTCCGGTGTGATCAACATCGTCACCCGCAGCCCGCAATCGCGCAAAGCCGCCGGCGAAGTGAATCTAGGCGTCGACAGCTTTGGCGGCACCACCGAAGACGCCCGCGTCGAGAATATCTTCACTAACGGCTTCGGCGACCTCGGTTTGTTGGCGTACGTCAGTCACAACGTCTCCGACGGTTACCAGCCCTATCGCAACCGCGACATGAAAAACGATTCCCGCAAGGATCGCGCCTACGAAGTCACCACGTTCGGCGGCAAGGCGATTCAGTCGTTCGACGATGATTCGCGGCTGGAGCTGTTTTACCAATACGCCGACGCCAACCTCGATTTCGCCCGCCCGGTCGACAACCACAAGACCACTAACGACCGCGTGCAGCAGATCGCCACGGCGACCTTCGAGCAGGCCGTCAATGAGCGCCTGAGCTACTTCGTCAAAGGCCATATCAACGACTGGGACACGCGTTATACCCGCGTCAACAACCGGGAGGGCGGCGGCACCAAAGTCATCAATCACAACGACTATTGGGGCTTCACCGACTGGGGTGTGCAGGCCGAAGGCAAGGCTGAATTGCCCGGCGATCATGTAATGGTGTTTGGCACCGACAATCAATGGTTCAAGGGCCAGGATGATGTGTTGATCATCGATAACGACAAGGCCGAAGCCCACGCTTTCTACACGCAACTGCGTCCGCAGATCGACGCCCTGCCCGACTGGCACCCGAGCATAGGCGTTCGCCACGAAGCCATGAGCGGCGGCGACAGTGCCACGGTCGGCATGCTCACTTCGCTGTATGACCTCAACGACAACTGGTCGGTGCGCGGTCAGTACGGCAGCGCCTACAAACTGCCGAACGCCGAGCAGCTGTTCGTCAATGAACCGGGCGACGAGATCGGCAATCGCAACCTGAAGCCGGAAAAAAGCCGCAATGCGGAGCTGGGTGTCGACTACAAAGGCTTTCTGCTCGACCGCGAATTCAGCGCCAGCGTGACCCTGTTCAAACGCAAGATCGACGACTTGATCACCCTCGACGACATTCAATGGGTCAACGGTGAAGGCCAGGTGCGTATGCGTGGTTTCGAGGCCGACGCCAAACTCGCGCTCAACGATCAGTGGAGCCTGCAAGCGGACATGACCCGCAACCTCACCGAATCGCGCAGCGGTGTGACCCTCAACGATATCCCGAGCTTCTTCGCCCGCTCGCGCGTGGGTTATGAGTCGGAAAACCGTCTGTGGGGTGCCGGCGGTGCGATCCGCTATATCCGCGACATCAAAAGCTCGAAGCAGGTCGAGTACGGCAATTATTCAGTGGTCGACGCCGACGCCTATCGCTACCTCGACAACGCCCACCAACACCGCGTAAGCCTGCTGGTGGAGAACCTGTTCGACCGTGATTACGTCACCAGCCGTTCGAGCAACGTCGATAACCTCGGCCGGCCGTTCACCTCCGAAGTGCGCTACACGTACCGCTTCTGATGAGTGACATCAAAACCGTCGACGGCGTCGACACGCACCCGGACTGGTCGCAGGTGCCCGAGCATGCGCGCCATGTATTCGTCTGCACCGGCCCGCGTTGCACCCAGCGCGGCGCGTTGCAGTTATGGAAAACCTTGCGCCGGCACTTACTGGCGCACGATCGCATCGAGACGCCGGGCGGCGTCTTGCTGACCCGTACGCACTGTCAGTTCCCGTGCAATCTGGGGCCGATTGTGACGGTGTACCCGGAACGCTGCTGGTATGGCGTGCGCAGCCATGAAGATGTGCAGCGGCTGGTCGAGGGGCATCTGGTGGGCGGTGAAGTGGTTGCGGATTTGCTGATCAAGGCGCAGACATGAGATCGTTTCTGTACGTACTTGGCGCCCTGCTCTGCTCAATGCCTGTACTCGCCGACAGTTACCGCAATTGCGGCGAAGAATGGAGCGCCGATCAATCTTCGCGCATCGTCGCGCTCAATCAGCATGCGGCCGATCTCGTCCTCGCACTGGGTGCCGGGCCAGCGCTGGTCGGCGTGGCGTATCTGGATGACACCGGTGCCGGTCAGCGCCAAGCCGAGTATTTCGGCGTACCGGTAATCGCGCGGCAGTACCCGGCCAGCGAAGTGCTTTACGCTGCGAAGCCGGATCTGGTGATCGGCGGTTTTGCCACGGCGTTCGGCGACGGGGTGACCTCGCGCTCGGGGCTTGCGCGCAATGGCGTGGGTACGTATCTGCTGGAATCCGCCTGCAATGGGCACTCGCTGGATTATTTCGCGCATGTGCGCAATGACTTGCTGACCTTGGGCAAGCTGCTGCACCAGCAGCAAAAAGCCCAAGCATTGATCGACTCCATGGAAAAGGACATTGCCAGCGCCCGAGCCTTGGCCGGTGCAGGTAAACCGTTGTCCGTGTTCTATCTCGACAGCGAAGTCAAAGGTCTCGACAGCGAAGGTCGGCGTGGCTTTGTCACTCCGCTGCTGGCGGCTGCCGGAGCACGCAATGTGTTCGCCGACATCAACCTCTATCGAGTCACCGTCAACAGCGAAACCCTGCTGGCCAGCGACCCGGACGTGATCCTGCTGGCCGACGCCGAATGGTCGCCCGCCCGCCGCAAACGCTACCTGTTGGCCCACGACCCGGTCCTCTCGCAACTGCGCGCGGTGCGCGAGAACCGCATCATCGAGATCCCTTTCACCCACCTGCTGCCAACCTACAACAGCGGCCGCGTCGCCTTGCAACTGGCCCGCCTGCTCAATGCACTGAAGAAAAATAAATGAACCAGCCGCACCGCACGCCACCTAACGAACAGACCATCAGGAGGTAGCCAATGCAAATCGAAACCGTGTGGATCGTACTGGCGGCAGTTCTTCTGCTAATCGAACTCTGGGCCATCAATCGGGTGCGCAAGAGCGAGGGGAAAGCGAGCAACAAAGGTGTATGGATTGTGCTGATCGTGTTTGTGCCGCTGTTCGGCTTGATTGCCTGGGCGTTGGCGGGGCCCAAGCATGTCAGTCATAACTCAGCATCGTAGTCAGGCCGCTAGAACCTCATCTATGCTGCACACCGCAATACGCGCCGGCCAGGCGACAACAGGGAGGTTGCATTGGCGAAGCGTATCTTAGTGATGGATGCCGGTATCGTCGGCACCTCTTTCGCGTGTCACCTGCCCGGCAAAGATTCCCCCGAAGAGAGAACGACGTACATGGAAGTGATCAACACATTACAACCCGCCGATTGTGCGGACATGCAAGACATCCGGAGTGAAATCGATCGTCTCGATCAGGCGGTTATCAAACTCCTGGGCAAACGTTTCCAGTACGTCATTGCCGCGTCGAAGTTCAAAACCTCATCGACGTCGGTTCGAGCACCTGAGCGTTACCAGGCCATGTTGGCCACCCGCCGCGAATGGGCCTGCGCCGAAGGTTTGAACGCAGACGCGATCGAGAAAATGTACAGCGACCTGGTCAATCACTTCATCGCAGAAGAGATGAAGCACTGGGCGGCGCAGCAACCGGAACGTTGACGCCTTTGCCGGAGTTTTTCACTGGCTCACGAACATGCGGCGCGTGCTGTCGACCACCGCCCGCGTGTGTCCGATGACTTCTTTTTCAACCACAACGCCAGATCCCTCACGAAATCAACGAGCGCTATTCATGGAAGAAGTCATTACCTACCGCACCGCCACCGCTGAAGATGCTCTGGCGATGTGCGAGCTGGGCCAATTGCTCAACTCGGTACACCACGCCGCCCGCCCCGATATCTACGCCGCCGCGACCGAAGATTTCGCCCGCGATTTGCCGCACTGGGCGGGGGTATTCGAAAAGCCTGGCCAGATCGTCTTCATCGCCAGCGCAGGTGAACGGCCCGTGGCGTTCATCACGGCCATCCTGTCCGCCAGTTCCGGCCCGCTGATGCAGCCGCAGAATGTGGTGCGCATCGGCTCGTTGTGTGTCGCCGAGCCGTTCTGGGGTAAAGGCATTGGCCGCGCACTGATTCAACGGGTGAAAGACTGGGCTATCGCGCAAAATGCTCAAGACTTGCGCCTGACGGTCTGGCCGTTCAACGAGCGCGCGGTGCGCATGTATGCCGAGTTCGGCTTCGAGACCCGCGCCCTGGAGATGGGCGTTCGATTGTGAGGAGCGGCCAACTCCGATCATGAATAAACCCGGCAAAATATCAGCACGAACCCTATCGGATGGTTCGATCCTGCCGACAACATGCTGATGACCTGCGCAAGACTGAACGACGCACGTCCATCCTTTTACAAGAGCCACTTTCCATTACGATTCAAGAGGCTGCACCCATGAGCAACGCCTGGAACGAAGGTTATTTCACCGACGAAGGCTACACCTACAGCTATAGCCGGGAAATCAATCCGGTATTCCAGCGTTACTGCCTGTTGTTGCGCGGCTTTGCCGGTCTGGACAATCCCGACGGTTATCACTGTGAACTCGGCTTTGGCCAGGGTGTGTCGATCAATATCCACGCCACGGCCAACCCTGGTGGCTTCGTCGGGACGGACTTCCACCCCGGTCAGGCGGCCCATGCCATTGAGCTGGCGGAACTCAGCAACAATGGCGCAAAACTCTACGACGACAGCTTCGAGCAACTGCTGGCGCGCCATGATTTGCCGCAGTTCGACAGCATCAGCCTGCATGGCATCTGGACCTGGGTCAGCCGTGACAACCAGAAACTGATCGTCGAATTCGCCCGACGCCACCTCAAACCGGGTGGTCATCTCTACGTCAGCTACAACGCATTCCCGGGCTGGTCGCCTGCTGCGCCGTTGCGCCAATTGTTCAGCCTGCACGACCGCTTCGCCAATCACTCGACGCGGGCGGATCAGCGCATCGACGCCGCGTTGCAGTTTTCCGAAGCGCTGCTGGCGGCCAACCCCAAGTACGCCATTGCCGCGCCGAGTCTGGGTGCCCGGCTGCAGACCATCAAAGGTCAGGACCGCCAATACGTCGCCCACGAATATTTCAATCGCGACTGGAACTGCATGTATTTCGCCGACATGGTGGATGCACTGGCCCCGGCCAAGCTCGATTACGTCACGACGGCGGTGCCGATGGATTCGGTCGACGCACTCAACCTGAGCGCCGAAGGCCTGGCCTTTCTCGACGGTATCGAACACCCGGTGATGCGCGAGCAGGCGCGTGACTATTTCGTCAACCAGGCTTTCCGTCGCGACCTGTACGTGCGCGGTGCCAACCGACTCAGCGCGACCGAGCGCCGTTCGCGCATGCTCAATACGCGATTTGTGCTGATGCAGCCGACAGAAAACGTAGCCTCCAGCGTCACCGGCCCCGCTGGCGCAGCGACGCTGCAAGCGGAAATTTACCGCCCGCTCCTCAATGCCCTCGCGGATCAGATGTATGAAGCCAAAACGATGCAGCAGTTGCTCGATGCGGTGTCACCAATGGCCTATGACGATCTGGAACAGGCCATCGCCATCCTGGTCAGCATGGGCGCGGTAGCCCCGTGCCAGAGCGAAGCTGCCGAGGCTCTGGTGTATGAACGCTGCGCCGCGTTCAACCTGCAACTGTGCAAACGCGCGCTGTTCAATGCCGACATTCAAGTGCTGAGCAGCCCGGTCACCGGGGGTGGCGTCACCGTCAGTCGTTTCCAGCAACTGTTCCTGATTGCGATCCGTCAGGGCAAGCAGCACCCGGCGGAGTGGGCGCAACTGGCGTGGAGCGTCATCGCCGAACAAAACGAAGTGTTGGTCAAGGACGGCAAAGCGCTGACCACCGCTGAAGCCAACATCGCCGCGCTGACCGAGCAGGCCCAGGCCTTTGCCGAGCAATCGCTGATCGTGCTGAGCGCTTTGAAAATCGTCTGATCGGGGTAGGTGGTGCGCAGCGGGGCAGGAAATCTTAATCAAACGCCCCGTTGAGCACCTCGTAAATCAGGCCGGTGGCCAGCGCAACCAATATCAGATCCGTGCCCACCTGCTGCCATTCGTAGCCATCGTAATGCGGCAGGTGACCGACCAGGCGTCCATCGAGTTTTTTCGCGATCCCGGGCGGGAGCGGTTTGCCGCGTGCAAGATTCTTTTGAATGCCCGGTGGCAGCGCAGGTCCCGGGCTCCAGTAGTCGCGGTAGCCGCCAACAATCCCGAGCACATTGCCGCGATCGATACTAGGGGCATGACTCCAGTCACCGCCAGAGTTGTTGCCCTTGTTGCCATTGCCTTTCTGGTTACCGTGGCCCTGCACATTCTGCGAATTACCCTTGCCATTGCCATTGCCCTGGCCCTTTCCATTACCGGGATCAGCCAATGCCATCGCCGAGCTGACAACCAGCGCAAGAGAGGAAATCGTTGCAATCAACGTGCGTGACTTGTTCATGCGGCGCGCCTTCATGGTGGGTTGCTCCTGTGTCATCTTGACGTTACACATCAGCTTAGTTTATTCCGGCTGACCGATCGTCGATTACGCCCAGCCCATCGACACTGCCTGACAGGAGCTATTTCATGGATTTGAAGTTCAGCCACATCGACGTACTGGTCAAAGACCTTGAAGAAGCCTGTGCCTATTACGCGCAGATCCTTCAGGCGCGAATCTCCACAACGCAGACCTGGAATCGCGGGGGCCTGCACGTACGCTATGCCGTGGCGTTGATCGGTCAGGAACGCTTCATGCTGGTCCAGCCGCTGGCGGGAAATCTCAAGGAACTGTTGGATACAGTGGGCGAAGGCATGATTTACCGTCATTGCTACACGACACCTGATATCGAGTTGGCCTACGACGAACTGCTCGCCAGCGGGGTTCAGCCGGAAGACGAGAACGGCCAGCCGCTGACTCGCGAGAACCTGCAATCGCCGTCCGGAACCCGCATCATCTGGTTGCCCAAGCGCTTCGGGCATTTCTCGATCGAGATTCTCGAAGAGAAGGCGCTGGGGGCATTTATCGAGGCAGCATTTGCTTGCGGATGAAACTCCGCCGCCCCTGATCGATACGTCTACGCTCTCTCCATCGCCACCACGCCTGGAGACTTCGCCATGACCCGCCCACTGCTGACTGGCCTCGCCCTGCTCGTCCTGAGTTTTCAGGTCCACGCCGACGTCACTCCCTTCCCCGCCACCTTCCACACTCAGGACATCAAAGTCGAAGGCGCGACAATGCATGTGCGAGTTGGTGGCAAGGGTCCGGCCGTGGTGCTGTTGCATGGTTTCGGTGATACCGGCGACATGTGGGCGCCGCTGGCGGCGGATCTGGCCCGCGATCACACCGTGGTGGTGCCGGATCTGCGCGGCATGGGGTTATCGTCGATCCCGGAGGGCGGCTACGACAAGAAGACCCAGGCCGGCGACATTCGTCAGGTGTTGAGCGCGCTGAAGATCGAGCACTCGGTGGTCATCGGGCATGACATCGGCACCATGGTCGCGTTCGCCTATGCCGCGCGCTATCCCGAGCTGACCGAGCGCCTGGTGGTGATGGATGCGCCCGTGCCCGGCATCACACCGTGGAACGACATCGTTCGTTCGCCGATGCTCTGGCACTTCGACTTCGGCGGCGCGGACATGGAGCGTCTGGTTGCCGGGCGCGAACGCATCTACCTCGACCGTTTCTGGAACGAGTTCGCCGGCACCCCGGCCAAAATCGATGAAGGCACCCGCCAGCATTACGCCAAGCTATACGCCCGCCCCGGCGCCATGCACGCCGCTTTTGCCCAGTTCCGCAGCATTCGTCAGGACGCCCTCGACAACGCCCCCGTTCTGCAGAAACACCTGGCCATGCCGGTGCTAGCCGTGGGCGGTGAAAAGTCCTTTGGCAACAACGAAGCGATCGTCATGCGCAATGCTGCGGACAACGTTACCGAGGTGGTGATTCCGGCAGCCGGACACTGGTTGATGGAAGAGGCGCCGGCACCGACCATCAAGGCAGTGCGCGACTTTATCGCAATGTGAAGAATGGGCATTGCCTTGACCCGACGCTTACGTCAGGATTCGCCCCTTTTGCGCGCAAGAGCAGGCCGGACAGAAAACATGAATCGTCAAAAGAAACTGCAGCAGTTGTTCAAGGAAAAGGCCAAGAAGGCCAGCGCCAAACTGGCGCCGAAAAAGCCCAAGTACATCAGCAAGGCTGAGCGGGCGAAACTGGAGGCTGAGGCAGCAGTGGAATCAATCGATTCCAGCGAGAGCTGATCCCTGCTCTACAAGAACGGCGCAATATTCGCCAGCGCCCGGTCAATGTAGAGGTCTTTCTCCGCCACCGGCGCCACGCGTTTCGCTGACCGGGCCGGGTGGTCGTTTTTTTCCTGTCCGTTTTGCGCGTTTACCGACCAAATTTACGACACATTTATTTTTATGCTTGCGCCTATTTCGGAGCCAGACTCACGATGACAAATAGCTCGCCAAACTATGAAAAAAATCATATTAAACTGATGAGATTTCATATCACCCTGGCATTATTCTATTTCCTCATCTGCTCACTTTCTGCATGGCTATGCATGATTGATAAAAGCACCTCAATAGGCATACCTGTGTTTTGCGCAGCAGCCGTTTTCGTCCATTTACTGCTTGCCTATGGAAGCAGAAACCGACTTGAGTCTTCGAGAAAAGCATCAGAGTTCATAGGTGCGTTATTGATGTTTGGTTTTCCAATAGGTACGTTGTTGGGGTACTTCTTCTTGCAATGCACAATATGGCAGGATCCGGAACAAAAACATTAATAGGCTTGTGAGAACGGACATGTGAGCGGTTCTCCTTTTCTGCGCCGATACTTGTACGACGCCGAGTTGAGCCTCTCCAGTGCACCGGCCCTGTGCAAGTGCTATGGGCTGACCAAGGAACAATGGACCGAACGCCGACGGTGACGTTAATGGCATGTCTGAGCGCACCTTGCGAACCAGTCCGCATCAAGAAGGCGTTTTACACGCCAGCCAAGCCCCCCAGAACAAACTGCTGAAAAACCGCGTCGCCTCGCCAAACCCGGCCTCATGCAACAACGCCTGAACCGCCGCTTCGGAATGCGGCGGGTCGGCGCCTTGCAGAATCTTGCCCAGCTTGGCCTTCACCTCCTCCGCACTGGCGCCCTGCTGCCGCCAACGCTGTCCCCACGCCTGGAGCAATAACGGTTGGCGGGCATAGGCGTAATGGTTGCCGGCGACAATCAGCGGTGCGCCCGGTTTGAGTCGCGCCTGAATCGCTTGCAGGATCTGGCGCTTGGGCTCATCACCGTTCAGATGATGGAGCACGCCGATCAACGTTGCCGCATCAAATGAGGCAGCAGCCGGCAGGTCTTCGACGTGGCCAAGATGCACCTGGGTTCGGTGCAGCAAGTCGTTGGCCTGCAGTTGCGCTGTCGCGGTTTCCAACATCGGTACGGAAGGGTCGACTGCGGTGAAATGCCATTGCGGCTCCAGCGCCGCCATCGCAATGATTTCCTGCGCCGTGCCGCCAGCGCCGACCACCAGTATGTTGGCCGGACGCGAACCCAGGCTCGCCGCCAACATGCAGGCCGCCAGATCATGACAGGCGTCGTAGCCGGCCAGCGCGATGCGGCTTTGGCGGGCGTATTCGCTGGCGCGGGAGGTGTCGAATTTTTCTGCGGGGCTGGTCGAGGTTTGGCTCACGGCAATGCTCCTGGTTTTTCGAGCACGCTACGCCGAAGAGCGCGAGAGGGAAAATTCATTCGCTTCATGCCCCGCATTCCTTGCGGGAATGCGGGGCATGTGAACCTGGGTTTTGTATTACCGAGCAAGCAGCGCCTGCAGCCCACCATGGCCGTCGACGATCAGGCTGCGAATCAGTGCCTGATAGTGCTCGGCACTGTTCGGTTCTCGAAGATCGAAACTGGCCAGCCAACTGACCAGTGTTCTGTCCTGGCCTGACAAAGCAACCAGTTCCACGCTGGCCACGTAGTTGTCCAGCGGTAAGGGCGACTCTTCAAAACGGTAGGACAGCCTCAACGTCGAGTCATCAACCGACAACAAGCGCTCTCTGACAACGGCGCCATCGCTCAACGTGAGCGTGCGAATGCAGCCCACAATCTCGGGTCCTGCGCCTTCGATATGGCTGTCCACAATCGAAGGGTGCCAGTTCTTGATCTCGCCAAACTGCTTCACCACGTTCCAGACCTGTTGTGCAGCGCCTTCCACGACAGCGGAAAACTCAACCTTCGACATCTCGTATCCCCTTGTAATTGATCATCCGCCGATCCCGGCAGCGGACTACCGGGATCGACCGATACTCAGGCCTCGAACTGGTGATAAACCTTGGCGATGACCTTCCAGACGCCGCCAATTTTGATCAGGGTCAGGTAGTCGTTGTAGTCAGCACCGATCGCATCGGTTTCCATGTCCACGCGCACCACTGCGGTGGTCGGTGTGATCGCCAGCACGTCTAGACGCGTACTGATTTGCGGGGCAGCGCCGTTTTTCTCGACGAAATCAAACAGGTTCTTGATCGGGCCGCCGAGCAATTCGCCGTTGGTGAAACCGTACATCACCGCCTCTTTATGAAAGGCTTGAGCGACGCCTTGAGCATCACCGACCCGAAGACCTTCGACGTATTGATTGGCGGTGGCGATGACAGCGGTGTATTCGGCGGTCGGTACAGCCTTGATGTTCTTCGACATGGTTGTTTCCTTTCGTTGGGGGGGAGTTACAAAGGCCACCGGAAGCCAAGGCTGGCACCCGGCGGCTGGAGCAGCCAACACTCACCAGTCCTGGCGCGTCGGCGAAATGATGAGGTCGTTGACGGTGACGTTTCCCGGCTGGTTGAGCGCATATATCACCGCCCGGGCAACATCGTCAGGCGCGATGGCGATGCGGTTGAGTTCCTGGGCGGCCTTGCGCCCTTGCGGATCACTGACCTTGTCCGCCCAACCGGTATTGATAACGCCGGGGCTGACCGTGTTGACGCGGATGCCATGCTGTACGCCCAATTCCTTGCGCATGGACTCGGTCATGGCCTGCACAAAAAATTTGGTGGCGCTGTAAACACCCGCCGCCGGCCCGACCTGATGGCCGGCCACCGAGTCCATGTTGAGGATCTGCCCGGACCGCTGCTCCAGCATCACAGGCAGCACTGCCGCGGTAGCGTTGAGATAACCCTTGATGTTCACGTCGATCATCTTTTCCCAATCCTCCACGACCAGATCGACCCAATTGGAGAACAGCATCAGCCCGGCGTTATTCACCAGAATGTCGACACCGCCATAGGTGTCCTGCGCGAACCTGGCGAGTGCTCTGGTTTGCTCAAGCCGGGTCACATCAGCAGTAAAAGCGACCACGTCATGGCCGCCCTCACGCAACTCGGCGACGAAAGCCTGTAAGCCCTTTTCGTCCAGCGCAGCGACAACCACACGAACCCCTTGTGCCGCCAGCGCACGCGTCGTGGCCGCGCCGATACCGGAAGATGCACCGGTGACGATGGCGACTTTGTTGTGTAGATAATTCATGTTTCGTTCCTCTTTGCAGTGAATGCGATTGCGCCCGGTCGGTGTCAGGGTTGCCATTCAGGCGTTAGCGGTTGGCCAATCGATGTAGCCTTTCGCGCCACCGCCGTAGTAACTCTCACGCGGGGCAATGGTCAGTTCGAGACCATGGCGTAAGCGCTCGACCAGGTCGGGGTTGGCAATAAACAAACGCCCAAACGCCACCGCATCGATACGGCCCTGCGCCCGACGCTCAAGCGCCATCGCCAGGTCATAGTTGTTGTTGCCAATGAACGCGCCGTCGAACTGCGCACTCAGCGCGTCGAGATCCACGCCCGCAGGAACGCTGCGAGAAGTGGCGGTGGCGCCTTCGACGAAATGCAGGTAGGCCAGATTGAATCGATTGAGTTGCTGGATCAGGTAGCCGTAAGTCGCCATGACGTTGCTGTCGGGCGGCGTATTGCCGGCATCGGGCGTCACCGGAGACAGGCGGATACCGACACGGTCGCTGCCCCAGATGGACGCCACCGCTTCCGTCACTTCCAGCGTCAGCCGGGCACGGTTCTCGATGGAGCCGCCATAGAGGTCCGTGCGCTGATTGGTCGAATCACGCAGAAACTGGTCGAGCAGATAACTGTTGGCCGAATGCACTTCGACGCCATCGAACCCGGCTTGCCTGGCATTCTCGGCGGCGAGTTTGTACTGCTCGATGATTCCGGGAGTTTCCGCGGTCTCAAGCGCGCGAGGCATCGATACCTCGACAAAACCTTTCTCGGTATACGTGCTGCCCTCAGCCTTGATGGCCGAGGGTGCGACCGGCGCTTCGCCATTGGGCTGCAACTCGACACTGGAAAAACGCCCGACGTGCCACAGCTGGCAGACGATTTTTCCGCCGGCCGCGTGCACCGCATCGGTGACTTGTTTCCACCCGGCGACCTGCGCTTGCGACCAGATGCCCGGCGTCATCGCATAGCCACGTCCCTGAGCGGAAATGTTCGTCGCCTCGGCGATAATCAAACCTGCACTCGCACGCTGAGCGTAGTAAGTCGCATGCATTTCATTCGGTACGCCGTCGTCGGCCATCCGGCTGCGCGTCACGGGGGCCATGACAATTCGATTGGCCAATTGCAGCGCGCCCATCTGCATGGGCGAAAAAAGGTCGGTATCAACAGCGTTATCAATCATAAGCACTCCTATTCAATAGACCGGTCGTCTAGTAAAGCAACCCAAAAAAAACGCCCCTGCGCCAGCGGGCGTGCACTCGTTATCGGTGCGGTTTCAAACGTGAGGGGCCGACGCTTGAAGGCTCACACTTCGGCAGCGGGATGAACACCTGACGGTTCAAGCGCGGCTCTTTCCCACTTGGCAATCACCAGCGGTGCGATGGCATTGCCCAATACGTTCAGCGTGGTCGTACCGCTGTCGATGATCCTGAAAATACCCGCGATCAATGCCACGCCCTCCAGGGGCAGACCGGCCGAAGCCAACGTAGCGGAGAGGATGATGATGGCAAACCCGGGCACCCCCGCCGCGCCTTTCGACGTCAGTACCATCGTCACCACCAGCAGGATCTGCTGCGACAGTGACAGGTCGATGCCATAGAGCTGCGCCACAAAGATCGTCGCGACACCGAGGAAAATCGAAGCGCCGTCCAGATTGAATGCATAACCCACCGGCACCACGAAACTGACGATCCGCCGCGGTACACCGTAGCGCTCCAAACGGCTCATCAACTGCGGCATGACGGCGGCGGATGCGGCACTTGAGAACGCCAGAATCAATTCACTGCGGAAGTAGCGAATCAATTTGAAAATGTTCTCCCCAATCAAGTAGCAAATGCCACCGAGTATCACCAATGCAAAGACCACCAGCGCCAGGTAAACCACGCCGATCAACTTGAGCAATGGCAACAGCGAGGCAAAACCAAAGGTCGCGACCGTGGCGCCAATCATGCCGAAGACACCAACCGGCGCGTAGGCCATGACAATAGAGACCACTTTGAACATCGCATCGGAAATGCTCTGAACCACCGCGATGGCTGGCGCACTTTTTTCTCTTGGCAGCGCATTCAGGGCGAGGCCGAACAGCACGGCGAAGAACAGTACCGAGAGCAATTTCGCTTCCGACATCGCCACCAGAACATTGTCCGGCACGATGTTCTGCACGATCACCAGCGCGCCTTTCGAGGGCTCCATGTTGATCGATGCCGTGCCATGCGACAGGCCGGAAATATCGGTGCCGCTACCCGGTTCAAAGAGGTTTGCAAAACACAAGCCGATGACAATGGCCAGCGCGGTAATAGCAAAGAAATAACCCAGCGACTTGATGCCCATGCGGCCAAACGACTTGTTATCGCCACCGCCAGCGATGCCCAGAATCATGCAACAGAAGACAATCGGTACAACCACCATCTTCATCATCTTGATAAAGATGTCACCGAGGGGCTTAAGGATCTCCGTGCTGACCCACGTTTGATATTGCGGATGGGTATTGAAATACCAACCGACGAGCACGCCAAGCAACAGCCCGGCAACGATTTGCCACACCAGGGGAATACGTTTCATGTCTAGCCTTTTTGTTGGAAGGAAAGGTCTGCGTCAGCGGCAGTTGCTAGAGTCATGAGCTTCCAGCTCACTAGGGACCAAATGGCACAACCGGGTTGTGCCATGACGGTTGTCACTTGGCGAAGAGCTGGCTCATATCCTTGAACGCCTTGAACTCCAAGGCGTTACCGCAAGGATCAAAGAGGAACATGGTGGCCTGCTCACCCACCTGCCCTTGAAAGCGGATGTAAGGTTCGATCACAAACTCGGTGCCAAAGGACTTCAGACGTTCGGCCAATGCTTCCCACTGTTGCCATCCCAAAATGATGCCGAAGTGCGGAACAGGGACGTCGTGACCGTCGACCGGGTTGCTGTGAACGCTTTCCTGGGACGCGGTTTTCGGGTGTTCATGAATCACCAGTTGGTGGCCATAAAAGTCGAAATCGACCCACTGAGTACTGGAGCGCCCTTCTTCAAGACCAAAGACTTCACCGTAAAAGGTGCGCGCTGCAGCCAGATCGTAAACGGGGATAGCGAGGTGAAAAGGCGAGAGGCTCATCAGAAACTCCAATCATGTTTTTGTTGGTTGGTGAACATTCCTGCCGTCATCGGCGCCTTGGGTTCAGCCGCTGCCGGGGGATGGGAAACATCCTAGGGCGGAAAACTAAACATAAAAATCAATATATATTTCTTAGAAACACAATTAATATTTGTGAATGATCAAAGAACTGAAGACACTCATCGCCGTAGCACGCGAAGGTACTTTCGCTGCAGCCGGCAACAGGATCGGACTCACGCAGGCTGCCGTCAGCGCCCAGATCCAGCGCCTGGAAGCCGAACTCGGCTTCGAGCTTTTCGACCGAAAGGGGCGCTCGGCACACCTCAACAGAATGGGCCACCAGATACTGCTGCAATCGCAAGAACTGCTCAGGCTCTACGACAGCCTCGGCTCGACAACGGTGGGGCTGCCGCCCAGCGTGCTGGTCAACATCGGCGCCATTGCGTCGGTGCAGCGCTCTTATCTACCCGATGCACTCGCGAAGTTTCACCAGCACTGCCCGCAGTGCAGATCCCGGATCGTTCCGGGGTTGTCGATGGAACTGGTCAATCTGGTGGATGCTGGCGAGATTGACATGGCCGTGATCATCCGCCCACCCTTCTCACTGCAAAGTGATCTGCGCTGGACCACGCTGGCGCTGGAGCCTTACCGGTTGATCGTGCCACGCGATGTGCCGGGCGATGACTGGAGCCAATTACTTTGTAGCCAGCCGTTTATACGATATGACCGCTCCTCTTTCGGCGGCAGGCAGGTCGACCGCTTTTTACGGCAGATGCATTTCACCCTGCACGAGGTCTGCGAGCTGGATGAACTGGAGGCAATTATCAAACTGGTCGAAAACGGTGTCGGCGTGGCGCTGGTGCCGCAGACGGCGCCCGGCTTTGCCTGGCCTGCCGGCGTCCGGGTGCTCGACCTCGGTCAGCACACGTTCCACCGTGATATCGGGCTGGTGCACCGATCGCGCCAGACCTTCACCGAACCTGTACGGATGCTGGCCGAGCTGATCAGTGCGCAGGTCAAGATCGGCTATGACTGAGTGCAGGGTTGCGCCTTCACAAAGCACAGCCATTAACCGCATCAATAACAACCATTGATTCAATGAAGTTCTCTTATCAAATGCGCGGCGTAACATCGGCTCCAGACCCCACCACTACATCACGGAGCACACACTCATGAAACGCCAAGCCCTTCTCAGCATCGCTTTCTCATTGTTCGCCCTGAATGCTGTTGCCGCTCCCGCGACTCAAACCGATCCGCTGTTCAGCGACGCAGTAGCCGCCGCCACCCAGACTGATCCGCTGTTCAGCGATGCCGTTGCCGCCGCCACCGAAACCGACCCGCTGTTCAGCGATGCCGTTGCCGAAGGGGGTTCCGACCGTTTGCTCGAACGCCGCGCCGTCTGAGTGCAGCGCTTTACCGCCGTCACCGAATAAAGGCCCGACCTCCCGTCGGGCTTTTTGCGTCTGCAAGTTCTGCTCACCGGCCCTGCTCTGCGGGAAACTTTTGCGCGCCAATCGCCTCGATCACCTAACCTCATAGACTGTGTGATCCATTCGAGCCGCCTCACCCATGCGCAACACATTGAAGTCGTTGTTTTTTTTCGCATTCATGCTGGCGGTTGGCGGCAGTCCGACGCTATGGGCCGCCGACTTGCCGGCGCCGGCAACCACCGCCGCCGCGCCGCTGCCGGTGATTTCGCAAAGCGAACTGCAGGCGCTGCAACAACGCCTCGACGGCCTCAAGCAACAGATTTCCGCAGCGAACAATTACAACCAGCTCGAAGGCCCGCAGGATCGGGTGCAGGCGTTCATTCTGGATGTCGATCGGTTGTCGGCGGCGTTGTTGCCGCAGCAGGCGCAACTGGCAGTGCAGTTGGGGGTGCTGGGGGCCGCGCCGGATGCCGATCTAGCGGAAGAGCAGGCAGACATCGTCGCGCAACGGGCGTCGTTGGCCGAGCAGAAGAGCAAGGTCGACGGCACATTGAAGAGCCTGGCGGCGCTGAAGCAGAGCGCGGCGGATCTGATTACGCAGATCGCCGGGATACGCCGCACACTGCTGGAAAGTGAGCTGACGCTGGGCACTGACAGCGTGCTGAGCCCCAGTTTCTGGTCGCCACTGGTGAGTCCGACCGAGGATGATCGTCAGCGTCTGCGCTTTTTCGTCGCGCAGGTGCGCGACACTTGGGCCACCGTGTGGGCACCAGGCGAACGCATCTACACCAGTATGTTGATGGCGCTGGCACTGATCATCTGGACCTTCGGCCGCCGGCTGGCCGAACGCGGTCTGACCTGGGTGTGCATTTACCGCATGCCCGAGGGACGTCTGCGCCGCAGTGCGCTGGCGTTCGCCTCGGCGCTGGCGACCATCGCCACCACCGCCATTGCCCTGCAATTACTGTTCTACGCCTGCACCCGTCATCAACCTTTGCCGCCAGTGCTGGAAACCTTCTCCGAAGAGTTCGAAAAGGTCGTGTATGCGTGCGTGCTGCTAACCGGGTTGAGCCGCGCGCTGCTGTCGACCGAACATCCCTCGTGGCGCCTGCCGGCGATTGCCGATCAGGTGGCGCTGGCGCTCAGGCCCTACCCGCGCATCCTGTCCTGCACGTTATTGGTGCTGGTGACGCTGGTGCAGGTGAGCAATGCCACCGGCATGAGCAGCCAGATCGTGATTGCCGGGCGCGGGGTCATTTCGATCGTTGTGCTGGCGATCGTGACGGTCCTGTTGTTGCGCGTCGGCAAGGTGCGCAAGGCGCTGGTCGCGGCCAATGATGCGGCAGCGGCGAACAGTACGTTTGCCGGGGTGATTTACACCCTTGCCAGCGTCTCGATGTTTGTCTCGGCGATTGCCCTGCTCGCCGGCTATGTGTCGCTGGCGCGGTTCATCAGTTATGAGCTGGTGTGGGCGTACATTGTCTTGTCGGGTTTCTACCTGCTGATCCAGTTGATCAAGGACGTCTGCGAGCACGTTTTTTCGCCACGGCACGCCAGCGGTAAAGCGCTCAAACAGTTATTGGGCATCGGTGATCGCCGCCTCGATCAGATCTCGATCCTGCTGTCCGGCTTCAGTCGGGCCGCACTGATGCTGCTGGCGGTGATCGCTCTGTTTGTCGGTGGCATCGGCACCACGCTCGGGCAACTGGCGAGCAACATCATGGCGATCCTTGGCGGCGCCGGGTTGCGCAAGCTGAACATCGTCCCCGGCCACCTGCTCAATGCCGTGCTGGCGCTGATGATCGGCATCTGGCTGATCCGTGCCCTGAGTCGCTGGCTCGACAACGAGTTCCTGCCCAGGACCGACATGGACCCGGGCATGTGTGCCTCGTTGAGCACGCTGTTTTCCAACATCGGTTACGCCTTCGTGATTCTGCTGACGCTGTCGTCGCTGGGCGTGCAGTGGACTAATCTGGCGTGGATCGTCAGTGCGCTGTCGGTGGGTATCGGCTTCGGTTTGCAAGAGATCGTGAAGAACTTTGTCTCGGGGCTGATTCTGCTCACCGAACGACCGGTGAAGGTCGGCGACCTGATCAGCATCAGTGGTGTGGAAGGCGACATCCGCCGCATCAACGTGCGCGCCACGGAAATCCAGCTCAGCGACCGCTCGA
Organism: Pseudomonas sp. Irchel s3a12; assembly: GCF_900187485.1. Taxonomy (NCBI): domain Bacteria; kingdom Pseudomonadati; phylum Pseudomonadota; class Gammaproteobacteria; order Pseudomonadales; family Pseudomonadaceae; genus Pseudomonas; species Pseudomonas sp. Irchel s3a12. The sequence goes on from NZ_FYDN01000018.1 coordinate 95,374, forward strand.
TCGTCATCGTGCCCAATTCGCAACTGATCTCGCAGAACCTGCGCAATGTCACCCTGGGCGGCAGCGCGCAAGGCGTGGCGTCACTGGAACTGGTGTTCCCGCTGGATATCGATCCTGAAGAGGTGAAAGACCTGTTGCTCAACACGTATCGGGAGAACGAAACCATCCTCGATAAACCGGCACCGTTCGTGCGCTTCAGCAAATTGTCGCCTGACGGAATTACTTTGACGGTGACCGGGTACGTGGCTAGCCCGAGGATTGTCGGGGTGACCAAAAGTGATTTGCTGTTCGAGATTCTCAAGCGGCTGGGTGCGGCAGAGATTGCGTTGGCGAAACCGCCGGCGAGTGCGTAATGAATCGGTAAGGCTCTGGCATGGAATATTTTCGCTGTCTGAAAAATCGCTTTCGCGAGCAGGCTCGCTCCCACAATTTTTGCGCGGTGAAGGGTTATTCCGGAAGCGCCTAAATGCCTGCTTTTTAGGTCTTTATGGGCGGTCAGACGGCAACCTTATACTCGAGCGGTTTACTCATCGTTCAATAAGGATGTTCCATGCCTCGACGTTTTCTACTGGCGGCGCTGTTCGTCGCCGTCGCCGGTTGTGCCAGCCCTCCTCCTGCGTCCGTTCACACCCATGATCCCACCAGTTCGACCTTGCAAGGTGATATTTCGCGGCCGGCGCAGGCGCAGTGGATTCGCACCGAGTTGTACTTCTCCGTTGGTTCGATCGATGGCAAGGACGGTGCAGTCAGCCCGGCGCGCTGGCGCGAGTTTCTTGATCAGGAGGTGACGTCGCGATTTCCTGATGGTTTCAGTGTGTTCGATGCTTATGGGCAGTGGCGGGATAAGGGTGCGAAAGAGCCTGAACGCTTGAGCACCAAGGTGATTGTGATCTTGCATGAGAACAGCCCGAAGAATGCGGGCAACATTGAAGCGATTCGCCTGGCTTACAAGCGTATTACGGGGGACTTGTCGGTGCTGCGGTTGTCGCAGCCGGCGGAGGTGTCCTTCTAGAATCAGAAGCCCCTCACCCTAACCCTCTCCCAGAGGGAGAGGGAACCGATCCGGGGATATTGGAGATTTACGCCGACCTGAGCATGGCTCACTGAATCCGTAATCGAATCAGCCTGAACTTGCACCACTGAATCCGTAATCGACCCCAGCCTGTTTTTGCTTCACTGAGCCCATAATCGATTCGGTCTTTCAGGTCGATGTATCCCCCAAGACACCTCGGTCGGCCCCCTCTCCCTCCGGGAGAGGGCTGGGCGGGCGGCGTTTCCGATGAGGGTTCGCTTTTAAACGGCTCAACCCGGCCAATAGCACGGCACCAACCAGCAACACCGCAATCCCCAAAAACGCCCCAAACCCCACCACCGTCACGCTGGAATACAGCATGTACAGGCACAACCCGAAGAACAGCAGCGGCAACAGCGGATACAACGGCACCTTCACCGGCCTCGGCACCTCGGGAAAGCGCCGTCGCAGGATGATCAGCGCTACGCTGCTCAAACTCAGAAACAGCCAATAAACCGGGGTCAGGTACTCGACCATAGTGTTGAAGCCGCTCTGAGTAAAACTGCCAAACAGCACCAGCAACAATGCCACCGCTCCTTCCGCCAGTAACGCTTTGCGCGGTACACCATGGCGGTCATCCCAGGCGCCGAAGCTGCGCAGTTGTGGCACATCGCGCGCAGCAGCGTAAGTGGTGCGAGCGCCGACCAGCAGGGTCGAGTTGATGGTCGCGATCGCGGCGATACCGACCATCAGCAAAATCAGCATGACACCCGGTGCACCGAAAGCACGGTTCAACAACTCAACCGCCGGTGCATTGCTGGCGGCCAGTCCAGCGAATCCCAAGCCCTGAACGAACGCCCAATTGAGCGCCAGATAGATCGCCATCAACACGCTCAGCGCACCGAGCATGGCAATGAAAATCCCTCGTCGACCATCGCGAACCTCTGCCGATAATGTTGCCGCATCGCTCCAGCCGCCGAACGCCAGAAAGACGAAAATCATCGCCGCCGAAAACCCGGCCATACCGGTGTTTTGCGCGACGGGCGCAAGACTCGGCGCAGGCGCTTCGATACCTTGCCAGGCCAGAAAAACACCGGCACTGGCGATGCTCAAAAAGCCCAGCGCCAACAGCCCCACCAACAAGGTCTGGGTAATAAAACCAATGTGCTTGCCAGTGAGATTAAGCAGCACCAACGCGGCAATCACCGCCCCGGCAAACAGCCCCGAACCGTACTGCCCCAGCGGCACCACCGCGTTGACGTAATCGGCAAACATGAACGCCGACAACGCTATCCACCCGGTGTGCATCACCGAAAACCGCGACCAGGCGAACAGGAATCCCATGCGCTCGCCATACGCCGTGCGCAGAAAGTGATAATCGCCGCCCGGGTGCGGAAACGCCGTGGCCATCTCGGCAAAACACAGTGCGCCAATCATCGACGCGACACCGCCCAGCCCCCACACCAGATAGAAATGCTCTGGCCCGACGTTGAGGGCGACGGTCGGCGCGGTTTTCAGGATGTCGGTGGTGATCACCATGCCCAGCGTGATCAGCAACGCCTGAAACACCGGTAGATGCCGCCCCGGTCCCGCGTTAGAAACCATAGGTAGCGCGGGCGTAGTAGTAGGCGCCGTTGGTGCCGATTGGCGAGAGCACGTCGTATGGCAGGTTACCACCGTAGTTGATCGCCGAACCGGAACGTTCCGGGTAGTTGTCGGTGAGGTTGTTGCCGCCCACGGCAATGTTGAATTTCGGCGTGAATTTGTAGGCCACCTCGGCGTCCAGCTGCCACACAGCGCCGTAGGTTTGCTCCGGTTGCGAATCGCCGAAATCGAAGACACGGGTGGTCTCGCCCTGGCGCGTCAATCTTCCAAGCAGGCCCCAGTGTTCGCTGGCCCAGTTGGCGGAAAAGATGAAACGATCCTTTGGCGCCGCGTCGGTCAGGGTGTTGGTTTCCTCGACACCAACGAGGGCGTCATTGCCAATACCCAGCGCCGTCAGTTGCGACGGCGTGGCTTTGGTGCTGGTGACTTTGGTGTGGTTGTAGGTGTACGCGGTGGTCAGGCCCAGTTGCCCTTCGTAGAACGGCTGGTGGTAGTTGAGCACCAGTTCGGCGCCGTGGGTGCTGGTGTCGGCGGCGTTGGTGAAGAAGTTGACGTCGTGCACGCCAGCAACGCCGAAGTTGTCGTTGATGTAGTTTTCGAGGGCATCGCTGCCAATGCGTTGTGACAGGGTGATGCGGTCTTTGACGTCGATGCGGAACACGTCCAGGGATGCATCGAAGCGTTCGTTCAACTGGAAAGTCAGGCCGAGGCTGAAGTTCTTCGAGGTTTCCGGATCAAGCTTCTCGGCGCCGAGTGCGCGGGCGATCGGGTCGTTGACCGAGAGCACGCGGATGTCGGTCAGCGTGCCGCCATCGCCAAAGTTGCTGGTGGTGTTCTGGAAGCCACTCTGGGCCAGTGACGGTGCACGGAAGTTGTTCGATACCGCACCGCGCAAGGCCCATTGCTCGGTGAGTTTGTAGCGACCACTGAGCTTGCCCGTCAGTTTGCTGCCGGCATCGTCGTAATGCTCCCAGCGGGTAGCGGCGTCGACGAAGAAGCGGTCGGTGAGATCGCCGGACAACTCGGCGTAAGTCCCGAACACGTTGCGATCCAGATCCGACTCTTCGCTCGGGCGCAGGCCATTGGCGCCGTCGGCTCCGGAGCCGATGTAGGAGGCCTCGTCACCGGCGTAGGTCAGGTAGTTTTCGTAGCGGTATTCGCCGCCAACCGCGAGTACGAACGAGCGCTCGCCGAGGCGCAGTTCACGGCTGAAGTCGAGGTTGCTGGTGGTCTGGCGCAGCTCATAATCGCCGGTATCGAACTTCGTCGGTGAGTCTTCGCCGAGGCTGACGTTAAGCGTGCGCCGGGTCGAGCCATCGAAGCGGTTGCGACCGTGGGTGACGCTGCTGTCGAAGTCCCACTCGTCACCGATCAGGCCTTTGAAACCGGCGGTGGCGGAGATGTCTTTGTTGTCGCCGAGCGATTGCGGCAAGTAGCCGTTGGGGTAGAACTGCGGCTGTTCGGACGGGTAGCGATAGAACTCGGCGCCGGTGGTGTGGCGCTGATTGTAGGTGCCGAAGCTGTAGGCCTTGCCGCCGGCCAGCGGCAATTCGCTGTTGAACCAAAGGTTGACGTCCCGCGCTACGCCGTCGCCCATCACATAGTTGCGCTGGCCGGGGGTATCGGCAAAGCCGTCAAAACCGGCGCGGTTGGTCGGGTTGCGATCCTTGTATTCGGTGCCGCCACGAATAAACCCGCCCTCCTCGCCCAAACGCGTGCCGATCTTCGCCGTGGTCACGCTGTTCTGGCCGTCGGTGGTGGTCTTGTCGATGGCGTCTTGATGGGTGTGATAAGCGCCATAACTGGTCGACACTTCGCCGCCCTCGGGCGCGTCGTCGAGAATGATGTTGATCACCCCGGCAATCGCGTCGGAGCCGTACTGCGCCCCGGCGCCGTCACGCAGCACTTCGATGCGTTTGATCGCGCTGAGCGGGATCGAGTTGAAATCCACGGGTGCGGTACCACGCCCGATCTTCGACGAGTCGTTGACCACCGCTGACGTATGGCGACGCTTGCCGTTGACCAGTACCAGCACCTGATCCGGGCTCATGCCACGCAGTTGCGCCGCGCGCACGTGGTCGGCGCCGCCGGAGTTGGATTGGCGCGGCAGGCTGAAGGACGGCAACAGCGTCTGCAACGCCGCGCCCAGTTCACCATCAGCGGCGCCGGCGGATTTGAGGTCTTCGGCGGTGAGCACATCGACTGGCACCGGCGAATCGAGCACGGTGCGTGAAGTGCCACGGGTGCCGGTGACCAACACGGTGCCAAGTCGGGATTCGCTGTCGGCACTTGCCGAAGTTTCTTCGGCGTTGACCGGAAGTTGCCAGATAGCGGACACGACAGCAGCCGCCAGTAATGAACGGGAACGGTAATGCATATAACAGCTCCTTGAATCGCAGTTAATACCCGGCCGTTGCCGACAATAAAGTTCGGCAAGCAATGCGCGGCAATGTCTGCTGTAGTTTTGGATTTCTGGAAGGCAGTGAAGGCTTTTTTACGGTGAGTTGCAGTTTCCCCAGCGTGAGTCGTTTCCCCTTGAAACTCGATGCTAGACGAGCGGCTGCGGGCCGTAAAAGAACCAATAACGCTTAGGTTAGATCGCTCTAAAGGATTGTTCTTAGTTCAACAAAAGTGTTGCTGAGCCAACACTTTAACCAACTAAAACTAAATTTTTTAGATTGAAATGCAGGATCCCTGTAGGAGTGAGCCTGCTCGCGATAGCGGTGTGTCAGCTGACAACTTTTTTACTGATACTCCGCTATCGCGAGCGGGCTCACTCCTACAGTTTTGATCTGCGTCGGGCATTACTCAATCGAACGCTTTTTCCAGCCAGGCATCCTCGGCAATATCCAGTTCATCACCACTGAATCGCTGTTCGGCAAACGGATCGGCGTGCAGATGAAAGCCGTTCTGCTCCCAGAACCCGGGTTGTTCCTGCTCAACGAATTCAAGCCCACGCAGCCACTTCGCGCTCTTCCAGAAATACCGCCCCGCCACCACCAGCCGTAGCGGCCAGCCATGTTGTGCGGTCAGCGGTTGGCCGGCGTAATGGGTGGCCAGCAGACTGCCCGGGTGCAACAGATCATCAAGTCGCAAGTTGGTCTGGTAATCGTGGTCGGCGTGGGCCATGACGAACGCCGAAGTCGGCTGGAGATCGAACGCCTGCAACAGATCCTGCAGATGCACCCCGCTCCATTTGGTGTCGAACTTCGACCAGCGTGTCACGCAATGTATGTCGCAGCGCAGTTTTCGTTGCGGCAATGCCTGCAGATCGGCGTAACGTAATTCGATTGGCTGGGCGAGCGTGCCGGACAGGCGTAGCGACCAGTTGGCGAGGTCGTATTTCGGTATTTCGCCTTCGTGCAGGATCGGAAATCGCTCCGTCAGTACCTGGCCTGGGGGTAGTCGTTTACCAAGAGCCGGATCGGCTTTCGGCGAACGGCTTTTGCGTAAGCGTGAGGCTTTGTTGTGCATAGTCACTCCATTTTCAAGGGTGCCCCCAATCTCCTGTAGGCCTTCGCCTGCTCGCGATAGCGGTGAATCAGCCGGCAACAATGTTGGATTCAAATCCGCTATCGCGAGCAGGCTCGCTCCTACAGGGGATCGTTGTCGGTAGGAGGATCTAGTTGGCCACCGGAATCCACGACGCCCGTGCGACATTCGCGGTATCACCAAAACTCGGTAGCTTCTGCGCCAGATCTCGAACGTTCTTCACATCCAGATCCAGCAACTGCTGACGGGTAATCAGCGTCGGCGGCACCAGCACCTGATGCCCCGGATTTTCCCCGGCAATCAACATCGCCAGACTGCGCACACTGATTGCCCCGGCCACTTGCGGATTGACCGCCGCCGTCGCCGCCCAGGCGCTGTCCGACTCTTTCATGATCTGAATATCGGCGGTGGAAATATCGGCGCTGTAGATCTTCACCTTACTCGCCAGCCCCGCTTCGTCGACGGCGATTTTTGCGCCTTTGGCGAACTCATCGAACGGTGCAAAGATCACGCTGATGCCTGGATTGGCTCGAAGCACGGCGCTGGCCTGATCCGCCACGGAGTTGGCAATCGGCGGATTCAGTGTGCCAAAGCGTGCCTTCTCGACGATTCCCGGATTGGCTTTCTTGACCTGACTCCAGATCTCATCGCGGCGCTCCATTGGCGTAAAACCACTGATGTACACATAGCCGGCATCGAACTTCGTGCCGTTGTCCTTGACGGCTTGATCGAGGGCCAGACGCGCCAGCGCATGGTGATCCTGCTCGACCTGGGTCACTTGCGGGGTGTTCAGATCGACATCGAAGGCGACGACCTTGATGCCTTTGGCGATCGCCCGATCGATCGGTGCTTTCAGGGTTTCGGCCAAACCGAGTTGGACGATGATGCCGTCGACGCCGAGATCGACCGCCTGATCGATCATCTCGCCCTGACTCGCCGCTTGCTGCCGGGCATCGAATATCCGCAGGTTGGCCCCCAGCGCTTCGGTCTGTTTTTCGACGCCGCGCAAATACGCCTCGGGGAAGTCCCCGGAGAACAAATACCCCACCAGCGCGATCTGCACCTGACCTTTGTCGAACGGTGCGGGTGCGCCGGGCAAGGCTTTGGCCTGAGCGCTCAGTGCCATCGCCGAAAGCAACGCGCCGGCGAGGCAATGACGGGCGAACTGTGTGATTGAACCGTGCATGCAACTTCCTTGAATAAAGCGGCTCAACGCGCCCGATGCGCGAGGCCGAAGGTGAACATCAGGGCCAGCACCAGCACCAGTCCCTTGACGAAATCCTGTGTGTAATACGGCGCGTTGAGCATGGTCAGGCCATTGAGCAGCGCCGCCACCAGCAGCGCACCGACCAGGGTGCCAAAGGCGTTGGGCTTCTTCGCGCCGAGTACGGCAAAACCGATCAGCGCTGCGCCGAGGGCATCCAGCACCAGACCGTTGCCCGAACTGACGTCGCCGCGACCCAGGCGCGCTGCCAGCAACAATCCGCCGAGCGATGCGAGCAACGCCGAGAGCACGTAAGCCAATAACTTGAAGCGCTGCACCGGTGCACCGGCCAGTCGTGCGGCTTGCTCGTTGCCGCCGATGGCATAGAACAAACGACCAATGCGCGTACGTTCGAGAAACAGCCACACCGCCACCGCAACCACCGCCGTGATCAACACCGGAATCGGCACCACCTCCCACAATCGCCCACGCCCCAGCGCAAGAAATGCGGCACTGAACGTACCTTCAGTTTCCTCACCGCTGGGCAAGGTCATGCCCACCGCAATCGAGCGTCCGCCCGTGGGAATAAGTTGCACGCCGATTACCAGAAACATGCTGCCCAGCGTCGCGAGAATGTCCGGCACCCGCAGTTTGACGATCAGCCAACCGTTGAGCAGGCCGACCAACGCACCGCCCGCCAGACTGATCAACACCGCCGGCAACGCGCCCCAGCCGAGCACGACCATCACGTAACTGGCGATCATCAGGCTCATCGCCGCCACCGCGCCAATCGACAGATCGAGACCGCCGACCGCCATGGTCAGCGTCACGCCCAGCGCCAGCAGCGCAACAATCGACACCGATTGCAGGATGCTGAACAGGTTGCCGACGCGCAGAAATGCCGGCTCGGCCACACTGAAAAACACCACGATCAGCGCCAGCAACCACAACAGGCCGTAGCGGATCAACCCGTGCAGCAGACGTTCGGCACGTGCCGGCTCGGTCGATAACAGCGAACTTGAATCAGGCACTCGCTCTGCTCCTTGGCGTGGCTTGAGGGGAATGTTCGGTCACGTCGCTGCCGGCCAGTGCGGCGACCAGATCGGCACGATTGAGGCCGGCACGCGGGTACTCGGCGACCACGGCGTGATCGCGCACCAGCAGAATGCGGTCGGCAATTTCCAGGGCTTCATCGACGTCGGCGCAAATCACTAAAGTCGCGCGCCCCTCGGCGCTGTCGCGCAGCAGTTGGCCGATGTCGCGGCGGGCGCGCACGTCGACGCCTTGAAAGGGTTCATCAAGGATCAATACCCGCCCTTCGCCGAGCAGCCAGCGGCCGAGCACGACTTTCTGTTGATTGCCGCCCGATAACGCGGTCATCGGCACATCGATGCCGGCAGTCTTGATCCCCAGCGCCGCCACTTGTGCCTCGACCGCTGCCGCTTCGGCGCGGTTGCGGATGAAACCGCCGCGGGTAAAGCGCTCGAGAAACGGCAAAGTCAGGGTGCGACGCAAAGTGAAATCGGGTACCAGCGATCGACTGGCGCGATCTTCGGCCGCGAAGAAAACCCCGCTTTGGATGGCCTGGCGCGGTGAGTCCGCACGCCAGTCAGCACCATCCAGTTGCACGCGGCCCGAGGTCGCTTTACGCAGGCCGAACAGCACCTCGGCGATTTCACTTTTACCGGCACCCAACAGCCCGGTCAGCACCACCACTTCATTCTCGTGCAGGCTCAGATCGAACGCGGCGGAGCGCGGCAGAATTTGCATGGCGTTGAGTTTCAACACTTCGCGCCCGGCCACGCGTGGCAGGTAAACATGCTCGGCCAGCGCCTGCCCGAGCATGGCGCTCACCGCGTCGGGTAATTGCCGTGCCGTGAACTCGCCCGCGAACTGGCCATCGCGCAGAACGACGGCGCGATCCGCCACGCGCTGCAGGTCGGAGAGTCGATGGGAGATGTACAGAATCGCCACGCCGCGAGTGCGCAAGGTGTCGATCAAACCAAACAAGCGCTGCGCTTCGGCATCGGAAAGTGCTGCTGTCGGCTCATCCAGAATCAGCAGGCGCGGCTGCAACGCCAAGGCTCGAGCGAGCACCACCAATTGCCGTTCGGCCTGACCGAGATGCTCGATCGGTTGCTCCAGCGGCAAAGTCAAACCCAGCCCGGCGGCAATGCTTGCGGCGCGCTCCAGCAGGTGTTTGCGATTGAGCCAGAAGTTCGCGTCCGGCTTGCACAGTTCATCGAGCAGGAGGTTTTCCGCGACACTCAAACCCGGTGCGATGCCCTCGTTGATCTGTTGATGCACCGCGACAATACCGAAGCGCCGCGCCGACAGCGGCGAACTGAAATGCCGTGGCGCGCCCTCCAGCCAGATCTCGCCAGCGTCGGCAGTCTGGCTGCCCGCGAGGATCTTCACCAGAGTCGACTTGCCCGCGCCATTGGCACCGAGCAGCGCCACCACTTCGGCGGGATAGATGTCCAGGCTGACGGCATCCAGCGCCCGACTCGCACCAAACATTTTGCTCAACTCACGCACACGAATCAGTGGCTCGCGAACTACAGCGACCGGCACACTCATACAAATCCTTAGCGGCGATGCGCCAGCGAACGAACCAATCGATCACCCAGGCTTTGCACGCCCTGAACGAGGATCACCAACACCACCACCGTGGCAACCATCACTTCATTGTTGAACCGCTGATAGCCGTAACGGATCGCCAGATCACCGAGCCCGCCACCGCCGATCACCCCGGCCATCGAGGAAAAACCGATGAGCATCACCAGCGTCAAGGTGATCCCGGCCAGCAACGCCGGCAGCGCTTCGGGCAACAACACTTTGAAGATCACATGACCGATGTCGCCGCCCATGGCGAGGATCGCTTCGATGCGACCCTTGTCGACTTCGTCCAGAGCGTTTTCGACGATGCGCGCGAAGAACGGAAACGCACCGATGGTGATCGGCACCACGGCGGCGGTGCTGCCCAGCGTTGTGCCGACCACCAGCCGCGTCAGCGGGATCAGGGCAATCAGCATCACCACGAATGGCAGTGAACGGCCGAGGTTGACCACGCCACCCAGCACGGCATTCAGGCGTGGCATCGGCAACAGTCCGTCGCGACGACTGATAAACAGCAACACGCCTAACGGCAAGCCGATCAGCAGCGTGAACAGCCCCGCGAGCAGGACCATGTACAGGGTTTCACCGGTGGCGTTGAACACCAGTTGCAGGATTTCATCCCAATTGACCGTACGGTTCATGAGTGCGCAGCCCGTACGCCGTATTGTTTGAGAAAACTCAGGCCTGGCTCAGCGTGGCCCAGCGGCAAGCCGCAGGTCGGCCGCAGCGAAGCGCCCAGCTGGGATTGCGGATCGGCCAGCAGCCGTGGCACCGGCCCGGCTTCGACCAGACGTCCGTTGGCCATGAAAGCGGCGTGGTCGCAGATCGACTTGACCACCTCCAGTTCATGGGTGATCAGCACGATGGTCACGCCCAGTTGCCGATTGATGTCGCGAAGCAATTGCAGGATCGATTCGGTGGTTTCCGGATCGAGTGCACTGGTGGCTTCATCCGAAAGCAGGTACGCCGGCTCTGCGGCCAGGGCGCGGGCAATCCCGACGCGCTGTTTCTGGCCGCCGGACAATTGCGAGGGAAAGGCCTGCGCCTTGTCACTCAAACCGACCAGTTCCAACAGCTCGCGAACCCGCACGTGGCGCCACGGTTTGCCGACATTGGCAATCTCCAGCGGCACCGCGATGTTGTCGAATACCGTGCGCGAATGCAGCAGGTTGAAGCCCTGGAAGATCATGCCGATGCGCTGGCGTTGTTTGCGCAAGTCACTGTCGGACTGCTTCAGCAGATCCACACCGTCAATCAGGATCCGTCCGCTGTCTGGCCGTTCGAGCAGGTTGAGGCAACGCAGCAGCGTCGACTTGCCCGCCCCGCTACGCCCGAGAATCCCGTAGACCGCACCGTCGGGAATGCTCAGCGAGACCTGATCGAGTGCCGGTTGCGCGGCCGAAGGATAAGTCTTGCTCAACTGCTCGACGGCGATCATGGCTTGCTGCCCGCCACCGGAATCACTGAACCGGCGAAGTTATCGGTGATGTATTTGGCGACCTCGGGCGACGTCAGGTCCTTGGCCAGTTGCGCGATACGCGGGTCGTGCTCCAGCTTCGGCGTGGTCACCAGAATGTTGGCGTAGGGGTTGTGCTCGGCTTTCTCCAGACCCAAGGCATCCTTGGCCGGCACCAAACCTGCGTCGAGCGCGTAGTTGCCGTTGATCACGGCCAGATCGACGTCGTCCAACGAGCGCGGAATCTGCGGTGATTCGATTTCCAGGATCTTCAGCTGTTTCGGGTTCTCGGCGATGTCCTTGGGCGTTGCCTGGTCCGCCGCCGGGTCGTTGAAGCCGGATTTGAGTTTGATCAGGCCGTTGTCCTGCAACAGGTACAGCGCGCGGCTCAGATTGGTGACGTTGTTGGGCACGGCGACGGTGCCTTTTACCGGCACGTCGGCGAAGCTTTTGTGCCGGTGCGAGTAAATGCCCAAGGGTTCGATATGCACCGTGGCCGCCACCGCCAGTTTCTCGCCGAGGGCCTTTTCCTGGGATTTCAGGTACGGCAGGTGCTGGAAGTAATTGGCGTCGACGTCACCGTGCACCAACAGCTCGTTGGAGTTCACGCCGTTGGGGATCTCGATGACTTTGAGGTTCAGCTGCGGATCGATCTTCTGGATGTACGCCAGAATCTGCGCGTGGGGCACCGGGTCGGCAGCCACGCGCAGCGGCTCAAGCGCCTGCGCACCGAACGACGTCACCAGCGCGCCGAGCACGGCCAGGGTCAAACCTGCTTTCTTGATCATGTGCGGAGTCCTTGAGCGGTGGTTGAGTCAGGCGGATTTACGAACGGGCGGTGGTGGCAGCAACGCATCGGCGTAGAAGCGCTGCGCGACATCGGGATGCGAGCGCAAACGACCCTTGAGGTAGTTCCAGCCGACATCGCGAAACAGCGGATTGAGCGGATCACTCGCCGGCCCGCGCGCCTCGCGCAACAGTGCGGTGGGCAGCGGATACAGCGGCACCACGGCATCCAGTTGCGCACCGAGGAAGAACGCGACAGACAGACGCTCACTGCCCTCCGGCGGCGACACGACTCGGTGCACCGTGGCCCGCAGATAACCGTTGCTGGCCAGTTCGAGCAGTTCGCCGATGTTCACCACCAGGGTGTTCTCACGCGGCAACGCGTCGATCCAGCGCCCCTCTTCGATCTCGACCTGCAGCCCGGCCTGCTGGTCTTGCAGCAGGAAGCTGAGGAAACCGGAATCCTTGTGCGCGCCGACACCCTGGTGGCTCGACTCGCTGGACTGGCCGGGATAGCGCATCAACTTGATGTGTTCGTTGGGTTTGTCGCCGTAGAGTTGATCGAACGCATCGGCGCGCAGCGACAACGCCTGAGCGAACGCACGCAGCAGGCGCAACGACATCCGCGTCATCGCCTCCTGCCATTCCAGCAGCAACGGTTTCAGTTCCGGCAGTGCCGTCGGCCATTGGTTGGGGCCTTGCAGCCTCGCCCAGAACGGGCTGCCCGCCGTCAATGGCAACGCCTCGCGCTCGGCACCCAGATCAAACTGCTCGCGCAGATCGGGCTGGCCACGGGTGATCTCCGAGGCGGCACGGTTGTAACCGCGAAAGTGCGGTGAATTGATCATGCCAACGGCGGTTTTTTCGCTGTCGGGCAAGGCGAAGAACTGCCGGGCGTGGGCTTGTACTTGCTTGAGCAAGTCACTGTCGATGCCGTGGCCCGTCAGGTAGAAGAAGCCGACGTCGCGGGCGGCGTGGCGCAGGTTTTCGAGAAATTCGTAGCGCTGTTGCGCCGTGCCTTCGAACAGCGACAGGTCCAGCGTCGGTAATGCGGTGATATCGAGGGTATGCGGCATGATTCACTCCCGTGTGAATCAAACCTGAAAAACCTGTGATCGATTCAGCGTGTGCCGTCATGGCAATCGGGGGTCTATCGGTTTGATGCGTTTTGATTCGTCGTTGAGACAAAACTAAACGATCTTAAAAATACGTAGCCAATATCTTTTTCGCATTACCTTAGGCCTCTTTTCCCCTCACCCCAGCCCTCTCCCAGAGGGAGAGGGAGCCGACCGGGTTGTCTTGCGGTATACGGCGACCTGAACAACCGGGTTGGATTCGGCGAAGATCGCTCAGGCCGGCGTAGCGTTGAAGATCACCTTGACCAGTTCCCCTCACCCCAGCCCTCTCCCGAGGGAGAGGGAGCCGACCGAGGTGTCTATCGCGATACATCGACCTGAACGACCGAGTCGGTTATGGATTCGACACAAACTGTTCAGGTCGGCGTGATGCTTAACAACAACGCGGTCAGTCCCCTCTCCCTCTGGGAGAGGGCTAGGGTGAGGGGCACTGACGACTCGGTATCAAGCGTCTTGCAGCGCACGCGGCCGTTGGCTGCGTTGTTCGGCACTGGCGTCCGGCGCCTGCTGCAACTGGAAGTCGAACTTCAGCTCGGCATAACGCCCCGACGCTGCATCCTCACCAAACACCACCTCCCCGACCAAGCCTTCACGGGTCGCGTAGGCGAAGTCATCCCACAGGTATTGATCACCCGAAAGATTGATCTGCGTGGTCAGATGCCGATGCCCCGGCGCGCTGATAAAGAAATGCACATGGGCCGGGCGCTGGCCATGGCGGCCGAGCTGGTTCAGGCATTCCTGGGTCGGCCCTTGCGGGTCGCAGCCATAACCGGACGGCACGATGCTGCGAGCGCGGTAACGGCCTTCGGCGTCGGTAATGATGCGTCGACGCAAGTTGTACTCGGACTGGCTCGGGTCGAAAAACGAGTAAGTGCCCTTGGTGTTGGCGTGCCACAGATCAACGGTGGCACCGGCCAGCGGCTGGCCATGCAGATCGAACACCTGGCCTTCGAGGTGCATGACGGTGGCGGCACCCTCCTCGCTGCCGTCATCCATGCGGCACTCGCCTTCACACAGCGGCGCGCCGGCAACGTACAGCGGGCCTTCGATGGTGCGTGGTGTGCCGCCGGTCAAGCCGATCTGTGCATCCTTGGCGTCCTGCAACAGGTCGAGGAAGTGCTCGATGCCAAGGCCGGCGACCAGTAATCCCGCCTCCGAACGAGCGCCCAGACGGTTGAGATAGTCGACCGCTTTCCAGAACTCGTCCTCGCTGATGTCGAGGTCTTCGATGATTTTCGCGCTGTCCTGCAAGATGCGCAGGACGATGGTTTTCAGCCGGGAGTTACCCTCGTCGTTGGCGAAACCGGCGGCTTCTTTGAAGAAGGCTTGCAACTCGGCGGTGTGGGCAATTTTCACGGTCATGGTGGTTACCTCATCTTGTTGTTGTGTGGTTCTCGCGAATCTTCAGGACAGACAACCTTCCCTGTGGGAGCTGGCTTGCCAGCGATTGCGGTGTGTCATCCAGCATTGATGGCGGCTGGTGTATTGCTATCGCTGGCAAGCCAGCTCCCACAGTGTTCAGGGATGGATTCGAAACCATGGATCAGCGATCGTCTGTATGGATCGACGACGGATGCCGACAGAGGCCGTCAACCTCGATGTCCATGTAGGGAAACAACGGCAAGCGCATCAGCGTGTCGTGCAGGGCCTCGACGCTCGGCACATCAAACACGCTGTAATTGGCGTAATGCCCGGCGATGCGCCACAGGTGCCGCCAGACGCCTTCGCGTTGCAGCCGTTGCGCCAGCTCCTTTTCGTCAGCCTTGAGCCGGGTGGCCAGCGACGGGTCCATATCGATGGGCAATTTCACGGTCATTTTTACGTGGAACAGCATGGTCACTCTCCTGATTCAGTGGCGACGAAAACGCGCCAGACGCTCTTCGTCCAGCGTCAGGCCCAGGCCTGGAGTTCGCGGAATGTGCAAGTGGAAATCGCGGTACTGCGGCGTTTCGGTGACGATGTCTTCGGTCAGCAACAACGGGCCGAACAGTTCGGTGTCCCAGGTCAGTTGCTTGAGCGTGAGGAAGGCGTGCGCCGAGGCCAGCGTGCCGATGGAGCCTTCGAGCATGGTGCCGCCATACAGCGCAATGCCGGCGGCTTCGGCGATCTGCGCGGTTCTGAGCACGGCACGCGGACCACCGTTCTTGGCGATTTTCAGGGCGAACACACTGGCGGCGCCGTCGGCGGCGAGGCTGAAAGCATCCTCGACGCTTTCGATCGATTCGTCGGCCATGATCGGCGCCGGGCTGCGCTGATTCAGGCGAATCTGCCCGGAGCGGTTGACCCGCGAAATCGGCTGTTCAATCAGGTCGATACCGTTGTCACCGAGCACCTGACAGCCGCGAATCGCTTGGGATTCATCCCAATACTGGTTGACGTCGACCCGCACACTGGCGCGCTCGCCCAAGGCTTTTTTGATCGCCACGACGTGCTTGAGATCCTGCTCCAGCGGGTTGGCGCCGATTTTCAATTTGAAGATGCGATGGCGACGTGCTTCGAGCATCTGCTCGGCTTCGGCAATGTCGCGGGCGGTGTCGCCGCTGGCCAAGGTCCAGGCCACTTCAAGGCTGTCTCGCACGCGGCCGCCGAGCAACTCGCTGACCGGCAGACCGAGGCGCTTGCCTTGCGCATCGAGCAGTGCACTTTCGATGCCGGACTTGGCGAAAGTATTGCCCTTGGCGATCTTGTCGAGCCGCTGCATCGCCGCGTTGATGTTGTTGGCGTCCATACCCACCAGCGCCGGCGCCAGATGCGCATCGATATTGGCTTTGATGCTTTCCGGGCTTTCATAACCGTAAGCGACACCGCCGATGGTGGTCGCTTCGCCGATGCCTTCAATACCATCGCTGCAGCGCAGTCGCAGAATCACCAGAGTCTGCTTCTGCATCGTGTGCATCGCCAGTTTGTGCGGGCGAATGGTCGGCAGGTCGACGATGATCGTCGTCAGGTTTTCAATCAGAATTCGCTGCATTTCAATGTCCCTTGAAAAGTAGTCAACCGAGGTCGCCGCCACCGACCGGCAACGTCACGCCGGTGATGTACGAGGCGTCATCGGAAGCCAGAAAGAGGATCGCGCCGACCTGTTCGTCGAGGCTGCCGTAGCGTTTCATCAGGCTGCTGTTGAGGGTTTGCGCGACGATTTCCTGATACCAGGCCTGCTCTTGCGCTGACGGTTCGGCGGCATTGCGCGGGATGCGCCGGGGCGGCGCTTCGGTGCCGCCAGGAGCCGTGGCGTTGACGCGAATGCCGCGCTCTGCGTTTTCGAAGGCCAGACATGCTGTGAGTGCGTTGATGCCGCCCTTGGCGGCGCCGTACGGCACCCGATTGACGCTGCGGGTGGCAATCGACGAGACGTTGACGATGGCGCCGCGCCCTTGCTTGAGCATGTACGGCAGCGCTGCGTGGCAGCACCACAGCGTCGGGAACAGCGAACGGCGCACTTCCGCTTCAATCTGTTCGACTTCGTAATGCTCGAACGGCTTGGCCCAGATCGTGCCGCCGACGTTATTGATCAAAATGTCGAGACGGCCGAAGGTGTTGATGGCTTCAGCCATGACCCGCGCGCAATCGGCGTATTGCTCAAGGTCGGCGGTCAGCGCGAGAACGCCCTCGGCTTGCAGTTCGTGAACCAGTTCAGAGCGATCGACGGCGACGATTTGTGCGCCTTCGTTCAGCAGGCGTTCGCAGACGCGGCGGCCGATACCCTGCGCCGCGCCGGTGACCAGCGCGATCTTGTTGGAGAATCTGTTGTTCATGACAACCTCGAAAGAAGGGTTTCAGGCAGCCGCAGCAGCGAACTTTTCGTAGTAGAAGTTCGCCGGGGTGATGCCCTGCTCGCGGATGTATTGGCTGACCGCTTCGACCATCGGCGGCGGGCCGCAGAGGTACACGTCGACATCGCCTTCATTGAGGTGGCGCGGTTCAATGTGCTGGGTGACGTAGCCCTTGAGTGGATGCGCACTCAGCGGGTTGGCCACGCAGGCGCCGAAACTGAAGTCGGGAATGCGGGCGGCGAAGGCTTCGAGACGATCGAGTTCGACCAGATCGAAATCGTTGGTCACGCCGTAGATCAAATGCACGGGATGATCGCAGCCCTGCTCGGCGATCTTTTCCAGCATCGCGGTGAACGGTGCCAGGCCGGTGCCGCCCGCCAACAACAGCAGCGGCCGCTTGATCTCGCGCAGGTAGAAACTGCCCAACGGCCCGGCCAGGTTCATGCTGTCGCCGGCCTTGGCCAACCCGGTGAGAAAGCTGCTCATCAAGCCACCAGGCACGTTACGAATCAGAAAGCTGACCTCGCCGTTTTTCTGCAATGAGCTGAAGGAATAAGCGCGGGTCTGCTCGCTGCCGGGCACTTGCAGATTGACGTACTGGCCCGGCAGAAACGCCAGTTTGCTCAGCGCCTCGCCCTTGACCGACAAGGCAATGGTGCTCTCGGACAACTGCCGGACAGCGCTTATCGATGCCTGGAAGTTCGCTTGTTCGGTCTTGCACACCTGCGAGCCTGCCGGTACTCGCACCACACAATCGCTTTCAGCGCGCATCTGGCAGGTCAGCACATAACCTTGTGCGAGTTCGTCGGCGCTCAAGGCGTCTTCGATGAAGTTGTCGCCCATGTCGTAACGCCCGGCCTCGGCGAAACATTTGCAGGTGCCGCAGGCGCCATCGCGGCAGTCCAGCGGGATGTTGATGCCTTGGCGATAGGCCGCATCGGCGACGGTTTCATGGCCACCCGCCTCGATGAAACGAGTGACGCCGTCTTCGAAATTAAGCGCAATCTGGAAATTCATGGTGCACCTCGCCGTGTCGACTAGATGTGGTAGATGTCGATGACCTGACGGACGTAATCGTTTTTCAGCACGACTTTCTTGGCCTTGATCAGCGGCTGTTCGTCACGCAGATCGAGGGTGTAGAAACTGCTGCCGAAGTAGCTGTCGGTAACCTGATAGCGGAAGCTCAAGGTGTGCCAGTTGAAACGCACCTGGCATTCCCCTTCGCTGCGCTCGACGATTTCGATGTTGCTCAGGTTGTGTGAGGTGCGGGTGTCGGGAATGGTCGCGCTGGAGCGTTCGGTCTTGATCCGGAAGATGCGGTCTTCGAGACCGCCACGGTTGCCGTACCAGATCAGCGAGATTTCGCTTTGCGGGTCTTCGGTGAGGGTGTCGTTGTCGTCCCAGGCCGGCATCCAGAAAGTCGCGTCGGCGGCGTAGAGTTCCAGCCATTGATCCCACTGGCCGTCATCGAGATAGCGCGCTTCGCGGTAGAGGAAATCGCGCACGCTGTCGTAGAGGTTGCTCATCACACGGCCTCCACAGGGATCAGTTGTGATTCGCTGGCAGCGGCTTTGAGCATGGTTTCCTGCCAGTACTTGTGTTGCAGCACGAACAGGCCTTCGTCTTCGGTGCGCATACCGGAGAGCAGCGGCTTCAAGTCGATTTCCTCCGCGGCGGCATCGGCGCCTTCGACCCAGTGGGTCGCGCCCCGGGACATGTCGTTCCAGCCACGCCCGGCGCCGTAACCGGTCTGGCACGAGCGGAACTCTTCCAGATCATCCGGCGTGGCCATGCCGCTGACGTTGAAGAAGTCTTCGTACTGACGAATGCGTTTGGCACGGGCCTCGGCGCTCTCGCCTTTGGGGGCGATGCAGTAAATGGTGATTTCAGTCTTGTCGACCGAGATTGGCCGGGCGATGCGGATCTGCGAACTGAACTGATCCATCAGATACACGTTCGGGTACAGGCACAGGTTGCGCGAGTTTTCGATCATCCAGTCGGCTCGAGCCTGACCGAAATCACGGGCGAGTTCATCGCGGCGCTCGTAGGCGGGACGGTCTTCGGGGTTGGCCCAGCGGGTCCAGAGCAGCAGATGGCCGTGATCGAAGGAGTAAAAACCGCCGCCCTTCTTCGCCCAGCTGCCGGCGCTCATGGTCTTGATCGCTTCACCCGCTTCGCGTTGCTGGCGCTGGTTCTGGGTGGCGGCGTAGTTCCAGTGCACCGAGCTCACGTGGTAACCGTCGGCGCCATTTTCAGCGGTGAGTTTCCAATTGCCTTCGTAGATGTAGGAGCTGGAACCGCGCAGCACTTCCAGGCCTTCTGGCGACTGGTCGACGATCATGTCGATGATTTTTGCCGATTCGCCCAGATGCTCAGAGAGGGATTTCACATCGGCATTGAGGCTGCCGAACAGAAAGCCGCGATAGGACTCGAAACGCGCAACTTTGGTCAGATCATGGGAGCCTTCGCAGTTGAAGCCTGCGGGATAACCGGCTTCGCTCGGGTCTTTGACCTTGAGCAGTTTGCCACTGTTGTTGAACGTCCAGCCGTGGAACGGGCAGGTGTAGCTGGAGCGGTTGCCGGACTTGTGCCTGCACAACATGGCGCCGCGATGGCTGCAGGCATTGAGGAACGCATTGAGCACACCGTCCTTGTTGCGCGCGATGAAGATCGGCTGACGCCCCATGGTCGTGGTCAGGAAATCGTTGTTGTTGGGGAGCTGGCTTTCGTGGGCGAGGTAAATCCAGTTGCCTTCGAAGATGTGCGCCATCTCCAGTTCGAACAGCCGCGGATCGGTGAACATCTCCCGCTTGCAGCGGTAGGCGCCCTTCTCCTTGTCTTCTTCAAGCATGGCATTGAGGTAGTCGATTCCCAGGGACATGGCCGGGGCCTCCATTGTTATTGTTCAGGCCAGGTCAGATTAGGGAGGCGTAGCACGGGGCAATAGCCGAATCCTGCAGATCGCTATCCGTTTTGTGCAGGACGGCGCTGCAGGTGATTCAGGGAAGTTTCAGCGGGGAGTTTTAGTGGCGGCGTTTGAAGGTTTTCGACGGCAGTTCACCGAACTGCTGGCGATAGCTTTCGGAGAAACGGCCCAGGTGCAGGAAGCCGTAGTCGAGCGCCAGCTCGGTGAGGTTGCGCACCGGGCAGCTTGGGTCACTGAGGCAGGCGTGGATGCGCGCAAGCTTGCGTTGGCGGATGTATTGCATCGGCGTAACGCCCAGTTGGCGTTCAAACAAGGTGTACAGCGAGCGCGGGCTCATGCTCGCCTGAGCGGCCAAATGTTCAGCCGGCAAATCCAGTTTCAGGTTACGTTCGATGTAATCGACGATGCGTTCGAAGCTGATGTTCGGTGCACTCAGGCATTCACGGCTGACGTTGGTGTTCATCAGCGAAATCAGTTTGCTGCCGATGATCTGCGCGTAATGCTCCTGCACCCGAAGCAACGGATCGCTGGCCTCGGCTTCTTGACAGATCATCGCGAGCAGGTTGGTGAAGCCTTCCAGTTCATCAAGCTGATAGTGATTGCGCAGGAAACGGATACCGCTGGAGGGGTGCTGCCAACGCTGCTCGTTGCACACCGATTCGAGCACGCTGACCGGCACCTTGAGGATGAATTTCTCGCAGTCTTCCGAGTACGTCAGATCAACCGGATCATCCGGGTTGATCAACAACAACTCGCCCGGCACCAGATGCTGTTCGCGCTTGTGCCCGCGCCACAGGCAATTGCCTTGCAAGAGCACTTGCAGGTGGTAAACGGTCTCCAGCGCAACGGAGGTCACGCGCACGCTGCCGCCATAGCTGATGCGGGCCAGATCGAGATCGGCGAGTTTGCGATGGTTGAGGCTGGCTTGCGGGTGGGTGGTTCTGGACAGACCGATGAAGTGCTGGCCGACGTGCTGATTGACGTAGTCGGAGACGGCATAAGGGTCAGCGTGACGAAACACGCTGCTGCGATCGCTCAGCAGATGGCTGTCCATGGGGCATTGCTCATTGTTGTCGTTATTTTGGGATCACGGGGTTTCAGGCATCACCACTCACAGTACGCCGGAGTGTCACGGTGGGCAATTGGACGAAGGTTTGGGTATTCGATAATCGAACACTTCTTGCGGATTACGGCGTGGTTTGTCCAACGCCTACACTTGCCGAAGAAATGCCCTACACGCCAAAAAACCCGATACAGAAAAATCCTACTTATGACAGTTTTAGAAAACAAAAAAAGCCCGTTTCAGTCGAAACTGAAACGGGCTTTTCCCACCTCAACGGCCTTTACTTCAGGTCGTCAAAGTGGTCTCGCAGGAACTCGTAAAAGCGAAAGGCTTTAAACAATCTCCATACAAGGCTCAGCGTACGCAGCAAAAGCTTCATACGTTTTGGCCTCCAGGGCTGGGGGCCAAACCTCCAGCAAGCTTACCGGATCATGCTTGCTTTCAGCCTGAACGTCAGTTCGACTAGTGAGGCGGCCGGTTGAAAGCCCTCTGAGCCATCATCCCGGCACGGGTGCAAAACCGTGTCAAAGGGAATGAAACTGTTAAGTTTTCCAGCCAGACCTCACTACCGAACCAACATACGAGCGCCTGCATCATAACCTCAATAAAAGGATTTCATGCAGAGAGTTTTATTGCCTTTGTAAACCGTTATTTCTGTCTGCTTATTAAAATAAAAATACCTGGAAAAAGTCGTTCAAAAAAAGCTATTACCGTTGCAAGGTGGCGCAAAGGCTCATACTATCCTCACACGTCAGTTCGGCTAGTGAAGCAACAAACCTCGGTCGCAAACCAGGGTTTACAAAAAGAACCGCCCCGCAAAGGCGGTTTTTTTTCGTCTGTCTTTTTACTGCACCCGACGACGAAAAACAGCTCACAACACCCGCGCCCACGTCTGACTCAGCAGATCCTTGCCAAAGCTGTGAACCGCTTCTTCCTCCACCAACTCAAACCCGGCCTGCTGATAAATCTTGCGTGCAGCCGTCAGGTTGCTGGTCGTCCACAAGGTCATTTTCCGGTAACCCATCTGCCGGGCAAAGCGCAGGCACTCCTCGACCAGACGACTGCCAATGCCCAGACCCCGCGCGCTGGCGTCGACGTAGAGCATGCGCAGTTTGGCGGTAGTCGCGTCCTGGCGGACGATGAACACCGAACCGATGACCTTGCCGTCCTTTTCGGCAATCCAGCAGCGCTCACAGGTGGGGTCGTAATCGCGCAGGTACTTGGCGACCACCTCGGCCACTAGCGCCTCGAACTCCGAATTCCAGCCGTATTCGCGGGTATACAGTGCGGTTTGCTGTTGCATCACCGTACCCATGTCGCCGGGCTGCGGATCGCGTAATACGTAGGTTGAGTCTTTGTTGCCTTGCAGCAGTGTCTGGATCAGCGTCATGGCGCCGATCAGTTGTTTCTGCTGCGATTCTGGCAATCGCTCGAGCATGGCGACGATCTGTTCGCGGGAGGCCTTTTCCAGCGGGACCAGAATTTCGCGCCCGAGGTCGGTGAGGTGCAATTGCGCAGCGCGGCCGTCCGTAGGCGACGGCACTTTCTGGATCAAGCCGTGCTTTTCGAAACCGCTGATGATGCGGCTCATGTAGCCGGCATCGAGGCCGAGCATCTGGCGCAGTTCAGCACTGGTCAGGTCACCGCGCGACGCCAGCTCATACAAAATGCGTAACTCGGTCAGCGAGTAGTCGCTTTGCAGCAGATGCTCCTGCAATACACCGATCTGATGGGTGTAGAAGCGGTTGAAACCGCGCACAACGTCGGCTTGCTCGAGGAGATGGCTGCTGGACATGGCAAACGCTCAGTTAATTGCTTAAAGCAACTATATATTTGCCAAAAGCAACCATGTCAACAGAAAGCTATCGGCACTTGGCTAACACCACCTGACAGGTATCCGGCGTGCCCCCAGAGCGCCCGGCATAGCGGATGCAGTTGCTCATCGACTTCTGCCGGGCCATGTTCAAACTGGAGCCCCAGGCCAGACCGCCCTCACCGACCGAGGGCAAGGCTTTGGCGTAGCAGGCGTCCCCGACGCCGGAAGGCGGATAGTGTTTGCGGCCTGAGCAGCCTGCCGCCAACGCCAGGCTGAGGGCGATCAAGGTGAGTAAAACCCCGCGCGAGCATCGGTTAATCATCGCATTCCACCTGCCGCCAAAGGGCTCGTGACCTGCAGAGTCTAGCCCCCTCATCTGCACAAATCTTCTAAACGTCGATGAGCATTGCGCGGTATTTTATGGGGCCGCACCGTTCAATGGCGAACACTGGAGCCTTCGTGGATAAACGCAACTGGATCGAGCTGTCCCAGGATGCCGACACCGGGATTGAATCGATTCGTGCTCATTTTCAGGGGCATGCCTACGATCCGCACTGGCATGACAGCTTCCTCGTCGGCGTCACCGAGCAAGGCGTGCAGCAATTCAATTGCCGCCGAGTACGCCATCGCAGTACCCCGGGCAATGTGTTCCTGCTGGAGCCGGGGGAAATCCACGATGGCCAGGCGCCGACCGAGGAAGGTTTTACCTATTCGATGCTCTACCTCGATCCGCACTGGCTGGAGCGTGAAATGCACGCGCTGTTCGAAGACGCACCGTCCGACAGTCAGCCCGGTTTTGCCGACACGCTGAGTCAGGACCCGCGTCTGGCCACAGCGATCAATCACGCTTTCCATGCGTTGCATGACGGCGATCTGCGCATCGTCCGGCAGACCGCCATTGACGGTCTGCTGAGCTCGCTCACGCGTCATCTCGACTGGCGCAAGCGCCAGGTTTTCGATCCGCGCCTGCCGTTGGTGGCGCAACTGGCGCGGGATTATCTGCACGCGCACACCTATGAAGATATCGGTCTCGATGATCTCGCGCGGGTTTGCGGGGTGGACCGTTTCCGTCTCAGCCGGGCGTTCAAGTCTGCCTTCGGTCTGGCGCCGCACGCCTACCTGATCCAGTTGCGCCTGGCCAAGGCGCGGCAGTTGCTGGCGCGCGGTGAAACGCCGGCGCAAGTCGCCAGCGTGCTCGGTTTTGCCGATCAGAGCCACCTCGGTCGCTGGTTCCGGCGTGCCTATCAACTGACGCCGGCGGATTACCGCAAACGCTGCTCAAACCTTCCAGACTGACGCACGCCGTCTGGCGATCATGGATACCTGTGTTGATTTTCAGGGAATCCCGATCATGGCGTCATTACTGCCCTTTCTGCTGTTTGCTTTCGTTGCCTCGATCACGCCGGGGCCGACCAATATTCTGGTGTTGAGCCACAGTTCGCGCCAAGGCCTGCTCGCCACATTGCCAATCATTTTTGGCGCCTGCGCGGCGGCGGCCCTGATCGTACTGATGGTCGGCCTCGGTGCCGGCGAAACGTTGCTGCGCTACCCGCGTGTGCAGCATGCCATGGCCTGGGGCGGCGTGCTCTGGTTGAGCTGGCTGGCGTGGCAGATCTTTCGCAGCACGCCGCCATCACTGAACCCGGCGGATGCCCAGGAAGAAAGTTTCAGCGTGCTGGGCGCTGCCATGCTGCAACTGGTCAATCCCAAGGTGTGGATGATGGCGGTGGCAGTGGTCAGCGTGTTTGTTGGCGGGGGTGACAAGACTCTGCGGCTGCTGGTGTTGTCACTGGCGTTTTTGCTGGTGTCGCTGCCGTGCATGACGTTCTGGGCATTGCTGGGTGTGGGCAGCGCACGGTTGATGGGTTCGCCACGGGCGTTCAAACGCATGAATGCGGCACTGGCGTTGTTGCTGCTCTCGGCATGGCTGACCGTCCTGGCATAACGCCCCTGCAGGAGCTGCCGAAGGCTGCTTCTACGGAGGAATGGGCTGTCAGCTCAGGCCACGTTCGATGAGGAATGCCGAGATGTAATCGATGAACGCCACCACCTTCGCCGTGGCCCGCCGATGGCTCGGGTACACCGCGAGAATATGCGGGCCGAAGGTATCCGGGTCGATGTCGTAATCGGCCATGACCCGCACCAGTCGCCCGTCGGCAATGTACGGTGCGGCGCTCCACAGCGGCGTGTGCAGCAAACCGCGCCCGGCCAAAGCACTGGCCAGCAGCAAGTCGTAATTGTCGCTGCGCAACCGCGGCGCCGCCGGTTGCGCCAGACTCAAGCGCTGCCCATCGCGCTCGGCCCACCAGAATTCGCGGCTGAGCAATGGGTGCTGATAGAGCAGCCACTCATGCTGCTCAAGGGTTTGCGGAGTCACCGGCAAATCCTTGCGCGCCAGGTACTCCGGACTGCCGCACAGGGCCAGTCGATTGCTGCCGACCACCCGCGCAATCAGCCCCGGCAAGTCATCGTGGCCTTCACGCAGCGCCAGGTCATAACCACTTTCCAGCAGGTTGACGAAGGCATCGCACAGGTCCACTTGCAGACTGATCTGCGGATATTGCTGCAGAAAGCCGTCACACACCTGATCGAGAAACGCCCGCCCATACGCCAGTGGTGCGGTGATTTTCAGGTTGCCGCGCAAGCCGTGCTGCAACTGCTCGATTTCCTCGCTGGCCTCGTCCAGCCGCTGCAACACCAGCCGTGCGGTTTCCAGGTACACCCGGCCGATTTCGGTAAGCAGAATCCGCCGTGTGCTGCGCTCAAAC
The DNA here is from genome assembly GCF_900187485.1 of Pseudomonas sp. Irchel s3a12. NCBI lineage: Bacteria > Pseudomonadati > Pseudomonadota > Gammaproteobacteria > Pseudomonadales > Pseudomonadaceae > Pseudomonas > Pseudomonas sp. Irchel s3a12. Next base: position 121,030 of record NZ_FYDN01000018.1, read on the forward strand.
AGGCGTGCACCCAGCTCCGATTCCAGGTGATTGACCGCTTTGGTCAGCGCCGACGGGGTCTTGCCCAACTGCTCGGCGGCGCGGCTGAAACTGCCGAGCTGCGCAGTGACCACGAACATTTTCAATGCACCCAGTTTGTCCATGCTTTTTCCATTCAGGCAAAAACGTTTTTCGTGAGGGAGGCGTTCTGTCGACCGCTATCAGCCACTAATCTCGCCATCAGACGCAATAACAAGGAAATCTTCAATGAAAAGATTCATCCCGAGTCTGTTGGTAGTCGCTGTAAGTTTTGCCTCGATGGAAGCCATGGCCGCTGCTGATCTGATCCTGCTCAACGGTAAGATTTTCACTGCCGACCGCGCACAACCCAAGGCGCAAGCCCTCGCCGTAGAGAACGGCAAAGTGCTGAAGGTCGGCACCGACGCGCAGATCAAAGCCCTGATCGAATCCGGCACCCAAGTCATCGATCTCAAAGGCAAAGCGCTGATGCCCGGCCTGATCGACAGCCATTCCCACGCGATTTTCGGCGGACTGGAAATGGTCTCGGCGAACATGGAAGACGAAGTCGTCAGCCTCGACGAACTGCAAAAACGCCTGCGCGACTGGCGTGCAGACGGCAAGGCCAAACACGGCGACGTGCTGAGCATTGCCGGCATGAGTTCGGTTTACTGGGCGCAGGCCGAAGCCTTGGGCAACACCTTCAACAACGGCGAATGGGCCAATGTGCCGGTGGTGTTTATCGGCAGCGACCACCACACGGCGTGGGCCAACGACGTCATGCTCAAGCGCGCCGGGATTGATGCGGCCCTGCTGAAAACCCTGCCCGACGCAGAAAAAGACACCATCGGCAAACTGGCCAACGGTGAGCCGAACGGCTTTGTGGTCGACGCCGGTTGGGACCGGGTCGCCTCGAAGATGCCAGTGCCAAGCCCTGCCGACATGTTGAACGCCGCCAAATCAGCGGTGCGCTACAACAACAGCCTGGGCATCACCGCGTGGATGGATCCAGCCGCCAACGCCGCACCAGGTGAAGCGGTGTTCGCCCTCAAACCGACCGAGAAAACCGTCGGCGTGCTGCCGGCCTATAAAGCCCTGTCGGAAAGCGGCGACATGAGCGTGCACGTCGCGGCGCTGTTGGTGGCCAACCCGAAAAGCCTACCCTCCGACCTCGATACGCTGGACAAGGTGCGCCAGCAATTCCAGGGCATTCCCAACCTGACCCTGCCCGGGATCAAGATCTTCGCCGACGGCGTGATTGAATTCCCGGCACAGAGCGCGGCGATGATCGACCCGTACAGCAACTCGCACAAACAGGGCGAACTGCTGATCGATCCACAACACTTCGGCGAACTGGTCAGCGCCATCGACCAGCGCGGCTGGCTGGTGCACATCCACGCGATCGGCGACCGTGCAGTGCGGGAATCGCTGAACGGCATTGCTCAGGCGCGCAAGGATCGCCAGAGCGGCGTGACCCACTCGATCACTCACCTGCAAATGGTCAACCCGCAAGAGTTCGCCCGCTTCAAACCGCTCAACGTCATCGCCTCGATGCAACTGCTGTGGGCCAGCGCCGACGACTACACCACCGACATGATCAAGCCCTACGTCAGCACCCTCGCCTTCCGCTATCAGTACCCGGCGCATTCGCTGCTGAAACAGGGCGCGACGATCGCCGGCGCGAGTGACTGGCCGGTGTCGACACCGAATCCGTTCAACGCCATGGCCCAGGCGATTACCCGTGTCGGACCGTTGGGTGTGCTCAATGCCGATGAGCGTCTGGACCGTGAAACCATGTTCTACGCCTACACCGTCAACGCCGCGCGGACCATTGGCCTGGAGAAGCAGATCGGCTCGCTGACGCCGGGCAAGCAGGCTGACTTTATCGTGCTCGACCGCGATGTGTTCAGCGTCGACAACAAGGCCCTGCATGACACCCAGGTTTTGCAGACCTGGTTCGGCGGCCGTCAGGTCTACACCGCCACCCAATAACAACATTGATCCCCCTGTAGGAGCTGCCGAAGGCTGCGATCTTTTGACTTTGATTTTAAAAACCAAGATCAAAAGATCGCAGCCTTCGGCAGCTCCTACAGGTTTACCTCCTGCCCCCATAACAATCACAACATCGGGACTTCACATGAAAGCCTTGCCCCTGTTCGCCCTGAGTTTTTTCAGTCTGCTGCCGTTGAGCAGCTTTGCGATCCCTTTAAACGATGACTTTGCGCTGTTGGTGGATCTCACTTTAGCCAGTGATTACCGCACCCGGGGCATCTCGCAAACCCAGAACGACCCTGCCATGCAGGCCGGCCTGACTCTCGCGCACAGCAGCGGTCTGTACCTCGGCGCGTGGAGTTCCAACGTCGATTTCGGCGGCGGCCTGAAAACCCGTCAGGAAGTCGATTACTACGGCGGCTGGCTGTGGCAGGCGACCGAGGAAGTCAGCCTCGATCTGGGCTACATCAAGTACGCCTACCCCAAGGAAAGCCAGTTCAACCAGAGCGAGGTCTACGGGATTCTCGGGGTTTATGGAGTGAAGCTGGCGGCGTATTACTCCAGTGATGCGCCGGGAATTGATAGCAAACAGAGTTCGCTGTACAGCTACATCGGTTATGAAACTGAACTGCCGTACGACTCGGGGTTGAAGCTGCGTTACGGCAATATGGATTTCAAGGATCCGCATTTGTACTCGGCGTCCGGGCAGGCCGAGGACAGCTATCGCGAGTGGGAAGTCAAACTCACCCATAACCTCGCCGGCGTGGTACTGGGCCTGAGCTACATCGACACCGATCTCCCACAAACCCAATGTCTGAGCAACTGGGGTTTCAAAGACGTCTGCACCGCCACCGTCGTTGCCAGCGTCAGCAAATCTTTCTGACCCAGCGAAATCCCACTGTAGGAGCTGCCGAAGGCTGCGATCTTTTGATCTTGATGTTAAGAACAACATCAAAAGATCGCAGCCTTCGGCAGCTCGTACAGGAAATGGGGGTCGAACTTGTTACGGGATGTTTACAAATTTTTTACTAATGCTCTTCTACAGTTACACGCGTAACCGCGTGATGTTCTATTCAAGTAGAGGAATGTTTGACATGGCTTTGGGCAACGGACTGCGCTTACCGTCCATCACGCCTACCCGGCTGGTGCTGCTGTTTTCCCTGGCGCTGGTGGCGTTGTACAACCTGGCGACCTGGGAGGCGCTGGGCACTCTGATCACCCTGCAAGGCGCGCACAAACTGGCGTTTTTCGCCTCGTTCGCGCTGTTTTTGTGGGCCGCGATCACCCTGCTGCTGACACTGGTGTCGTTTCGCTGGACACTGAAACCGGTGCTCACCGTGGTCGCCCTGCTCTCGGCCTGCGCCGCGTATTTCATGAATGAATACGGCATCGCCATCGACACGGTGATGATGCAGAACGTCTTCGAAACCAACCCCGCCGAAGCCACCGCGTTGTTCAGCGGCAAGCTGCTGGCTTACGTGCTGTTGCTCGGTGTATTGCCGGCGGCGTTGATCTGGCGCTGGCCGGTCAGTTATCGGCCGTTCTTTCGCGGTCTGCTCAACAAGATGCTGGTGATCATCGCCTGTGTGCTGGTGATCGCCGCCTCGGTGGGCGCGTTCTATTCGACCTACGCGCCAATCTTCCGCGAAGAAGACAAACTCACCCACTTCATCAACCCGACCAACTACATCTACGCGATCAGCAAGTACACCAAGCAACGCCTGGGCATCAAAAAGCATTTCGTGGTGCAGGCCATCGGCGAAGACGCGGTGATGAGCGCCAAGGCGGCCAGCCGCGAGAAGAAATCGCTGATGGTCTTCGTGGTCGGTGAAACTGCTCGCGCCGATCACTTCTCGCTGAATGGCTACGAGCGCGATACCAATCCCGAACTGAGCAAACTCGACATCCTCAACTTCACTCAGGTGCATTCCTGCGGCACGTCGACGGCGGTCTCGGTGCCGTGCATGTTCTCGATGTTCCCGCGTGAGGATTACAGCGACAAGAAAGGCAAAACCTACGAAGGCCTGCTTGACATTCTCCAGCGTGCCGGCGTGCAAGTGCTGTGGCTCGACAACAACAGCGACTGCAAAGGCACCTGCCTGCGCGTACCGCATCGCGACATTTCGAAGAATCAGCCGGGGCCATTCTGCGACGGCAACAACTGCCTCGACGAGGCGCTGTTGCAAGACCTGCAAAGCTACATCGACAGCCTCAAGGGCCACGCGATCATCGTCCTGCACGCCGACGGTAGCCACGGCCCCGAGTACTACGAGCGGTATCCGAAAGACATGGAGCGCTTCAAACCGATCTGCCACACCAACCAGTTGGGCAGTTGCAGCCGCGATGAACTGGTGAACGTGTACGACAACACGATTCTGTACACCGACCATTTCCTTGCCAAGGTCATCGAACTGCTCAAGCGCAATCAGGACTCACTGGACACGTCGATGGTTTACGTCTCCGATCACGGCGAATCGCTGGGCGAGAACGGGCTGTACCTGCACGCGGCGCCGTATGCGCTGGCGCCGCAAGCGCAGACCCATGTGCCGATGGTGATGTGGTTTGGCAATGGCACGCTCGCCAGTGAAGGGATCGATCGCGGTTGTTTGCAAGGCAAGACCGGGCAGGCGGACCTGAGCCATGACAACCTGTTCCACTCGGTACTGGGGTTGTTTGATGTGAGGACGTCGGTGTATCAGCCGGGGCTGGATATTTTTCATGGCTGCCGGCCGGCGATGACGGCCACGAATTAACCAAACACTGAAGATCCCTGTGGGAGCTGGCTTGCCAGCGATAAGGCCGGCACATCCGGCATCTGTGTTGACTGACAAGCCGCCATCGCTGGCAAGCCAGCTCCCACAGGGAATGGTGCTCTCAGGAGGTGAGGTTTGCCAGATAGGCCCACGGGTAGATGCCGCGTTGATGGCCATCGCTGAAGATCATTTGCACGCCGTAGCCCTGCGGGTTGAGTTCGATCAGGCGCACGCGATCATCCACCAGTGGTGTCATGCCTTTGAGGCGAAACGCGCGGCATTGCGAGCACGGGCACTGGCGGCGCAGTTCGGCGTGATAGAGCTGTTGTTCGCGGGCGTCCGGCCAGCTCAAGCGCAAGGTGCCTTCGCTTTGCGAATTAGCCATCGACAGCGGGTTCATTGCAACTGACTCAAGGCGATGCGCACGGCTTTGCGCACCTCCGGGTCGCCGTCGTCCTGCGCAGCCTGCAACGCGGCCACGGCGCCGCGATCATGCAGTTCGCCCAAGGCCAGCGCGGCTTCCTTGCGCAGGTTGCTGATGCGATGGCCGAGGGTGTCGATCAGGGCGTCCAGCGCCGGGGCGAAACGCAAACGGCCGAGGCTGCGGGTAGCGCGCAGGCGCACTTGCCAATAATCATCGCTCAAGGCTTCGACGAGCGCGGAACCAGCGTCAATGTGGCCGACCTTGCCCAAGGTCGTCGCGGCTTCTTCGCGTACTTGCCAGGCGTCATCCCGCAAGGCCTGGCGCAGGCCTGGCAACACTTCGGCGCTGGAGGCCAAGCCCAAAGCGCCAGTCGCAGCACGGCGTACTTCGGTGTCGGGGTCAGCGCTGGCCAATCGTGCCAGGGCGGGCAATGCGTCGAGCTGCTTGAGCCAGCCGAGCACGCCCACGGCTTCACGACGAACGCTGGCGTCGGCATCGTTCAGCGCCGAAACCGCTGCCGGCGCGGCTGCGGCGAAACGCAACTCACGCAAGGCACGGAATGCGGCGATACGCACACTGACGTCGGCGTGATCGGTCCACGGCAAAATCACCTGCCCCGCCGCTTCCGTTTTGAGCAAGCTCAGGCTCTGCGCGGCGGCCGATTGCACGGCGGGCGACGTGTCGGTCAAGGCTTCACACAAGGCTTGCACGACGCCCTCATCTTCCCAGGCTTCCAGCAAACGTGCGGCTTCAGCGCGAACCTCTTCGGCGGGATCTTGCCTCAGGCGATCAACCAGCCAGAGCAAGCCATCCGGTTCTTCCAGATCCGCCAGATCAATCAGCGCAATGCGTCGCACACCGGCGTCTTCGGCAGTCAGGCGCGGTTGCAGATCGAGAATGTCCTGGTTATCGGTCACAGCAAAAATAGAGGTCATAGGGCAAATCGCGGCAAAGGGTTTTCGGGAGGCAGGCCGAGCGGGTTGAGGCGCGGCAGCGGTCGGTCGTTGTCGTGGCGTAGCAGGTCGAGGCAGTGGCGTTTGAGTCGGGAGAATTCGGGGCTGGTGACCAGTTCGCTGGTGCGTGGCCGGGCGAAATCCAGGCGCAAGTCTTCGATGATTCGCCCCGGTCGCGCGCTCATCACTAGCAAGCGGTCGGCGAGGAACAGTGCCTCGTCGATGTCGTGAGTGACGAACACCACCGTGGTACGGATACGCGTCCAGATGTCCAGCAGTAGTTCCTGCATGTTCAGACGTGTCAGCGCATCCAGCGCGCCGAACGGCTCGTCCATCAACAGCAGACGCGGGCGGTTGACCAGCACGCGGGCGATCTCCACCCGTTGCTGCATGCCGCCGGAGAGTTGATCGGGCCAGCGTTCGGCAAATCCGTCGAGGCCGACCAGTTTGAGGATTTCATCGGCGGCGCGGTGGCGCTCAGCCTTGCCGATACCACGCATTTTCAGGCCGAAAGCCACGTTGTCACGCACCGTACGCCACGGAAACAGCGTGTGGTGCTGGAACACCATGCCGCGCTGTGGAGACGGCCCGGACACCGCCGCGCCATCGACTTTCAGACTGCCGGCATGAGCGCTGAGGTGACCGGCCAAGGCGCCAAGCAAGGTCGATTTGCCGCAACCGGACGGACCAAGAATGCACACGAACTGACCCGGTTCAATCTGGCAATCAAGTTCGCGCACGGCTTCGAACGCTTCACGCCCTGCGCCGAGGACGATGGATAACTGGCGAATGTCGATCCGCCCTTCCGGGGTTTGCATCACGCTCATCAGGCTTTTCCTCGCGGTCGATGCCAAGGCGTGAACAACCCGCCCAGGCGTTTGATCAGCAGACTGCTGCCCATGCCCAGCACGCCGATCAGCAACATGCCGACGACGATGTCGGCGTAGTTCTGAATCGTGTAGGACTCCCAGGTGTAATAACCGATGCCGAACTGACCGGAGATCATTTCCGCAGTGACCAGACAGAACCATGAGGTACCCATGCCGATCGCCAGGCCGGTGATGATGCTGGGTGCGGCGCCGGGCAGGATCACTTCCAGCAGGATCGCCCGGCGCCCTGCCCCGAGGCTTTTCGCGGAGGCGATCAGACGCGGGTCGACGCCTTCGACGCCGTGCACGGTGTTGAGCAGAATCGGAAACAGCGCGCCGGTGAAGGTGATGAAGACCATCGACAGTTCGGAGGATGGGAACATCAGGATCGCCAGGGGGATCCACGCGACGGCGGGGATTGGGCGCAGGACTTCCAGCGGTGGCAGCAGCAGGTCTTCGGCCCACTTCGAACGGCCAATGGCCAGACCGAGAGCAATGCCGATGACTAGCGCCGCGAGGTAGCCGGCGAACACACGGCTGAGGCTGGCGGTCAGGTGCTGCAGGAGCTTGCCGGAGTCGCCCAGGCCTAGCGCTGCTTCGATCACGGCCACGGGGGTGGGCACGTTGGCGAAGGTGACGAGGCCGAGGTTCCAGTGGTGGCTGGCGGCGAGTTGCCAGAACAGCAGACAGAGCAGCAAGGATGCGGCTCTTGATGTCCTGCGTAGGGTGGGTGAATTCATTGATCGGGTTTCCGGTTGTGGAGCTGTGTTGTGGCTGAGATTTACCCCCCCTCACCCCAGCCCTCTCCCCCCAAGGGGGGCGAGGGGGAAAGGGAGCCGATCTCCGAGCTTTTCAAAACCTGCGCTCAGCTTGAAAAGGAGCCGACCTGCGTGCTTTTCAAATCCTGCGTTCAACTCGGTATTTCAGGTCGGCGTAGCGAGTCCAAACATCGCGGTCAGTCCCCTCTCCCTCCGGGAGAGGGCTAGGGTGAGGGGCTTTTGATCTTCTATCAGCGAGCAGCAACTGCTTGGGTCGTGGCATCAGTGAAGTCGAAAACCTTGCCACCCTGCGCCGAGGCATATTGCTGAGCCTGCCCCTTGAGCAGGAAAGCACTCAGCCGCCCTTTCGCATCACTGGCAAACCACGCCTGCTCCGCGAGCAACTTGATCCCGCTGTCACTGGCCTGGGCATACACGGCACGGATGTTTTTACCTGCCTGCTTCAACGCGGCCAGCGCGGTAAACGCCTCTTCCGCAGACGCGTACTGCCGCACCTTGCTCTCACCGCGCACCCAGATTTCGGCAACGTGGCTGAAGTCAGTGATCGCTTTACCGGTAGCCTTCAACGGCGTCTGCGCGTAGTTGGCCAACTGCGCGGTGTAATCCAGGTTCGACGCCTTGAACGCCGCACGGATGTATTGATCGTCAATAAAGTTGTTCAGATCGAGCCCGCGATCAGCCTTCTTCAGCAACTTCAACGTATCGATGGCCGTACCAACCGCCTGACGATATTCCGGCTTCCAGCTCAAGTCGCGGGTCTGCACGCCGAGTGGGCCGTGGAACAGGTAGTTCACTTCGGCATCGACGCCGGTGACTTTGGCGATCAACTCGCTGTATTTCTCCGGCTCAGCGGCCAATAGTTGATTGGCCTCGATGCTCGCCCGCAAATAGGCGACGACGACTTCCGGGTACTTCTTCGCGTACGCCTGATCCACCAGCGCACCATGGAACGTCGGCGCATTGGCCTGGGCGCCGTCGTAGATCTTGCGGGCGAAGCCCCGGCTCGGAAACAGCTCGGCGAACGGCACGAAATCGGCGTGGGCGTCGATCTTGCCGGCCTGCAACGCCGAGCCGGCGACTTCTGGTGGCTGGGCAATGATGTTGACGTCCTTGAGCGGATCCCAGCCCTGCTCCGCCACCGCGCGCAACAACATGCCGTGGGCGGTGGAGGCGAACGGCACGGAAATGGTCTTGCCCTTGAGTTCGCTCAGCGATTGCACGCCGGACGCACTCGGCACGACGATGCCGTTGCCGCTGCCCTTGATGCTCCCCGACAGTACGCTGATGAACAGGCTGTGCTTGCCGGCAGTTTCGAACGCAACACCGTTGAACGCACCTGGGAAATCGGCCATGGCGCCGAAGTCGAGTTTGCCGGCGACCATCTCGTTGGTCAGCGGCGCGCCGCTGGTGAAGTTCTTCCACTGCACGTCGTACTTCGCGTCTTGGTAGGCGCCGTCGTGGGGCAGATATTTGTCGAGCAGACCGAGTTCACGAATCAACAGACCGCCAGCGGCGCAATTGATGGTGGTGTCCTGGGTGCCGATGGCGATGCGGATGGTTTCGGCCGAGGCCGACAAAGTGAACGAAGCCAGTACCAGACCGGCGATTGCTGCACGCAACATGAGTGTTTCCCCTCGAATCATTTATTTGAGTTCGTCTCCGCCGCGATCAGGGCGCGGTGGGAAACGAGGGGTTTTCGGTGAATCCAGCGTCCGGGGTTCACCGGATGGCTTTGGGTTGTCACAGTTCCAAATGTAGGAGTGAGCCTGCTCGCGATAGCGGTTTTCCAGATGTTGATGTGCTGACTGACACACCGCTATCGCGAGCAGGCTCACTCCTACAGGGGATCGGGTTTCAACGCAGGAGATAGGGGATCTCGACCTTGACGGCACCCGTCGGGCAATCCTTCTCGCACGGCATGCAGTACCAACATTCGTCGAACGCCATGTAGGCCTTCTGCGTCGCCGGGTTGATCGCCAGCAAGTCCATCGGGCAAACGTCGACGCACACGGTGCAGCCCTTTTCGGCAATGCATTTGTCCTCATCAACGGTGACGGGGGCGTTGGAGCGGAAGAAGATTTCTTGAGCTTGATAGGCCATGGTTCGGACTCTCTTTCAGTAGTGCATCAAGCGGCAAATGCGCCGACCCGTAAACGGTCGTAAGCCTGCATTTCCTCGGCATCAAGCGGAATGATGTAAGGCTCGACGGCTTTCTTGAAACTGATCATCTGGCCGTCATTGCCCTTCTTCAGGTGGCAATGGCAGAACCATTCGCTGTCGTTGCGCTGCGGATGATCAACGCGATAGTGGTACAGACCCCAGCGGCTTTCGGCGCGGAACAACGAGGCGCGCGCGGCCATTTCGGCGCAGTCGCGGATCACGCTGGTTTCCATCGCGCGCATCAGTTCGTGGGCGTTGTTAGCCTTCATCTGCTCGAGATCGCGCTCGATGTCGCTGAAGCGTTGCAGGCCGATCTGCATCTTCTTGGTCACTTTCGGCGGTTGCAGGTAGTCGTTAACGAAACGCCGCAGCTTGTACTCGACCTGCGCCGGCGGCAGACCGTGTTCGCGATCCAGCGGTGCGTAGACCCGGGCCTTTTCCTTTTCGATTTGCGCGGCATCCAGCGCAGAAAACTCGCGGCCGGCGACAAAGTCTGCGGCGTTATGCCCGGCAAACCAGCCGTAGGTGAAGGCGCCGAGCATGTAATTGTGCGGCACAGCGGCCATGTCACCGGCCGAATACAAGCCTTTCACCGAGGTCTCGGCGCGTTCGTTCACCCACACCCCGGAGGCAGAGTGACCGCTGCAAAAACCGATTTCGGAGATGTGCATTTCGACCATTTGCGTGCGGTAATCGGTGCCGCGATTGGCGTGGAATTGACCACGACTCGGGCGCTCATTGCTGTGGAGGATTTCCTCGATGGTCTGGATGGTTTCTTCTGCCAGGTGATCGAGTTTGAGAAACACCGGGCCGTTGCCGCTCTCCAGTTCCTGGTGGAATTCCCACATCATCTGCCCGCTCCAGTAGTCGCACTCTATGAAGCGTTCACCCTTGTTGTTGGCGGTGTAGCCACCCAGCGGACCGGTCACGTAGGCGCAGGCCGGACCGTTGTAATCCTTGATCAGCGGGTTGATCTGAAAGCACTCGAGGTTGGCCAGTTCGGCGCCGGCGTGATAGGCCATCGCATAGCCGTCGCCGGCGTTGGTCGGGTTCTCGTAGGTGCCCATCAGGTAGCCCGACGAAGGCAGACCGAGTCGCCCGGCAGCGCCACAAGCGAGAATTACTGCCTTGGCCTTGATCACATGGAAATCGGCCGTGCGGCAATCGAAGCCCATCACACCGTTGACTGTGCCCTCCTCGTCAGTCAGCAACCGCGTGCAGACGAGACGATTGGTGATGCTCACCCGCGCACGTTTCAACTGCCGATAGAGGACTTTTTTGATGTCGTGCCCTTCCGGCATCGGCAGCACGTAGGCGCCCATGTGGTGGACCTTTTTCACCGCGTAATCGCCGGTTTCATCTTTCTCGAACTTCACGCCCCAACGGTCGAGTTGCTCGATGGTTTCGAAACTGTGGGTGGCGTAGGCGTAAACGGCGGCCTGATTGACGATGCCGTCGTTGGCGATGGTGATTTCCTTGGTGTACTGCTCCGGTGTCGAGTGGCCGGGAATGATCGCGTTGTTCAGGCCGTCCATGCCCATGCTGATCGCGCCGCTGCGTTTGACGTTGGCCTTGTCGACCAGCAACACGCGCAAGTCGCGGTTCTTTTCCTTGGCCTTGATCGCGGCCATCGGGCCGGCAGTGCCACCGCCAATGACGACAATGTCGTATTCCTGTTCGAGCACGTTGCGGGTCATGCCTGCTCCCCTTTTTGCCGGTCGATCCGCAGGCGGTACTGGAACGCATCGCCACGGTAGTAAAGGTGTTCGAAGTCCAGCGGTTGGCCTTGCGCGTCGTGGGTCAGACGCTCGATACGCATGATCGGCGAGCCGGCCTCGACGTTCAGCGCCTGGGTCAGATCGCTGTCAGCCAGCACTGCGTCGATGGCCAGATCGGCATGGCCGAGGGCGATGCCGCAGTCGTTTTCAAGGATCAGGAAGATGTCGCGGGTGACCAGATCGGCCTTCTCCAGCCGCTCGCCGACGGCTTTGGGCAGGTAGGTGATTTCCAGCGAGATCGGCTCACGATTGATCAGCCGTACACGTTTGATCTGCGCGACGATCTCGCCCTCAGCGACTTGCAAACGCTCGGCGACGCGCTTGTCGGCCGGGATGAATTTGAAGCTGCGCAGGCGGTTGATCACCTCATAGCCACGGCCGGTCATCGACTCGGCGAGGCCTTGCAGGCTGCTGACGTTCTGAAAGGTTTTCGGTTTGGCGACGAAGGTGCCTTTGCCGTGGATCTTGAAGATCAACCCTTCTTTCTGCAGATCGCCCAGCGCCTGGCGCACGGTGATGCGGCTGACTTTGAACAGCGCACCGAGTTCGCTTTCGGAGGGCATCTGGCTGTCTTGCGGGTATTCACCGTCGAGGATCCGCGCACGGAGGACGTCGCGCAGTTGGGTGTGCAGCGGGACACTGCTTAGGGAGAGAACGTTATCGGTCATCACGGGATCACTTGTTATAACGAGTTATGACGTGATCATAGAGATGTTATGACAAGGTGAGAAATATTGTTTGGGCATAACCTTAGATGCATGACACACGCGATTCCCTGTGGGAGCTGGCTTGCCAGCGATGGCGTTCTGTCAGCCAACTGATTGGCTATCTGAACCACCGCTATCGCTGGCAAGCCAGCTCCCACAGGGGATGGTGTAAGACTGGAGGTCAGTGGCGTTTGAGGATCTGGTCCATGACCCAGTCGGTTTTGAGGGCTTGTTCGGCGACGGCGGGATGTTTGGAATCTCCACGAATATGCGCATTCATTCCGAGCACGTGATGCCACTGGATGTGCTCGTGATGGGGGATTTCCAGGCTGAGGTGTTCATCGGCATGCAACTGCACGGGATGCTCATCAAACACCGAAAAAATGATCCGCCCGAGACTGCCAATGATCTCGACCCGATCCTCACGCCGATCCGCCACAAAGCTCCAGCAACCCATGCCCAGTGCCCCGGAGGCGAAACGCCAACTGGCGCTGACGGCATCTTCCGCTGCATATAACCCTGCCTGATGCGCGGTGAATCCGGCGACGTCAACAATGTCACCGAGCAGATACTGAAACAGATCAAAGCCATGACTGGCCAGATCGGCAAAGTAACCGCCACCGGCCACCGCCGGATCTGTGCGCCAATTGCTGCGACCGTCCAGATCCGCCGGCGAAGGCGCCTTGGTCAGCGTCCAGCTCAGATGCCGCACGTCACCGATGCGCCCCTCCTCCAACCATTGCCGCACCTGTGCAAAGCGCGGCAACGAACGGCGGTAGTAGGAAACGAACAAGTGCAAACCAGACTCGTCAAATGCCCGTTGCATTTCGCGGCTTTGCCCGGCATTCAGCGCCATGGGCTTTTCCACACAGCAATGTTTGCCGGCCGCAGCGACTTTCAGGCTGTAGGCGTGGTGGCTGTCGGGCGGTGTGGCAATGTACACCGCGTCCACCTCGGGATCGTTGATCAGCGCATCGACGTCGGTGTAAACCCGCTCGATGCCGTGGCGCGCGGCATAGTCAGTCACGGCCTCAAGGCGTCGGCCCATCACCGCCACCAACGCCGAACCGGGCGCCTTGTAGAAGGCCGGCCCGCTCTTGCGCTCGGCGACGCTGCCACAACCGATCATGCCCCAACGCACCACGTTCATTTCTATTCCTTTAGCCAATGCGCAACGCGCGCAGATCGAGGTGACCGTCCTTCAGCGGCGGGCACCAGTAATAGCCGCCAGTGATCGGCCGGCTGATGCGATACAGACCATCGGTGATGCCGTCTTCCAGGCCGCTCATACGGCGCAGTTGCGCTTCGAAGGCATCCAGCGAGAAGCCGAAAGCGAGGAACATCAGACCGGCGCGATCACCTTCGATCCACGGCATCGAGCGGCGCACGACAAAGGCTTCCGGGGCAAAGCTTTCCTGTGCGGTGCGTTTGACGTGGGCGGAGACTGGCGCGTCGTCGATCTCTTCGTTGTCACTGAGGCGACGGCCCATGATGTTGTCTTTGTCGTCGGCCGAAAGCTTGTGGAAACCCTTGAGGTCATGCTGCCACTGCTGGATCGCGGCGAAGCTGCCACCGACCATGCCGTCGGTGCCTGCGCTTTGCAGGGCGGCAGCGATGGCGGCTTCGTCGTGGGGGTTTTCGGTGCCGTCTTCATAGCCGGTCAGGTCGTGGCCGTCCTTGTGGCGGAAGGCTTCCTGCATCTCGACCAGACGCAGGGCTGGTGCCAGTGCGGCTTCGAGAGCGTTGCAGCGGTTGAGCAGTTCACCACGGTCGACGCCGTGCAGCCACACCCACAGCGCGTGCTGGGTTGACGGGTTCTCGACGCCAACGCCGGTCAGCGCCGGGAAGCTGCGCAGGCCGTCAATCTGCATGTTGAGCGCCTTAGCCAGGGATTCACCAAAACCGACCACCGCCGACTTGCCGTCCACCTGATTGAGCAGGCTGTCGAGCGCCTGCGGCAGGGCTTCAACCGACTCAAGGGCGAAAAACAGGTGACGCGCTTGCGCAGGAACAGGGGTGGCGAGAATGCCCGGCTGGTAGTAACTCATGTGAACTCCTTGGGAAAGTGCGCGGGAGTTTACCTGTGGCCGGAGGGTTTGTGTGGGTTTGGATGGAAGTCAAAAGCCCCTCACCCTAGCCCTCTCCCGGGGGGAGAGGGAATTGATTGGGGGATATTAAAGATCTACACCGACTTGAACGTGCTGTACCGAATCCATAATCGACAAAAATCTTTCAGGTCGATGTAACTCGCAAGACGCCTCGGTCGGCTCCCTCTCCCTCCGGGAGAGGGCTGCAGTGAGGGGATGTTCGAGGTAAGACACTGAATTGAGCGTGCATCGGTGAATCCATAATCGACAAAGACCTTTCAGGTCGATGTAAGACGCAAGACACCTCGGTCGGTCCCCTCTCCCTCCGGGAGTGTATGTACCGGAGACATGGTGGACACATGTTCGGAGACATGGTGGACGGTTTTAGATCTTCTTACCTGCCGTAACGATCTGCAAGTTCAAGTCGATTCGGGCGATACGATGTCTACTCCAG